>JALSJQ010000001.1 GCA_026989275.1 Albidovulum sp.
GCCCGCATGTCCCTTCAGACCACAAATGTCAAAAAACAGGGGACAAAAAACCAGCCATACCCACCAGACAAAACCAGCGGATATCGCCAGATCAATCCCCAAACCTCACCCGGCACAAAACCCCGAATACCCATACCGGAAACCTCGGAGCCAGACCGGATGCCAACAGAAACCTTCCAGCCCCCGTCGGCGAAGCACCATCTAGGACATCAACAAAAACTCCGCAAGAGGGAAACGGAGAAAAATTTCCGAATGACGATCAGGGCGGCGCCCTCCACCAGATGTCGGGGAGAAAGCCGATCCAATCCCCATATATGGGGATCTTTGCGGGATAATGCAGATCGGCCCTGTGGGCGAGGCGCGAGACGCGGGAGAACCAGAAGGGAATCACATGGCGCCCCGCCGTCAGCACGCGGTCGAGCGCACGAACCGTGGCGACGAATCCCTCACGCGATTGCTCGGCAAGGAGCCGCTCGATCAGACCGTCCACCGCCGGGCTGGCCAGCCCCATGTAGTTGCGGGTGCCGGGGCGGGTGCGCCCTTCGGAGCCGAAATAGAGCCTCTGCTCGTTGCCCGGCGAGAGCGAAAGGTAGCGGCGATAGGCGGTCATGTCGAAATCATAGCTGTCGAGGCGCTCGCGATACTGCGCGCTGTCAACGAGGGCGATCCGCATCTCGATGCCGAGCCGGGCGAGATCGCGGGCGTAGATGGTGGCGATGGCGATGTTCTCGCTGTCGCCCTGCCGGAGAAGCAGTTCGAAGCGGAAGGGCACGCCCCTGCCGTTGCGCAGGACGCCGTTCTCGACGTGCCAGCCGGCCGCCGCCAGAAGCTGCCGCGCCCGCCGCAGGCCACGCCGGTTGCGCCGATCGCCCTTGCTCGAAGGCAGGGCATAACCTTCCAGGGCGCCCGACGGCAGCGAATCACGCCAGGGCAGGAGGCGTTCGCGCACCGCGCCGCGGGCCGGCCCCGGCCGCATGCCGAGAACCGAATTGGAATACCAGGAGGTGATCCGCGGCTCGGTCCCGCCATTCAGGGTCTGGTTGATGAAATCGAAGTTGAAGGCCTCGATCATCGCCTGCCGCACCCGCCAGTCGGCGAAAAGGGGGCGACGTTCGTTCATCACGAAACCGCGCATCCCCGAGGGGCGTCGATGGGGGATTTCCGACTTCACGATCTCTCCGCGCTCGATGGCGGGGAAATCGTAGTCGCGCAGCCAGCGGCCGGCACTGGGTTCGCGCCACACGTCGATGATGCCGGCCTTGAAGGCCTCGAAGGCCGCCGTGCCGTCGGCGAAATATTCGTAACGGATTTCGTCGAAGTTGAACTTTCCCCGGTTCACGGGCAGATCACGCCCCCACCAGGCGGGGTTGCGGCGAAAACTGACGAAGCGCCCCGGCTCGAAATCCGCGATCACATAGGGCCCTGAGCCGATGAAGGGCTCGAGGCTGCTCGCGGCGAAATCGCGCCCCTGCCAGTCGGCCTTCTTCAGAATCGGCCGAAGCCCGAAGATCAGCGGCAATTCGCGATCCCCGACCTTGAACGTCAGCCGCAGGGACCGGGGGCCGGTCTGCTCCATCTTCGCCACCTTGGCCCAGGCCGTGCGATAGCGCGGATGCCCCTTCGTGCCGAGAGTCTCGAAAGACCACATGACATCCTCGACCGTCACCGGGCTGCCGTCGGAAAAGCGCGCCTCGGGGCGCAGGGTGAACTCGACCCAGCTGCGATCCGGCGGGGTTTCGATGCTTTCGGCAAGGAGCCCGTAGAGCGAGAAGGGTTCGTCCCAGTTGCGCGCCATCAGCGTTTCGGCCACCAGCATGCGCGCTGCCCAGGGCGCCCGCCCCTTGAGAATGAACGGGTTAAGCGAATCGAAGCCGCCGATCTCCCCCAGAACGATTCGCCCGCTCCTGGGCGCGGCCGGGTTCACATAGGGGAAGACCTCGAATCGGGGCGGCAGGGCCGGTGCGCCATACATGGCGATGCCGCGTTGCGGCGCAGCCGGAGCACCCGCCGCTCCGGCCATGATTGTCGCCATAACGAAGACAATCGCCGTCAAGCATCTGGAAAAAGGCGCCTTTCCCATGGAAATTCCTTTCCGCTTCGCCCCTGGCCGCACCTCTGAAGATAGCCGCCCGGCGCTCTTGGCGCCAGATTCATCTTGGCGCAGGGCACCGGACGGACTATAAGGGACTCACTGCTCGATAGGTTTCTTGCCTGTATGAAACCTGCCTCAACAACTTGGCGCCTGCTTCGGCAGGCGCCTTTTTTGCGCCAAGTTCTCCCCGTTCATGGCGTATTTCATCCGCTGCCGTTTCCGCACCGGGCCGGGCCGCCCCCCCAGCTCCGCCTTGTCGCCCCCCCTCCACCGACCAGTATCGGGAAGAAATCCTGACAAATCACTAACGGCGACATCCTCGCCATCCCTTGCACGGATCCTCCCCCTCCCCTATCCCGGCTTCATGGACGCGTCGCTTTCCCTGATCGACGAGGGCCTGCCGCCCGCGGTGCCGCCGCGCTTCAACCTGGCCGCGCATGTTCTGGCCGGCATGGCGCGGCGACCGGGTCATGTGGCGCTCGAAATCCTCGCGCCCGATGGCACGGTGCGACGCTGGCGACACGGCGAGATCGTCGCCGCCATCGAGGCGGCAGACGCCTTCTTCCGCCGCCGCCTGTCCCCCGGCAGCCGTGTCCTGTTGCGCCTTGGCAATTCGGTCCGCTTTCCCATCGCCTTTCTCGGGGCGATCCGGGCCGGCATGGTGCCGGTGCCACTCTCGGCCCAGCTCACCGCATGCGAAGTGGGGACGGTCGCCGACGACATCGCGCCGGCCCTCGCCCTCGTCGATCCCGATCTGCCGCTGCCGCAGCTCGAGGTGCCCGTTCTTCCGGAAGACGAGCTGCCGACCGAGAGCGAATGCCGCCATCCCCCGGCCCCGACCGCAGCCGACGCTCCCGCCTACATCGTCTTCACCTCCGGCAGCACCGGCCGGCCGCGCGCAGTGGTTCATGCCCATCGCGCCATCCTTGCCCGGCAGATGATGCATCGCGACTGGTATGACCTGCGGCCGAACGACCGGCTGCTGCATGCGGGCGCCTTCAACTGGACCTTCACCCTCGGCACCGGCCTGATGGACCCCTGGTCGGTCGGGGCAACCGCGCTCATCCCCGCTCCCGGCACGCCCCCCGATGCCTTGGCACTCCTCGCCGGCCGGGGCGGCGCGACGATCCTTGCCGCCGTGCCCGGCATCTATCGCAAGATGCTGAAGGAACCGCGGCCGATCCCGAGCCTGCGCCACGGCCTTGCCGCCGGCGAGAGCCTGTTGCCGACGCTGCGGAATGCTTGGCGCGAGACGACGGGGACCGACATTCACGAGGCCCTCGGCATGAGCGAGATCTCCACCTTCATTTCCGGCAGCCCCGCACGACCGGCGCCCCGTGCTGCCGTCGGCTTTGCCCAGCGGGGCCGGCGGGTGGCGATCCTCGACCCGGACACCCCTTCCCGCATCCTGCCGCGCGGCGAGGTCGGCATGCTCGCCGTCTCGCGCCGCGACCCCGGGCTTTTTCTCGGCTATCTCGGAGCCGAGAGCGAAACCCGCATCCGTTTCCACGCAGAGTGGTTCCTGACAGGGGATCTCGCCTCGCTCGACGAGACCGGCGCCTTTCGCCATCACGGGCGGGCCGACGACATGATGAACGCCGGCGGCTACCGCGTCTTTCCCCGCGAGGTCGAGGAAGCGCTCGCCACCCATCCCGGCATCGCCGAAGTGGCCGTGACCGACATCGAAGTGAAACCCGGCGTGCGCATCATCGCCGCCTTCTGCGTACCGAAGGAAGGCACCGCACCGGGGAGGGACGAGATCGTTGCCATTGCATCGAAGCGCCTCGCCGTCTACAAGCGGCCGCGTCGGGTGGTGTTTCTCGACGCCCTGCCCCGTTCGGCCAATGGCAAGATCGACCGCAGGCGGCTGGCAACCCTCGGCCGGCGCGGCACGGCGGGGGAACCCGCCGACCGTCACACCAGCACCGGGAAAGGCAGCTGACCGCATGCATCACGAGACGAACCCGCCCCGCCCCGCAGCGCATCGCCCCTCGACGGCGGAATTCGTGGGGATGATGGCGACGCTCTTCGCCATCATGGCCCTTTCGATCGATGCCCTGCTTCCCGCGCTGCCGGCGATCAGGGCGGAATTCTCTCCCGACGACAGCAACAGGGTGCAGCTCGTCGTGACGAGTTTCGTTCTCGGCATGGGCGCGGGAACGCTCGTCTCGGGGCCGCTTTCGGACAGCCTCGGCCGCAAGCCGGTGATTGTCGCGGGAGGTCTTCTCTACATGCTCGCCTCGCTCGCGGGCTGGCGCGCCGGCTCGCTCGAGGCTCTCCTCCTCGCCCGTTTCTTCCAGGGGCTCGGGGCTTCCGGGCCGCGGGTGGTCGGCCTTGCCATGGTGCGCGATCTGCACGGGGGGCGGGAGATGGCGCGGATCATGTCCTTCGTGATGACGGTCTTCGTGCTGGTTCCGGCGCTCGCGCCGCTCCTCGGCGCCGCGGTGATGGCGCTGGCCGGCTGGCGGGCGATCTTCTTCCTCTTCGTGATCTTCGCCCTTTTCGCCACGAGCTGGGTCACGCTCCGCCAACCCGAGACCCTGCCGCCCGACCGGCGGCGGCCCTTCCGCCCGGGCCCGATCCTCGCGGCGATGCGCGAGGTGCTGACCACGCCGGCCTCGCTCCTGGCCATCGTCGCTGCGACGATGGTATTCGGCATGCTGTTCTCGGTGATCTCGACCGCCCAGCAGGTCATCGGCGAGGCCTTTGCCAAGGGTGCGGCCTTTCCGCTCTGGTTCGCCGTGCTCGCGCTCGGCGCCGGAACCTCGGGGCTCGCCAACTCCCGACTCGTCATGCGCCACGGCATGCGCAAGGTCGCCACCGCCGCCCTGACGACGCAATGGGGGATCTCGCTCGTCGCTCTCGCCGCCTTCTTCTTCGGCGGAGACGCGCTGCCCTTCGCCTTTCCGCTCTACATGGTCTGGGCACTGTCGGTATTCTTCATGGTCGGGCTCGCGGGCGGCAATCTCAACGCCCTCGCCCTCGAACCGCTCGGCCACGTCGCCGGCACCGCTTCGACAGTCGTGAGCGCGCTCTCGACCGGTCTTTCGGTGCTGATCGCCATCCCGACGGGCCTTGCCTATGACGGAACGCCGCTGCCGATCATGGCATCGGCGACCGTGGCCTGCACCTTCGCGCTTGCCGCCATGCTGGCTCTGCGACGAGGCGAACGGTTGAACGCGGCATAGGCCGGGCATCAACCGCGCGGCCCGCCAGCCGGTCAGCCGCCGGCGCTCTCGGCGCATTCGGCCGCCCGGATCATCGCCCAGATCTCGTCCTTCAGCCTGACGCGCCGACGGCGGAGCTCCTCCTCCGCATCCGGGGCCACCGGCTCGACAAGGGTCTCGGCCCGATGGATCGCCCGGTTCACATCATGGTATTCATCGTAAAGCCTCGAAAAATGGCCGTTCTCGGCGCGCAGGCGCGCCATGATCTCGATCTTGTTCGGGAACTCCTCCGAAAGCTCGTGGGGCACATGCGTCATCCTCGGTCCTCCTTCTCGATCCGAAGATGGCCGGGCCCGTCCCCGCCTTCCTTGATCGAGGTCAAGCGAAGCGGCGGCTCACGCTTGCCGCCGCGCCTCCTCGAGATCGGCGGTGACCATCTCGTGCACCAGCTCGCGGAAGGAGGTGCGCGGCGTCCAGCCGAGCTTCTCGCGCGCCTTCGCCGCGTCGCCCAGCAGCGTCTCGACCTCCGTCGGCCGGAAGTATCGCGGATCGACGCGGACGATCACCCGGCCCGACTGCCGATCGATGCCGACCTCCTCGAGCCCCTCCCCCTCGAAGGCGATTTCCAGGCCGAGCATCTCGCCCGCCACCTGCACGAACTCCCGCACCGAATGCTGCTCGCCGGTCGCGATGACGAAATCCTCCGGCTCGTCCTGCTGGAGCATCCGCCACATCGCCTCGACATAGTCGCGTGCATGGCCCCAGTCGCGCCGGGCATCGAGATTGCCGAGCAGGAGCTCCTCGTCGAGACCGAGCTTGATGCGGGCAAGGCCGCGCGTGATCTTGCGGGTGACGAACGTCTCGCCTCGGATCGGGCTTTCATGGTTGAAGAGAATGCCGTTCACGGCGAACATGCCATAGGCCTCGCGGTAGTTGACCGTGATCCAGTAGGCATAGAGCTTGGCGACGGCATAGGGCGAGCGCGGGCGGAAGGGCGTGGTTTCGCGCTGCGGTGTCTCGGCCACGTCCCCGTAGAGTTCCGACGTCGAGGCCTGATAGAAGCGCGTGTGCCCGGCGAGCCCCAGCGTGCGGATGGCCTCGAGCAGTCGGAGCGTGCCGAGCCCGTCGGAATTGGCTGTGTATTCCGGCTCCTCGAAGGACACCGCGACATGGGACTGGGCGGCGAGATTGTACACCTCGTCGGGGCGCACCTTCTGGACGATGTGAAGGAGCGAGGAACTGTCGGTCATGTCGCCGTGGTGGAAGTTGAACTGCCCTTCACGGCCCCAGCGACCCTCGATCAGATGGTCGATGCGGTCGGTGTTGAACAGCGAGGTGCGCCGCTTGATTCCATGCACCTCGTAACCCTTCTCGAGCAGGAATTCGGCGAGGTAGGCACCGTCCTGCCCGGTGATGCCGGTAATGAGGGCGACCTTCGGTGACGAACTTTCCATGAAACTCTCCCGGAACTGACGAAATGGCGGACGGCGCCTCAGCCGGCACGCTCGGCCATCGCCGCCTCGAACAGCCTGTGGGCCGCCTTGCGACGATAGCTGACGTGCAATTCGCGCAGGCAGCGCTCGCGATTGGCGAGAACGGCCGGGCGCATCCTCTCGTAAAGCGCCGGAGAGATCCGGCCGAGAGCGGCGCGGATCTCGTCCCCCGTGCGACAGAAGATCATCCCTTCGGGGTCGAAATGCTCAAGCACGTCGGGCGTGCCCCAGTAGATCGGCACGGTCGCGCACATGAAGGCATCGATCAGCTTTTCGGTGAAATAACCCGGCTCGATCGAGTTCTCGATCACGACCGAGAACATGTAGGGGGCGAGGCCATCGGCCTTCTTCGCAAGCGGCCTGTAGGCGCGGCCGAGAAGATCGACATCGAGCCCTTCGGCGCGGATGAAACCGGCGATCTCGTGGCGCAGCCGGTGCCCCTCGTGAACGCGTTTTTCCGAGGCGATCAGCGAAGCAAGACGGATCTTGGCCAGATCGAGTTCGCGCCACTCCGGAACCCAGGTCATGGCCGGCGGCTGGAAGATGCCGTTCGGTATCCGCGCCAGAAGCTCCGGATCATAGGTGAAGATGCGGAACCAGCGCCAATGGGTGCGGGCCAGGATCCGGCGATGGGTTCCGTGGATCACGCGCGGCTCGAGAACGATCACCGAACGCCGCGCCCGCACTCCCGGCATCGGCAGATGCGCGCCCTTGCAGACCCTCAGAAGGATATGGTCCTCGGGACCGAGATCGGCCACGGTCCCCGGCCCTTCGAGCCGCCGCGGCCGGCCGAGCGGCCAGACGAGCCCGTCAAGCGGCACCCGCGCGAGGAACGGCCCGGCGCGCCAGGGCTGATGGATGACGGCCACCGCCGGCAGATCGTCGGGCGGGGTGATGGGGTCCTCGGGCCAGTCGGCCGGATTGAAGGAAGGGCTCTTGCGCTTGCGTTTCAGCATGACCCGCTTGTGACCGAACTGGTTCCCGAAGACAAGGAAGCCGGGCGCGGAAGGGGCGCCGCCGCCTCACGGCGCCGACGCCCCGTTCCGTTGACGATGACACGCCCTCAATGACCGAGGATCTGGCTGAGGAACAGCTTGGTGCGATCGCTCTTCGGACTGGTGAAGAAGGTCTCGGGGTCTGCCTCCTCGACGATCTGGCCGGCATCCATGAACACCACCCGGTTCGCCACCTGCCGGGCAAAGCCCATCTCGTGAGTGACCACGAGCATCGTCATGCCTTCCTCGGCAAGCTCGATCATGGTGTCGAGCACTTCCTTGATCATCTCCGGGTCGAGCGCCGATGTCGGTTCGTCGAACAGCATCAGCTGCGGCTGCATGCACAGCGCCCGGGCGATGGCCACGCGCTGCTGCTGACCGCCCGAGAGCTGGCCGGGATACTTGTCGGCCTGTTCGGGGATCTTGACCTTCTCGAGAAAGTGCATCGCCGTTTCCTCGGCCTCCTTGCGCGGCACCTTGCGCACCCAGATGGGCGCCAGCGTGCAGTTCTCGAGCACGGTGAGATGGGGAAAGAGGTTGAAGTGCTGGAACACCATGCCGACATCGCGGCGGATCTTCTCGATGTTCTTCAGGTCCGAGGTCAGCTCGGTGCCGAGCACGACGATCCTGCCCGCCTGATGCTCCTCGAGCCGGTTGATGCAGCGGATCAGGGTCGATTTCCCCGAGCCCGACGGCCCGCAGATCACGATCCGTTCGCCGCGATGCACCGTCATGTTGATGTCCCGCAGCACATGGAAGCTGCCATACCACTTGTTTACGTCGATCATCTCGACCGCCTTCTCCTCGGAGACGGTCATCTTCGAGCGATCGACTTCGCGATCAATGACGAGATCCGACATGGGTGATACTCCTCAGCGATGGCCCGTCTCGAGGCGGGATTCGAGATACATCGAGTAGCGGGACATGGAGAAACAGAAGATCCAGAACACCAGGGCAACGAAGCCATAGAGCTCCCAGATGATGCCCTGCCACTCGGCATTGGCCCGGATGGCGTTGGTCAGCCCGATCGGGTCCATCAGACCGATGATCGAGACCAGCGTCGTGTCCTTGAACAGGCCGATGAAGGTGGAGACGATGCCCGGAATGGCGATCTTGAGCGCCTGCGGCAGGATGACGAGCCGCATCGATTTCCAGTAGTCGAGCCCGAGCGCCGCCGCCGCCTCGTATTGCCCCTTCGGCAGGGCCGCGAGACCGCCGCGCACCACCTCGGCCACATAGGCCGCCGAGAACAGCGTGACCATGATCACCACCCGCAGGATGATGTCGAAATTGGTCCCCGGCGGCATGAAGATGTTCAGGAGCGTCGAGGCCACGAACAACAGCGTGATCAGCGGCACGCCGCGGATGAACTCGATGAATCCCACGGACAGCGACTTGACCATCAGGAGGTTCGACTGGCGCCCCAGAGCCAGGATGATGCCAAGCGGCAGCGAGCCGACGATGCCGGTGATGCCGATGGTGACCGACAGCATGAAGCCGCCGAACTGCCGGCTCTCGACATCCGTCAGGCTGATCGGGATCAGCGACTGCACCAGATCGGCGAACGGTCCCGCACCGAAGAACCACCACAGGAGCGGCACGATCACGGCGGCGATGGCGGCCAGGATGGTGCCCCCCCGGTCGTTCACGATGACGAAGGCGAAATAGCCGAGGACGAAGCCGAGCGCCCAGCTCACGGGCGCCCACATCGTGCCGCCCCACAGGAGCCAGTAGCCGAGAAAGGGATAGACCAGCGAGAACAGCAGCATCCTGCGCGGCAGGTTCGGAAAGAGCACGGGCGAGAGTGCCACCAGCATCAGCACGAAGGCGAGGTTGGGCCGCCAGTAGAGCTCCTGGGGGTAGAAACCGTAGAGCATCTGGTGCCAACGGTCGCGGATCACGGCGAAGCAGGCGCCGTCGGCCTCGGGCCCCCAGCTCGCCTTGATGACCTCGCGGCACTCGTTGAGGCTGTCGGCGTCCCACACCGCATGCAGGAACCAGGGCAGCGCGGCCGAGAGGAGCGCATAGACCACATAGAGCGCCACGAGCGTCAGAAGGGTGTTCTTCCACCCGTCGAACAGGTTCTCCCGCATCCAGCCGACAACACCCGTCTGGCTGGGGGGCGGCGGCTTGGGAGGAAGCATTTCGGTGCGGACATAGGTCGTCTCGGCCATATCAGCGCTCCTTCAGCTTCACGCGCTTGTTGTACCAGTTCATCACCGACGAGATGGACAGCGAGATGGCGAGATAGACCAGCATCAGGAGCATGATCGATTCGAGCTCGCGGCCGGTCTGGTTGAGGGTGATGCCCCCGAGCGTGCCGGTGATGTCCATGTAGCCCACGGCGATGGCAAGCGACGAGTTCTTGGTCAGGTTGAGATATTGCGAGATCAGCGGCGGGATGATGACCCTGAGCGCCTGCGGCAGGATCACGAGCCGCATGGTCTGCCCTCCCGAGAAGCCGAGGGCCAGGGCGGCCTCGGTCTGCCCCTTGGGCACGGACTGGATCCCCGCCCGCACGATCTCGGCGATGAAGGCCGCCGTGTAGAGCGACAATGCCAGCCACAGGGCGATGAACGAGTTGCGCAGGTGGATCCCGCCCTTGAAGTTGAAGCCCTTGAGTTCGGGAGGAACGAGGTGAAAGCCGAGCGCCCACAGCACCAGGACAGGCGGCACCACCACCAGCGCCGTGCGGATGTGCCATGTGGTGGGCCGGTCGCCGGTCTCCTCCTGCACCCGGTCGGCCCAGCGCCGCACGAAGATGGAAGCGACGATCCCGGCAACGAGCGCCGCCAGGATCGCGAGCAGATCGAGGCTCACATCGAAGCGCAGGCTCGAATCACCGAAAAGGTGGATGTTCCCGAGAGAGCGCGAGAAGACCGGCTCGGGAATGTAGATGCCGCGGTTGGTGATGGCGACGGCATCGAACAGCATCGAGGCCTCGCCCTTGCGGAAGGCCGCCGGGCGGGGCGCCGTGTCGATGAGGATCGCCATCGTCAGAAGGATCCACAACAGGACCGGCACGTTGCGGAAGCCCTCGACATACACCGTCATCAGCCGGGCGACGAGCCAGTTCTTCGAAAGGCGCAACACCCCGACGAACAGGCCGATGAGCGTGGCGAGCACGCAGCCGGCCGCCGCAACGAGCAGGGTGTTGAGCAGGCCGACGAAGGCCGCCCTCAGATGGGTGTCGCGCGAATTGTATTCGATCAGACGCTGGTTGATGTCGTAGCTCGCCGGCTCGGTCAGGAAGCCGAAACCGAGCGGCTTGCCGAGAATCTCGAGATTGTGGAGCGTGTTGTTCACGAGCCAGCCGATCAGCGCGACCACCCCTGCGAGCACAAGCACCTGAATGGTGATGGCCCGGTAGCGGGTGTCGTAGATCAGCATGGCCGGCCGAAAGCTCTCCTTCGGCCCTCCCTCAGGTTCCGCCATGGCCATGGCCGTTCACCCTCGTAACCTGGTTTGAAAAGGGCCCCGCCCGCCGGGCGGGGCATGCACTGGTCATGACACAGGAAGGGCGCGACCATGCGCGCCCTTCCCCATGCGTCTGCCGATCAACGGAACGGCGGCGAATAGATCAGGCCGCCGTTCTTCCACTGGGCGTTGAGCCCGCGGTCAAGCCCGATCGGCTTGAGATACTTGTCGAACAGCTCGCCATAGTTGCCCACCGCCTTGATGGCGTTGTAGGCCCAGTCCTTGTCGAGGCCGAGCATGGCGCCGAGATTGCCTTCGGTGCCGAGGATCCGGTTGATTTCCGGATTGTTGGTGCCCTTCCTCAGCTCGTCGATGTTCGCCGAGGTGATGCCGAGCTCCTCGGCGGAGATGAGGGCGTTGAGGGTCCAGCGGATGAGGTCGGACCACTGCTCGTCGCCATGACGCGAAAGCGGGCCGAGCGGCTCCTTCGAAATCGTCTCGGGCAGGATGACATAGTCATCGGGATTCTCGAAGGTCGCGCGCGTCGCGGCCAGGCCCGAACGGTCGGTGGTGTAGACGTCGCAGGCCCCGGCCAGGAACTGCTGGCGGGCCTCGGCGTTGGTCTCGATCGGCACTGGCTCGTATTCCATGCCGTTCGAACGGAAGTAGTCGGCCAGGTTGAGCTCGGTGGTGGTGCCGGTCTGGATGCAGACCGTGGCGCCGTTCAGCTCCTTGGCGGAGGACACGCCGAGATCCTTGCGGACCATGAAGCCCTGACCGTCATAGTAGTTCACGCCGGCGAAGGTGAACTTGAGGTCCACGTCGCGGGTGAAGGTCCAGGTGGTGTTCCGGGCCAGCATGTCCACTTCGCCCGAAGCCAGGGCGGTGAAGCGGGTCTTGCCGGTGGTCGGGGTGAACTTGACCTTGTTCGGGTCGCCGAAGATGGCGGCGGCAACCGCCCGGCAGAAGTCGGCGTCGAAGCCGTGCCACTCGCCGTTGGCGTCCGGAGCGGCAAAGCCGACGAGACCGGTGGTCACGCCGCACTGCAGATAGCCCCGCGCCTTCACGTCGTCGAGCGTGCCGGCCGAAGCCACCGTCGCGCCAAGCCCGGCAGCGGCAATCGCGCCGAGAATGATCGTCTTTTTCATGTTGACCTCTTTCCTCTCAGACCGTGCCGGGATCGGCACGGTCCCTGTTGGATGATGGTTTTCCGAGGGCTCTCCCTCTGGAGGGGCAGCATGGAGAGGAGCGCGGCAGGGGTCAAGCGAACACGCCCTCCGAATGGTTAAAAAACACGCTGCGCGCCGCAATTGCATGACATTTGTGCAGGTCACGGGCGACCGTGCCGCGCCTGTTCGCGCCCGGCGCGGCGCCTGCTCAGACCGGACGGGCCGATCCGCCGCCTCCCCGCCGCCCGAGCAGCTCGAGCGCCCGGACGGCCGCCCGAAGCGCGGCTTCCTTCCTTGCCGCCCCGGCCGCCGCTTCCGCATCGATCCCCCACTGGTTCTCCTGCCAGTCCTCATCGATTCGCGAGAGGCGCCACAGCGCATCGGCGTCGATCTCGCCCGCAAGAACGGCGAGCGCCAGCACCAGCGAGCCCGAGATCGTCACGAGATCGTGGAAGGCCGCGAGAGCGAAGGGATCGAGCCCCTCGAAGGGCGCCCTGAGCGCGGCCAGCGCTTCGGGCGACTGATCCACCGGCACGATGCCGCGGGTGGTCACGAGGTCGGCGCCGAGCCGCGTCCGCGCCCAGTCGAGCCACGGATCCCAGGCCGCGGCCTCGCGCGCATGGAGCGCCTGCGGGTGTTCGGCACGGTAGCACAAGAGGTCGTTCGCGCCGTATTCGGCCAGCATCTCCACCACCGCCGCCCGATTGGGAGCGACCTTGTCGATCGCCGAATTGGCCATGCGGGTGAGCGGCATCGTCTCGGGATCGACATGGCGGGTCTGCGCCGCCCATTCCTCGGCGATCGCCCGGGCGAAGGCTTCCGCCGGCACGACGAGCCGCTCCTTGGCCGGGGTGCGCAGCGGCTTGTCGTCGAGCCGGATTTCCCATCCTCCCGGCACCTCGTGCACCGATTCGCTCTGCCAGAAGCGTTCGGGAAGGCTGCGCTTGAGCGTCTGTCGCATCGGTCGAACTCCTCAAAGGCCCTGCATCCTGCGGGTTTCAATCGAGCATGTCGAGCAGGGCGACCGGATCACCGGCAATGGCCTGCGCCCCGGCGGCCATGAGCGCCGCGGGCGAGTGATAGCCCCAGGCGACGCCGATCGGCACGATGCCGGCCGCACGGGCCATTTCCATGTCATAGGTGGTATCGCCCACCATCACCGCACGTTCGGGCCGCACCCCGGTTTCGGCGAGGGCAGCAAGGACCATGGCCGGATGCGGTTTCGAAGGGTGCGCATCGGCCGTCTGCAGGGTATGGAAGTGACGGGCGAGATCGTGGGCCGCGAAGAGCCGGTCGAGCCCGCGGCGCGACTTGCCGGTGGCCACGCCGAGGAGCGTCACCGGATCGGCCGCAAGGGCCGCGATCACCCGGTCGATGCCGGCAAAGAGCGGTGCGTCGGCACCACCGCGAGAGTGCAGGTCGAAGAAGGCCTGCCGATAGGCCGCCGCAAGGGCGCGACAGGCCTCCGCGGAGAGGGCCGGCACGAGCCGGGCCATCGCCTCCTCGAGCGAAAGGCCGATGATCTCCCGCACCGCCGCGCGAGAGGGCGGCGGCAGATCGCGTGCGGCGAAGGCGCGCTCCATCGCGGCCATGATGTGGTCGAGGCTGTCCACAAGGGTGCCGTCCACGTCGAACAGCACGAGGCGCGGATGATCGGGCCGCGGCGTCATGCTCTCCCCTCCTCCCGGAAGAACGGGTCGGCGGGAGCGTCGTTCTCCGCCCAGCCGAAATAGCTCCAGGTGCGGCGCATGTGGCCGGGCAAGGGCGCGGTGAAGCTCACCCGCCTGCCGGTGGTCGGGTGCGGCAGGGAGAGGGAGCGGGCATGAAGATGCAGCTTGCGGGAAATGTCTCCTCCCAGCGCCGAGCCCCAGCCCGTTTCGCGCTTCTCCCGGCCGCGCGTGCCGTATTTCCCGTCGCCGACGATCGGGTGGCCGATCGCCGCCATGTGGGCCCGGAGCTGATGGGTCCGCCCCGTGACCGGCACCAGCGCCACCCAGGAGACGCGATTGCCGAGATGATCGATGACGGCATAATCGGTCACGGCCCGCCGGGCGCCCTCGGTGGCCTCGATCTCGTCGGGGTGGACCGTCAGCATCTTCTCTCCCTGCCCCGTCGGCGCCTTGACGAGGCCATAGCGGATCGTGCCCTTCGCCGGCTTCGGATATCCCGCCACCGCCGCCCAGTAGATCTTGCGGACATCGCGATTGCCGAAGGCGCGGGCGAGGGCGCGGGCGGCCCGGGCGTTGCGGGCCAGCACCAGCACGCCCGAAGTGTCCTTGTCCAGCCGGTGGACCAGCCGCGGCGGCTCGGCGGCGTCGAACTGCAATGCCGGCGCCAGGGCATCGAGATGCAGTCGCTGCTTCGTGCCCCCCTGCACCGGCAATCCGGGCGGCTTGTCGATGACGAGAATGTCCTCGTCCCGATAGAGCACCGCCCGCCGGATCGCCTCGGCCTCCCCGGCGCCGACAACCGGAGCCGCCGCCGCCTCGGGCGGGCGCGACGGCGGCAATGGCGGAATCCGCACCGTTTCCCCGGCAGCGAGCCGCCGCGAGGCCTTCACCCGGCCGCCATCGACCCGAAGCTCTCCCTTGCGGCACATCCTCTCGATCCGCCCCTGCGGCAGGTGGGGAAACTTCCCGCGCAGCCAGCGATCGAGCCGCTGGCCGGCCTCGTCCTCCGTCACCGTGACATGCCGCACACCGCTCACGGCGCCATGCTCCGCACGAGGGAGACGCCGCCGGCAAGCGCCGCCAGCGACAGGGTGACCGAAAGAAGCGCGTAGGAAATGGCCGACCAGAAGCGTTCGTCCTCGATCATCAGCCACAGATCGAGCGAGAACGCCGAGAAGGTGGTGAACCCGCCGAGCATCCCGGTCATCAGAAGAAGCGCGAGCCGGGCTCCATCGGGGCCCTTCGGCGCAAGCCAGGCGAAGGCCATGCCCATGATGAAGGAGCCGATCACGTTGACGGCGAAGGTGCCGGCAGGCCAGGCGGGGCCGAAGAGCCGCAGCGCCTGAAGTCCGACGAGATAGCGCCCCGCCGCGCCCAGGGCGCCGCCCGCCGCCACGAGCAGGATTTCACGCATCGTTCCCCTCCTTCCTCGCCGCACGGGCCCGCGCCTCGCGCCGCTTGCGGTCGAACCAGTCGCGCCGTTTCTTCAGCTCGCGCTCGAACCCCCGCTCGACCGGTTCGTAGAAGCACCGCCGCTCCATGCCGGGCGGGAAATGATCCTGCCCGGAAACGCCCGACGGGTCGTCATGGTCATAGGCATAGCCCTTGCCATAGCCAAGGGTCTTCATCAGCTTCGTCGGCGCATTGACCGAATGGGGCGCCGGCATGAGCGAACCGGTCTGCCGCGCGGCGCGAAGGGCCTTCTTCCAGGCGGCATAGGCGGCGTTCGACTTGGGTGCGAGAGCGAGATAGAGCGTCGCCTCGGCCAGGGCGAGGTCTCCCTCGGGCGAGCCGAGCCGCTCGTAGCTCTGCCAGGCCGCCAGGCAGACATTCTGCGCCTCCGGGTCGGCAAGGCCGATGTCCTCGATCGCCATGCGCGTGAGACGCCGGGCGATGTAGTGGGGGTCCTCGCCTCCCGTCAGCATCCGCGCAAGCCAGTAGAGGGCCGCATCCGGGTCGGACGCGCGAACCGACTTGTGCAACGCCGAAACGAGATTGTAGTGCTCCTCGCCGCTCTTGTCATAGACCGGGGCACGGCGGGTGACGAGCCGCGCAAGCCCCGCCTCGTCGAGCGGGTTGTCGGGAGAGGCCGCCAGAACCTGCTCGACGAGGTTGAAGAGGGCGCGACCGTCGCCATCGGCCATCTCGACGAGAAGCGCCCGGGCCTCTGCGGTCAGCGGCAGCCGGCCGAACCGCGCCTCGACGCGGGCAAGAAGCTCCTCGAGCGCAGCGGCATCGAGCCGCCTCAGCACCAGCACCTGCGCCCGGCTCAGAAGCGCGGCGTTGAGTTCGAAGGAGGGATTTTCGGTCGTGGCTCCCACAAGCACGATCGTGCCGTCTTCCATGTGGGGCAGGAAACCGTCCTGCTGCGCCTTGTTGAAACGGTGAATCTCGTCCACGAAGAGCAGGGTGCCCCGCCCCGCCTGCCGGCGCGCCGCGGCCTCGCGGAAGATCCGCTTGAGATCGGAAACGCCGGTGAAGATCGCCGAGATCTGCACGAAGTCGAGATCGGTTTCCTCGGCCAGAAGCCGGGCGATGGTGGTCTTGCCGACGCCGGGCGGCCCCCAGAGGATCAACGAGGAAAGCCGCCCCGCTCCGAGCATCGCCCCGAGAGGCGCGTCCGGCGCGAGGACATGTTCCTGCCCGACCACCTCGACGAGGCTGCGGGGGCGCATGAGATCGGCCAGCGGGCGGCGGTCGTCCGTGCCGCCGGCCCCTTCCGCCGAGCCGTCTGGTGCGAAAAGATCGCTCATGCCCCCTTCCTACCTGCCGCGTCGCCGGGACGGAAGGCGGAACGCCTCATT
Organism: Albidovulum sp.; assembly: GCA_026989275.1. Taxonomy (GTDB): domain Bacteria; phylum Pseudomonadota; class Alphaproteobacteria; order Rhodobacterales; family Rhodobacteraceae; genus WFPA01. Next base: position 16,808 of record JALSJQ010000001.1, read on the forward strand.
CCACCGGCAGGGCGAAGAGCACGATCAGGAGAAGAAACAGGGCCATCGCGAGAAATCCGAGCTGCATCCACAGCCGGGAAGGGCCGCAACGGATGATGGAAACGGTGAAGAAGGCCGTCAGCGCCTGCGCCATGTAATAGGCGGCGAAGGCCCGGGAGGCGACGGCGATCACCTCGAACACGTCGAGCGACCAGATGAGGCCGATCGCCACGGCGGCAATCACCGGATAGGCCCATTTCTCCGGCAGGCGTCCGCCGCTGGCTTCACGGGCGAGGCCGCCGGCGCCGAGCGTGTCGGCCACGCCGGCCGAGAACTGGCTCATCAGCGCGCCGAGGATGAGGAGCCAGGGCAGCACCACAGCCACCTCGGCCGTGAGCCGGATGATGGCGGTCTCGTCGGGCTTGCCGGGCGGCAGATCGGCCAGAAGCGGCTCGACCAGGGCGACGAACCCGACATAGATCGCCCCGCTCAGGATCTGGGCCCGGAGCATGGTGCGCGCCCGCAGATCGGCCGGATATTCCGAACCGAGATAGCGCGATGTCTCGAAGCCCTGCACCACGAGAAGCATCCCGCCCAGCATCCGCAGGCGGGTGAGGAGATCGGCCTTTCCGGGCGTGACGGCCGCGAACCATTCCCCCCGGGCCATATCGTGCCACAAGAGCCCGACAAGCAGCGCCGCTATGACGGCAAGCTTGGTCGAAACGGCCAGCACCTCCAGGAATTCCAGCCCCCTGAGCCCGCGAGCGAAGCCGACAATGCCGATGCCGACGAGGATCGCCGTTGCCAGCATCAATTCCTGCGTCTCCCCGCCCCAGGGGGTGCGTGCAAGGGCGAAGGAGCCGAGGATACGGATGTAGAAGGCCACCGAAATCACATAGGCGAAGAGGAGCGCGCCCCCCGAGAGCCGTTCGCTCAGGGCAAGCCCCCGATGGCGGATCTCGCCGCGCAGCAGCGGCTCGGCATGACGAATGTTGAAGCGGATCACATGGCCGATGGCGAACGCCGCGAGCACGATCAGCCCCATTGCCGCCACCGCTCGCGAACCGGCGACATCGGCCAGCAGCGGCGCGATGACGAGAAAGCCGCTGCCGATGATCGAGGCCAGCGGCGTCACCGTCGCCCGCCAGGCAGGCTGACGCATGAGACGGGGATGCAGCAGGATGAAACCGACAAGGCCGGCCGCCGCCAGCAACACCCAGTCGAGCAGCATCAGACCGGCCATGTCCCCTCCTCTCCACCCATTCCCGCCTTCACGGCGCCGTCACAACCGGGCGCGGATGATCAGACGGCGCCCGCCGCGCTCGACGACGAATTCCCAGAACCGCTCGCGGCGCGTGAGCACGTGAAGAAGCTCCCGGCTCGAGCTGATCTCCCGCCCGTTCACTGCCCGCACGATGTCGCCGCGCCTGAGCCCGATTCGCGCCCCCATCGGCCCCGGATCGGTGACGACCACGCCCGCGGCATCAATGGGCAGATCGAGCGAGGCGATCATCTTCGGATTGACGGTGGCGGCGGACAAGCCGGCCAGCGGCCAGCCCCGCGGCACCCGGACCGGGTTGGCCGGCGGCGTGTCGGGTGGCGGCACCATCCGCACCCTGCCCTCCATCCTGCGTCCGTCATGCAGCCAGACCACCGGCACACGGCGGCCCTTCTCGGCCAGCGTCATGCGGAAGAGCAGCTCGGCCGGCGCATCCACCGCATGACCGTCGAAGCGGATGATCACGTCCCCCGGCCGGATGCCGGCCGCGCCGAACGGGCTTTGCGGATGCAGCCGGGTGACGAGCACCCCTTCGGGGCGCGGCAGGCCGAGCCCGTCGGCCAGCGACTGATCGACCGCCTGGGCGAGCATGCCGGCCCAGGGGCGCACGAATTGCCTGTCGCCGTGCCGCGCCGCCGCGACGAATACCCGGACGAGATTCGAGGGAATGGCGAAGCCGATGCCGTTCGAGCCGCCCGAGCGCGTGAGGATCGCGGTATTGATGCCGATGAGCCGACCTGCGGCATCGACAAGGGCGCCCCCGGAATTGCCGGGATTGATCGGGGCGTCGGTCTGGATGAAGTAGCCGCGCAGATTGCCGGCCGCCGCGCCCGAGCGCGCGAGACCCGAGACGATGCCGCTCGAAACCGTCTGCCCCACTCCGAAAGGGTTGCCGATGGCCAGCACCAGCTCGCCGACCTCGACCGTATCCGAATCGCGCAAGGGCAGCTCGGTGAGGCCCGACCCTCCCTCGAGGCGCAGCACGGCAAGGTCGATCTCCGGGTCGCCGAGCACGATCCTCGCATCGAACTCGCGCCGGTCGGCCAGCACCACGCGAATCTGGTCGGCCTCCCCCACCACATGCCAGTTGGAGACGACGAGCCCCGCCTTCGCATCGACGACCACCCCCGAGCCCAGCGCCTGCTGCACCCGCGGGATCACCGGCCCGCCACCGAAAAGCTGGCCGAAGAAGGGGTCGTTGGCAAAGGGCGAGAACCGCTCGGCCACCACCTTCCGGGTATAGATGCTGACGACGGCCGGCGCCGCCCGTTTCACCACCGGCACGAAACCGCGCAGGAGGTCGGGCCGGCTGCCCGGGCTCTCGGCAAGACCTGCTTCCCCGAGGCCGGAGAGGAAGGCAAGGGCGAGGAGCATCACGGAAAGGAGCGGGAACGGCAGGAAAGGGAACGTCCCCCTCTCGGGACGCGAACGATGCGGACGGGGCGGAACGTCATGGCTGATGGGCATCGTGGTCTCTCTCGAACGGGACATGCGCACCGGACCGGGCGGCTTCACCTTCTCCCTAGCGCGAGCCGAGGGGGCGATGCCAGATCCGCCGGCCCGGCTCAACCGCTCGTGAAGCCCGCCGGCGGCATGGCCTTGCAGGGCGGAAGCGCCTGCCCGAGGCACATTCGCCCGCTTGCCCGTGAGGGAGGAGCCACGCCCGCCCCACCGGATCACCTGCTGCTTCTGATGGCGGTTCCGGTCAGGCTTCCCGGAAGGAACCAGGCGTGGAGGATGCCGCGAGGCCGAAAGGGACGGAAGAAATCATTGGGCCGACGAAGTGCCGACGGCGATCCGGGGGCAGCGGAGCTGCGGTGCGGCGCAGGCCGCAACAAGTCCCACGGGCCGCACGGGCAGGCAGGTGGGGCGCTTCCGCACATCGCCCGAGACGCAGCCGGCAGGATCGGGCCGAAGGGTCGGCGTGATGCATCGAAGCGGCGTTCATCGAGCGATGGCGCACCCGCCAGAACCGGCCGCTTCCGCACCGAAGGCCCGAGCACCGTTCGGGACCGCCCCGTTGCCCCCGCACGCCCCATCGCCCCAGGTCCACACGGCAGAAGGCCCCGCCGATGCGGGGCCTTCCCGTGAACGTGAATCCCGTGCCGATCAACGGCAGGCCGGTGCCGTCCTCACTCCTCCTCGGCTTCTTCCGTCTCGGCCATGCGGGCCTTGTCGGCAGCGCCCTTGGCCGCCGGGTCGCGATCGACGAGCTCGATGATCGCCATCGGCGCCATGTCGCCATAGCGGAAGCCGGCCTTGAGAACGCGGGTATAGCCGCCAGGGCGGTCCTTGTAACGCGGGCCGAGCACCTCGAACAGCTTCCTGAGATGCCGTTCCTCCTTGAGACGGGCGGCCGCGAGGCGCCGATGATGCAGATCCCCCTTCTTCGCAAGGGTGATGAGCTTGTCCATCACGCGGCGCAGTTCCTTGGCCTTGGGCAGGGTGGTCTTGATCTGCTCGTGTTCGATGAGCGCGCCGGCCATGTTGGCAAAGAGCGCCTTGCGATGCTCGGCGGTGCGGTTGAGTCTGCGGTAACCCTTCTTGTGGCGCATCGTCTGGTCCTTTCGTGTTGCTTATGCTTTGTCCGGCAGCCCTCGCCGGGGCTGCTCACCTTGGGGCCGATGGCCCGGTTGCCGGCCCTGCTGCCGGCGGCGGGATCAGAGCTGATCCTCGTATTTCTTCGCCAGCTCCTCGATGTTCTCGGGCGGCCAGTTCGGCACGTCCATGCCGAGATGCAGCCCCATCGAGCTGAGCACTTCCTTGATCTCGTTGAGCGACTTGCGGCCGAAATTCGGCGTGCGCAGCATCTCGGCCTCGGTCTTCTGGATGAGGTCGCCGATATAGACGATGTTGTCGTTCTTGAGGCAGTTGGCCGAGCGGACCGACAGTTCGAGCTCGTCCACCTTCTTGAGAAGAACCGGATTGAAGTCGAGCTCGTCCTGATCCTCGCGCCGCCCCGCCGCTTCGGGTTCCTCGAAGTTGATGAAGACCTGAAGCTGATCCTGAAGGATGCGCGCGGCATAGGCCACGGCGTCTTCCGGGGTGACGGAGCCGTCGGTCTCGACCTTGAGGGTGAGCTTGTCGTAGTCGAGCACCTGGCCTTCGCGGGTCGGCTCCACCTGGTAGGACACCTTCTTCACCGGCGAATAGATCGCGTCGATCGGAATGAGGCCGATCGGGGCGTCGTCGGGCCGGTTGCGATCGGCCGGAACGTAGCCCTTGCCGGTGTTGACGGTGAGCTCCATGTAGAGGTTGGCACCCTCGTCGAGATGGCAGATGACATGCTCCTTGTTGAGCACCTCGATGCCCGAGGTTTCGGAGATGTCGCCGGCCGTGACGACGCCCGGCCCCTTGGCGGCGATGGTCAGCCGCTTCGGCCCCTCGACTTCCATCCGCAGCGCCACGCCCTTGAGATTGAGAACGATGTCGGTCACGTCCTCGCGGACGCCGGGAATCGAGGAAAACTCGTGCAGCACGTTGTCGATCTGCACGGCGGTGATCGCGGCCCCCTGGAGGGAGGAGAGGAGCACCCGGCGCAGCGCGTTGCCGAGGGTGAGGCCGAAACCGCGCTCGAGCGGCTCGACCACGAGGGTCGCCTGTCGCAGCGGATCGTTGCCGGGCTTGACCTGCGGCGCGGCCGGCTTGATGAGTTCCTGCCAGTTCTTGTGGATCATGTAATGCCCTCCATTCCTGTTCACCGGCCCGATCCTGCAGCCGGGAACGCCCGAGGTTCAAAAAGACGGAAAGGGGCCGCGTCCCCGCCAGGGGGCGCGACCCGCGAGTGTTTCGTTCTCAGACCCGACGCTTCTTCGGCGGACGGCAGCCATTGTGCGGGATCGGGGTGACGTCCCGGATGGCGGTGATGGTGAAGCCGAGCGCGGCCAGCGCCCGCAGGGCGCTTTCGCGGCCGGCGCCGGGCCCCTGTACCTCGACCTCGAGGGTGCGGACGCCGTGCTCCATGGCCTTCCTGCCGGCGTCTTCCGCCGCCAGCTGGGCCGCATAGGGCGTGGACTTGCGCGAGCCCTTGAAGCCGACGCAGCCGGCCGAGGACCAGGCGATGGTGTTGCCCTGAACGTCGGAGATCAGCACCTTGGTGTTGTTGAAGGTGGCGTCCACATGGGCGACGCCGGTGGCGATGTTCTTGCGCTGCTTGCGCTTGGTGCGGGTCTTGTCGCGTGCCATGTCCTGAGCCCTCCCTTACTTCTTCTTGCCGGCGATCGGCTTCGCCGGGCCCTTGCGCGTGCGGGCGTTGGTATGGGTGCGCTGGCCGCGCACCGGGAGGCCACGACGATGGCGCAGACCGCGATAGCAGCCCAGATCCATCAGCCGCTTGATGTTCATCTGCACCTCGCGGCGCAGGTCGCCCTCGACGGTGTAGTTCTTGTCGATGAATTCGCGGATGGCGACGATCTCGGCATCGCTCAGCTGGTTGACCCGCTTGGCCGGGTCGATGTTGAGCGCCTTGACGATCTCGTCGGCCCGGGTGCGGCCGATGCCGTAGATGTAGGTGAGTGCGATCGGGACCCTTTTCTGGGTCGGGATGTTCACGCCTGCGATACGTGCCACGTCTTTCTACCTTTCCGTTGCGGATCCGTAATGCCGGAACCTTTTTTCACAACGTCGGCCCGGTGGCTGCCGCCGCCGGGCTTCGATCACGAATGCTTGGCTTCGAGGGCGTGAAGACCCTTGGGGACAAGCGATTCCTTCGGGAGATGTCGCCATAAGGGGTCAGGCCCATCTCGTCAAGGCTTGCCTGTCGTTTCCGTCTCCAGCCCCCGAGCCGGGTGCCGGCGGCCTCGTGCGGCCGCGCGGCGGATATTCTCAGCCCTGCGCCACCTCGTCGAGAATGCGATCGATCTCGGCCGCCACCTCCTCGACCGGCTTCATGCCATCGACCCGGTGCAAGAGGCCCTTGGCATGGTAGTAGCCGATGAGAGGCGAGGTCTTCTTGTAGTATTCCATCAGCCGCTGGCGCAGCGATTCGGGGTTGTCGTCGGCACGGCGCCTGAAGTTCGTGCCGCCGCAGACATCGCACACCCCCTCCTCGCGGGTGGGGCGGGTCGTGTCGTGATAGACCTCGCCGCAGTCGGCGCAGGTATAACGCCCCGAAATGCGCTCGACGAGCGCCTCGTCGTCCACCCCGAGCTCGATCACAGCGTCGAGCTTCTGGCCGAGACGGCCCAGGAGCGCGTCGAGCGCATCGGCTTGGGCGAGGGTGCGGGGGAAGCCGTCGAAGATGAAGCCTCCCTCGGCGCCCTCCTTCAGCTTCTCCTCGATCAGACCGATGACGATGTCGTCGGTGACGAGATCGCCCCGGTCCATCACCTCCGCCACCTTGCGGCCGAGCTCGCTGCCCGAAGCGCGCGCCTCGCGCAGCATGTCGCCGGTGGAAAGCTGCACCATGCCCCGCTCCTCGACGAGGCGCCGCGACTGGGTGCCCTTGCCCGCCCCCGGCGGGCCGAGAAGGATGATGTTCATCGCCGCACGACCTTCTTCTTGCCGCCCCTGGCGCGCTTGCGCCCGCCGAGCTTCGATTTCTCGATCAGGCTTTCGTACTGATGAGCCAGGAGATGTGACTGGATCTGACTGATGGTGTCCATCGTCACCGACACCACGATCAGCACCGAAGTGCCCCCGAAATAGAACGGGATGGCGAACTGGCTGCGGAGGATCTGGGGCAGGAGCGTGATGGCCACCAGATAGGCCGACCCGATCACCAGAACCCGCGTGACCACATATTCGAGATATTCCGCCGTCTTCCTGCCCGGCCGGATGCCGGGAATGAAGCCGCCCTGCTTCTTGATGTTGTCCGCCACCTCGTCGGGTTTGAAGGTCACGTTGAGGGTGTAGAAATAGGAGAAGAAGACCACCAGCACCGAGAAGAACAGCAGATAGAGCGGCTGACCGGGGCCGAAATAGGCGAGGATCGTGGCGAGGATGGGGTTGGTCTGCGCCTCCGAGAAGGTGGCGATCGTCGCCGGCAGCAGCAGCAGCGAGGAGGCGAAGATCGGCGGGATCACCCCGGCCGGGTTGATCTTGATCGGCAGGTGCGAGGAACTGCTGTCATAGATCTTCATCCCCACCTGCCGGCGCGGATACTGGATCGGGATCTTCCGCACCGCCCGTTCCATGAACACGACGAAGGTGATCACCACCACCACCAGCACGAAAACGCCGATGATCACGGCCGGCGAAACCGCCCCCGACCGCCCCTGAGCCAGAAAGCGCACCAGCGCCGCCGGCACCTCGGCGATGATGCCGGTGAAGATGATGAGCGAGATGCCGTTGCCGATGCCGCGGGAGGTGATCTGCTCACCGATCCACATGAGGAACATCGTGCCCCCCACGAGGGTGATGACGGTGGAGGCGCGGAAGAACCAGCCCGGATCATGGGCCAGGTTGCCCGCCTCGAGGCTCACCGCAAGGCCGTAGGCCTGGAAGGTGGCGAGAACGAGCGTGAAATAGCGGGTGTACTGGTTGAGCTTGCGCCGCCCCTGCTCCCCTTCCTTCTTCAGCTGTTCCAGCTGGGGCACCATCGAGGCCATCAGCTGGATGATGATCGAGGCCGAGATGTAGGGCATGATGCCGAGGGCGAAGATCCCCATCCGCCCGATCGCCCCACCGGTAAACATGTTGAGAATGCCGCCGATCCCGGCCTGCGCCTGTTCGACGAAATCGCGCAGCGCCTGGGCGTCGATCCCCGGCACCGGAATGTAGGTGCCGAGACGATAGACGATGAGGAGGCCGAGCGCATACCAGATGCGCTGGCGCAGCTCCCTGGCCTTGCCGAAGGCGCTCCAGCTGATGTTGCTGGCCATCTGTTCGGCTGCTGATGCCATGCCTGTCCCTTTCACCGAAGAGCGCCGCGAGGCCGGGTCATGGTCTCGCGGCGCGGGAAACCGTGAAGTTTCTAGGCGGCCATGGGGCCGGCCTCAAGCCCTATTCCGCGGCCGCATCGCGCGCAGCGGCTTTCAGCCTGACCGAACCACCCGCCTTCTCGACGGCCTCGATTGCCGCTTTCGACGCGCCGGTGACCTCGAGATCGACCTTCGCCGAAATCTCGCCCTTCGCGAGAAGGCGCACCCCGTCGCGGATCCGCCTCACGAGCCCCGCCGCCTGCAGCGCCGCCTCGTCGATCGGCTTCGCCGCATCGAGCTTGCCGGCGTCGATGAACTTCTGCACCATGCCGACATTGACGACGGCGTAATGCTTGCGGTTGATGTTGTTGAAACCGCGCTTCGGCAGCCGCTGGTAGAGCGGCATCTGCCCGCCCTCGAAGCCGTTGAGGGCCACGCCCGAACGGGACTTCTGACCCTTGATGCCGCGACCGGCGGTCTTGCCCTTGCCCGAGCCCGGACCGCGGGCCTTGCGACGCTTGGGCCTGACGGCGCCGGGCCTGTCTCTGAGTTCGTTGAGTTTCATGTCGCTTCTCCTCTCGCCGGACGTTTCCCGCGAAGCGACGCGCAGGAAAGCCTCGGCCTGATTGCTGAAGGGAGTGCCGGCCCGCCCCAAAGGGCGATGCGGCCGGTCCCGTTGTCAGTCCCGTTCCTCGATGATCTTCACGAGGTGGGGAATCTTGTTGATCATCCCGCGGATCGCCGGTGTGTCCTCGAGCTCGCGGGTGCGGTTCATCTTGTTGAGACCGAGCCCGATGAGGATCTGGCGCTGCACCTTGGGGCGGCGGATCGGCGATGCGATCTGCTTGACGACGATGGTCCTGGCCATGATCAAGCCTCCGCGCTTTCAGGAGCGGCTTCCGCCTTGGCAGGCGCCGCCGCGATGTCGTTCTTCGGCAGGATGTCGGAGACCTTCTTGCCGCGGCGCTGGGCCACACGGCGCGGGCTCGACTGCTTCCTGAGCCCGTCGAAGGTCGCCCGGACCATGTTGTAGGGGTTCTGGGAGCCGAGCGACTTGGCCACGACATCCTGCACACCCAGCATCTCGAACACGGCACGCATCGGGCCGCCGGCGATGATCCCGGTGCCGGCCGGGGCCGTCCGCATCAGCACCTTGCCGGCGCCGTGATGGCCCTCGATGTCGTGATGGAGCGTGCGGCCTTCCTTGAGCGGCACGCGGATCATGTTGCGCTTGGCCTGCTCGGTGGCCTTGCGGATCGCTTCCGGCACTTCCTTGGCCTTGCCCTTGCCGAAGCCGACCCGGCCGCGCTGGTCACCGACGACCACGAGGGCCGCGAAGCCGAAGCGCTTGCCGCCCTTCACCGTCTTCGAGACGCGGTTGATCGCGACCAGACGATCAGCGAATTCCGGCGCCTCGTCACGGTTCCGACGCTTGTCTTCTCTCGCCATTTATTCGCTCCTCAGAATTTCAGGCCGCCTTCGCGCGCCGCGTCGGCAAGGGCCTTGACCTTGCCGTGATACAACCGACCGCCCCGGTCGAAATAGACGCTCTCGACGCCGGCCGCCCTGGCACGCTCGGCGATGAGTTCGCCGATCCTGCGGGCCGCCTCGATATTGTTCCTGCCGGCAAGGCCGAGATCCTTCTCGAGGGTGGAGGCCGCCGCCAGGGTGACGCCGCGCGCATCGTCGATCACCTGGGCGTAGAAGTTCTTGTTCGACCGATGAATGCTCAGCCGCGGACGGCCGTCGGCTCGCCGCTTGAGCTTGTTCCGCACGCGCAGGCGGCGCTTGAGGAACAGTTCCCTTTTCGTGTTCGCCATCTCTGCCGTCCTTACTTCTTCTTGCCTTCCTTGCGGAAGATGTACTCGTCCTTGTAGCGGATCCCCTTGCCCTTGTAGGGCTCGGGCGGCCGCCAGCCGCGGATCTCGGCCGCGACCTGACCGACCCGCTGCTCGTTGATGCCCTCGACGATGATCTCCGTCGGTTTCGGCACGGTGATCTTCACGTCGGAGGGGACGGGATATTCGACATCGTGGCTGTAGCCGAGCTGGAGCTTGAGGACATTGCCCTGCAGCTGCGCCCGGTAGCCGACGCCCTGGATCTCGAGCTCCTTGCGGAAGCCTTCCGTCACCCCCTTCACGCAATTGGCGATCTGGGTGCGGCTCATGCCCCATTGCTGGCGGGCACGCTTCGACTTCGATCGCGGCCGCACGGTGACGACATTGCCGTCCACCACGATCTCGACATCATCGGTCGCGGTGAAGTTCCGCACCCCCTTGGGGCCCTTCACCTCGATCGTCTGCCCCGAAACGGTGGCCGTCACGCCACCGGGCAGTTCGACGGGTTTCTTGCCGATACGAGACATTGCCGGCCCCTCCTCAGAAAATCGTGCAGAGCACTTCGCCGCCGACATTGGCGGCACGTGCCTGCGCATCCGACATCACGCCCTTGGGCGTGGAGACGATGGCAACACCGAGACCCTGGCGCACCTGCGGCAGCTCGGACACGCCGGCATAGACCCGGCGGCCCGGCTTCGAGACGCGCTTGATCTCGCGAATCGCCGGTTCGCCATCGGCATATTTCAGGGCGATCTCGAGTTCGGGCAGGCCGCGCTCGTCCTGCACCTTCTCGTAGCCGCGGATGTAGCCTTCGCGCTCGAGCACGTCGAGCACCCATTCGCGCAGCCGCGAAGCGGGGGTGCGCACGGTGGACTTGCCGCGCATCTGCGCATTGCGGATGCGGGTCAGCATATCGCCGAGCGGATCGTTGAACGACATTTCCTGCCCTCCTTACCAGCTCGACTTGGTGACACCCGGGATCTGCCCCGAGGAACCGAGTTCCCGAAGCGCGATCCGCGAGATCTTGAACTTGCGATAGTAGGCGCGCGGCCGACCGGTCAGCTGGCAGCGATTGCGCAGACGGGTGGGCGAGGAATTGCGCGGCAGCTTGGCCAGCTTGAGCCGGGCCTTGAAGCGCTCCTCCATCGGCAGGTCGGGGTTGTTGGCGATCGCCTTGAGCGCCTCGCGCTTGGCGGCGTAGCGCTTGACCAGCCGCTGGCGCTTCCTTTCGCGCTCGATCATTGCTTTCTTGGCCATGTGTGTCTCCTCCGCGCTCAGCTCTTGAACGGCATGTTGAAATGCCGCAGCAGCGCCCGCGCCTCGTCATCCGACTTGGCGGTGGTGTTGATGATGATGTCCATGCCCCACACGTCGTCCACCTCGTCGTAATTGATCTCGGGGAAGACGATGTGTTCCTTGATGCCCATGGCGAAATTGCCGCGGCCATCGAAGGATCTGGGGCTGAGGCCGCGGAAGTCGCGAACGCGCGGCAGGGCGATGGTGATCAGGCGGTCGAGGAAATCGTACATCCGATCCCCCCGCAGCGTGACCTTGACGCCGATCGGCATCCCTTCGCGCAGGCGGAAGCCGGCGATCGACTTCTTGGCCCGGGTGATGACCGGCTTCTGACCGGCGATCCTGGCCAGGTCGCGCTCGGCGGTGCGGATCTTCTTCGAATCGCGCACCGCTTCCCCGATGCCCATGTTGATCACGATCTTCTCGAGCTTCGGGATCTCCATGTCGTTCCTGTAACCGAACTCCTCCTTCAGAGCCGGGCGGATCTTTTCCCGGTAGAGGCTCTTCAGGCGCGGCGTGTAGCTGGCAGCATCAAGCATCGATCACAGCTCCCGATTTCTTGGCATAGCGGACCTTCCTGCCGCCCTCGATGCGGAAGCCGACGCGGGTCGGACCGCCCTCCCTGGGATCGACGAGAGCGAGATTGCTGAGGTCGATCGGCATCTCCTTCGGCACGCGGCCGCCGGGGCTGTCCGGCGTCTGGCGCTGGTGCCGGATGGCGATGTTGACGCCCTGCACGATCGCCTTGTTCTCCTTCGGCATGACCTTGAGGATCTCGCCTTCCTTGCCCTTGTCCTTGCCGGCAAGCACGATCACCCGGTCGCCTTTGCGAAGCTTCTGAGCCATCAGAGCACCTCCGGGGCAAGCGAGACGATCTTCATGAAGTTCTTCTGCCGCAGCTCGCGCGCGACCGGACCGAAGATCCGGGTGCCGATCGGCTCGAGATTGTTGTTGAGAAGAACGGCGGCGTTGCCGTCGAAACGGATGGCGGTGCCATCGTCACGACGCACTTCCTTGGCGGTGCGGACGACGACGGCCTTGCGCACGTCGCCCTTCTTCACCCGCCCGCGCGGGATCGCCTCCTTCACGGAGACGACGATGATGTCGCCGACCGAGGCGTATTTGCGCTTCGATCCACCCAGCACCTTGATGCACTGCACGCGCTTGGCGCCGGAATTGTCGGCAACATCCAGATTGGTCTGCATCTGGATCATGGCGGTTTCTCCCGACCTTTGGGGACCGCGGCCGCCGCCGGGCCCCAGGGTTTCGTTCAAACCGGAAAATGGATCAGGCGTCGACGCCCTCGATCACTTCCCAGCGCTTGGTCTTCGAGATCGGCGCGCATTCGCGGATGCGAACCACGTCCCCGACCTTGAAACGGTTTTCCGGGTCATGGGCCCGGTATTTCTTGGTCTTGCGAACCGTCTTCCGGAGAATCGGATGGGTGAAGCGGCGCTCGACCAGCACCGTCACGGTCTGGTCATTCTTGTCGCTGACCACGGTGCCCTGCAGAATTCGTTTCGGCATCTCGCGCCCCTCTTATTCGGCGGCCGCTTCGGCGGCCCTCTTCTTCTCGTTCATCACGGTCAGAACACGGGCGATGTCGCGCCGCACCTGGCGGATCCGCGCCGTGTTCTCCAGCTGGCCGCTCGCCTGCTGGAAGCGCAGGTTGAACGCTTCCTTCTTCAGCCTGACGAGCTCCTCGCGCAGCTGGTCGGTCGTCTTCTCTCTCAGTTCAGCAGCGTTCATCGCCACTCATCCTTCCATCAGAAGTCGCCGGACACCCCGGCCCTCCGCCCCGGGCCGGCCGGGACGCCGACGCTTTTCCAACAAAAAGCCCCGACCCCCGCGGATCGTGGCTCCTGCGGGGGTGGCGCTTACCAGTCCTCGCGCCTGACGAAGCGGGTCTTCACCGGCAGCTTCATCGCGGCGAGGCGGAGAGCCTCCTGTGCCACAGATTCGGGCACGCCGTCAATCTCGAACATGATCCGCCCGGGCTTCACGCGCGCGGCCCAGTATTCCACCGAGCCCTTGCCCTTGCCCATGCGGACCTCGGTCGGCTTCTTGGTGACCGGAACGTCCGGGAAGATGCGGATCCACACCCGCCCCTGACGCTTCATGTGCCGGGTCATGGCGCGCCGCGCGGCCTCGATCTGCCGAGCGGTGATCCGCTCCGGCGTGATCGCCTTCAGCCCGTAGGAGCCGAAGTTGAGCTCGGTGCCGCCCTTGGCCTTGCCGTGGATCCGACCCTTGAACTGCTTGCGGTATTTCGTGCGTTTGGGTTGAAGCATCTGTCTTCTCCCTCAGGCGCTCAACGACGCGAACGCGGGCGCGGCGCACCGCCTTCGTTGAGCTGCTGGCGGCGACGGTCATGGGCCGTCGGGTCGTGCTCCATGATGTCGCCCTTGTAGATCCACACCTTCACGCCGATGATGCCGTAGGGCGTCCGGGCTTCGGCGCGGGCGAAATCGATGTCGGCGCGCAGCGTATGAAGCGGCACGCGCCCTTCGCGATACCACTCGGTCCGGGCGATCTCGGCCCCGCCGAGCCGACCGGCGACATTGACGCGAATACCGAGAGCCCCCATGCGCATGGCGTTCTGGACCGCACGCTTCATCGCCCGCCGGAACGAAACCCGCCGTTCGAGCTGCTGGGCAATCGATTCGGCCACGAGCTGGGCATCGACCTCGGGCTTGCGCACCTCCACGATGTTGAGATGCAGCTCGCTGTCGGTGAGCCGGGACAGCTCCTTGCGCAGCTTCTCGATATCCGCGCCCTTCTTGCCGATGATGATGCCCGGACGCGCGGCCTGGATCGTCACCCGGCACTTCTTGTGCGGCCGCTCGATGATGACGCGGCTGATGCCGGCCTGCCTGGCCTTCTTGCGGATGTGCTCCTTGATCTTCAGATCCTCGAGGAGCAGATCGCCGAACTCGTTCTTGTCGGCATACCAGCGGCTGTCCCAGGTGCGGTTGATCTGGAGCCGCATCCCGATCGGATTGACCTTGTGACCCATTATGCCTGCTCCTCTACCTGCCGCACCTTGATAGTCAGCTGTGAAAACGGTTTCAGGATCCGTCCGAAGCGACCCCGTGCCCGCGGGCGACCGCGCTTCAGGACCAGGTTCTTGCCGACATAGGCCTCGGCCACGATCAGGTTGTCCACGTCGAGCCCATGGTTGTTCTCGGCGTTGGCGATGGCCGATTCGAGACACTTGCGCACGTCCTCGGCGATGCGCTTCCTGGAGAAGGTCAGATCGGCCAGCGCCTTGTCCACCTTCTTGCCGCGGATCATGGCCGCGACGAGGTTCAGCTTCTGGGGCGAAACCCGGAGCATCCGGGAGACGGCCATCGCCTCGTTCTCGGCCACGCGGCGCGGATTCTTCTGCTTACCCATGGCTTACTTCCGTTTCGCTTTCTTGTCGGCCGCATGCCCGTAGAAGGTACGGGTGGGCGCGAACTCGCCGAATTTCATGCCGATCATCTCTTCGGTGACGGAGACGGGAATGAACTTGTGCCCGTTGTAGACGCCGAAGGTCAGACCGACGAATTGCGGCAGGATGGTCGAACGCCGCGACCAGATCTTGATGACTTCGTTGCGGCCCGATTCGCGCGCCTTCTCCGCCTTCTTCAGCAGATAGGAGTCGACGAAAGGGCCCTTCCAGACAGACCTTGCCATTGTTTACCGCCCCTTCTTCTTGCGAGCGTGACGCGAGCGGATGATGTATTTGTCCGTCGCCTTGTTCCTGCGGGTCTTCGCACCCTTGGTCGGCTTGCCCCAGGGCGTGACCGGGTGACGGCCGCCCGAGGTCCGGCCCTCACCGCCACCATGCGGATGATCGACCGGGTTCATGGCCACGCCGCGCACCGTCGGACGAATGCCCTTCCAGCGCATGCGGCCGGCCTTGCCGAAGTTCTGGTTCGAATTGTCGGGGTTGGAAACGGCACCCACCGTCGCCATGCATTCCTGCCGCACCATCCGCAGCTCGCCCGAGGAGAGGCGGATCTGGGCGTAGCCCCCGTCGCGGCCGACGAACTGGGCGTAGGTGCCGGCGGCACGCGCAAGCTGGCCGCCCTTGCCGGGCTTGAGCTCGATGTTGTGCACGATGGTGCCGATCGGCATGCCGGTGAACGGCATGGCATTGCCCGGCTTGATGTCCACCTTGGCGCCGGCGATCACCCGGTCGCCGACGGCGAGCCGCTGCGGCGCGAGGATATAGGCCTGTTCGCCATCGTCATAGCGGATCAGGGCGATGAAGGCGGTGCGGTTCGGATCGTATTCGATCCGCTCCACCGTCGCCGGCACGTCCCATTTGCGCCGCTTGAAGTCGATGATGCGATAGAGCCGCTTGTTGCCGCCACCACGGTGACGGACGGTGATCCGCCCGGTGTTGTTGCGACCGCCCGATTTGGTCAGCCCCTGGGTGAGCTTCTTGACCGGACGCCCTTTCCACAGACCGGAACGGTCGATCAGAACCAGACCGCGCTGGCCAGGCGTTGTCGGCTTGTACGACTTGAGTGCCATCTTGCTGTCTTCCGTTGCTGGTGTGTCAGAAGCCACCCGTGACGTCGATGGTGTTCCCCTCCTCGAGCGTCACATAGGCCTTCTTGATATCCTTGCGTTTGCCGGGAATGCCCCGGAAACGCTTGCGCTTGCCTTTCAGGATGCAGGTGTTGACCGCCTTGACCTTGACGTTGAACAGCGCTTCCACCGCCTTGCGGATCTGCGGCTTGGTCGCATCCATCGCCACCTCGAACACCACCGTGCCGTTCTCGGAGGCAAGGGTGGCCTTCTCGGTGATCAGCGGACGGCGGATCACATCGTAATGTTCGGGCCGGATGCTCATTTCAGTCGTGCCTCCAGTGCTTCGACACCCGCCTTGGTCAGCACGAGCGTGTCGCGCCGCAGGATGTCATAGACGTTGGCGCCCTCGCTCGGGAGCACGTCGAGCCCCTCGATGTTGCGCGAGGCGAGGTAGAAATTGTCGTCGATCTCGGGACCGTCGATCACGAGCGCCCGCTTCCAGCCCAGCGCCTTGACCTTCTTCGCCAGTTCGGCGGTGCGCGCCGTCTCGACCCGGGCCGCATCGAGGATCACGAGTTCGCCGGCCCTCGCCTTGGCGGCAAGCGCCATCTTCAGGCCGAGCTTGCGAACCTTTTTCGGCAGCTTGTGGGCGTGGCTGCGCACCACCGGCCCCTTGTAGACCCCCCCCTTGCGGAAGATCGGCGCGTTGCGGTCGCCGTGGCGGGCGCCGCCCGTGCCCTTCTGCCGGTAGATCTTCCGGGTCGAGTAGCTGGTCTCGGAGCGCCCCTTGGTCTTGTGGGTGCCCTGCTGGGCCTTGGCCCGTTGCCAGCGCACCACGCGGTGCAGGATGTCCGGCCGCGGCTCGATGCCGAAGATCTCCTCCGGCAGTTCGATCGTGCCGGCCTTGCCGGAATCGAGATTGATCACGTCAGCCTTCATTCTTCAGCCCCTCCTTCCGAGGCCGCACCAGCCGCTTCGGCGGCGGCTCCGGCAGTCCTGATGGCAGCGGGGAACGGCACGCCCTCGGGCAGCTTGCGCTTGACCGCATCACGGATCGTCACCCAACCACCCCTGGCCCCGGGAACCGCGCCCTTGACCATGACGAGCCCGCGCTCGGGATCGACCCGGACGACCTCGAGATTCTGGGTGGTGACACGGACGGCGCCCATGTGCCCCGCCATGCGCTTGCCCTTGAACACCTTGCCCGGATCCTGGCACTGGCCGGTCGAGCCGTGCGAACGGTGCGAGATCGACACGCCGTGGGAAGCCCGGAGACCACCGAAATTGTGGCGCTTCATCGCACCGGCGAAGCCCTTGCCGATCGAGGTGCCCGAAACATCGACCTTCTGGCCCGGCACGAAATGCTCGGCGGTGATCTCGGCACCGACCGGGATCAGGTTCTCCGGGCTCACGCGGAACTCGGCCAGCTTGCGCTTGGGGGCGACGCCCGCCTTGGCGAAGTGGCCCCGCATCGGCTTGGTGACACGCTTCGGCTTGGCCAGCCCGGCGCCGATCTGGACGGCGGTGTAACCGTCCTTCTCGGCGGTGCGCTGGGCCACCACCTGCACATTGTCGAGCTGCAGCACCGTCACCGGCACCTGCCGCCCATCCTCCAGAAACAGCCGGGTCATGCCCAGCTTCCTTGCAATCACTCCGGAACGCATGCCGGATGCCCTCCTCAGACCTTGATCTCGACATCGACGCCGGCGGCCAGGTCGAGCTTCATGAGCGCGTCCACCGTCTGGGGCGTCGGGTCGATGATGTCCAACAGACGCTTGTGCGTCCGGATCTCGAACTGATCGCGCGATTCCTTGTCGATGTGGGGACCGCGGATCACCGTGTATTTCTCGATCCTGTTCGGCAGGGGAATCGGGCCACGCACGGTGGCACCGGTCCGCTTGGCCGTCTGCACGATCTCCCGCGCGCTCGCATCGAGAACGCGGTAGTCGTAGGCCTTGAGCCGGATGCGAATCTTCTGACCTTGCATTGTCTTGCCTCTTCTGGCTGCCAGGCGGGCAACCGGAGCGCCCCTTGGGGAGGGTCCGCTCCGGTCTTCGGTTTTCCGCGTTACTCGATGATCCTGGAGACGACGCCGGCGCCGACGGTGCGGCCGCCCTCGCGGATGGCGAAGCGCAGACGCTCCTCCATCGCGATCGGCGCGATCAGCTCCACCTCGAAGTTCACGTTGTCCCCGGGCATCACCATCTCCGTGCCCTCGGGAAGCTTCACCGTCCCGGTCACGTCCGTCGTCCGGAAGTAGAACTGCGGACGGTAGTTCGTGAAGAACGGCGTGTGACGGCCGCCCTCCTCCTTCGTCAGAATGTAGGCCTCCGCCTCGAACTTCGTGTGCGGCGTCACCGAACCGGGCTGCGCCAGAACCTGACCGCGCTCCACCTCGTCGCGCCCGATGCCACGCAGAAGCGCCCCGATGTTGTCCCCGGCCTCGCCGCGGTCCAGAAGCTTGCGGAACATCTCCACGCCCGTGACCGTCGTCTTCTGCGTCGGACGAAGACCCACGATCTCGACCTCGTCGCCCACGTTGATCACCCCGCGCTCCACGCGACCCGTCACAACCGTGCCGCGACCAGAAATCGAGAAAACGTCCTCGATCGGCATCAGGAACGGCTGGTCGATCGGACGCTCCGGCGTCGGAATGTACTCGTCAACCGCCTTCATCAGCTCACGGATCGACTGCTCCCCGATCTCAGGATCGCGCCCCTCAAGCGCCGCAAGCGCCGAACCCTTCACGATCGGAATGTCGTCCCCGGGAAAATCATACTGCGAAAGAAGCTCCCGGATCTCCATCTCCACAAGCTCCAGAAGCTCCTCGTCGTCAACCTGGTCAACCTTGTTCATGTAGACGACAATCGCAGGAACACCCACCTGACGCGCCAGAAGAATGTGCTCCCGAGTCTGCGGCATCGGACCGTCCGCCGCAGAAACAACCAGAATCGCTCCGTCCATCTGCGCCGCGCCCGTGATCATGTTCTTCACGTAGTCCGCGTGCCCAGGGCAGTCCACATGCGCATAGTGCCGGTTCTCCGTCTCGTACTCCACATGCGCCGTCGAAATCGTGATCCCCCGCGCCTTCTCCTCGGGAGCCGCGTCAATCTGGTCGTAGTCCTTGAAGTCGCCGTAATACTTCGTGATCGCCGCCGTCAGCGTCGTCTTCCCGTGGTCAACGTGACCAATCGTGCCAACGTTCACATGCGGTTTCGTCCGCTCAAACTTTTCCTTCGCCAT
>JALSJQ010000002.1 GCA_026989275.1 Albidovulum sp.
CCGCAGGCTGGCGAAGGACTGGGAAAAGCGGATCGCTTCATCCGAGGCATGGCTGCTCATCGCATCCATCCGAAGGCAAATGAGATTCCTGGCAAAAGCCACATCTTCAAAGACTTGATTTTGAGTCGGACTCTGAAGCCCGGAAAGCGCGGAATCGCCGGAGATGTTCTCCCTGGCCGGGCGTCTTTCGGCGTTCGCCAGACATTCTCGTGGTTGTCCGCTCGGTCCGCCCCGAGCGGCTCTCGGTGGCGGCCAATCGTCGAACTTCGGCTCCTCGGCGGGAAAGAAAATGAACACCACGACAAGAAAGCACGGCAATGCCGCGCGACGCTCGTTCAGAACGAAGAAACGCGCCGGTCCGCCGCAAGCCCCTTCCTCGTTCGCCAACGCCGGAGAATCGAAGGACGAGCGGTGGAGCGGTCATTGCAGATTGACACGCAAGGGTAGATCGCTACACTTGGGTAATCATCCGGGCATGATTGCTCGGCTCGGAGAATTTCGAAACCTGCCATGCGTATGGGACAATATCTTCGCCTGTTGACGCTATTCGCCCTTGCTCTGGCAACAGCGTTTCCCACGGCCGTTCGCGCCGATATCGTCATCGAGCCCCTTGTCAGGAACGCCCCGCGCATCCTGCGTCTTCTCGCGCCCATTGCGCGATCGAGCCGAGCCCTGGCGACGGAGGAGATCGTCGCGCTCTCGCGGCTGGCCAGAACGCCGGGAGGCACCCGCGCTGTCGGCAGGGAGCTGGCAAGACGCGGACTGACTGGCAGCCAGATCGAGGACGCCTATCTGCGCATCGCGGTCCGGCACGGCACCCTCGAGCGCGCGGAAGCCGAACGGCTTTTCCACGCCCTGAGCGGAACACCGGGCTTCACCTCGACCTTGCGCAAGGTGATCGGCAACAGTCCCTGCTGCACCAGCGGCCACATGTTCGAGCTGCGGCTTGCCGCCCGGGCGGCCGAGAGCGGGTTCAAGGTCAGGAATATCGGCTTTCCCTTCTCGGACGGGCTCAAGCGCGGCGTGAGCGACATCGACGTTGTCTTGGAGCGCGGAGGGCGCGTGTTCGCGATCGAGGCCAAGAACTACGCCCCGGGTCGTCCGATTCCGCTGGACATGGCCCGCGCCGACATGGCGACCCTCGCACAATTTGCGCGCCAGGCCGACTCGGTCGTCGTGCCGGTATTCGTCATGGCCAATCGCCCGGACCCCGCCAGGCTGAAGCTGCTGCAACACGCTGCCGAACGCAACGGCGTCGAACTCGTCATCGGGAACGCAACCGCCGCAATGGCCCAGATCGACATGCTGAGGAGGATCAAGTGAGAAACCCGACAGTTCTCCATGTATTCGCATTGGCGATACTCGTCAGCCTCCTCGCTGCATCGGCCGCTCCGGCGGCCGAATACGCCACCTTCGACGCCTTCTACGAGGAAGACGGCCTGCTGGGATGGGGTTCGATCCTGTTGGGGGGGCTGATAGCGGTGGGTGTTGGCGCCTTCGTCTTCTTCACCGGTGGCACCGGCGGACCCGTCGTCGCGGCAATCGGCAGCTGGATCGGGGGCGCCATGGGCCTTTCGGGCGCTGCGGCCACCAATGCCGGCCTCGCACTGCTCGGCGGCGGGGCTCTCTCTGCCGGCGGTCTCGGCATGGCCGGTGGCACCGCTCTTCTGACAGCCGTGCTTACCTTCAGCACCGATCTGGCCGTCACGACATCGACCGAATATCTGTGGGGATCGATAAACCGACAATACGACTATGAGGAATTGCAGAAGGAAAGCACCCGCCTCGTGACGCTGCCGGTCCCGGTCAACACGAGCGGCTCCGACATCTACAGCCGCACGATGGAAATACTTGTGGAGGAAATCGACCAGGAACAGCCTGTACAAAGCCCGTACAATCAGGGTGTGATCAGCCGCGCCATCCAGACATTGCATTCCGGCCTTCACGAAACCGAAGACGTCGAATATCGCGTGAAGGATCAGGCGATGCTCGCTCTCCTCCACTTCCTTCACAACGACTACCGGGAAGCGCAGACATGGGCGCAGCGGGCGATCACCCTCGCCCGATCCGAGGAGATGGCCTACACGCTGCCGCAATTCGTCCATGCGGCGAGCCTGCTCATGACCGAGCCGGACAATTTCTACGAAAGCGCAAGGGATCTGCGGCGAGCCGTTCTCGGCGAATCGGACAATTCCCTTTTCCCCGGAAATCAGCCCAACAAGTTGCTTCCTGTCGTCTTTGCGACCTATCTCGATCGCATGGTGCTGCTCTACGATCAGGGCGAGCTGCCGGACGGTGCGTTCGGACATGTTGCCCGGATCATGGAGGAAGACGCCCTCTCCAAGTTGCAGGCACGGAACCTGACGCTCCTTCTGTTCCGGGAAATCGGACTGCTGAAAAGCTATCAGCAAAGGATTCTCGCCATCGTTGCCACCGACAATGCCACGATCCGCAACAGCCCGGCTACGGCAAGATACCTCGAGAGGGCCTTTCGACGGTATGAAACATTGTCCAGGGCGGCTCGTTCAACGGCTTCGAGCTTGAGTGAAGCGGATCTGGACGACGAGACGCGGGACAAGGTTTCACCGATGATCGAAGCAGCGTGGAAATATCGTGATTCCTCTCACCGCAACGAGCTGAACAGGAAGATCTGCCGTTTCGCCGCCGAGCAGGGCACGAAACTCGGCATCTGCGGTTGAGACGGGCACGGCTGCAGGCGCAACGTGCGGCCTCGCTGCCTGTCCCGATCCGCATTCCTGCTCCAGCCGGCTGCCGAATATCCGTTCGAATATCCGTTCCGGCCACACGGCAGGACGCCGTGATCCTCGTTCCGCCTGCCGCGCCCGGCCGGGCCGTTCGTCAGGCTGGCGGTCTTGGTTGCCCGCAAAGCCGAGCCGCCGCTTCGCTCGCCCGCGGGCGCTTGCAGGCTCGCTTCTGCCCGGCGCCGGAGAAATTGCAGGCAGGGGGGCGTTCGCCGTATCGAGACGGGAAACGCCAACCTGCTCGGGGCGCGACGGGAGGGCCGGGCCGGTTCCGACCGTGTTCGCGAGGTTTCGTCCGGATTTCCGGGCGCGGTGCCTTCCGGCCGGGGAACCGCCTTCACGCGCCGCGCTTTCTACCTTGCCGCAATCGCGGCGCCGGTGCCGCCCGGCAGCGCCGCGCGGGTGTCGTAGGGCAGGAGGCCGAGGAGCTGGGCGGTGGCCAGCGCGACTTCGCCGCTCGGCAATCCGCGCTCCCCCTGAAAGACCCTGAGCGCCGCCCGAGTGGCTTCGTCGAGCCGGCCGGTGACCTTGCCGGCAAAGTAGCCCCGCACCGCGAGCGCCCTTTGCAGCGAGGCGACGAGATCGTGCGTCAGCTGCGCCGGACAGACCACGCGGAACGGGATCTCCTGCGCCGGTCGCACCTGCCGCGTCGTCCGCAGGGTATGGTATTCGGCAGGGCGAAGGAGGCGGCCGTTCCCGTCGCGCTGCTCCGGCACCACGCGCCGCTGTTCGGTCACGGTCTCGTATTCCGCCGGCAACCGCAAAACCGACCAGCAACCCTCCGCGGCTCCGGCCGGAAGGGCCGCCCCGAAGACCAGAAGGGTCGCGAGCCACGCCGCCCCCGTCCGGCATCTCGTTCTTCGCCCCCGTCGCTTCATCCGTGCCGTTCTCCCTTGCGTTGGCCCGGCCCGCGCCGGAACGTCCCGTTCACATTCCTGCCAGAGGATTGCGGCAACAATTGGTCACTCTGGAAGACGGGGACGGCATCGGCTAAGGAGCCGACAGATCCTTGTGTGAGGGCAACATGGTCAAGATCATCTATATCGAGCACAACGGCACCCGTCACGAAGTCGATGTCCCCGAAGGAATGACGGTGATGGAAGGGGCGCGCGACAACAACATTCCCGGAATCGATGCCGATTGCGGCGGCGCCTGCGCCTGTTCCACCTGCCACGTCTATGTCGATGAAGCCTGGGTGGAGAAGCTGCCGCCCAAGGATCCGATGGAAGCCGACATGCTGGATTTCGCCTGGAATCCGGACCCGGAACGCTCGCGCCTCACCTGCCAGATCAAGGTGACGCCGGAGCTCGAGGGGCTCGTCGTCCACATGCCGGAAAAGCAGATCTGATGTTCCTGCCCCGCACCCTCGCCCGCCTTGCGGCCCTCGCCATCGGGGCTCTCGCATGGGCAGAGGCAGGGGCGGAAAGCGGCGGCGCCCCCCACATCGTCGCGGCCCGTTACGAAATGCCGACGGCACGCTATGACCACGGCATTCTGGGTGATTCGCTCGAATGGGGGGCACTGCGTCTGCAACTTTCGGACGGCAGCAGCGTGCTCCTGCGCCTGCCCGGGAACCGCGTCTTCGAGGATATCGCCCCGAGGCTCGTTGCGCTGAAGGGGCGGGCCGGGCCGCTCGTGATGGTGGTCGAGACCGATCTTGCGCGCGGCGCGCGGCTCGCGCTCTTCGGCCGCTCGGGCGTGGTGACGGCGACACCCTTCATCGGCCGCTCCCATCGCTGGCTCGCCCCTCTCGGTGCCGCCGATCTCGACGGAGACGGGCGAACCGAGATTGCCTATGTCGATCGGCCGCACCTGGCCCGGAAGCTGCGTGTCTGGCGCTTCGAGCCGCAAGGGGCGGGTCGGGGGCGACTCGTGGAAGTGGCCGATCTCGACGGGGTCAGCAATCACCGGATCGGCTGGAGCTTCATTCCCGGCGGTATCCGCCGCTGCGGTTCGCGACCGGAAATGATCCTGGCCTCGGGCGACTGGCGGCAGGTGCTGGCGGTGACGCTGGAAGGCGGCGCGCTCCGTTCCCGCCCCATTGGCCGCTGGCAGAGCCCGGCCGATCTCGACCGTGCCCTTCGCTGTCCCGGCTGAGACGGCTCGAGTGGGCGAAGGGCGGCAAGACCGCAAGAAGCGCTTCGATCGGGGGCGAAAGCCCGTTCCCCGCTCGCGGACCGGTCCGCACCGGGAAACCTTCGGAGCGAGACGCCGATCACCGTGATGACAGGTGCCGCACTGCCTGTCAAAGTGCCCGTTTCGGGTCTTCGAGCGCGCCAGCGATGCCGGCATGCACCGTCTTCCCGCTCCCGAAGTCGCGCCCGGAAACGGCGGCCGGCGCATCGCCTCGCCGACCCGTCATTTTCCCGCCGCACCCTGCATGCGTGGAACGGCCGGGCAGCCGCCGCGCGCCGGGCGGCATTCACATGCCGACTTCGATCATGGCGCGCGCGAGGATCGGCACCGTTTCCTCGGTCAGCCCGGCGATGTTGATGCGGCTGTCGCCGACCATGTAGATGCCGTGTTTCTCGCGCATGGCTTCGACCTGCTCGGGCGTGGCACCGAGACGGGAGAACATGCCGCGATGACGGGCGATGAAATCGAACCGGTCGGAATTGGAGAGCTTGCGCAGCTCCTCGGCCAGAAGCTGGCGGATCTTCAGCATGTTCAGCCGCATCTCCTCGAGCTCGGCCTGCCAGTCCGCACGCAGGGCCGGATCCTCGAGCACCATCGTCACCAGACGGGCGCCATGGTCGGGCGGGAAGGAATAGTTCTGCCGGTTGAGATAGGCGAGATTGCCCTGCAGCAGCTCGCGGCGGCGGGGATCGTCCGCCAGCGCCAGCACGATGCCGGCCCTCTCGCGGTAGATGCCGAAATTCTTCGAGCAGCTGGCGGCGATCAGCATTTCCGGCATCTGCGTCGCCATGTGCCGCAGCCCGGCCGCATCCTCCTCGAGACCGTCGCCGAAACCCTGATAGGCGATATCGACGAAGGGCAGCGCCCTCTTCTCGAGAAGAAGATCGGTCACTTCGCGCCACTCGTCGAGGGTGAGGTTGGCGCCCGTGGGGTTGTGGCAGCAGCCATGCAGCAGCACCACGTCACCTTGCCGCACCCCGGCAAGATCGGCCAT
The DNA here is from genome assembly GCA_026989275.1 of Albidovulum sp. Lineage (GTDB taxonomy): Bacteria > Pseudomonadota > Alphaproteobacteria > Rhodobacterales > Rhodobacteraceae > WFPA01. The sequence continues at coordinate 5,893 of JALSJQ010000002.1, forward strand.
CATGCCGGCGAAATCGACATCGCGGGTGCCGGAGTCGAAATAGCGGTATTCCGCGATCGGCAGCTTCAGATAGCGGATGATCGAGGGGTGATTGGGCCAGGTCGGCGCCGAGAGCCAGACCGTCGCCTCCGGTCGCACCATGCGGACGAGCTCGAGGCTCTGGCGGATCGCGCCGGTGCCGCCCGGCGTGGCCAGCGCCGCGACCCTCCCGGAGGGCACCGCCTCCCCGAGAACGAGCGCGCGCATCGCCGCATGGTAGGCCGGGTCGCCGGCCACGGCGGTATAGGCCTTGGTGGTCTCGCTCTCCCAGAGCCGCTTTTCGGCTTCCTTCACCGCCCGCATGATCGGGGTGACGCCCTCGGCATTGCGATAGACGCCGACGCCGAGATCGATCTTGTTCGGGCGCGGGTCGGCCCGGAACATCTGCATCAGCTGGAGAATCTTGTCGGGGTTGGGCGGGGTGAGGGGTTCGAACATGACATTCACCTGTCGCTGGCGCCGGGGCGCATGAGTATGGAAAGGGCGGACGAGCCGCTCAGCAGGTCTCGACGGCAAGCTCGGGGAACTGGCCCCATTCGGCCCAGGAGCCGTCGTAAAGCGCATGGTCACGGTGGCCGATCACCTCGAGCGCGAGGTTGAGGATCGCGGCGGTGACGCCGGAGCCGCAGCTCGTGATGATCGGCTGCGCGAGATCGACCCCGGCGGCCTCGAAGACGGCGCGGATCTCCTCCGGGCTCCTGAGCGTTCCGCCCTCGTCGAGAAGGGTGGCGTAATGAACGTTCTTCGCCCCGGGGATGTGGCCCGATCTGAGGCCGGGGCGCGGCTCGGGAGCCCGGCCGCAGAAACGTTCGGGGCTGCGGGCATCGACGATCTCGGCCTCGCCGAGCTTGGCGGCCCGTGCCACCTGGGTGACATCCTTCACGAGATAGTGCTGGAAGGCGGTGGTCATGTGGCGCTCGCGCAGGATCGGCGGCATGTCCTCGAGCGGGCGGCCTTCGGCCTTCCATTTCGGCAGCCCGCCGTCGAGCACGGCCACGTCCTGCTTGCCCATCAGGCGAAAGAGCCACCACACGCGGGGCGCCGAGAACATGCCCGCCCCGTCATAGATCACGACCTGATGCCCGTCTCCCACGCCCATCGCCCGCATGCGGGACATGAACTTCTCCGGGCTCGGCGCCATGTGCGGCAGGGGGGAGCGGGTGTCGGCGATCTCGTCGATGTCGAAGAAACGGGCACCGGGAATGTGCTCCGCAGCGTATTCCGCCTTCGGATCGCGCCCCGCCTCGGGCAGATACCAGGATGCGTCGAGAATCCGCAGATCCGGATCCCGGAGATGCTGCGCCAGCCATTCGGTCGAAACGACGGTGCGCGGGTCTTCGTATGTCATGGCGAATTCCTGCTTGATGCCTTCCCTGCCTAGCGACGCCTGCGCGACCTTTCAAGGGACGCTCAACCTGTGTGATGACGCAGCAGCCGTGCCTTCTGGCGCTGCCAGTCGCGCCGGCGTTCGGTCTCGCGCTTGTCTGCCAGTTTCTTGCCGCGGGCGATGCCGAGCTTGAGCTTGGCGCGGCCCTTGTCGTTGAAATAGAGCTTGAGCGGCACGATCGTCATGCCTTTGCGGCGGGTGGCGTTCCACAGCCGGTCGATCTCCTTGCGATGGGCGAGGAGCTTGCGCTTGCGCCGCGGCTCGTGCCCCCAGCGGCCGGCCTGCTCGTAGGGGGCGATGTAGGCGTTGATCAGCCACAGCTCGCCGTTCTCGACCGCGGCATAGCTCTCGGCGATATTGGCTCCGCCCTGGCGCAGCGACTTGACCTCGGACCCTTCGAGCACAAGGCCGACCTCGAGATCGTCCTCGATGGCGTAATTGTGCCGCGCCTTGCGGTTCTCGGCGATCAGCCTCGAATTCGGGTCTTTCTTCTTCCTGCGGCTGACCATGGCACCTTTCGCGGCTCCGGGCCGCCCCCCTGAGGCATTCGCTCGGGCTCAGAGGAGCCCCAGCCCTTCCATCGCCGCCCGAATGGCGGCACGGGTGGATTCGGTGGCCGGCAGCATCGGCAGCCGCACCTCCTCGGTGCAGCGGCCCAGAAGCGCAAGACCGCATTTCGCACCGACGACGCCCGGCTCGAGGAACACGGCCCGATGCAGCGGCATCAACCGGTCCTGCAACGCAAGGGCCCTGGCGTGATCCCCCGCGAGGGACGCGGCCTGCATCTCGGCGCAGAGCCGCGGCGCGACGTTAGCCGTCACCGAGATGCAGCCGACGCCACCTTCGGCATTGAAGCCGTGCGCGGTGGCGTCCTCGCCCGACAGCTGGACGAAATCCGGTCCGCAGGCCGCCCGCTGTGCCGGCACGCGCGCCAGATCGCCAGTCGCGTCCTTCACGCCGATGATCCGCGGCAGCTGCGCCAGCTCGGCCATGGTGGCAACGCTCATGTCCACCGCCGAACGTCCCGGAATGTTGTAGATGATGATCGGCAGCTCGCAGCAATCATGCAGCGCCCTGTAATGGGCGACGAGCCCGGCCTGGGTCGGCTTGTTGTAATAAGGCGTGACCACGAGCGCGGCATCGGCTCCCACCTTTTCGGCATGGCGCATGAAGCGGATCGCCTCGGCGGTGTTGTTGGAGCCGGTCCCGGCGATCACAGGCACGCGGCCGGCGGCGAAGCCGACCACCGCCTCGATCACCGCCTCGTGCTCCTCATGGGTCAATGTCGGGCTCTCGCCGGTCGTGCCGACGGCGACGAGCCCCGAAGACCCCTCGGCGATCTGCCAGTCCACCAGTGCCTCGAGAGCGGCAAAGTCCACCTTGCCGTCCCGGAAAGGGGTGACGAGAGCGGGCATCGAGCCCGTGAAACGGCTGGCGGTGGCGGGTGCAGTCATGGAGCCTCTCCCTCGGCTGCGGACGGCCGGTCTGTCCGAACGGTGCTTTCGGCGGCTGGAAACTACCCCGCCGCGCGCTCCTTGCCAAGCCGTCCCGTGCCGGGGCGCTCCGATCGGGGCGGGTGGCCGCCCGCCGGTGCGCATCCGCCGATTGCCCCTGTCGAGCCGGAGCGGGATCTGCTAGCCTGCCGCCGAAGCGCCGCCCGGGCTCCGGGCGCCAGGGAGTGATCCGGGAAGGACCGATCCGAAGGGAATCCGCCTGTTGCCGACATTGCCGTGCCCCCACCGCCTCCACCCCGTGAACGATCGCGCCAGCACACGCACGCCCGCCCCGGCCCGAAAGGCATGCCGCCTGAAGGAGCGCCTTGCCCGCCTCGCCCTGCCTGTCCTGCTTGCCCTGTGGCCTTTCGGGACAACGGCCGGGCCGGTCGATATCGCGGGCGAGCGGATTGCGGGGCAGATGCTGAAGGCCGCGCTCGAGGCCGCCCGTGCCGAGGATCCGGCACGGGCACGCCGCCTCGTCGCCGATGCGCCCGTGCCGCTGGCGCGCGATATCGTCGAATGGTATCTCCTGCGCAGCGGCGAGGGCGACTGGGCCGCCTATCGCGCCTTTCTTTCCCGTCACCCGAACTGGCCGGGCGTGGCCGTCATTCGCCGCAAGAGCGAAGCCGCCCTGCCCGATGACACCGCGCCCGCCGAGGTGATTCGGCTCTTTGCCGGCCGCCCCCCGCAAACCGGCATCGGCGTGATCCGGCTGGCCCGGGCGCTTCATGTCAGCGGTCAGAAGGAGAGGGCCCGGGCGGTGGTCATCCGCGGCTGGAAGACCCTGTCGCTCTCGGCCGGCGAGGAAGAGGTGATCCTGCGCCGCTACGGCAACGTGCTCGGACCCTACCACCGGGAACGGACCGACATGCTCCTCTGGCGCGGCCTCGTCGGCGAGGCCGAGCGCATGCTGCCGCGTCTGGACCCGGCCCATGCCGCTCTCGCCCGTGCCCGCATCGGCCTGCAGCGCATGGTGCGGGGCGTGGACGGGCTGATCGCCGCCGTGCCCTCCGCCCTCAGGGACGACCCGGGTCTGGCGTATGACCGTTTTCGCTGGCGCGTGCGCAAGGGGCGTGACGAGGACGCCCTCGCCCTCCTGCGCCGTCAGAGCCGCTCGGCCGCGGCTCTGGGCCACCCCGGGAAATGGGCCGACCGCCGCCGCGCCTATGCCCGGCAGGCCATGCGGGAAGGCAAGGCACGCCTCGCCTACGAGCTGGCCTCGCGCCATTTTCTCGGCGCCGGCAGCGATTATGCCGATCTCGAATGGCTTTCGGGCTATATCGCCTTGCGCCACCTGAAGGATCCCGAAAGGGCACTCGTCCATTTCACCCGCTTTCGCGATGCTGTCGTCACCCCGATCTCCCTCGGTCGGGCCCATTACTGGATCGCCGAGGCCGAAGCCGCCCGGGGCAACAGGGTCGCGGCGCGCATCTCCCTCGAAAATGCCGCCACCTACCAGACGAGCTTCTACGGCCAGCTGGCCGCCGAGAAGCTCGGCCTGCCGCTCGACAGCCGCCTCGCCACGCGCGGCAGGCTGCCCGACTGGCGCGCGGCGGATTTCGTCTCCGACCCGCTCTTCGTCGCCGCAAGGCTGCTCGACCGGGCCGGCGAGGAGCGGCTCATGCGCTGGTTCATGCTGACGCTGGCCGTGCAGCGCAAGGCCGACGACATCGCCCGGCTGGCCGATTACGCTCTCGAGAACGATCGTGAATATGTCGCTCTTCTGCTGGCCAAGCAGGCCGCCCGGCGACGGATCATCCTGCCCGAGGCCTATTTCCCCGAACCCCGCCTGCCCTGGCATCGCCTTGCCGTGCCGCGCCATGTCGCCCTTGCCATCGCCCGGCGCGAGAGCGAGTTCGACCGGGCGGCAAGAAGCAGGGCCGGCGCTCTGGGGCTGATGCAGCTGATGCCGCGCACCGCCCGCAAGATGACGCGCGCGCTCGGCATGCCCTTCAGCACCCGTCGCCTGACCGAGGACCCCCATTACAACATCCGCCTCGGCGGCGCCTATCTCGCCGAGCTTCTCCGCAAATACGACAACGCCTGGGCTCTCGCCTTCGCCGCCTACAATGCCGGCCCCTCGCGGGCCGACCGCTGGATCGCCCGCCATGGCGACCCGCGAAGCGGCAAGATCGACGTGGTGGACTGGATCGAGCACATCCCCTTTCGCGAGACACGCAACTACGTCATGCGGGTGAGCGAGGCGGCGACGATCTACCGCGCCCGGGAAAGCGGCGATCCGCGCCTCAGCCTCGGCCGCGACCTCGTCGGACACTGACGCGCAGGCCGACGATGCCGGCCGCGACGATGATCGCCGCCCCGAGAATCACCCGCGGCGCCAGACTCTCGCCGAAGACCGTCACGCCGATGATCGAGACGAAGACGAGCTGAAGGAAGGCGAAGGGCTGCAGCAGGGCCGCCTCGGCCACGTCATACGCCTTGATGAGCAGGAAGTGGCTTGCGACACCGACAACGCACAGCGCCACCATCAACCCCCAGTCCTCGCGGGCGATCGGCTGCCAGAACCAGGGCAGCAGCACCGTCAGCATCCCCGCCCCGACGAGACCGGTCCAGAAGAAGCTGACGAGGGCATCGTCCGCCCGGGCGGCGAAGCGCGTCGCGAGGCCATAGAGGGCGAAGATCGCCGCTCCGAGAAGCGGCACGAGAGAAAGCGGCGAGAAGACGCTCGTTCCCGGTTGCAGGATCACCATCATCCCGGCGAAGCCGGCGAGGATCGCCGCCCAGCCCTGCCAGCCGATCCGCTCCCCCAGAAGCGGCCCCGACAAGGCGGCGACGAGGAGCGGATAGACGGCGAAGACGGCATGGGTCTCGATGAGTCCGATCAGGGTGAAGGACATCACCGTCACCAGCACCTCGGCGGCCAGCAGCACGCCGCGAACGATCTGAAGCCCCTTGATGCGGCTGGCAAGAGCGCGGCGCAGCCCACCGCGCCGCCACAGGAGCCACAGGGCGAAGACGGCGAAGAACCAGTAGCGGATCGTCACCACCATCACCGTGTTGGTGCGCCCCGCGAGATGGCGCGACAGGCCGTCGAGCACGGCGAAGGCGAAGGTGGCCGCCACCATCAGACCGATGCCGAGAAGCGCGCTCTGCGGCCGCGCGAGCCCGGGCGTCGCCGTTTTCATCGGCCCGTCTCCCCGTTCCCCGGCCCCGGCACCGCCAGCACCCCGCGGCTCATGTGGCGCTTGCGGCCGAAGCCCGCAACCCGCATGACGCGGAACCCCGCCGCCGCGAGCGCCCGGCGCACATGGCCCGCGGCGGTGAAGGTGGCGAAGCTGCCGCCGGCGCAACTATGGCGGGCGACCTCGCCCAGCAGCGCCTCGGTCCACATGCCGGGATTGCGTGCCGGGGCAAAACCGTCGAGGAACCAGGCGTCGGCCCGGCCCGCCCAGCGGGGGAGCGTGACGCGCGCATCCCCCTCGATCAGGTGGAATTCGAGATCGGCGAGACGGATCCGCCGCCGCCCCGGCCGCCAGTACGCCAGAAGCTCCTCCACGACGGGCGCGATCTCGGGGAAGGCGCACAGCGCCCGCGCCATCTCGGCCGGTGCGAGGGGATATTTCTCGAAGGCGGTGTAACGCAGCACCCCCGGCACCTCGGCCCGGCGCCAGGCATCGAGCGCCGCCGCGAGGTTGAGCCCCGTGCCGAAGCCCAGTTCGGCGATGTGAAACCCGTCCCTGAAACGCCCGGGCAGATCGTTGCCCGCCAGAAAGACATGGCGGCTTTCGGCAAGCCCGTCGTCGGGGGAGAAATAGGGGTCGTCGAAACGCGCCGAAACCGGCACATGGCCTTCGCGCCAGATCAGCCCGGCACCTTGTTCCCCGGTTTCCGTCATGCGATCACCCCATGCGAATCGGGTGCAGATTGATCTTGGACGGGAGCGAAGACAATGGCGGATGTCGAGGTTCTGGGAGCCGGAATCTTCGGTCTCGCCATCGCCTGGTCGCTCACCGAACGGGGCGCGAGGGTCCGTCTGATCGAGAAGCGCCATGCGGGCGCCGGCGCGAGCGGCGGCATCCTCGGTGCGCTGCAGCCCCATGTGCCCGACCCCTGGACACCGACCAAGGCCTTCCAGCGCGACGCCCTCGCCCTTCACCCCGCCTTCTGGCGCAAGGTGGCGGCCGCATCTGGGATCGACCCGGGCTATCGCCGCATCGGCCGCATCCTGCCGCTGGCCGACGAAAGGGCCGTCGCCCTCGCCCGCCGCCGCGCCGAGGCCGCCACACGGCACTGGCGGGGACTCGGCAGCTGGCGGATCGTGCCGGCCGAGCGATTTGCGGGCTGGGCCCCGCCGAGCCCGACCGGCCTTCTCGTGCATGAAACCCTCTCGGCCCGGATCGATCCGGCCCGGGCCTGCAGGGCCCTCGCCCATGCCGTCATTGCCCGAGGAGGCGAAATCGTGAGGGGGGAGGCGGGCTCGGGCACGCTTCCCCTCATCGACGCCCGTGGCCATGAGGGGCTCGCCGCGCTCGGCCGGGAACTCGGGCGCCCGGTCGGCGGCGGGGTGAAGGGGCAGGCCGCCCTTCTCGCGCACGACGCCGAAGGGCTGCCGCAGATCTTCATGCGCGGCCTGCATGTCGTCCCCCACCCGCATGGCGTCGCCATCGGCTCGACCAGCGAACGCGAATGGTCCCGCGAAGGGGTGGACGCGGCGCTCGACACCCTCCTCGACCGGGCCCGCGAGGCGGTGCCGACGCTCGGGGATGCTCCCGTGCTCGCGCGCTGGTGGGGCATCCGGCCGCGGGCCCTTCACGGCAGGCCACTTCTCGGCCCGCACCCCGCGCGCGACGATGTCTTCATCGCCAATGGCGGTTTCAAGATCGGCATCGGGCTCGCGCCTCTCGTCGGCAGGTTGATGGCCGATCTCGTGCTCGAAGGACGGGCCGACATTCCCGCAGGCTTCCTGCCCGAGAACGCTCTCCGCACCGAGTGACCGCGCACCGAACCACCGCTTTCCCTGCCGATCCGCCCTCGCTATCATGCCGCATCGACAAGCCCGGAACCCGCAACCGCGAAGAGATCCCGATGAGCCAGATCCCCCCTGACGCCGGCACGCCCCCGATCACCCCGATCCTGTTGTGCGGCGGATCGGGCACGCGCCTGTGGCCGCTTTCGCGCAGGAGCTACCCCAAGCAGTTCGTGCCGCTCACGGGGGAGGAAACGCTGTTCCAGCAGGCGGCGCGGCGGCTTTCGGGCACCGGTTTCGCCGCTCCCGTCGCCATCACCGCCTCGGACTTCCGCTTCATCGTCACCGAGCAGCTGCAACAGATCGGGATCGACCCCGGCGCGATCCTGCTCGAGCCGGAGGGGCGCAACACCGCCCCGGCGGTGCTGGCCGCGGCGCTGCATGTGGCCCGGACCGATCCCGCCACGCTGATGCTGGTGGCGCCGGCCGACCATGTCATCCCCGACGCATCCGCCTTCCGGGCGGCCGTGGCCCGGGGCGTGCCGGCCGCCGAAGGGGGCAGCCTCGTCACCTTCGGCATCACCCCCGACCGGCCCGAAACCGGCTATGGCTGGCTCGAGCTGGTCGCCGCACCGGGCGAGGACCCGGTGCCGCTCACCCGCTTCGTCGAGAAACCGGCCCGCGATGCCGCCGAGGCGATGCTCGCGGCCGGCAACTACCTCTGGAACGCCGGCATCTTCCTCTTTCGCGCCGACGCCCTGATCGCGGCTTTCGAGCGACACGCCCCGGAGCTTCTCGGGCCGGTCGGCGAAGCGGTGGAGAAGGCGCAGCCCGATCTCGGCTTTCTCCGGCTCGATGCGGACGCCTGGGCGCGGGCCGAGGACATCTCGATCGATTACGCGGTGATGGAAAAGGCCGACAACCTCGTGGCCGTGCCCTTTTCCGCCGGCTGGTCCGACCTCGGGGGGTGGGATGCGGTCTGGCGCGAAAGCCCCCGGGACGCGGCCGGCAATGCCCTTTCCGAAGGTGCGAGCGCCATCGACTGCACGAATTCGCTGCTCCGGGCCGAGGGCGAACATCTCGAACTCGTCGGCATCGGCCTCGAGAACATCGTCGCCGTGGCGATGAACGACGCCGTGCTCGTGGCCGACAGGCGCCGGGCGCAGGACGTGAAACGGGCCGTCGCCCTTCTCAGGAAGAAGGGGGCGCGGCAGGCCACGGAGTTTCCCCGCGACCATCGCCCCTGGGGCTGGTTCGAATCGCTCGCGCTCGGCGAACGCTTCCAGGTGAAGCGGATCTCGGTGCATCCGGGGGCGGCGCTCTCGCTCCAGTCCCATGTGCATCGCTCCGAACACTGGATCGTGGTCGCCGGCACGGCCCGGGTCACCATCAACGACGAGGTTCGCCTCGTGACCGAGAACCAGTCGGTCTACATTCCCGTCGGGGCGAAGCACCGGCTCGAGAACCCCGGCAAGGTGCCTCTGGTGCTGATCGAGGTGCAGACCGGCGCCTATCTCGGCGAGGACGACATCGTTCGTTACGAGGACATCTACGCCCGCGGCCAGGGAGCGCGCGGCTGAGGCGGCTGCCCGCAAGAAAATTCGCGTCTGTAAATCTTTCGGCAACCTTCCGGCGCCATGCTCGAAGGCATGATTCGGCATGGCAGGAAGAAACATGGGTGAAGGGGAAACCGGCCGGGTACGGGCAAGGTGCGCCGCCGCAGGCGGAGAGATGGCCGGGGAAGGCAGCATCGTCATCGCCATGGCAACCCGAAACGGGGTCGCGCACCTGCCGGCCCAGCTCGCAAGCCTCGCGGCCCAGAGCCGGCGCGGCTGGCGGCTGATCGCTTCCGATGACGGCTCGCAGGACCGGACACGGGCCCTTCTGCGCGCTTTCATGGCGCGGCGCGCCGAAGGATCCGGTGCCGCTGCCCTCATGGAGAAGGGCAGGGGAGGCGAACAGGCACCGCCCGGCCCTGATGCGACATTCCCCCGTCATGTTCCCTTCCGGGGACCGCGTCTTTCTGTCGCCACTGCCCATCTCTTCCACCAGAGCCTTCCGCCGGACAGCGGATCTTCGCGGCAGGCGGCAGGGCGGTGGGGGGCAGGGCAAGGGGTGGAAGCGCGACGGGCGGAAGGTGCCTCGTCCTCTCCGCCGCCGCTCCGTTCCGCAGGCAGGGCGCCCCCTTCCTGCAAATGGGCCCGCTCGCCTCCCGACGGATCGCGCCTGTCCGCGACCGACCGCATGGAACCCGATTCTCCCCCTTGCGCCGTTGCGACGGCCTCCCTGCCCCCGGCCCTGCGCTCCGGTGCGGGAGACCGGCTTCTCCAAGGGCCTCGACAGGGCTACGGGGCGAACTTTCTCCATGCTCTGGCCCATGCTCCGGCGGATTGCCGGCTTCTGGCCTTTTGCGATCAGGATGACATCTGGCACCCGGTCAAGCTGGCCGCTGCCGAAGCCGCTCTTGCCCGCATCCGCGGCCCGGCGATCTGGTGCTCGGCCCGCGAAGCCTTCTGGCCCGACGGGCGGCGCCGATACCTGCCGCCGCCGCGCCGGCCGCGCTTTGGCACCGCGCTCTGGCGCAACCCCGTTCCGGGCAATAGCATGGTGCTGAACCGGGCCGCGCTTCGTCTGCTGCGCCGGGCACTGACATGCGGCCGGGATCATGCCCCGCCGATCCCGGCCCATGACTGGTTCGCCGCACTGATCGTCCTTGGCGCCGGCGGCTGGGTGCTGACCGATCCATACCCTTTCGTCGCCTATCGCCAGCATGACGGCAATCTTTTCGGCGCTCCCGTCGGCTTGCGGGGATGGACGCATCGGCTCGGCCTCGTCCTCGATGGCCGCCAGGGACGGCGGATCCGCGCCAACCTTGCCTGGCTTCTTCGCGCTCTGCCGCTCCTCACCCCCGCGAACCGGCGGCTCGTGCAGCGTCTCGCGCCTCTCGCCGCGCCGCACCCTTCGCGGGCTCCCGCCGCCATCCGCCGCCCCGAATGCATCGGCGCGCTACTGCGCCCTCCGTGACGGCCCCTCACCGAGACGGGAGCGAGAGAGGAAAGCGGACCCACAGCTTGCTTGGGAGCGGGAAAGGAAGAAACGTGCCGATCGGGCCGGTGGCAGGCTCCCGACGCAGGGCCGAAAGCACAGAATGCGCACCGCGGGAGTGGCGGAACGGTCGCCCGCTGTCGTCGAATGCGCAAGATGCGGATCCGGTCGTCCCGGAAGCACTGTGCCTCGGCCAGAAAGGCGTCGTCCGCGGTCCGTGCAGATCCGGGGGTTCCGGAAGAGACGCCGACCCGGCGGCATCCGGAATGCGCCCGTGCCGGGCAGATCCGGTCGCCCGGAGACACCGCCCCCTCCGCCGCACCGGCCTTGGCCACCGCCACGGCCGATCGAGGTGAAAACAGCCTGTTCCTGCACCACGGTGGCGCCCGGCCCTCCCAGCCCGAGATGCTGCGCGAAAACGGCGCCGGGGTCTGGATGGGCGAGGTGTTCGGACCTTGGTCCGCGGTCGAGAGACCTCGTTCCCCGGCCCGTGGTGGTGCGAGACGACCGCGCCGGGATCTGGGGGACGCTGAGGGATGAGAGCCATCGGGTCCGGCCCGTGATCGAAAGGTCTCGCGTCCCCTCCCCGTGATACACGAGGCCGCCGCGCAAGTCGGATGGTCGAGAGCCACCGCTTCCCCCGTTCGCGGTCGCGAGATCTTGCCGCTGGCCCATTTGCAAGAATAATGTCGCCTCCTGGGCGCCGGGCGCATGGCGCCCGCTTGAAGCTCGCTCCCCTCGGCCCGTGATACACGAGGCCGCCGCGCAAGTCGGGATGGTCGAGAAAACGCGGTCCCCGATCTCCTTGGCTGAAAGGTCTCGGCCCCCGACCCGTGACGTTGCAAGAATGTCGCCCTCAGGCGTCATGCGCATGGCGCCTGCCTTCGGGCGTCCCTGCGCAAGGGGCTTTCCACCCCACATTGAAATTGTCTCAGCCTTCCGGGGGCACCGGCGGGGCATTTCCCTCTTGAGTATCCGGGTACGAAAAAGAATGATCCGGCCATGAGACATCAAGCGCCCCGCCCATGGCATGAAATGCTCGCCGATCTCGTCGCCGTCGCCGCCGGGCGGCAGGCTGCCGATCTCGTCATCCGTGGTGCCCGCTGGGTCAACGTCCAGACCCGCGAAGTGATTCCCGATACCGACATCGCCATCCGGGGCGGGCGTTTCGCCGCTCTCGGCCCCGATCTCGGCCATGCTGTCGGCCCCGGAACCGCCATCGTCGATGCGGCCGGGCGCTTCGCCATTCCGGGGCTGTGCGACGCGCACATGCATATCGAATCGGGCATGCTCACCCCGGCCGAGTTCGCCCGCGCCGTCATCCCTCACGGCACCACCTCCATGTTCGTCGATCCCCACGAAATCGCCAATGTCCTCGGTCTCGAGGGGGTGCGGCTGATGCATGACGAGGCGCTGATCCAGCCGATCAACATCTTCGTCGAGATGCCGAGCTGCGCCCCGTCGGCGCCGGGGCTCGAAACCACCGGCCACGAGATCACGCCCGAAGACGTGGCCGAGGCGATGTCCTGGCCCGGCATCGTCGGCCTGGGGGAGATGATGAACTTCCCGGGCGTCGCCGCCGCCGATCCGAAGATGCTGGCCGAAATCGCCACGACCATGGCCGCGGGCAAGACCGTCGGCGGCCATTACGCCTCCCCCGATCTCGGCCCCGCATTCCATGCCTATGTCGCCGGCGGGCCGGCCGACGATCACGAAGGCACCCGCGAGGAAGACGCCATCGCCCGGGCACGCCGGGGCATGCGGGTGATGATGCGTCTCGGCTCCGCATGGCACGATGTGGCGCGCCAGATCACCGCCGTGACGGAAGGGGGGCGCGACCCGCGCAACTTCATCCTCTGCACCGACGACTGCCATTCGGGCACGCTCGTCCATGACGGCCACATGGACCGGGTGGTGCGCCACGCCATCGCCTGCGGCTGCGACCCTCTGGTGGCGTTGCAGATGGCCACCATCAACACCGCGACCCATTTCGGCCTCGAGCGCGAAATCGGCTCGATCGCCCCGGGCCGGCGGGCCGATCTCATCCTCACATCCGATCTCGAGACGCTGCCGATCGAACAGGTTTTCGCCCGGGGCAGGCTCGTGGCCGAGGAGGGCGCGATCCGCACCGATTGCCCCCATGGCGACTGGCCGGCCCATGTGCGCCGCTCGGTCCGCCTCGGCAAGACGCTCACGGCGGAGGATTTCGCCATTCCCGCCCCCGAGGGGGCAAGCCGGGTGACGGCACGGGTGATCGGCGTGATCGAGAACCAGGCGCCGACGCGGGCGCTCGAGATCGAGATGCCCGTCATCGGAGGCGAGATCCGGGCCGACCCGACGCGCGACATCGCCCGGATCGCCCTCGTCGAGCGGCATCGCGCCACCGGCCGGGTGACGAACGGGCTCGTGCAGGGCTTCGGCTACGGGCCGGGCTGCGCCGTGGCCTCCACCGTCGCCCATGACAGCCACCACATGATCGTCGTCGGCACCGACCGCGAGATGATGGCCCGCGCGGCGATGCGCCTGGCCGAGGTCGGTGGCGGCGTGACCGTCTGGAAGGACGGGGAGGAGCTCGCCCTCGTCGAACTGCCGGTGGCGGGGCTGATGTCGGACCGACCGGCAGCCGCAGTGGCGGCGGCGGCCGAACGGATGAGCGCGGCGCTGCGGCAATGCGGCTGCACGCTCAACAACGCCTTCATGCAGCACTCGCTTCTCGCGCTCGTCGTCATCCCCGAGCTGCGGATCTCCGACAAGGGGCTGGTCGATGTGCGCCGCTTCGAGATTGTCGATCTCGTCAAGGAGGCACGGACATGACGGCCACGGCCCTGCCGGTCGAGACCCCGCCGCCGGCCGAGAGCCTCGTGACGCGGGATCCCGCCGAGGCCGTCGCCCGGCTCGAGGCGCTCCACGCCACCCATACCGCCTATTTGCGCCGGCGACTCGGCGAGGTGCTGGCCGGCCGGCGCCCCACGGCCCGCTACCGCGCCTTCTACCCCGAGATCCGGCTGACGGTGACGAGCCATGCCCGGGTCGATTCGCGGCTTTCCTTCGGCCATGTCTCGGAGCCCGGCACCTATGCCACCACCATCACCCGTCCCGATCTCTTCCGGGGCTATCTCACCCACCAGATCGGCCTTCTCGTCCGCAACCACGACGTGCCGGTGACGGTCCGCGTCTCCGAAACGCCGATCCCGATCCATTTCGCCCTCGGCGATTCCCTGCCGGACGCGGCCACGGAAGGCGCCCTCGACTTCCCGCTCAGGGACGTGTTCGACGCGCCGGACATCGCGGGCATCAACGACGACATCGTCAACGGCGACGAGTTCCACTACCCCGACGGGGCACGACCGCTGGCTCCCTTCACGGCCCAGCGGGTCGATTATTCCCTCGCCCGCCTCAGGCATTACACTGCCACGTCACCGGAGCATTTCCAGAACCACATCCTCTTCACCAACTACCAGTTCTATGTGGACGAATTCGTCGCCTATGGCCGCCGACAGCTCGCCGATCCGGCCAGCGGTTACACCGCGCTGGTCGGCCCCGGGGACAGAACGCTCGAACCTCAAGGGGCGGATCCGGCCCTGCCTGCGCGGCTGCCGCAGATGCCGGCCTGGCATCTCAAGCGCGCCGACGGCAACGGCATCACCCTGGTGAACATCGGCGTCGGGCCATCCAACGCCAAGACCGCAACCGACCATATCGCCGTGTTGCGGCCCCATGCCTGGCTTATGGTCGGCCATTGCGCCGGCCTGCGCAATTCCCAGCGGCTGGGGGACTATGTCCTCGCCCATGCCTATCTGCGCGAGGATCATGTGCTCGACCAGGATCTGCCGGTCTGGGTGCCGATCCCGGCGCTGGCCGAGATCCAGATCGCTCTCGAACAGGCGGTGGCCGCCGTCACCCGCTGCCAGGGCTACGAACTCAAGCGCGTCATGCGCACCGGCACCGTGGCGACGATCGACAACCGCAACTGGGAACTGCAGGAGCATCGCGGGCCGGTCCGGCGGCTGAGCCAGGCGCGTGCCATCGCCCTCGACATGGAAAGCGCAACCGTGGCGGCCAACGGCTTCCGCTTCCGCGTGCCCTACGGCACGCTGCTCTGCGTCTCCGACAAGCCGCTCCACGGCGAGCTGAAACTGCCGGGGATGGCCTCGGCCTTCTATCGCGAACAGGTGGTACGCCATCTCGAGATCGGCATCCGCGCGCTGGAGAGCCTGCGCGACATGCCGCTCGAGCGGCTTCATTCGCGCAAGCTGCGCAGCTTCCAGGAAACCGCCTTCCTGTGACCGCCTTCTCCTGTCGCGTCCGCTCTCCGCACCGCCGCTCCTCGCGAGGCGCGAAAAAGCGTCTGGCGCGGGGTCCGCCATGCCACATTTCGTTTGTGCCGCCATGCCGAGACGGGTTAAATGCCGCCATGCCGACCGGTGCCTCGCATCCGGCGCCGGTCAACAGCAGTAACCACGATGGAGTGACGCATGGCCCAGAAGCCGATGACCAAGACCCAGCTCGTTGCCGCCCTCGCCGAGAAGACCGGCAGCGACAAGAAGACCGCCGCCGCCTTTCTCGACGCGCTGGCCGAGATTGTGACCGCCGAGGTTTCCGCGGGCGGGGCCGTCACCCTGCCGGGGATCGGCAAGATCTTCTGCCGCGAGCGGCCCGAGCGCATGGTCCGCAATCCGGCCACCGGCGAGCAGATGAGAAAACCGGCAGACAAGGCGGTGAAGGTCACCATCACCAAGGCGCTGAAGGAAGCGGTCAACCGCTGATCCGCAGCTCCACGGATCGTTCGGAAGGCGGTCGCCCCGGCGGCCGCTTTCTTCTTGCGTGAACGGGACCGTCAGGCGGAAGGGAGGGGCGGCGATCGATGCTCATCCCGCGCCGGGGCCGATGCGCCCGGCCGGCCCGTTGCCCACCTGTCCCCGATGCAGCAGCAGGTGATCGAGGAGCACGCAGGCCATCATCGCCTCGCCCACCGGCACGGCGCGGATGCCGACGCAAGGGTCGTGCCGCCCCCGCGTGACGATCTCGGTTTCCTCCCCCTCGACGGTGATCGTGCGCCGCGGGGTCAGGATCGAGGAGGTCGGCTTGACAGCGAAGCGGCAGACGATCTCCTGCCCGGTCGATATGCCGCCGAGAATGCCGCCGGCATGGTTCGAGGAGAAGACCGGGCCCTCGGGCCCCATGGCGATCTCGTCGGCATTCTCGGTGCCGGTAAGCGCGGCGGCGCCCATGCCGGCACCGATCTCGACCCCTTTCACCGCGTTGATCGACATCATGGCCGCGGCAATGTCGGTGTCGAGCTTGCCATGGACCGGAGCGCCGAGCCCCGGCGGCACACCACGCGCCACCACCTCGACGACAGCGCCCACGGAATTGCCGCTCTTGCGCAGCGCATCGAGCCTCTCGGCCCATCGGCGGGCAGTGGCGGCATCGGGACACCAGAAGGGGTTGCGGTCGATCTCGGCCTCGTCGAATCGGGCGCGGTCGATCGCATCGTCTCCCATCTGCACCATGTAGCCGAGAATCTCGACCGAGGGGGCGAGCGCCGCCAGAGCCTGGCGGGCCACGGCCCCCGCCGCCACGCGCGCGGCCGTCTCCCGTGCCGAGGCGCGGCCGCCCCCCCGCGGGTCGCGCAGACCGTATTTCAGATGATAGGTGATGTCGGCATGGCCGGGGCGGAACTTGCGGGCGATCTCGGAATAGTCCTTCGATCGCTGATCGGTGTTGCGGATCATCAGCGAGATCGGCGTGCCCGTCGTTCGTCCTTCATGGATGCCCGAGAGGATCTCCACCCGGTCCGGCTCGCGCCGCTGGGTCGTGTAGCGGCTCTGACCGGGCCGGCGGCGGTCGAGCCAGGGCTGGATGTCCGCCTCGGAAAGCGCGATGCCCGGCGGGCAGCCATCGACCACGGCGCCCAGCGCCGGTCCGTGGCTCTCGCCCCAGGTGGTGACACGGAAAAGCCGGCCGAAGGTATTGATGCTCATGTGCCCTCCTCGCTCCTGCTGCTCTAGCCGATGCGACCGGTCTTGAAAACCGTCCGCCGCGCCGCAGGCGCCCGCGCGGCCCGGCAATGCTGCTGCCTGCCGCCGGGCACTTCTCCCGCTGCGGGGCGGGGAAAGGGCGGAGGCATCCCGCGGGGCGGTCGCATACGGGGCGCCGAGTCGGGCGCGGAACGCGACCATGAATGCGCCGGAAATGCCGAGGAGTTCTTTCCGTGTCCGCAGAACCCCGGCGCAGTTCTCCGAACGCGCGTCCCCGCCCGGGGCGCCGACTTGCACCCATTCCGCCTCTTTGCTAGGCAGGCCCTGCCTCGGGGTGCCCGCAAGGGCTGAGACGCGGAAACGCGAACCCGTCGAACCTGAACCGGATCATGCCGGCGTAGGGAAGGTTGCAGGCAAAGGCCGATCGCCCTCATGCCCTCCACCTGACCGCGCCGCAGCCGACAACGTGGAGGACATGCCATGAAAACTCCCCTGATCGCTGCGGGCCTCGCTCTCGCCTTCGCCCTTTCCGGGCAGGCGGAGGAAAAGCCCGTCCTCAAGGTCTATACCTATTCGTCCTTCGCCTCCGACTGGGGGCCGGGGCCGCAGATCGAAAAGGCCTTCGAGAAGGAATGCGGTTGCGATCTGCAATGGGTCACCGCCGGCGATGGCGCCGCGCTTCTCGGCCGTCTCCGGCTGGAGGGAGAGAAGACCGAGGCCGACGTGGTGCTGGGCCTCGATACAAACCTGATCGTCAGGGCCCGCGAAACCGGGCTTTTCGCCAGGGCGCCCGAAGCAGCGGCCTTCGACAACCTGCCGATCCCGTGGACCGACCCCGACTTCCTGCCCTTCGACTGGGGCTATTTCGCCTTCGTCCATGACAGGAACCGCCTGGCGAAGGCGCCGGGCAGCTTCCGCGATCTCGCGGCGGCCCCGGACGATCTGCGCATCGTCATCGAGGATCCGCGCTCCTCGACGCCGGGGCTGGGCCTGCTCCTGTGGGTGAAGGCGGTCTATGGCGACAAGGCCGCCGAGATCTGGCGCCGCCTCAAGCCGAAGATCGTCACCGTCACCAAGGGCTGGTCCGAAGCCTACGGGATGTTCCTCGAGGGGGAAGCCGACATGGTGCTCTCCTACACCACGTCCCCGGCCTATCACATCAATGTCGAGAAGGACGACAGCAAGGCCGCTGCCATCTTCGACGAAGGCCATTACATGCAGATCGAGGTGATGGGGATCACCCGCACCAGCAACCGGCCGGAGCTGGCCCGGCGCTTCGTCCGGTTCATGCTGTCGGACGAGGCGCAGGCGATCATCCCGGTCACCAACTGGATGTATCCGGTGCGGATGCCGCCCGAGGGGCTGCCGCGGGGCTTCGAGCAGCTCGTGCCGCGCGAGAAGGCGATCCTGCTGCCGCCCGAAGAGGCCGCCCGGCTGCGCGATGCGGCGCTGGCCGAATGGCTCGCCGTCATGAGCGAGTGAAGGGCGGCGCGAACCCGCTCGTCTGGATCGGGGGCGGCGCGGCCGCCCTCGTTCTCCTTCTCGCCTTCGGCACCCTTGCCGCCCTCGCGCTCAGGGCCGAAAGCGCCTCCGGCCTCGGCCCCGGCGACTGGGCGGCGATCCGCTTCACCCTCCTTCAGGCACTGATCTCGGCGGCGCTCTCTGTGCTCCTCGCCCTGCCGGTGGCCCGGGCGCTGGCGCGGCGGCACTTTCCGGGCAAGCGACTTCTGACGACGCTGCTCGGCGCCCCCTTCATCCTGCCGGTGATCGTCGCCGTTCTCGGGATCGTCACCATCTTCGGCCGTCGCGGCCTCGTCAATGCCGCCCTCGCGGCTCTCGGCCTGCCGCCGATCGAGATCTACGGGCTGGGGGGGATCGTGCTGGCCCATGTCTTCTTCAACCTGCCCCTGGCGACGCGGCTTTTCCTCCAGGCCCATCTCTCGATCCCGGCCGAGCATTTCCGTCTTGCCGCCGCGCTGGGCTTTTCCGACCGGGCCGTGCGCCGGCATCTCGAGCGACCGGCCATCGCCCGGGTGCTGCCCGGCGCCTTCGTGACGATTCTCCTTCTCTGCCTGACGAGTTTCGCCGTGGCGCTGACACTCGGCGGCGGCCCGCGGGCGACCACCATCGAGCTGGCGATCTACCAGGCCTTCACTTTCGATTTCGATCTCGGCAGGGCCGCGCTCCTCGCTCTCGTGGAGCTGGCCCTGTGCGCCGTGGCGGCGTCCTCGGCCCTCGCCGCAGGCACCGCGCCCGAGGCCGCTCCCTCCCTTGTCGCCGCCCCCTGGCGGCCCGACGGACGCAGCCCCGCCGCCCGTATCGTGGACGGCGGCTGGATCCTGCTCGCCGCTCTTTTCCTTCTGCTGCCGACCGGCAGCATCGCCCTTGGCGGCCTCGTTCATCTGGCCGATCTGCCGGCGGCGATCTGGCCCGCGCTCGGCCGCTCGCTCCTCGTCGCCCTCGCCGCGATGACGCTCACACTCTCTCTCGCGCTCGGTCTTGCCGGCCTTGCCCTCGCGCTCGAAGGCCGGTGGGGGCGGGTGATCGAGGGGATCGGCTTCCTGCCGCTCGCCACATCGCCGATGGTGCTCGGGGCGGGGCTCTTCATCCTGCTTTTCCCGACGTTTCCGCCCCGGACGCTGGCCCTGCCGGTGACCGCGCTCGTCAACGGGGTGATGAGCCTGCCCTTCGCCCTGCGCGCGCTGTTGCCCGAGATGCGGCAGATCGAGGCCGATCACGGGCGGCTGGCCGACGCGCTCGGCCTCGTCGGTCTCGCTCGGCTCAGGCGGCTGCACCTGCCGCTTCTCGCGCGCCCCCTCGGCTTTTCCGCCGGGCTGACGGCGGCGCTGTCGATGGGAGATCTCGGCGTGATCGCCCTCTTTGCCACGCCGACCGAGGCGACATTGCCGATGCAGGTGCAGCTCCTGATGGCGAGCTACCGCATGGGCGCGGCCAGCGCGGCGGCGCTGGTGCTGCTTCTTGCCAGTCTCGCCCTTTTCTGGATCTTCGACCGGGGAGGTCGCGCCCATGCTCGTGCTTGACGATCTCGTTCTCGAAAGAGGCAACTTCCGCCTCGCCGCCGACTGGTCGCTCGCGAAGGGGCGGCGGCTGGCGCTGATCGGCCCGTCCGGGGCGGGCAAGTCCACCCTTCTCGACGCCATTGCCGGTTTCCTCACACCGCGCCGGGGGCGGATCCTCTGGCAGGGACGGGACATCACCTCCCTGCCACCCGCCGCGCGACCGATGACGATCCTGTTCCAGGACCACAACCTCCTGCCACATCTCGACGTGTTCGCCAATGTCGCCATCGGTCTCGATCCGCGGCTGAAACTCGCGCCCGAGGACGAACGGAAGGTGCGGGCCGTGCTGACCCGCGTCGGCCTTGCCGGTCTCGAGGGGCGACGGCCCGCGGCACTTTCGGGCGGCCAGCGCTCGCGGGTGGCGCTGGCCCGGGCGCTGGCCCGGGCGCGCCCCCTTCTTCTTCTCGACGAGCCCTTCGCCGCCCTCGGCCCGGCGATGCGGGCCGAAATGCTCGATCTCGTCTGCGAAACGGCGGCGGAAAGCGGCGCGACGGTGCTGCTCGTCACCCATCAGCCGGAAGATGCGCGTCGGCTCGGCGACCTGGCATCGGTCGTGGTCGAGGGGAGGGCGGCGCCGCCGGTGCCGGTCGAGGCACTGCTTGCCGCACCGCCCGCTGCCCTTGCGCGCTATCTCGGCCCGGGCGAGTGAACGCGAAACGGGCGCGCAACGCGATGCACGCCCGTTTCATGTTCTCTCCGTGAAAAGAACGCCGCTCAGCTTTCGGCAGCAGCCTTCTCCCGGCGACGCTTCACCGCCGCCCAGAGCGTCTTGTTGGTGAGATAGAGCAGCGAAGCGAGCAGGACGAGATAGACCACCCCGACGAAGCCCATGCGCTTGCGGGCCATCATCTTCGGCTCGGCCGCCCACATCAGGAATGCGGCCACATCCTGGGCCTCCTGCTCGGCCGTGGCCTTGGTGCCGTCCGCATATTCGACATCCTCGCCTGAGAGCACCGGCGGCATGGCGATCCAGCCGATGGGGAAGGTCCTGTTCTCGTAGAAGGTCTGACCGGCTTCTTCCTTCTCCTCGCCGGTGAAGCCGGTGAGAAGCGAGGCGATGTATTCGGGCCCGCCCATTCCGTAAACGATCTGGTTGATGCCAAGCCCCATCGGCCCGTGGAACCCGGCACGGGCCTTGGCCATCAGGCTGAGATCGGGCGCCTTCGGGTTGGGGCTCCTGGGGAAGTAATCCGACGGTTTGGCAGGGCGCATCTCGCCGCTGTCGGGGTCCATCACCTCGTATTGTGCGGCGATCTCCTTCACGGCCTTCTCGCCGAGGGCGGGGCCGTCCGGGTCTCCCAGGGCGCGGAAGGGAACGTATTTCAGACCGTGACAGGCCGAACACACCTCGAGATAGACCTGCAGACCGCGCCGCAGCTGCGCGCGATCATAGACGCCGAAGGGGCCTTCAAAGGAGAAGCTGAAATCCTTCACGTGCCCTTCTTCCCCTGCCGCCACCGGCGCCCCGAGGCCGAAAGCGGCCAGAGCCGCGATGAGAACCGTTCTGATCTTCATCTGTCTCTCTCCTGTCCGCTTCATTCGGCCTTGCCGGCCAGATGGGCCTCGAAATCTTCCTCGATCGTCTGCGGCTGGGGCAGCGGCTTCTCGAAGATGCCGAGAAGCGGCAGGATGACGAAGAAGAAGGCGAACCAGTAGCTGGCGGCGATCAGCGAGATCGTCGGCACGAGCCCCTCGGGCTTCTGCGAGCCGGCCCAGGTCAGCACGACGAAATCGAGCACGAGGAGCCAGAACCACCACTTGAACATCGGCCGATAGCGCCCCGAACGCACCCGCGAGGTATCGAGCCAAGGCAGGAGCACGAGGGCGATGATCGCGCCGAACATGGCCAGAACGCCGAAGAACTTGGCATCGATGATGCCGCCCGAGATCCAGTTGAAGAACTGGACCACCCACACATCCGAGGTGAAGGCCCTGAGGATGGCGTAGAAAGGCAGGAAATACCACTCGGGCACGATATGGGCCGGCGTCTTCAGCGGGTTGGCCTCTTCGTAGTTGATCGGGTCGCCGAGGAAGTTCGGCATGAAGCCGACGATGGCGACGAAGACCACCAGCACGATCGCAAGGGCGAACAGGTCCTTGATGACGAAATAGGGCCAGAACGGCAGCGTGTCCTTCTTCAGCCCCTCCGCTTCCCTGCGGGGATCGACGCCCGCGGGGTTGTTGTTGCCGGTGTGATGGAAGGCCCAGATATGGAGGATGACGAGCCCGACCAGCACGAAGGGCAGAAGGTAGTGCAGGGCGAAGAAGCGGTTGAGCGTCGGGTCGCCCACCGACGGGCCGCCGAGAAGCCAGGTCTGGATCGTCTCGCCGATGCCGGGAATGGCGCCGAAGAGGCCGGTGATGACCGTGGCTCCCCAGAAGGACATCTGCCCCCAGGGCAGCACATAGCCCATGAAGGCCGTCGCCATCATCACGAAATAGATCAGCATGCCGATGATCCAGGTCACCTCGCGCGGGCTCTTGTAGGAGCCGTAGTAGATGCCGCGGAAGATGTGCAGATAGACCGCGAGGAAGAAGAGCGAGGCGCCGTTGGCATGGAAGTAGCGCAGCGCCCAACCGGCATTCACGTCGCGCATGATCTTCTCGACCGAAGCGAAGGCGAGGCCGACATCGGGCTTGTAGTGCATCGCCAGCGCGATGCCGGTGGCGATCTGCATCGCGAGGGTGAAGGCGAGGACGATCCCCCAGATCCACATCCAGTTGAGGTTCTTCGGCGTGGGGATCATCAGCGTGTCATAGAGCAGCTCCACGATCGGCAGCCGCTCGTGAAGCCACTTCTCGAAGCGCGTCTTCGGCGTGTAGGGCTCGTAAGGTCGCATTCCCATCGTCCTGTCCCCCTATCCGAGCTTGATGGTCTTGTCGTCCACGAAACGGGCGACGGGGATGTGCAGGTTCCGAGGAGCCGGCCCCTTGCGGATCCGCCCGGCCGAGTCGTAATGCGAACCGTGGCAGGGGCAGAACCAGCCGTCGAAATCGCCGGCACGGTTGCCGAGGGGAACACAGCCGAGATGGGTGCACACGCCGATCTGCACCAGCCATTCCCCCTTCTTGTCGAGGGCGCGATTCTCGTCGGTCGCAGGCGCATCGGGCGGCAGGTTGGCGTTGCGCGCCAGCGGGTCCACCAGCGCGGAGAGCGGCACCTTGCGGGCCTCGTCGATCTCTTCGGGCGTGCGGCGGCGGATGAAGACCGGCTTGCCGAGCCACTCGACCGTGAGCTGGGTGCCGGGGGCGACATCGCCCACATCGACCTCGATCGAGGCCAGGGCCAGCACGTCCGCGCTCGGGTTCATCTGGTCGATGAGCGGCCAGACGGCGGCGGCCGTTGCCACGGTGCCGACGGCACCCGTCGTCAGAAAGAGGAAGTCGCGGCGATCCTGCGCGGCGACCTCCTCGGCGGAAAGCTCCGTTTGCGACACTGCTTCCTCCTTGTCCCTCCAGACCCGTTTCGTCGATGACGGACGGGTCGTCCCCCGAACCGAACCGCGACAAGCCGTCGCGCGGCAATCGATTCAGGCGGCTGTGTACACAGCGGAATACCGGACGGCAAGTCTCACGCCCGACTTTTGCACGCGTGAACGGCTCTGCTCCCTTCTGCCGACGGAGCCGCGGCACTGATACCGGCGGGGTTGACGGGCCCGGCACCCGCCTTCATCAAGGTTCGGGGTTCATCGAGGGTGCAATGATCGCGCTTGCCGCCTATCAGCCGGACTTTCCCGCCAATCTCGGGCTGCTCGTCCGTCTGGCCGCGTGCATGGGCGTGCCGCTTCACGTCATCGAGCCGTGCGGCTTTCCCTTCTCTCTCAAGGCGGTGCGGATGAAGGCGCTCGATTACGGCGAGATGGCCGAGATCCGCCGTCACCTCGACTGGAACCGGTTTCTCGAGGCGCGCCGCGGGCAGGGACGGCTGATCCTGCTGACGACCGCCGCCGAGACTCCGCTTTTCGAGTGCCGCTTCCGCCCCGGCGACTGCCTGCTCCTCGGCCGTGAAAGCTGCGGGGTGCCGACGGAGGTGGCCGCCCGTGCCGATCAGGCGCTGCGCATCCCGATGCCCGGAGGCGGACGCTCTCTCAACATCGCCCTTGCTGCCGCCATGGCCGTTTCGGAAGCCTGGCGGCAGCTCTCCCACAGCGCATCGGGGACGAAATGATGAACTGCCTCGTGTCCCGTCTCCTTGCCCTTTTCACTCCCGCCCGCAGGGGGGCGACGGTGCTTCTCGTCCTGCTCCTGGCCGCCGTCATTCCCGATCGCGAGGCCGAGCATGTCGGGGATCGGCTTCAGGTCGCCCTGCCGCTCGCGGGCTGGGCCTGCGCCTTCGCCAACGGAGAGGGCGGGGCCTATGCCCTGCGTTTTGCGGCCAGCTGGCTGACGGTGCACGGGCTCAAGAACGGCCTCGGGGACATTCCCCTCAACCGTCGTCCCGGCGGCGGGCTTCAGGGCTTTCCTTCGGGCCATACCGCAGCCGCCAGCTTCGGTGCGAGCTATCTCGCCCAGGGATGCCTGCAACGCAACCCGTGGGTCGCCGGGGCAAGCGTGATCGCGGCCGGCTTCACCGGCGCCTCGCGCATCGAGGCCCGGGCCCATGACATCTGGCAGGTCTTCTGGGGCGCCATGATCGGCTGGGTGTTCGAACGGGCCTTCCGCCGCCGTTCGTTGCGGACCCTCTGGCAGAGGCTGAAAGACCGCATCGCCCGCCTAACCGGCCTCTAGGGCGGCGGCGCCGGCCTGCGTCAGCCCGCGGGCGGGGCGGTCGCAACCATGCTCGGACGCTGGGCGAATTCGTCATACCAGCTGGCCAGACCGGGGCGCCGTGCCCGCCAGTCGCGATCGGGATGGCGGAAATCGAGATAGCCCAGCGCACATCCCACGGCCACATGCCCCATGTCCACGGGGCCGGTGAGATGGGGCAGCCATTTCTCGCACAGGACCCGCAAGGCGCGCTCGATCTTGGCCCACTGGGCCTCGACCCAGGGCTCGAACCACTTCTCGGGAGGACGAACGCGTTTCTCGTAGACCATGAGGACGGCGGCCTCGAGAATGCCGTCGGCCGTGGCCTCGAGGGTCAGCGTCCGCCACAGGCGCGGCACGGGCGGATAGAGCCTGCCGCCGGCGCGATGGTCGAGGAAGCGGCAGATCACCCGGCTGTCGTAGAGCACCTCCCCGGCGACGACGAGGGTCGGGATCTTGCCGAGCGGGTTGTCCTCGAGGGGAAGCGAGCCCGGATCGGTGGGCGTGCCGCCGACCTTGACCTCCTCGATCTCCTCCATCTGCCCGGTCTCGATGGCAAGCACCCGCACCTTGCGCACGAAGGGCGAAGCGTCGCTGCCGTAAAGCTTCATGGCCATGTATCTGCCCCGTGGTTCGGATTCTTTCCGTCTCTGCATGAAGCCTATCGGGCGCCCCGGCCCCTGTCCAGACGATCGCCCCGAAGCGACCGTCCTGCGCTTCTGCGCTCAGGCGGCGAGGAGCCGCCGCCCGTCATGGCCGGTGAGGGTCATCTCGGCCAGCATGCCGGGGGCAAGTTCTCCCGAAAGGACGACCTCGGCGAAATGCTCCGTCCGCCCCATGCCGGGCGTCTCGACGAGCACCTGCCGCCGCTTGCCGGTCTCGGCCTCGAGAAAGGCGCGGCGGCGGCGTGCTCCCTCGGCCCGCAGCCGCTCGGCACGTTCGCGGATGACGGGCCCCGGCACCTGCGGCATGCGGGCGGCCGGCGTGCCCTTGCGCGGCGAAAAGGGAAAGACATGCAGGAAGGTCAGTCCGCATTCGGCCACGAGGTCGAGCGTGGCGGCGAACATCTCCTCGGTTTCGGTCGGAAAACCGGCGATGAGATCGGCCCCGAACACGATGTCGGGCCTGAGGCGGCGCGCTTCCTCGCAGAAGCGGATAGCGTCCACGCGAAGGTGCCGTCGCTTCATGCGTTTGAGGATCAGGTCATGGCCGGCCTGGAGCGACAGGTGCAGATGCGGCATCAGCCGCTCCTCCTCGGCAAGCGCCGCCATCAGCGCCGGGTCCACCTCGATCGAATCGATCGAGGAAAGGCGCAGCCGCGGCAGATCGGGGACATCCCGCAGGATGCGCCGCACGAGATCCCCGAGCCGGGGGGAGCCGGGCAGGTCGGCGCCCCAGCTCGTGAGATCGACCCCCGTCAGCACGATCTCGGCATGACCGGCCTCGACGAGCCGGCGGATCTGCGCCACCACCTTCCCGGCCGGCACCGAGCGCGAATTTCCTCGCCCCATCGGGATGATGCAGAAGGTGCATCGGTGATCGCAGCCGTTCTGGACCTCGACATGAGCACGGGCGCGCGTGGCGAAACCGTCGATCACCGGCGCGCTCGCCCGGCGCGTGGCCATGATGTCGCCGACTTGGCAACGCGGCGCCGCGCCCCGCGCGAGCGCGGACCAGGTTTCGGGGCGCATCTTCTCGGCATTGCCGACGACGTGATCGACCTCGGCCATGGCGGCGAAGGTCTCGGGCTCGGTCTGGGCGGCGCAGCCGGTCACGATCAGTCGCGCGTGCGGATTGTCCCGCGCAAGGCGGCGGATCTCCTGGCGGGTCTTGCGCACCGCCTCGGCGGTGACGGCGCAGCTGTTGACGATGACGGCATCGCCGAGCCCGGCCTCGGCGGCGAGGCGGCGCATGGCCTCGGTCTCATAGGCGTTG
Source organism: Albidovulum sp. (assembly GCA_026989275.1). Lineage (GTDB taxonomy): Bacteria > Pseudomonadota > Alphaproteobacteria > Rhodobacterales > Rhodobacteraceae > WFPA01. The sequence goes on from JALSJQ010000002.1 coordinate 32,529, forward strand.
AGCCGGCAGCCGAGCGTGGCGAAGCGCGGCGGCGCGAGCGTCTTCGTCATGCTGCGCCCTCCCCCATGCGCTGCGGGGCCTCCCCGTCCGCACCTTCGGCCGCGGTTTCGGCCAGGAATGCCCCGGTCAGAACCCCGTCGAACACATGCGCGGTCGGCCCCGTCATCCAGACGCCATCCTCGCGCCAGTCGATCTCGAGCACGCCGCCGTCTAGCAGCACCCGCACCTTGCGCCCGGTGAGGCCGCGCCGGGCCGCCGCCACGGCCGCGGCCGAGGCACAGGAGCCCGAAGCCTCCGTGACGCCGGTGCCGCGCTCCCAGATCTTCACGCGAATCGTGCTCCGGTCGATCACCTCGACAAGCTCGACATTGGCCCGCTCGGGGTAGAGCGGATGGTGCTCGATGGCCGGACCGAGCGTGCGGATGTCACGGGCGGCCAGATCCTCGACGAAGAAGGTGCAATGGGGATTGCCCATGCCGGTGGCGACCGGATCGCCCTCGATGGGCAGATGCAGCGTGTCGAGATCGCGCGCGAGGGGGATGTCCTGCCAGGCGAGGAGCGGCGGCCCCATGTTGACCCGCACCTTCCCCCCTTCCGCCTCCTCGGCGACGAGAAGGCCCCGCTCGGTACGCAGGGTGAGGCGCTTGCGGCCGCTCTCGTTCATCAGGTGGCGGGCGATGCAGCGCGTGGCGTTGCCGCAGGCGCCGGAAAGCGAGCCGTCGGCGTTCCAGAAGACGAGGCGGGCATCGGCTTCCGGGTCGGGGTGGATGACGGCAAGCTGGTCGAAGCCGACACCGCGGTGCCGATTGCCGATGGCGCGCACCAGCGCCGGCGTGAGCGGGGGTTCGCTCTCGCGCGCATCGAGGATGACGAAATCGTTGCCGAGACCGTGCCACTTCATGAAGGGCAGGCCGTGCTCTGCGGACATGGACATGGTGCGCGATATAACGCCTTGCCCGGCCGATGACCAGCAACGCCGCCGATGCCGTGAGGGCGGCAAGCGGCATATCCCCGGAAAATCTCCGTCAAAAAATTCTCCGAAGCGCTTGACGATCCCCACCGCCTTGAATAGACAACCGCCCATCGGAGCCCGTAGCTCAGTTGGTAGAGCAACTGACTTTTAATCAGTGGGTCGCAGGTTCGAATCCTGCCGGGCTCACCATTGAAATCACATGGATTGCGCACCCCGGAATATCCTGTAGCTGCCAAGTAGCTACCGCGTTTCGGCATCATCACCACAAGCGGCGCACACATGATTCAATATTCTTCCGCTTCCCCATGCTCGGACACGAAGTCCTCATCGGGCAATGAACGCTGCTGATTGCACCAACGACACCCTGCAGCTTCATTCCGTGATTGAAATTTCTTCCCAATTCACCCAACATGCCAGCACTGCGGGGAAGGGAAAACGGCATCATGCCGAAATCATTGTGACCTGCCACGGGATTTTTCCTCTGGATGGGAATAGAGTCCGCCCCAAGGAAGGGACGGACAATGAAGCGAACGAGATATTCGGAAGAGCAAATCATCGGCATTCTGGTCGAGCATGAGGCGGGAGCGAAGTGCGCCGACCTTTGCCGCAGGCACGGGATGTCGGAGGGGGCTTTCCACAACTGGAAAGCCAAGTATGGCGGGATGACGGTTTCGGACGCAAAGCGGCTGAAGGCACTGGAAGACGAGAACGCCCGCCTGAAGAAGCTGCTGGCCGAACAGATGCTGGATGCGGCGGCGATGAAGGAGCTCTTGTCAAAAAAATGGCAGGGCCCGCCGTCAAGCGCGAAGCCGTCGCGCATCTGCAGGCCAGGATGGGCCTGTCGGAACGGCGGGCCTGCAGGATAGTCGGGGCGGATCGCAAGATGATCCGCTATCGCTCGCGCAGGGCGCCGGATACGGAGTTGCGCCAACGCCTGCGCGATCTGGCCAATGAGCGGCGTCGATTTGGGTATCGGCGGTTGTTCGTGCTGCTCAAGCGCGAGGGCGAGACCTCGGGCGCGGGTCGCATCTACCGGCTTTACCGCGAGGAAGGCCTTGCGGTGCGCAAGCGCAGGGCCAGGCGCAAGGCAGTTGGCAGCCGCGCCCCGATCCTGGTCGAAGCGAGGCCGAACGCCCGGTGGTCGCTGGACTTCGTGCATGATCAGCTCGCCTGTGGTCGCCGCTTTCGCATGCCTCACGTGGTCGATGACGTGACACGGGAATGCCTCGCGGCAATTCCGGACACAATGATCTCGGGCAAGCG
>JALSJQ010000003.1 GCA_026989275.1 Albidovulum sp.
AGGGCAGGAGCGTCAGATGCATGAAGAGGCTCTCGCCGCGCGGCCGCTCCTGGGCGAACTGGCGGATCGCCTCGTAGAAGGGCAGGCCCTCGATGTCGCCCACCGTGCCGCCGATCTCGCAGAGCATGAAGTCCACCTCGTCGGCGCCGATCGCCAGCCAGTCCTTGATCTCGTTGGTGACGTGGGGGATCACCTGGATGGTCTTTCCGAGATAGTCGCCGCGCCGCTCCTTCTCGAGAACGTTGGCATAGATCCGTCCCGCCGAGACGCTGTCGGTCCGGCGGGCGGCCACGCCGGTGAAGCGTTCGTAATGGCCGAGGTCGAGGTCGGTTTCGGCGCCGTCGTCGGTGACGAAGACCTCGCCATGCTCGAAGGGGCTCATCGTCCCCGGATCGACGTTGAGATAGGGGTCGAGCTTGCGCAGCCGCACGGTGTAGCCACGGGCCTGCAGGAGCGCGCCGAGGGCTGCGGCGGTCAGTCCCTTGCCGAGCGAGGAGACGACGCCGCCCGTGATGAAGATGTATCGAGCCATCGGAAAAACCCCGTGATTACAGCTGGTTGCGCAGCATTCTCGAGATGGGCGCTCGATGTGCGCACCCCTTGTTCACGGGATTTGGACCTTAGAGGATTCGAGAAAGGTTGACAACACGGCCCCGACCGAATTCCGTGCGCCAAGCGGCGGGAGGCGGCCCCGGCAGGGCCGTGCCGCGCCCGGGCGCGGCTCGGGAAGGGCTCTTCGGGGGGTGGCGCTGGCGGTGCCAGGGAGAGGGTGTGCCGACGCTCCGCCGGGGGGCCCGGGGGCCCGCGGAAAACCCTGCCGCCCGCCCGCGCCGCGCCTGCCGTCCGGGCCGCGTTCCGGGCGCCTCGTTCCCCCGTTGCGCCTCTTCAGCGCGCCGGCTGCGGCGTCTTCCCGCGGGCATGGGTGTCGATTAAGTCGAGCACCAGCGGGCGGATGTTCTCGCGCCAGCGGCGGCCGGCGAAGATGCCGTAATGACCGGCCGCGGGTTCGAGATGGGCGGCCTTCTTTCCTTCGGGCAGGCCGGGCAGGAGATCGAGCGCGGCGATGCACTGGCCGGGGGCGGAGATGTCGTCCTCCTCCCCTTCGACGACCAGCACCGCCGTGTCGCGGATCGCCGCGAGATCGACCGGCTCGCCCCCCAGGGTGAAGCGGCCACGGGCGATTTCGCGCTTCTGGAAGATGCGTTCGACCGTCGAGAGATAGAACTCGGCCGGCATGTCCATCACCGCGAGATATTCGTCGTAGAAGCGGTTGTGGGCGTCGTGTTCGCCGGCTTCGCCGCGCGCGAGGCGCATCAGCTCCTCCATGAAGGCACGGGCGTGACGCTCGGCGTTCATCGACATGAAGGAGGCGAGCTGCATCAGCCCCGGATAGACCTTGCGCCCGACCCCGGGATGCTGCACGCCGACCCGCTGGATCGCCAGCCGCTCGAGCTCGGTGATCGGGACCCGGTCGCCGAACTCGGTGACCTCGGTCGGCGCGGCGCCCGGGTCGATCGGCCCGCCGATGAGGGTGAGGGTCCGGGGGGCGACTGCGGGCTCGGTGGCGGCCAGCCTGGCCACGGCCGCGAGCGCCAGCGGCGCCGGCTGGCACACGGCGATCACGTTCACCTCGGGGCCGAGATGGCGGATGAAGTCGATCAGGTAGCGCGTATAGTCCTCGACGTCGAACCTCCCTTCGGAAACAGGCACGTCGCGGGCGTTCTTCCACTCCGTCACCCAGACCTCGGCATCGGGCAGCAGCGAGGCGACGGTGCCGCGCAGGAGCGTCGGGTAATGGCCCGACATCGGCGCCACCAGCAGCACCTTGCGCCGCGCCTCGAGCGGCCGGCGCACCCGGAAACGGACGAGATCGCCGAAGGGGCGCGTGATCTCGGGCACGATCTCGACGCCGTGTTCGGCATGATCGGAAACCACGCTCTCGATCCCCCAGTCGGGCCGGGCGTTCATGCGGGCGAAGCTGCGCTCGGCCAGCGCCCCCCAGGCGGCCATCATCCGCGGCAGCGGATGGGGCACGAGGCCGAAGGCCGGCGACGACCAGAAGGCCCGCGTGGTGGCGCCGAGCCACTCGTTGGTGGCACGCAGGCCCTCCATCATGTCGTAGAGCGGCAGATGTCGCATCGCGCTTCCTCCCGTGCGGGTCGCATCTCCGGTGCCTGGCGCCTGCCCGGTCATGCGGCTTCGCAGCATAGCTCTCACGCTGCATCGCGGCAAGGGCGACCGGGCGCCGCGGCCCCGCCCGCACTGGACCTCGGGGGCGCGGCGCACTAGTTGAGAGAAAAGATCAGGAGCAAGCCGATGGCCAGTGCAGCATTCGAGGAGATCGTCGAGGATTTCACCTTCCTCGAGGACTGGGAGGACCGCTATCGTCACATCATCGAGCTCGGCAAGGCGCTGGAGCCCCTGCCGGAGACTTTGCGCACGCCGCTGACGAAGGTCGAGGGCTGCGTCAGCCAGGTGTGGCTTGTGCCCCGGATCGAGGGCACGGGGCCCGGTGCCCGCTTCTCCTTCGAGGGCGACTCGGACGCGATGATCGTGCGCGGGATCATCGCCCTGCTCAAGCGGCTCTATGACGGGCTGACCGTGGCCGAGGTGCTCGAGGTCGATGCGAAGGCCGAGCTTGCCCGTCTCGGGCTCGACCGCCACCTATCGGCCCAGCGCTCGAACGGGCTCAAGGCGATGATCGCCCGCATCCGCGCTCTGGCGGAGAAGGCGGCACAGGCCGCGTGAGGCGGGCCGGGCGCCGCGGCCGTCTGCCCGTTCCGGGGTATGGGACGGCAGGCATGACGAACCGGCATGATGAACCGATCGCATGAAACCCATGAGAATTATGAAATTGCCTCATGGAAGATTTCGTGACATGGAAACCGCCGACACGCTTCGCCCCGCCCCGGGCCGGAGCGGCGGCCCCTGAAGAAGGAAGAATCGGATGACCCACCCGATGATCGCGGCGCTCGAAGCGCGGGGCTGGCTGATGGCCGATGGCGCCACCGGCACCAATCTCTTCAACATGGGGCTGAGTTCGGGAGAGGCGCCCGAGCTGTGGAATGTCGCGCAGCCCGACAAGATCCGCGCGCTTTACGGCGGCGCGGTCGAGGCCGGGTCCGACATCTTCCTCACCAATTCCTTCGGCGGCAATGCCGCCCGGCTCAAGCTCCACGATGCGCAGGGCCGGGTGCGGGAACTCAACCGCGTCGCCGCGGAGCTGGGCCGCGAAGTCGCCGACAAGGCGGGCCGGCCGGTCTTCGTCGCCGGTTCCGTCGGTCCGACCGGCGAGATCTTCGAGCCGCTCGGCACGCTGCGCTACGAGGAGGCGGTCGAGATCTTCGAGGAACAGATCGCCGGGCTCAAGGAGGGCGGGGCGGACGTGATCTGGATCGAGACCATCTCCGCGCCCGAGGAATATCGCGCCGCCGCCGAGGCCGCCGCCCGGCAGGACATGCCGTGGGTCGGCACCATGAGCTTCGATACCGCCGGGCGGACGATGATGGGGGTGACCCCGCCCGACATGGTCGGGCTGGCCGAAGGGATCCGTCCCCGGCCGCTCGCCTACGGCGCCAATTGCGGGGTCGGGGCGGCGGATCTTCTGCGCACGCTCCTCTCCATGATCGACGCCGGCGCCGCGCTGCCGCTGGTCGCCAAGGGCAATGCCGGCATTCCGAAATTCGTGCACGGTCACATTCACTATGACGGCACGCCGGAGCTGATGGCCGACTACGCCGTGCTGGCGCGCGATGTCGGCGCGAAGATCATCGGCGGCTGCTGCGGCACCACGCCCGAGCATCTGCGGGCGATGCGCGAGGCGCTCGAGACCCGGCCCCGCGGCCCGCGGCCGACGCTCGAGGAGATCGCCGCCCGGCTCGGCGGCTTTTCCTCCGAAACCGACGGCTCCGACCCGGCCGATGCGCCCCGGCGCGCCCGGCGCAGCCGGCGCACGCGCCGCAGCCGCGGGTGAGCCGGGATGCCGCTCCTTCCCTTCAACACCGCGGCGGCTCCGGCCCGCAACGCCGGTCGCCCCGGCGGGGGGGCGGAGCGGTGGCGGCCCGCCGCGAGCGGCGCCCTGCCGGCGCGGCGGAAGGCGGGGGAGCTTCGGGGTGGCCGCGACGGTGCGGCAGTCCCGGCCGGCTCGGGCGGCGGGGAAGGTGCTCTGCCTCGTCGGCCGGGCGGTCGTGATCCGGCAGGTGATGCGGCGCGTGCCCGGACCGAACCCTGCCGCGGGCGGTGCGGTGGTGCCGACGGCGCTTTCGGCATGCGGGCCGCGTCCTGCCCGCCCCCTTCAGAAGAGGCGCAGCTGCCGGTCGTCCCCCTCGGGAGGGATGAAGCGGTCGCAGCGCAGGGGCGGCAGGGGCCGGTCGAGCCCGAAACGTCGGCAGGCGAGGGCGAAGCGGCTGGCGACGAGTTCGGCATGGGGGCCTTCGCCGCGCATCCGGCCGTGCCAGCGGGCGTCGTAGAGCCGGCCGCCGCGGCTTTGCGCGATGCGCGCGAGCACCTTTGCGGCCCGTTCGGGGTAGTGGCGGCGGAGCCAGTCGGCAAAGAGCGGCGCCACCTCGTGGGGCAGGCGCAGCATCACCCAGGCGGCCGAACGCGCCCCGGCCCTGGCCGCCGCCTCGAGCACCGCCTCGATGCCGCTGTCGGTCAGCCCCGGAATGACGGGGGCGACCATCACCCGTACCGGAATGCCGGCGGCCGCGAGGCGGCGGATGGTCTCGATCCGGCGGAGGGGCGCCGGGGCACGGGGCTCCATCCGCCGCGCCAGCGCCTTCTCGAGCGTGGTGACGGTGATGCCGACATGGACGAGCCCCAGCGCGGCCATTTCCCGCAACAGGTCGATGTCGCGCTCGATCAGCACGCCGCGGGTGACGATGGCCACGGGGTGGCGGCAGGCGGCCAGGAGCTCGAGCACTTCGCGGGTGATGCGCAACCGCCCCTCGACCGGCTGCCACGGGTCGGTATTGGTGCCGAGGGCGATCGGGGCCACCTTGTAGCGCTTCCTGGCCAGTGCGCGGCGCAGGAGCCTTGCCGCCTCGGGCCGGGCGAGGATGCGGGTCTCGAAGTCGAGCCCCGGAGAGAGGTCGAGCCAGGCATGGGAGGGGCGGGCATAGCAGTAGATGCAGCCGTGCTCGCAGCCGCGATAGGGGTTGACGGAACGGTCGAAGGGCACGTCGGGCGAGCTGTTTCGGGTGAGGATGCTGCGCACCGGCTCGACCGCGACCTCGGTGCGCAGAAGCGGCGCGGCGCCCTCGGGCGGGGCGGGCCAGCCATCATCGACCGGCTCGTGATGCATGGCATGAAAGCGGATCGCCGGGTTGGCGGCCGCGCCCCGGGTGCGCAGGCGGTGCGCGGGCGGGCGCGGCGGCCGCGCACCGTTCGCCTCGGCGCGCGTCGGGTGGGCGAGGGTCGGGTCATGGGGGGTGATGGAACGTTTCTCCGCCATGGTGCAAGACTAGAACATAATGAGAACATCTGCAAGCCATGTCGCCCGGTGCGCTTCGCAGGTCGCCTGCGGCCTCGCAGCGGCGCCGTCCCCGGGCGAGCGTGGCGCATGAGGACCGGGGCGGCGTGAGCGCCGCTCGTTCGATGGAGGGCTGAACATGGCCGAGGAAGAAGACGAGATCATCCTGTCCGAACTCGACGACGAGGAGCTCGTCGAGCAGATGCACGACGATCTCTACGACGGGCTCAAGGAGGAGATCGAGGAAGGGGTGCGGATCCTGCTCGAGCGCGGCTGGCCCCCCTACAAGGTGCTGACCGAGGCGCTCGTGGCCGGGATGAAGATCGTCGGCGACGATTTCCGCGACGGCATTCTCTTCGTCCCCGAAGTGCTGCTTGCGGCCAACGCCATGAAGGCCGGCATGGCGATCCTGCGGCCGCTCCTCGTCGAGACCGGGGCGCCGAAGATGGGCAAGATGGTGATCGGCACCGTCAAGGGTGACATCCACGACATCGGCAAGAACCTCGTCGGCATGATGATGGAGGGTGCCGGCTTCGAGGTGATCGATCTCGGCATCAACACGGAGGCGGAGGAATACATCGAGGCCCTCGAGCGCGAGAAGGCCGACATTCTCGGCATGTCGGCGCTGCTGACCACCACCATGCCCTACATGAAGGTGGTGATCGACGAGATGAAGGACCGCGGCATCCGTGACGACTACATCATTCTCGTCGGCGGCGCGCCGCTCAACGAGGAATTCGGCAAGGCCATCGGCGCCGACGCCTATTGCCGCGATGCGGCGGTGGCGGTGGAGACGGCCAAGAGATTCATGAAGCGCCGGCACAACATGGCCGAATCCTGAGTCGGCGGGCAGGGCGCCACGGGGGCGTCGGCACCCGGTGCGGCGGAGCGCGTGCGCCGGTGGGGGCGGGCTCCGTCCGGCGGGTGTGGGGCGCGGGAGCGCTCCGGCCTGCCGGTGACCGCCGGGGAGAGGAGGCGGTTCGTGCGCGAAGGGAATCCCCTGCGGCCCGGCGCCGGGCGGCCCCTGCCCGTTACATGCGCACGCAAAGGGGGAGGGCGCTCCTGATCGCGCTTGCGCATCCCCTGCCGGCGGCACTGTTTCATGCGCGCGCCCGTTCCGCGCCGGCCGGTCGGGAGGGGCCGATCGTGCGGGAACTTCCAGAAAAATCCGTCGATCCGCCCCGTTTTCGTCAAGAAGCGGGTCGATTCTCGAAAGGCCACGGGCTGGCAGGGATCGCCGGCAGGCGCGCGTGCCGGCCGGCTCGTGCAGGAGCGGACAAGAGAGGCACGAGATGAACACCCTGCACACCGCAAGGCCTTCGTCACCCTTGCCGGCGGTCATCGCGCCCGCCACTGGTGCGGCCCCGACCGAAGAAGCGGTCGTTGCGGTGTTGCGGGGCTATCTGCGCTTCTGCCTGCTCTACCTCCTGCTGGCGCTTCTCATTGCGTATCTC
>JALSJQ010000004.1 GCA_026989275.1 Albidovulum sp.
GGCAAGAATGTCCCCCGCCGACACACGCGCACCCTCCTGCACCAGCCAGCGGGCGATCGTGCCTTCATCCATCGTCGGCGACAGCGCCGGCATGAGAATTTCCGTCGCCATGGATCAGCCCTCCCCTTGCGCTGCTGCCGCCATCGCGGTTTCGGCATAGACATCGGTCCAGAGCTCCGCCGGATCGGGCTCCGGGCTCTCGCGGGCGAACTCGGCCGCCTCGTTGACGATGGCCTTGATCTCCTTGTCGATCGCCTTGAAGGCCGCCTCCTCGGCGATGCCGGCGGCGATCATCTCCTCGCGCAGATGGTCGATCGGATCCTTCTCCTCCCGGATCTTCTGCACTTCCTCTCGGGGACGATACTTCGCCGGGTCCGACATCGAGTGGCCGCGATAGCGATAGGTCTTCATCTCGAGAATGTAGGGCCCCTTGCCCGCGCGGACATGGGCGGCGGCGCGCTTGCCGGCTTCGCGCACGGCGATCACGTCCATGCCGTCCACCGCTTCGCCGGGAATGGCGAAGGCCTGACCCCGGGTGTAGAGTTCGGGCGTGGACGAGGCCCGGTCGAGCCGGGTGCCCATGGCGTAGAGGTTGTTCTCGATCACGAACAGCACCGGCAGCTTCCACAGCGAGGCCATGTTGAAGGTCTCGTAGACCTGGCCCTGATTGGCCGCACCCTCGCCGAAATAGGTGAAGGTGATGTTGTCGGTGCCGAGATACCTGTCCGAGAGCGCCAGCCCGGCCCCGATCGGCACCTGGGCACCGACGATGCCGTGACCACCATAGAAGTTCCTCTCGCGGGAGAACATGTGCATCGAGCCCCCCTTGCCCCGGGAGTAGCCCGTGGCCTTGCCTGCCAGCTCGGCCATCACGCCCTTCGGGTCCATGCCGACGGCCAGCATGTGGCCGTGGTCGCGATAGGAGGTGATGACCTTGTCGCTCTCGCGGGCCACCGATTGCAACCCGACCACCACCGCTTCCTGGCCGATGTAGAGATGGCAGAAACCGCCGATCAGCCCCATGCCGTAGAGCTGGCCGGCCTTTTCCTCGAATCGGCGGATCAGCAGCATCTGCCGGTAGAGCCCCAGGAGATCGTCGGGTGCGAGATCTTCGGGAAAGCGTTGTTTCTTCGCGCCCTTTCGGCTTGTCCTGCGTGCGGTCATCCTCGATCGGCCCTCCCTTGCGCCGCACGGTGGCAATCCGCCCCGCGCTGGTGGTTCAATATCAAACTATCGCGATTCTATCCCGTCGCGACGCGCTTGGCGACCCCCCCGCCGCTTTTGCGAGAGGGGCCGGAGGCGCGGCCGGGAGAGACGGCCGCAGAAGCCTTGGCGGAAAGGTTCAGCGGATGACGATCTCGTCGCCGCGCACGAGGCCGAGCACGGCACGGGCGCGCTCGTCGAGCAGTTCGAGATCGAGGTGATCGTCCGAGAGCCGGCGCACATGGTTGGCGAGCATGGCGCGCTCCTTCTCGAGCCGGGCGAGCTGCGCGGCCAGATCGGCCCTTTCGGCCTCGAGCTCGAGACGGCGGAAAAGCCCGGAGCCGCCGGCCACGGCATGCCATGCGAAATAGAGCGCCGCCATCCCCCATGCGAGAAGGAGGACGCCGGAGATCACCCGGCCCGATCCGCGCTGCCCGCTCTCACCTGTCGTCATCCGTGCCTCGCTGCCCGCCCCGTTCGCCGGCGCCGCCATCCCCGGCGGATGCTCCCGCCGGACCCGGCCATGATGCCACGGACGGCCCGGCAAGGGAATCCCCCGCCCGCCCTTTTCGCCGGCCCATGCGCCCGAAGAAGCGAGAGGCACAAGAGCATTGACACCGGCGCGGCCCCGCCCCAGTGATAGGGCATCCGTCATGCGGGAAGACAACAGGGAGATTCACCATGAAAGCATTGGACATCAGCAGGATTGCCGCCCGCCTCACACGGCGCCCGGCGCTTCTGGCCACGGCCTGCGCCGTCGTCCTCGGCATGGCCGCGCCGGCCGCCAGGGCCAACCCCGAAGGGTGCGACCCGGGCGAGATCGTCATCAAGTTCAGCCATGTGACCAATACCGACCGCCACCCGAAAGGTATCGCCGCCGAGCTTCTCAAGAAGCGGGTCAATGCCGAGATGAACGGCAAGGCCTGCATGCAGGTCTTCCCCAACTCGACCCTCTACAACGACAACAAGGTGCTCGAGGCGCTGCTCAACGGCGACGTGCAGCTCGCCGCTCCCTCGCTCTCCAAGTTCGAGGCCTTCACCAAGCGCTTCCGCATCTTCGATCTGCCCTTCATGTTCAAGAACATCGAGGTGGTGAACGCCTTCGAGAACTCGCCCAAGGGGCAGGAGCTCAAGGACGCGATGGTGCGCAAGGGCCTCAAGGGCCTCGCCTTCTGGCACAACGGGATGAAGCAGCTCTCGGCCAACCGGCCGCTCCTCATGCCCGAGGACGCCAAGGGGCTGCGCTTCCGCGTGCAGCCTTCCGAGGTGCTGGTCGCCCAGTTCAAGGCGCTCGGCGCGATCCCGGTGAAGATGGCCTTCTCCGAAGTCTACGGCGCGCTCCAGCAGGGCGTCGTGGACGGGCAGGAGAACACCTGGTCGAACATCTGGGGCAAGAAGTTCTTCGAGGTGCAGGACGGCGTCACCGAAACCAATCACGGCATCCTCGACTATCTGGTGGTGACCTCGGTCGACTGGCTCGACAGCCTGCCCGCCGATGTGCGCGAGCAGTTCCTGCAGATCCTCGACGAGGTGACGAAGGAGCGCAACAAGGCGGCCTACGAGGTCAACCAGAAGGCCAAGGCGATGATCGCCGGCACGGGCGAGCCGATCCGCCAGCTCACCCCCGAGCAGCGCGCGGCCTGGGTGAAGGCCATGAAGCCGGTCTGGAAGCAGTTCGAGGGCGATGTCGGCGCCGACACCATCGCCTACATCCAGAAGCTCAACGAGCAGTTCTGATCCGCACCGGGGCGGCGGTCGCGCACCGCCGCCCCCGTCTTCCGCCCGCCCGATCGCTCGCCCGTTTTCGCGGACCGGGCGTTGGCGGTGCCGCAGCGCGAGGCGGGCGGCGGCCCGTCGTGAAGGTTCCGAAGCCCCTTCCCCGCCCTTCCCGCGCCTCTTCGTCACCAACACCCAGGGGCTCTCCATGAAAGGCCTGATCGACCGGATCGAGGAGACGCTGATCGCCCTTCTCCTCGGTGCGATGACCGCCATCACCTTCGCCGCCGTCGTCGCCCGCTACGTCTTCAACACCGGCATCCTGTGGTCGCTCGAGGCGACCGTGTTCCTCTTCGCCTGGCTCGTCCTTCTCGGCGCCTCCTGGGCGGTGAAGAAGAGCGCGCATCTCGGGGTGGACGTGCTGATCGACATGCTGCCGCGCAAGGGGCGGCGGCTCGTCGGAATGCTCGCCGCCCTGCTCTGCATCCTCTATGCCCTCCTGCTCCTCAAGGGCGCATGGGACTACTGGGCCAATTTCGCCAACCTGCCGGCCACCGAAGGGCGCTGGCTCCCCACCGGCTTCGAGGCGCGCTTCCGCGAGAAGGGCTGGTACGAGACCAACGACATCCCGATGCCGGACTGGCTGCGATTCATCGAGGGGCCGATGAACGCCGGCGAGCATTACGAGAAACTGCCGCGCTTCATCCCCTATGCGGTGCTGCCGCTGGCAATGGCGCTGCTGCTCTGGCGCTTCATCGAGGCTTTCATCGCCATTCTCCGCGGCCGGCGCGACCGGCTGATCGCGGCCCATGAGGCCGAGGACGCGATCGAAGGGGCGGCGACCGCGGAGCCGGTCGCCCCGGCCCTTTTCGAGGAAGGGGACGGCACCACAGGGACCAGCGCCGAAGAGGGCGCCAGAGCGAAGGAACGCGGCCGCCATCCGGGGGGAGAGAGGCCATGAGTGTTCTCTTCCTCTTCGCCATGGTGATCGGCCTTCTTGCCATCGGCGTGCCGATCGCCGTCTCCCTCGGCCTTTCCTCGATCCTCTTCCTGCTCCTCTTCTCCGACACCTCGCTCGCGGCCATCGCCCAGATGCTGTTCGAGGCCTTCGAGGGACACTATACGCTTCTGGCCATTCCCTTCTTCATCCTCGCCTCGGCCTTCATGACCACGGGCGGCGTCGCCCGGCGGATCATCCGCTTCTCGATCGCCTGCGTCGGCCATTTCCCCGGCGGGCTCGCCATGGCGGGCGTCTTCGCCTGCATGCTGTTCGCGGCGCTCTCCGGCTCGAGCCCGGCGACGGTGGTGGCGATCGGCTCGATCGTGATCGGCGCCATGCGGCAGGTGGGATACTCGAAGGACTTCGCCGCCGGCGTGATCTGCAACGCCGGCACGCTCGGCATCCTGATCCCGCCCTCGATCGTGATGGTGGTCTATGCGGCGGCGGTCGAGGTGTCGGTCGGGCGGATGTTTCTGGCCGGCGTCATTCCCGGCATCCTCGCCGGGTTGATGCTGATGGCCGGCATCTATGTCGCGGCGGTGGTGAAGAAGCTGCCGCGCGAGCCCTGGCGCGGCTGGAGCGAGATCTTCGCCTCGGCCCGGGCCGCGGGCTGGGGACTCTTTCTCATCGTCATCATCCTCGGCGGCATCTACGGCGGCATCTTCACCCCGACCGAGGCGGCGGCGGTGGCGGCGGTCTATGCCTTCTTCATCGCCTCCTTCGTCTATCGCGACATGGGGCCGCTCGCGCGGGCCGAGGGGCCGAACGCCGCGCTCTTCCGCCGCCCCTGGGTGTTCGTCACGGCGCTGTGGCACCGCGACACCATCGCCACCCTGGCCGAGGCCGGCAAGCTCACCGTCACCCTGATGTTCATCATCGCCAACGCCCTCATCCTCAAATTCGTGCTGACCGACCAGCAGGTGCCGCAGCAGATCGCCGGCGCGATGCTCTCGGCCGGGTTCGGGCCGGTGATGTTTCTCGTGATGGTCAACCTGATCCTCCTGATCGGCGGCCAGTTCATGGAACCTTCGGGGCTGATCGTCATCGTCGCGCCGCTGGTGTTCCCGATCGCCGTCAGCCTCGGCATCGACCCGATCCATCTCGGCATCATCATGGTGGTCAACATGGAGATCGGCATGATCACCCCGCCCGTGGGGCTCAACCTGTTCGTCACCTCGGGCGTGGCCGGCATGCCGGTGATGGCGGTGGTCCGGGCCGCCCTGCCCTGGCTCGGCATCCTGTTCGTCTTCCTCATCCTCGTGACTTATGTTCCTTGGCTCTCCACCGCACTGCCGAATGCGATGATGGGCCCCGAACTCGTCAACCGGTAGGCCATGCCGCCCGCGGGCGGGGCGGAAAGGTCGGGCTCCCGGGCGCGTCGCGGAGAACGTGCGCATGGTGCGTGCGGGCATGTGGTGCGCGCGCCGCAAGGCCACAGCGGCATGGCCGGATTCCGGTCAGGCGTCCTTCCCCATGTGAGGGGGCAGTCGGGGTTCCGGGCCGCCCTCCCCGAAGAAAGATGCGGGCCGGGGAGAGATCCGCGCCGTTCCGTTCCCGCGAGGCGCGAACCTCCATCCCGGCCCGCCAGCACGAGGCGGTCACAGCGCAAGGCGTCGGCAACGCGATCCGCCGGCAGGAAACACCCGGAAGGCGCCGTCCACAACGTCGCAGCCCGTTGCGCGAAGCAGCGGCCCCGCGCGGGGGGAAACGAGATTTCCCGGCCCGCCGCGATCCCCCGCCATGCGCGGCGGGGCGAAGGTTTCGCGAAGTGCTGCCGGAATGGGAATGCACCCCTGCCCGCGAACGAGGGAGCGAGGCGATGACGCCCTGCAACCACGCAGCCGATACGCTCCTGCCCGCGAAGAAGGGCGCTGCGGCGGCAGTCGCGAGCCCCGGCCGTCACCCGCCGTCGCCGACGATGCCGATGACGAGGCGCACGCGGGCGGAGACGGTTTCGGTGCCCGAAAGGATCGGCGGACCGGCCTCCATCGCCCGCATTGCCCGCACCGGGCCGGGTCCCGCGCCGTCGCCGAGCGCCTCGAGCGCGCGAATCGCCCCGAGGCGCACCCCGGCCGCCGCGGCCATTTCGCGGGCGCGACCGAGCGCGTCCTTCACCGCCCGCCGCCGCGCCTCGGCCGCGAGCCGCGCCCGTTCGGAGATCTCGAAGCCGATCCCCTCGATCCGGTTCGCGCCCTTCCCCATGACGAGATCGACGAGCGCGCCGACACGATCGACCTCATCCACCGTCACCGTCAGCGTCTCCCGCGCCTCGTAGCCGGTGACGCGGGGCGGCTTGCCCGGAGAAGCCGTCGTCAACGGCCGGAGCGAGAGCCCCGAGGTCGTCATCTTCTCCCGCGGGATCCCCGCCTTCTCGAGCGCGGCGACCACCGCCCGCATCCGTCGGCCCATCGCCGCCATCGCCTCGCCACCACGGGCGGCCCGCATGACGACCCCGACCCGCAGCCAGGCCCGATCGGGCACGGCGCGGACCTGCCCCACCCCCTCGACGGTGATCTGCCCCGCCGTTCCGGCCAGCACGCCGCCCGGGGCCGCTCCCTGCACGAGCAGACCGACGAGGAGCGCGCGCGCAAGCGCACGCACGACCCGCCGCCCCCGCGCGGCCGGGCGCGCTCCGGCGCTGCGGCAGCCCGTCGATCGCCCGCGGTTGTCCGTCTTCGACATGATGCTCCTCCTCTCGCACATCCTCTCACATCCTCCTGCAAGTTGCAGACGATCTGCCGGGGCGATGCACCCCCTCACCCCATCATGCCAGCCCCTGCGCCGCAGAGGGGCCGCGCGAATGGCGGCCTGCACCATCGGCAGGATCTTGCGAATGCCCCTTCGCTGCCCTCCGACCGCAGGATCCCCCGGC
>JALSJQ010000005.1 GCA_026989275.1 Albidovulum sp.
ATCTTGACCCCGGTCCAGCCATTGGGGTTGTGCGAGGCCGTCACCATCGCCACCGCGGGCACGTCGAGATGGAACTGGGCGAAATAGGCGGTGGGCGACAGGCAGGTGCCGATGTCGTGCACGGTGATGCCGGCCTCGATCAGCCCGAGGATCAGCGCATCCTTCACCGCCACCGAATAGTCGCGGTAGTCGTTGCCGACGACGATTTCGGGCCGCACCTCCATTTCGTGCATCTGCGTGCCGATGCCGCGGCCGAGCAGGGTCATGCCGGGAAGGTTGATCTCCTCGGGAAAGCGCCAGCGGGCGTCGTATTCGCGAAAGCCGGTGGGCGCGATCATCGGCGTGACGAGGAAGTCCCAGCTGTTCGGGGTGACGGTGGTGCGGGGGGCGTCGTTCATGCCTGAATTCTCCGGGTGCTGCGAGGAATGCATGACAGGAAGAAGTTGCGGAAGGGTGAACGCCGCTAGCCGATCTCGATCGGGGCCGCCTTGGCCGGGGCGTCGAAACGGGCGAGATCGGCCACGAGCGCGTCCATCGCCGCGAGCGGGATCATGTTCGGCCCGTCCGAGGGGGCGTTGTCCGGGTCTTCATGGGTTTCGATGAAGACCGCGGCGATGCCGAGCGCCACCGCCGCGCGCGCCAGCGCCGGGGCGAAGCGCCGGTCGCCGCCCGAGGCGCCGCCGAGTCCGCCCGGCTGCTGGACGGCATGGGTCGCGTCCATCACCACGGGGTAGCCCGTGCGCTTCATGATCGGCAGGGCGCGCATGTCCACCACGAGGTTGTTGTAGCCGAAGGTGGTGCCCCGCTCGGTGAGGAGAATGCGGTCGTTGCCGGTCGCGGCGATCTTCTCGGCCACCTTTTCCATGTCCCACGGGGCGAGGAACTGGCCCTTCTTGACGTTGACGGCCCGCCCCGTGCGGCCCGCGGCCAGGAGAAGATCGGTCTGGCGGCAGAGGAAGGCCGGGATCTGGAGCACGTCCGCCACCTCGGCGACCGGGGCGCATTGCTCGGGCAGGTGCACGTCGGTCAGCACCGGCAGGCCGGTCCGCTCGCGCACGGCGGCAAGCACCTCCAGCCCCTTCTCGAGACCGAGGCCGCGCCTGCCCGAGAGCGAGGTGCGGTTGGCCTTGTCGAAGGATCCCTTGAAGATGACGCCGACGCCGTGGCGCGCCCCGATCTCCTTCAGCCGTTCGGCGATCATCAGCGCATGGTCGCGTCCCTCGAGCTGGCAGGGGCCGGCGATGAGAACGAGGGGGGCGTCGTTGGCCAGGGTGACGGGGCCGACGGAAAAACGGGTCATGCTGTGCTCGCTCCCTTCTGGGCTCCGTTGCGGGGCGGGTTGCGCCGCCGCTTCCGAGATTGCCTTCCGGGCGACGGGACGCAAGGGGAAATCGTGTCGGGGCGCGGAAGGCGCGGCGGTTCGCCCCGCTCCGGGGCAGGGAGACGGGGCCGCCCGGCGCGCGGGCGGCCGGCCCCTCCCGCGGCTTCTCTCAGCTCGCGATCTGTTCGCGCAGCACCGAGATGGTCAGCGAGATCACGAGATAGATGCCGGCGAAGACCAGGAAGGCGAGAATGGTGTTCTCGAAGGCCCGCGGATAGGCCGCGGCATCGGGCTTCACCGGCTTCACGCCGAGCGAGAGGTAACGCACCTGGCGGTTGGCCTCGAGGCGCGCCGTCTCGAGCTGCTGGAGCGCCTGCGACAGGAGCGCCTGCCGCGTCTCGAGATCGGCCTTGGCGATCGCCAGCTCCGAGGAGATGCGGGCGATCGAGGCCGAATCGACGCCGGTCTCGGTCAGTTCCTTGCGCATTTCGGCAATCAGCCGCTCGAGCCGTGCGATCGAGCGTTCGAGCACCTTGACCTTGGTCGGGTTCGGCCGCGGATTGTCGCGCAGGGATTCGAGTTCGAGCTGCTTCTTCTTCAGCTCGAGTTCGAAGGTGGTGATCTGCTGCATCCGGGTGGAGACCTCGAGATCGCCGCTGATGACGCCCCGCTTCTCCTGCAGGTCGATGATGCGCTGCTGGGCCTCCCTGACCTTGCGCTCGGCCTCCTCGTAGGCCTTGCGGGCGCCGCGCATCTGGTCTTCGCGCATGCGCTGGGTCATCTGGTCGACCTGCTCCTCGGCATAGCCGACAAGGGCATTGGCGAAGGTGACAGCCGCTTCCGGGGTCGGGGCGATCACCTCCATCTTGACGACGCCTTCGGTCGGATCGAAGCCGATCTTGACCACCCGCCTGTAGAGCCGATAGGCCTCCTCGTTGCTGGCACCGGCGGGCAGGCGCTGGATCGGGTCGATCCAGGGCTTCTGGAAGGCCGCCTTGAAGCCGTGCTCGCGGTCGAGCCGGAGCATGGCGTCACGCGACTGGAGATAGCCCTGAACGGCGATGGCGTCCTGGGAAGTGGCGAAGCTGGTGCCGGCGAAGAGACCGCCACCCTTGGACTGGCCGAAGGGGCTGTCGGCCTTCTGGATGACGAACTCGGCCTGGGTGGCATACATCGGCGTGGCGACATTGTAGTAGTAGTAGCCCGCGATCAGGGTCGGCAGGAAGATGAAGAAGAACAGCCGCACCGCCAGGAGCGCCAGCCGCCGCCGGCGGCGGCGCACGAGATCGCGCTGGATGCGCAAGAGCTCCTTCGCGCGGGCGGCATCGTCATAGACATCCTTCGAAGGCAGCGCGGCCTTGCCCTTTTCGGCAGGCAGGGGCGGTTTCTCCTGCACCGCCGGCGAGGTTTCCTTTCCGGTATCGACCAGCTCGAGCAGGTTCGCCCGCTGGAACGGGTCGATCCCGCGCTTGCGCAGCAGCCGCACGGCATCGAGATCGGAGGCGGGTTTCAGCCCGTGGCGCTGGGCCACGCGGCGGGCCATGCGCAGCTGGCGGCCCGTCAGGCCCTCGGCGCGAATCGCCGCGAGCTCGGCCTCGACCCGGGCGCGGTCCTCCCCGTCCCCGGCGGCACCGGCGGCAGCCGCGGCCGCTGCGGGCGCCATATCGGCCAGGGCGGTGCCGGCCTCCTTCGCGAGCGCGGCGTTGCCGTCGGTGGCCGGCGGCGTCCCGGCCTCGGCCTCGGCGGCCGGGCGGATGTCGCCCTTGCGGCGGATCAACGGGCGGCGGATGCGGTATTTGCTGGCCTTAAGCGTCATACTGATACATCTCTTTGGCTTCTTCGAGCGTGTCGAACATGTAGAGCCGACCGTCGCGCAGCACGGCGGCCTGCCGGGCGAACTTCTCGAGAATCTTCGGCTGGTGGGAGACGATGACCACGGTGGCGTTCCTCAGCCTTTCGCTGAGGATGTTGCCGGCCTTGCGGTTGAACTCGGCGTCCGTGGTCATCGGCATGCCCTCGTCGATGAGATAGAGATCGAAGTCGAGGGAGAGCAGGAGCGCGAGGTTGAGCCGGGCGCGCATCCCCTGGGAATAGGTGCCGACGGGCTGGTTGAAATACTCGCCGAGATCGGCAAGCCACATGCAGAAGGCCTCGACGTAATCGGGGTCGAGCCCGTAGAGCTGGGCGATGAAGCGCACGTTCTCGCGGCCGCTGAGCTTCGGCATCACCCCGCCCATGAACCCCAGAGGGAAGGACACGCGGCCATAGCGGATGATCTCGCCCTCGTCGGGCTGTTCGATGCCGGCCATCATGTTGATGAGCGTGGTCTTGCCGGTGCCGTTGGGAGCGAGAATGCCCAGCGAGCGCCTTTCCTCGATGCGGAAGGTCGCCCGGTCGAGGATGATCTTGCGCCGCTCGCCGGTCCAGAACGACTTGCTGACGTCGATGAAGTCGATCAGGGGCCGGGCCGGCGCCGCGTTACGGTCCGCATCGACCGCGGGGGATGTCATCGCCTGGGTGTCCATGGGAAAATCAATAACCGCCGATTTCGGCAATTATGTGGGAAGAACCATGCGAAATGCAAATTTCCCCGCGCGAATGGGGCGCCATCCGGGCAGGAGGGCGCCCCTTTTGTGGCGGGAGCCACGATCCGGGAGATGATTCGCGCCTGCGGTCAGTTCTGTTTCTGAACCCGGAACAGCTTGCCGACGACAAGGGCGATCACCGAGGCGCCGAAGCTGAAGAGCGCACCCATCTTGGCCGCATCCTGCACCGCGCCCGGCGGGAAGGCGACCGCGGCGACGAAGAGCGCCACCGTGAAGCCGATGGCGGCGACGCAGCCGAGCACGAAGAGGTCGGACATGCGCATGCCCTTCGGCAGGCCGAGCCGCATCGGCGCCGCGGCGAGCCAGCCGAAGAGGAAGATGCCGAGGGGCTTGCCGACGACGAGACCTGAGAGCACCAGCCAGGTCGGCGCGCCGATGGCCGAGAATACCACCCCGGCATTGGCGAGGCCGAAGAAGAACAGGATCACCTCGACCGGGGTCTTCAGCATGTGCTCGATCTGGTTGAGCAGGTCGCGCAGATGTTCTTCCGCGGCGGCGAAGATGCCGAAGCTGCGATCGGCATGGGGGACGGCCAGCACCACCGGGATGAGGCCGAGGGCCGGGTGCAGGCCGGCCCGGTAGAAGCCGTACCAGGAGAGGGCCCCGGCGACGGCATAGGGATACCATTTGAGATGGCGGTGCACCCAGCTCGAGACCGGCCGGCTCTCGCGGCCGCGATCGAGACGGATCGGCAATTCGTTGAAGAGGAGCCACACGAGGCCTGCCGCCGCGACCGAGAGGAGGAGCCATTCGGGGTTGACCTCGCCCGTCGGGTAGAAGATCGCCAGGATGACGAGGCCGGCGGCATCGTCGGCGATGGCGAGAAGCAGCAGGAAGCGGATCGCCGGATGGGCGGCGCCGAACACCATCCGCCCCACGAGATAGGCGAAGGCGATGTCGGTCGCGGTCGGGATCGCCCAGCCGCGGTGCACCGCCTGGAAGGTTTCCCACCCCATCAGGGCGGCAAGGCCGAGATAGACGCTCACCGGCCCGATCATGCCGCCGGCCGTGGCGATCAGCGGCGTCATCGCCTTGCGGCCGCGCAGCGCCCCGTTCTTCAGGATGATCGCCTCCCACACTTCCTTGGCGGCGATGGCGAAGAAGAAGGCCATGAGAATGTCGTTGACAAGGAAGTGCAGCGTGAGCACGCGCATTCCGTCCCTGCCTTCCTCGACGATGCCGATCCAGGGGTTTTCCCACAGCGGCGTCTCGATGAAATGGTGATAGCTCGCCGCGTCGAGATTGGCCCAGATCAGGGCGATGACGGCCCCCGAGATCAGAAGAAGCGAATATTCCTGGATGAAATTCCAGACCCGATAGGCTCTGCGCCGTGCCATCACTGTCTCCCTCGTTGTCTGGCTCCAATTAGGCCGGGCGGAGCGGGAGATCAACTCTCGCTGACGGAATTGTCAGATGAAAGCGTCGCGCGAAGGGGCCGGGGCGGCTCAGGCGGCGCCGTGGACGTGTTCGCGGTGCCAGCGGAGAAAGGCGGGGTGGGGATGCTCGCGCGGATCTTCCGGCAGGCGCAGCTTGCGGTCGGGAACGAAAAGGCGCCGCGCCACCTCGGCCGGAACCTTGTTGTGCGAGACGAGGATCGTCATGTCGTCGGCCACCGCCACCAGGCCGCGGTCGAACATCCAGTGGACGGTGCCCGAAAGGGCGAGGCCGTTCTGGACGATGTCCGGCCCGCCCGCGTGGACCGGCATGATATGGGCCGCCTCCACCTCCGGCCGTCCGCCGCCGTTCCGGAGGGCCAGACCGGTCATGGCGCAGCGGCCGCCATAGGCGCGCTTGACGCGGCGGGCGAAGGCGGCGTCGCGTTTCGGACGCGAAAGCAGCAGCCGGTCGCGCTCGGCGGGATCGAGAAGGGCGCGGCGCAGCTCTGCGGGGTCGAAATCGGCGGGCGGCGGGGCCGGTGCATGGGTGGCGGCATCCCCGGCGGGAAAGGCGAAGGGGGTCTGCGGTTCGGCGAAGCCCGGCACGGGAGCGCTCCGGTTCCCCCATGACGGGGTGGGCGGCACCGTGCCTTCACGGGGCAGCGCCTCGGGCACGTCGAGCCGCGGAGCGAGGCCGAGGCTGACGATGGCGGCGAAGGCCGCGGGCTCGAGCGGGCGCACCGCCGAAGTGTTGGCGCCGCCGGTGGCGGGGCGGCCGTCGGCGCCGCGCAGGCTCTTCTCGAAGGCGGTGCCCGTCGTCGGGTCTCCCCGGGGCACCACCGTCTCGAAGTCGAGATAGCTGCCCCCCTGGTAATATGCGTAGTAATGGGCTTCCCGTGCCGGGTCCGGGGCAATGGTCTCGACCCTGGCGATGGCGACATAGCCGCCACGACCGCCTTTGACGCCTTCGTAGATCACGACCCAGTCGCCCACCGTCTTCTTCACCCGTTCGAGATAGCGGTGGGGGAAGTGGTAGGCCTGACCGAGCCTGTCGTCATAGGGTGAATTCGGGTTCTGGACGAAAACCGCATTGGCCATGGCGGGAGGATAGGGCGGGGGTGCGGGCGGGACCAGGAAAATCTTCCCGGCGGATCTTGCCGGGGCGTCTCACTCCGCCGCCATGGTCTCCACGGGTTCGACCCTGAGCGCCGAGAACTTGAATTCGGGGATCTTGCCGAACGGGTCGAGCGCGGGGTTGGTCAGGCAGTTGGCCGGGGCCTCGCGATAGGCGAAGGGCAGGAAGACCGCGTCCTCCGGCACGGCCCGGTCGGCCCGCGTGGGGGCGATGACGGCGCCGCGGCGGGTCACGAGCCGCACGTTCTGGCCGGGGCGGATGCCGAGCCGGGCGAGGGTGCGCGGATGCAGGGCGGCGACGGGGCCGGGTTCGAGCGCGTCGAGCACCGGGGCGCGCCGCGTCATCGCGCCGGTGTGCCAGTGTTCGAGCTGGCGGCCGGTGATGAGGATCATCGGGAATTCGGCGTCGGGCAGCTCCGCGGGCGGTGCCACCTCGGCCGGGGTGAAGCGGGCCCGGCCCGAGGGGCGGGGGAAGCCGTCGGAGAACACAACCGAAAGCCCCGGATGATCGGGGGCCGGGCAGGGATAGGTGACGGCGTGTTTGCGCTCGAGCCGCTCCCAGGTGATGTTGTCGAGCGAAGGCATCAGCCGCTTCATCTCGGCGAAGACTTCCCGCGGATGGCCGAAATCCCAGGGCAGGCCGAGCCGCTTGCCGATCTCGACGATGATTCGCCAGTCGGGACGGGCGTCGCCCGGAGGCGGCACCAGCGGCCGCAGCATCTGCACCTGGCGGTTGGTGTTGGTGACGGTGCCGGCCTTCTCGTAGGCCGCGGCCGCGGGCAGGATCACGTCGGCGAACATGGCGGTTTCGGTGAGGAAGATGTCCTGCACCACGAGATGCTCGAGCTTCGCCAGCGCCGCGCGGGCATGCGCGAGGTCGGGGTCCGACATGGCCGGGTTCTCGCCGGCGATGTACATGGCGCGGATCCGGCCTTCGTGGATCGCGTCCATGATCTCGACCACGGTCAGCCCCGGCTCGGGCGAGAGCGCGCCCGGGGGCAGGCCCCAGAGCTCCTCGGCCCGGGTGCGGGCAGCCGCGTCGCCCACCGGGCGATAATCGGGCAGCACCATCGGGATGAGCCCGGCATCGGAGGCGCCCTGCACGTTGTTCTGGCCTCTCAGCGGGTGCAGCCCGGTGCCGGGCCGGCCGACATGGCCGCACATGAGGGCGAGGGAGATCAGCGAGCGGGCGTTGTCGGTGCCGTGGACGTGCTGACTCACCCCCATGCCCCAGAAGATCATTCCGGCCCGGGCGGTGGCGAAGCTTCGGGCGACGGCGCGGATGGTGGCGGCGTCGAT
This sequence comes from Albidovulum sp., assembly GCA_026989275.1. Taxonomy (GTDB): domain Bacteria; phylum Pseudomonadota; class Alphaproteobacteria; order Rhodobacterales; family Rhodobacteraceae; genus WFPA01. The sequence goes on from JALSJQ010000005.1 coordinate 7,737, forward strand.
GCCCGTGACGGGGGCCATCTTCTCGGGGCTGAAGGGGGCGAGATGACGGCGGAAGGCTTCCCAGTTCTCGGTCCGCCGGGCGATGTAGTCGGCGTCGAACAGCTCCTCCGCCGCGATCGCGTGCATGATGGCGTTGAGAAGGGCGACATCGGTGCCGGGGCGGAACTGGAGCGGGAAGGTCGCATGGCGGAAGAGGCCGTTCGCCCGCGGATCCATCACGATCAGCGTGCCGCCCCGGGCGGCGAAGTCCTTGAAGAAGGTGGCGGCGATCGGATGGTTCTCGACCGGGTTGGCGCCGACGACGATGGCGCAGTCGGCGTTCTCGATCTCGTTGAAGGTGGCGGTCACGGCGCCCGATCCGATGTTTTCCATCAGCGCCGCCACCGAGGAGGCATGGCACAGCCGCGTGCAGTGATCGACGTGGTTGTGCCCGAAGCCCTGGCGGATGAGGCGCTGGAAGAGATAGGCTTCCTCGTTGCTGCACTTGGCCGAGCCGAAGCCCGCCACCGCCGCGCCGCCATGGGCGTCGCGGATGCGCGCAAGGCCCCCTGCCGCCACGTCGAGCGCCTCCTCCCATGTGGCTTCGCGGAAATGGGTGAAGGGATCGGCCGGATCGACCCCCATCTCCTTCGGTGCGCCGGGCTTGCGGATCAGCGGTTTCGTCAGCCGCTCGGGATGGTGGATGTAATCGAAGCCGAAGCGACCCTTGACGCAGAGCCGCCCGCGATTGGCCGGCCCGTCCGCCCCCTCGACGGCGCGGATGCGCCCCTTCGCACCGAAGGCCTCGATCTGGCAGCCGACGCCGCAGAAGGCGCAGACCGTGCGGCCGAGGGAGGGTGCGGCGGCGCGGTCGCCGTTGCCGGCCGCGTCCACGAGCGCCGCCGGCATCAGCGCTCCCGTCGGGCAGACGGCGACGCATTCGCCACAGGCCACGCAGGTGCTCTCACCCAGCGGGTCGTCGAGATCGAAGGCGACATGGGTGGCAAGGCCCCGGCCGGCCATGCCGATCACGTCGTTGTGCTGCACCTCGCGGCAGGCCCTCAGGCAGAGCGTGCAGTCGATGCAGGCGCCGTGATCGACCCGGATCGCCGGGTGGCTGTCGTCGATCGCGCCGGGCGCCCCGCTCGGGGGGAAGGCGCCGGTTTCGGCACCGGCCAGTTCCGCCATGCGCAGGAGATGGGCGCTTTCGTCGGGCGTGCGATCTTCGGGCAGATCCGCGAGGAGCAGTTCGATCACCCCCTTGCGCGCCGCTGCGGCCCGCGGGCTCGTCACCCGCACCACCATGCCTTCGGCGGGAATGCGGATGCAGGAAGCGGCGAGGCTGCGTTCTCCCTCGATCTCGACCATGCAGGCGCGGCAATTGCCGTCGGCCCGGTAATCGGGCGCGTCGCGATGGCACAGATGGGGGATGGTGAGGCCGTGCCGCTTCGCCACCTGCCAGATGGTCTCGCCGGGGCGGGCGAGCACCTCCCGGCCGTCGAGGATGAAGCGGATGGCCGCGTTGCCTGCTTCCTCGCTCGTTCCCGTCATCGTCCGTCCTCCCCGTCCGGTCTTCCGGCTTGTGCGCCCCGGCACCGGTCGGGCCCGCTGCGGGGCGTTGCCGGCCGCTCATGCCGCCCCGCCCGCTCCCTCGTCATCGATGCGGACCCGGCCGCGGGCGAAGCGGGCGGCTGCGGGCCGCCTTCCCTCGTCCATTCCCTTTCGGCGGGGCACGCTGGTCTTCCGTGCCGTTTCCTGTCAGTCTCCGATGACGGGAGTGCGGATGCAAGCCCGGATCCGCCTTCTGCCGGCCCGCTTGCGGCATGGGGGGCGGGGAGAGAAGCGAAAAAAGCGGGAACAAGAAGAAAGCGGGAGGGACGAGAAGATGCGCAGACGGTGGTTCGTGCTCGGCGGGGCGGCGCTTGCGGCCGGTGCCGGCGGCTGGTGGGCCCTGGGGCGGGGCAAGGCGCCGGAGGTCGGTTTCACCTTGACCGACGCCCAGCTTCAGGCCGCGCGGCGGTTGATGGCCGCCCATCCGGTGATCGACGCCCATGCGCATCCGGGGCGCACCTTCCTGCGCGACGGGGAGAATTTCGCCGACTGGAAGATCCGGCTCTATGCGCTTTTCACCGCCGGTTTCGAGGACGATGCCGTGGCCGACATGACGGCCGGCGGCGTCGATGCGGCGGTGTGGAACGGGGTCGCCGACGTCCAGATCCTCAAGCTCGGCGACGGCGGCCTCACCCCCGGGCGCGACTTCGCCCCCGGCGAGGCCTGGGCCAGCTACGAGCGCCAGATCGCCAATCTCGCCGCGCTCGAGAAGGAGGGGCTGGTGCAGATCTGTCGTGCCCCCGAGGACGTGCTGGCCGCCAAGGCCGCCGGTCGTCGCGGCGCCATCCTCGGCATGGAGGGAGCGGATTTTCTCGAGAACGACCTCTCGCGTCTCGACCGGGTTCATGCCGACGGGGTGCGGATGCTGACGCTGGTGCATTATCACGACAACCCCATCGCCCCGACCATGACCGGCGCGATGCGCAAGGGGCGGCTGACGGATTTCGGCCGCGCCGTCGTCGCCCGCTGCAACGCGCTCGGCATCATGATCGACGCAAGCCATGCCGCCGAGCCGGCCGTGGCCGACATGGTGGCGGCCTCGCGTTCTCCGGTCGTCCTCACCCACACCCATATCCGCACGCCGACCCTCGGCCATCCGCGTTTCGTCGATCCGTCGCTTGCGCGCAAGGTGGCGGAACAGGGCGGCTATATCGGCGCCTGGCCGGCCGGCATCGGCCAGTCGAGCCTGCGCGATTTCGTCGATCGGATCGTCTGGCTGATCGACGAGATCGGCGCCGCCCATGTCGCCATCGGCTCGGACATGGACGCCAATTACAAGCCGGTGCTCGAGACCTATCGCAAGTTTCCGCTGGTGGTGGGCGCGCTCCTCGCCCGCGGGCTCGACGAGGCGGTCGTGACCGGTGTGATGGGCGGCAATTTCCTGCGCGTGTGGCGCGAGACGGTTGCGGCCGCCGGCGGCTGAGCCGCCGGCATTCTCCCGATTGTGCGGGAATCTTTGTGCTTGCTCCTCGCGCGAAACTCCTGTTTGAATGAAAATGCATTTGAGTGGGGTGCCGAGGGTGTTGTGTCGGCCCTGCCGGGGAGATGTATGGCCCTTGCGGGGAAGGACGCCGATTGCAAAGCGCGCCTGCCCGTGGGGCCGGCGCGCGCTTCCCCCTCCCGGTTCGGCCGTGGGGGCGGCTGTCGGACGGCCACGGCCTTGCCCGCGGCCTGCTCCTCGGCACGGGCCGCGGCGGCCGGGCGCGCCGGCCTTCAGCTTTCTTCAGCTTTCGCGAGCCGCATCCGGGAAATGCCGCAGCACCGTCTCGAAGGCGTTTGGCGCCGCCTGGCCGAGACCGCAGATCGAGGCGTCGCGCATGAGGGCGCCGAGCCTGCCGAGCCTTTCCGCGTCCCACGGGCCTTCCATCAGTTGAAGCGCCTTGGCGCAGCCGGCGCGACAGGGCGTGCACTGGCCGCAGCTTTCATGGGCGAAGAAGGCGAGGAAGCCGCGCGCGGCATCGGCGATGTCGTCCCGGTCCGAGAGCACCATCACCGCCGCCGAGCCGATGAAGGCGCCATGCGGTTCGAGACAGCCGAAGTCGAGCGGCACGTCGTCGAGCGTGGCCGGCAGGATCCCCGAGGAAGCGCCGCCCGGCACCCAGGCGGCGAAGCGGTGCCCCTCCTCCATCCCTCCTGCCGCGGCGATCACCTCGCCGATGGTCGCACCCGCGGGCAGGAGGTGGACACCGGGCCGTTTCACCCGCCCCGAAACCGAATAATGCCTCAGGCCGCGGCGGCCGTTGTGTTCGACGGCGAAGATTTCGGGCCCTTCGGTGACGATCCGGCCCGCCCACCAGAGCGTCTCGACATTGTTGACGAGGGTCGGCTTGCCGAAGAGGCCCTTCTCGGCGACATAGGGCGGGCGGTGGCGCGGCAGGCCGCGGCGGCCTTCGAGCGATTCGATCAGCGCCGATTCCTCGCCGCAGATATAGGCTCCGGCGCCGCGCCGCAGGACGATCCGCCCCGGTGCCGCGAGGCCGGCTTCCTCGAGGGCGGCGATCTCCTCGGCGAGGAGCGCGTGCAGCGCGGGGTATTCGTCGCGCAGATAGATCCAGACCGTGCGCGCGCCCACCACCTCGGCCGCGATCAGCGCCCCTTCCAGCACCCGGTGGGGGGCGGTCTCGAGCAGGTGGCGGTCCTTGAAGGTGCCCGGTTCGCCCTCGTCGGCATTTACGACGACATGGCCTTCGCCGGCACGGGCGACGTTTTCCCTCACGATCCGCCATTTGGCATGGGTCGGGAAACCGGCCCCGCCCATGCCTCGCAGACCCGCCGTCTCGAGCGCGGCCAGAACCTCCCCGGCGGCCGGGGGGCGGTCGCGCCAGCGATAGGCGCCGCGGGCGCGGGCGGCGGCGAGCCGCTCGGCCGGGGGCGGGGCCTGTCGGGTGCGGGCCGGGTCGGCCGCCGCGGCGCGGGCTTCCGCCGCCAGCTGGGCCACATTCCGTCCCGAAAGATCGCGCTTGCCGAGCATCACCGCCGGCGCCCTGTCGCAGCGGCCCATGCAGGGAGCGCGCAGCACCCGCACCTTTCCGGGGTCGAGCGTCGCGGCGAGAGCCTCGGCCAGCGCCTCGGCGCCCCGCATCCGGCAGGGAAGCGAATCGCACACCCGGATGGTGAGGGTCGGCGGCGGCGTCTCCCCCTCCTTCACCAGATCGAAATGGGCGTAGAAGCTCGCGACTTCCCAGACCTCCGCCTGCGACAGCCCCAGGATCTCGGCCAGCGCCCGCAGATGACGGGCCGCCAGATGGCCGAAACGGTCCTGCAACAGATGCAGATGCTCGATGAGCAGGTCGCGCCGCACCATCTTTCCCTCGAGGAGTTCCCGCACCTCCTCGAGCGCCGCCTCCTCGAGCGGGCGGCCCTTCGGAAAGGGGCGCGGCCGCCGCCCGTTCTTCGTGATGGCTGTCTTCTTCGTCATCCGTTCTCTCCCTGCCTGCCCCATGGTTGCGCTTCGGGGCGCCGGTCGCAAGCCCGGATGCGACGCGCCGGGTCGACAAACGCCCCGACCGGCGGCGCCCTGCCGCAGAGCGGGGCGGCCGGGCGGCGCCCTTGCGGTCGGTGCTCCTGTCGGCGAAGCTGCCCGGCGAGGGAGGATCGGGCGATGACGCGGACCGGGATGCAGGGCAAGGGGCCGTTGGCGGGGCTCAGGATCGTCGAGTTCGAGGGGCTCGGCCCCACCCCCTTCGCCGCCATGCTGCTGGCCGACATGGGCGCCGAGGTCGTCCGCATCGCCCGCCCCGGCGGCCGGCCGCTCCTGCCGCAGAGGCCCGATTTCCTCGAGCGGGGGCGGGGCCGCCTGCCGCTCGATCTCAAGAGCGCGGCCGGGCAGGAGACGGCGCTGCGGCTCCTGGCCCATGTCGATGCGCTGATCGAGGGGCATCGCCCCGGCGTGATGGAACGGCTCGGTCTCGGTCCCGACGACGTGTTCGCCGTCAACCCGCGCCTCGTCTATGGCCGGATGACGGGCTGGGGCCAGAGCGGCCCGCGGGCGCGGACGGCGGGGCACGACATCAACTACATCGCCCTCACCGGGTTGCTCCACGCCATCGGCCCGAAGAGCCGCCCGCTACCGCCGCTCAATCTCCTGGGTGACTTCGGCGGCGGTGCGCTCTACCTCGTCGCCGGGATGCTCGCCGCGCTCCTGGCCGCCCGGCGGACCGGGCGGGGCCAGGTGGTGGATGCGGCGATCGTGGACGGGGCGAGCCATCTCGGCACGATGATCTTCTCGCTGCTCGAGAGCGGCCTGTGGGCCGATACGCGCGAGGCCAACCTGCTCGACGGCGGCGCGCCGTTCTATACCACCTATCCCTGCGCCGATGACCGCTTCGTTGCCGTGGGGGCGCTCGAGGAGAAGTTCTATCTCGCCCTTCTCGACGGGCTCGGGCTCTCGCCGGCGGAGCTGCCCGACCGGGCCGACCCCGCCAACTGGCGGCTGCTGCGCAACCGCTTCGCCACCGTCTTCCGCACCCGCACGCGCGACGAATGGGCCCGGCATTTCGCCGGCACCGATGCCTGCGTCACCCCGGTGCTGAGCCTTTCGGAGGCGCCGCACGATGCCCACATGGCGGCCCGCGGGGTGTTCATCGACGTGGCGGGCACGCCCCAGCCGGGGCCGGCGCCGCGGCTTTCCGCCACGCCCGGCGAAGCCCGGCCGGAGCCCCCGGAACCGCTCGACGCGGCCTCCCTCCTCGAGAGATGGCGGCGGGAGGAGAGCGGCTGAGGCGCTTCCGGCATCGGGAGGGGCATGGCGAGGGGCCTTTTGCGGCGAAGGGGAGGCGGGGTGTGCCCTTCTCCTGCCCTCCGCCCCGGTGCTTCGGCCCTCAGTCGAGGGGGCGGGGGATGTCGGCGAAGGGATCTTCGGGATAGTCCACCCGGGTGAGGACCAGCCCGTGGGGCGGGGCCACCGGCCCGCAGGCGGCGCGGTCCTTCGCGTCGAGGGCGGCGGCCACGTCCTCGGGCCGCCATCGTCCACGGCCGACCTCGACCAGCGTGCCTACCATGCTGCGCACCTGGTTGTGGAGGAAGGATCGGGCCGAGAAGCCCAGCCGGATCTCGCGACCGCCCGGAGCGGGGCGGTGCGTGACGGCAACGCCGTCGAGGGTCTTCACCGGCGACTTCGCCTGACAGATGGAAGCGCGGAAGGTGGTGAAGTCGTGCCGGCCGACGAGATGGGCCGCCCCGGCACGCATCGCCTCGACATCGAGCTGCCGGCGCAGATGCCAGACCCGGCCGCGCTCGAGCGCAGGCGGGGCGCGACGTTCGAGTATGCGATAGAGATAATGCCGCTTTTGTGCCGAGAAGCGGGCGTGGAACGCTTCCGTCACCTCCCGGGCCGCGAGAATGGCGACGGGGGCGGGCCGCAGATGGGCGTTGAGCGCCTCCGTCAGGCGGAACGGTTCCCATGCGCGATCGAGATCGACATGGGCGACCTGGCCGCTGGCATGAACGCCCGTATCCGTCCGCCCGGCGCCCTGAATCCGCACGGGCGCGGCCGTGAGCCGGGCAAGCGCCGCCTCGATCGTCGCCTGCACGGAGGGACAATCGGCCTGGGCCTGCCAGCCGCAGAAGGGGGCGCCGTCATATTCGATCAGAAGGGCGTAGCGGGGCATGGGGGGGCGATAACGCCCGCGGACGCGCTTGCCAAGGGGCGAGCGCCCTTCCGCCGGCAGGGTGCCGGGACGGGTGGCCCTGCGGCGGCGGAAGCGGTGGAGATGCGGCCGGCCGCGCCGCTTCGCCCGGATCCCGCTTCCTGCCGGTGGCGTCCGGGGTGCTGGAAGCCGCTGCGCCCTCGTGCTATCGCGGCCGCGAAGAGCCGGCGGGCCGGTGCGCGCGAGGCCGCCGCCGGTTCCGCCACATGGCGCATGACACCGCACGGGGTCTGTGGGAGACGGATGATGAACCTCTTTGCCGACATGCACCGCAAGGTGCACGAGACGCTTCGGGAAATGCAGGCGGCGGGCGAGCTGCCGGCCGATCTCGATCTGAAGAATGTCGCCGTCGAGCCGCCGCGCGATCCGGCTCATGGCGACATGGCGACGAATGCGGCCATGGTGCTGGCAAGGCCCGCGGGCAGGCGGCCGCGCGAGATCGCCGAGCGTCTTGCCGAGCGGCTCGCCGCCGATGGGCGCATCGCCTCGGCCGAGGTGGCTGGGCCGGGCTTTCTCAACCTGCGCCTCGCCCCCGACGCGTGGCGCGCCCTCGTGCCGGCCGTGCTCGCGGCCGGCCCCGATTACGGTCGCTCCGGCATGGGCGCGGGCCGCAAGGTCAATGTCGAGTTCGTCTCCGCCAACCCGACCGGGCCGCTCCATGTCGGCCATACCCGCGGGGCGGTCTTCGGCGACGCCCTTGCCAATCTCCTCGATTTCGCCGGCTGGCAGGTGACGCGGGAATACTACATCAACGATGGCGGCGCCCAGGTCGATGTGCTCGCCCGTTCGGCCTATCTGCGCTATCTCGAGGCCAATGGCCGCGAGGTCGCCTTCCCCGAAGGCACCTATCCGGGGGATTATCTCGTCGCCGTCGGCGAGGCACTCAAGGAACGCTATGGCGACCGGTTCGTCGATGCGCCCGAGGAGGAATGGCTCGATCTCTTCCGCCGCTTCGCCACCGAGCGGATGATGGAGATGATCCGCGCCGATCTCGCGGCCCTGGGCGTCAGGATGGACGTCTATTTCTCCGAGCGCTCGCTCTATGAGGGGGGCCGCATCGAGGAAACGCTCGAGAAGCTGCGGGAGATGGGCCTCGTCTATGAAGGCGTACTCGAGCCGCCCAAGGGCCGGAAGCCCGAGGACTGGGAGCCGCGGGTGCAGACACTGTTCCGCTCCACCGCCTTCGGCGACGATGTCGATCGGCCGCTGAAGAAGTCCGACGGTTCCTGGACCTACTTCGCCCCCGACATCGCCTATCACTACGACAAGATCCTGCGCGGCTACGATGCGCTGATCGACGTGCTCGGCGCCGATCATGGCGGCTATGTCAGGCGGATGAAGGCGGCGGTGGCGGCGCTTTCGGAAGGCAGGGTCGATTTCGACATCAAGCTCGTCCAGCTGGTGCGCCTCTTCAAGGGCGGCCAGCCCTTCAAGATGTCGAAACGGGCCGGCACCTTCATCACCCTGCGCGACGTGATCGACGAGGTCGGCCCCGACGTCACCCGCTTCGTCATGCTCACCCGCAAGAACGACGCGCCACTCGATTTCGACTTCGAGAAGGTGCTCGAGCAGTCGAAGGACAATCCGGTCTTCTATGTGCAATACGCGCATGCCCGCATTTCTTCGGTGCTGCGCAAGGCGGAAGCGGCCGGCATCGACGTGTCCGACGCTGCGCTCGGGGCGGCCGATCTTTCGGTGCTCGACGATCCGGCCCAGCTCGAGCTTCTCAGGCGCATCGGCGCATGGCCGCGCACCGTCGAGCTGGCGGCGACCCACCACGAACCCCATCGCATCGCCTTCTATCTCTACGATCTCGCCTCCGCCTTTCATGCGCTGTGGAACCGCGGCAACGACGACCCGACGCTGCGCTTCATCGATGCGGACGACGTGCCCGGCTCCCGGGCCCGCATCGCCCTTGCCCGGGCCACGGGCGTTGTCATTTCGTCAGGACTTGGTATTCTCGGCGTGAAACCGGTCACGGAAATGCGCTGACGGTGCGCGGTGCACGGCCGTTCCGGGTGCGGCGGGGCGTGCGGTGAAGTGCGATGATCCTCGCGGGCACGGGTTCGCGTCTCGGAAACCGCACCCCCGAGGCCGCGGCGCCGCGGAGCGGCTGGCGCCGGTCCGCTCGGCGGATCGATGGCGGGATCGGCGCAGGACGGCGCAACAAGGACGGGCAATGGAATGCGGGAGAAGAGGGCGAAGCCCCACCCGCGACGGGCCGCGAGCCGGCCCGGAAGGCACCCCGGCCGGGCAGCGGTCGGTCGGGATCGAGCAGAAGAGAGGCAGGCAGATGGTGGCGTCTCCCATCCCCGATCCGGGTCTGCGCGGCGGGCGCAGCGCCCGGGACGACGAATCCGCCGAAAGCGGCCCCGGGGCATTCGGCGCTCTTGCCCGCGGGGCGATGGCGCTGGGTTCCCTCGGCATCATTCTCGGGGTCGGCTGGTGGAGCTACGGGCTCGCGGTGCGCGATCCGGCCGAAGTGCCGGTGATCCGGGCATTGCCCGAGCCGATCCGCGAACGCCCGGCACGGGCGGAGGAAGGCGACCGGATCGACACACGTGGCCTCGGCGAGGTGCAGGCGATCGGTCGCGTGCCGCCCCCCGAAAGCGAGGTGGTGATCGCGCCTGCGGATACGCCGCCGCTCCCGGCGGCGCGTGAGGCGGCCGGGAGGTCGGCGGCAGGGGCGACGGGTGCCGCTGCCGCTCCGGCCGGCGAGACGCTGCCGCCGGTGAAGGTGCCGCCGCCGCTCGAGAGCGCTGCGGCGACGGCCTCGTCCCCGTCTGCCGCCGCCGCGACCGTGAGCCCGGCACGCCTCGAGGACACCGCTTCCCGCCTGTCGGCCGGGGCGGTGCCGGAAACACCCCGTCCCGCCGCGTCCGGCCGGGGCGACCCGCTTGCGGGGCTGCGCCCGCGTGCCCGTCCGCGGGGCCTGACGCGCCTTGCCGTCGCCACGCCGTCGCGGCCCGTGGACGAGAGGAGCGCCGCGCGTCCGGCCGCGGCGAAGCTCGTGCCGGGGATGGCGATGGTGCAGCTCGGCGCCTTCGCCTCGCCCGAAGAGGCCGAAGCCGCCTGGCAGCGCTTCCGCCGCCGGGAGGGCGACCTTCTTGCCGGGCGGCGCCATCATGTCCTGGCATATGACCGCGCCGGGCGGCGCTATTACCGCCTGCGGCTTTCGGGTTTCGAGAACTTCCGCGCCGCCACCCGCTTCTGCAAGGCCTGGGCCGCCCGCGGCGGCGAGTGCATCCCGGTAATCTACAAGTAGCCTTCTTTGATGCCCTGCCGGGACGCCGGTCCCGCGGGTGCGGGCGGGGCGCGGTGCAGCCCCCTCGAAGCCGGGGCGCTCGGCCCGCCCCTGTCCTTCATCCGTCGAATGCCGCCCCTTCGTGCCGCTTCGTTGCCCCCGCCCCCTCAGCCCGACAGCAGCGGCAGGATCTCCTCGTGCAGCGCCGGGTTGGCCGATGCCAGAACATGGCCCGAGGAAGCGAGGGTCAGCGGTGCGCCCTGCCAGTCGGTGATGACGCCCCCCGCGCCCTCGATCACCGGCACCAGCGCCATGTAGTCATAGGGATGCAGCCCCATTTCGACCACCGCATCCACATGGCCCGCCGCCAGCAGCCCGTAGGCGTAGCAGTCGCCGCCGAAGCGCCGCATCAGCGCCCGGGCACTGACGCGCTCGAAGGCGGCGCGGCCCGCCTCGTCGAAGATGTCGGGGGAGGTGGCATAGAGCCGGGCTTCGCCGAGGCGCCGCCCGCTGCTGTGGCAGGGAGCGCCGTCGAACAGGGTGGGCCGCCCCGCGACGCCCAGCCAGCGCTCCCCGGTCGCCGGCATCGCTACGACCCCGAGGACCGGCCGCCCGCCGACGAGATGGGCGATCAGCGTGCCGAAGGTGGGCATGCCGGTGATGAAGCTGCGGGTGCCGTCGATCGGGTCGATCACCCAGACATGGTCGCTGTCGGGATTGTCCTGCCCGTGCTCCTCGCCGAAGATGCCGTGATCGGGCCAGGCACGGGCGATCCGCTGTCGAATCGCGGCCTCGATCTCGCGGTCGGCGGCGGTGACCGGGGAAAGGTCCGCCTTGTGCTCGACATCCAGCTTCCGGCGGAACCAGCGCATTGCCATCGGCGCGGCCAGATCGGCCAGCGAGAGGGCGAAATGCGACAACTCGTTCAGGGAAGGGGATTTCTCCGGTTCTGCCATCGTCATCGCCTCGGCCTGGCGCCCCGTTTGCGCGTCGGGGTGGTGGCGCGCCGGCGGCAAAAGGGGCTGGACAAAAAGCAAAAAAGTGCAAAACTGCACAATAAAACACATTGCCCGAGCTTGCCGGGACTTGCAACGGGCAGGAACAACAACGGGGCCCGGCCGAAGGAAGGCGCTCCCGCAACGTCGGGGCGTCGCGCAGATGGGAGGGAAGTCATGAAGAAATGGATCAGGAGCACCGCTGCGGCGCTGGTGTCGCTGGGTCTGGCCGGGATGGCCTCGGCCGGCTCGATCACGGTCTATACCGCGCTCGAGGAGGAAGAGATCGCCGATTACATCGCCGCCGCCAACAAGGCGATGCCGGATATCGAGATCAACGTGCTGCGCCTGTCCACGGGCAAGCTGGGGGCGCGGCTCCTGGCCGAGGCCGCCAATCCGCAGGCCGACGTGATCTGGGGCTGGGCGGTCACGGCGATGATGGATCCGCGGATCCTCGAGATGCTGGAGCCCTACCAGGCCAAGGGGTCCGAAGTGCTGCCGGCCGCCTTCCGCGACCCGGAAGGGCGCTGGTTCGCCCCTACGGGCTACATGGGCGCCTTCTGTGTCAACACCGAGCGGCTCAGGCAGAAGAACCTGCCGATGCCGAAGAGCTGGAAGGATCTGGAAGACCCCGCCTTCAAGGGTGAGGTGCTGATGCCCGATCCCAACTCCTCGGGCACCGGATATCTGCATGTCGTCGCGCTGCTGCAGACCCTCGGCGAGAAAGAGGGCTGGGCGCAGCTCAGGCGTATCGACCCCAATATCGCCCAATACACTTCGTCGGGGTCGAAACCCTGCAAGGCCGCGCGGGCGGGGGAATACACGGTGGGCATCTCGCTGGCCTTCACGGCGCTGAAGTCGATCGAGGCCGGCTATCCGCTGGCCATGGTGTTCCCGGAAGGCGGCGTCGGCTACGAGCTGGAGGCCTCGGGGCTGATGAAGAGCTCCGACAACAAGGCGGACGCCAAACGCTTCCTCGACTGGACCATGTCGCCGGAGGCGGTCGCTCTCTACGGCAAGTTCAAGGCGCTGGTGACGGTGCCCGGCGTGAAGCCGTCCGCAGCCGCGGTCAAGGCCGGGCTGCCCGCCGATGTCGGCACGGTGCTGGCGAAGATCGATTTCGCCGAATCGGCCCGGCGCCAAAGAGAGATCAAGAAGAAGTGGAAGGAACTGTTCGGTCGCTGAGAGCGGAGGATGGCGCGGCGGGCGGTTTCCTTCCGGCGCGCCGTCCTCCTTCGCATCGGCCAGTGTCGTTTCGGCTCGTCTCGTTCGGGCCGGTGCGCTTGGCTGACGATCCGTGTGCCGGGCCGCGTCTGATCCTGCGCCCGGGACCCCGCTTTCTTCTTGAGGGAACTTGCCGTGGATCCGACCAGCTTTCTCGATGTCGTCAGCCTGACCAAGAGATACGGCACCTTCGTCGCGCTTGACGATGTGTCGGTGACGGTGGGCGAAGGGGAATTCGTCTGCCTTCTCGGCCCGTCGGGTTGCGGCAAGACCACGCTGTTGCGGGTGATTGCCGGGCTCACCGGGTTCGATGCGGGCGATGTGCGGCTCGAGGGGCGCTCGATCGCCGATCTGCCGGCGCGCAAACGCGGCTTCGGCATCGTGTTCCAGTCCTATTCGCTGTTTCCCGACATGACCGTTGCCGAGAACATCGCCTACGGCCTGAAGATCCGCAACGTGTCGCCCGAGCGGATGCGCGCGCGCGTGCGCGAGCTTCTCGAGATGATCCGCCTGCCGCATCTGGCCGACCGGCTGCCTTGGCAACTTTCTGGCGGCCAGCAGCAGCGCATCGCGCTCGCCCGGGCAATCGCCGTCGATCCGCGGGTGCTGCTCCTCGACGAGCCGCTCTCGGCGCTCGACGCCAAGGTGCGGGCCGAGCTGCGCGGCGAGATCCGCCGCCTGCAGCGCGATCTCGGCATTCCGACGCTGATGGTCACCCACGATCAGGAGGAGGCACTGGCGCTGGCCGACCGCATCATCTGCATGAACAACGGCCGGGTGGTGCAGGCCGGCACCCCGGAAGAGCTCTACCTGCGGCCGGCCACGCGCTTCGTGGCCGAGTTCATGGGCACCTCGAACCTGCTCGACGTCGAACAGGTGCGGGCGCTGTTCCCCGATCTGCTGCCGGGCAGTCCCGAGACCGGGGCCGGCCGCCGCTACGCCTGCATCCGGCCCGAACATGTCGAGCTCAGGCCCGACCCCGGGGGCGTGGCGACGGTGCGGGGGGTGACCTTTCTCGGCCACCTCCGCCGGCTCGAGGTGGAGAGCCCGGCCGGCCTGCTGACGGTGGAAACCCACGGGTCGGCGGAGGTGGCCGAGGGCAGCCGGGTTGCCCTTTCGGTGGATCCGCGGCACTGCACCTGGGTGATCGACGACATGGAGGCCGCCGCGCCGGGCGGCACCGGGGCATGAGCCGCCCCGGCTCCGCTCCCTTCCTGCGCCGCACGTTCGACGGCGACCGGCTGCTGGCGGCGGTCTGCCTGGGCGTGCCGGCGCTGGGGCTGGTGGTGTTCTTCCTCTATCCGATGGTGATCGTGTTCCTGCGCTCGATCACCCTGGGCGACGGCAGTTACGGGCTTGCCAATTATGCCGAGGTGCTCTCCACCCGCGGCTTCTGGCGCGCCACCCGTCACTCGATGGTCATGGGGCTTTCGACCGCGGCGATCTCGGTGCTCCTGGGCTTCGTGATCGCGCACGGGCTCCATCGCTGCGCCTTTCGCGGCAAGGCGCTGATCCGCGCGGCCATCGTGCTGCCGCTGCTGGCGCCGTCGCTGGTGCAGGCGCTGGGGCTGATCTTCCTTCTGGGGCGCAACGGGCTGGTCAACCGGCTGTTCGGCACCGATCTCGACATATACGGCTTCTGGGGGCTCCTGATCGCCAACACGCTCTATGCGCTGCCGCAGGCGGTGATGATCATCGGCGCGGCGCTGGCGTTGTCGGACGCGCGCACCTACGAGGCGGCCGAGGTGCTCGGCGCTTCGCCCTGGCGGCAGTTTCGCGACATCACCCTGCCGGCGGCGCGCTTCGGCATCCTCAACGCCGCCTTCGTCACCTTCATCATCACCATCACCGATTTCGGCAATGCCGCGGTGATCGGCGGCGACTATTCGGTGCTGGCGACCGAGATCTATTCGCAGGTGATCGGCCAGATGAACTTCAACCTCGGCGCGGTGGTGGGGATCATGCTGCTGCTGCCGACGGTGGTGGCCTATGTCATCGAGCGTCAGGCATCGAAGCGCCAGGAGGGGCGGGGCGGCAGCGCCGCGGTGCCCTTCGTGCCCACCCCCTCGGCGGTGCGCGACCTGCCGATGGGGGCGCTGTCCTTCCTGCTCGCGGCCGCCATTGCGCTGGTGATCGGGATCGTGGTCTATGCCAGCTTCGTCAGGCTCTGGCCCTACCGGTTCGACCTCACCTTCAGACATTACGCGATCACGCTCGCGGGGGGGTATTCCTCGCTCTGGACGACGATCTACGTCTCGCTGATCGCGGCGACCGGCGGCACGGTGCTGGTGTTCCTCCTCGGGCTGGGGCTGCGCCGCGCCCCGGCGGCCGTCGCCCGCCCGATCCAGATGATCGCGGTGATGCCGGCGGCGGTGCCCGGCATGGTGCTGGGGCTGGCCTACATCCTGACCTTCAACTCGACAGCAACGCCGCTCCATCTGCTCTACGGCACCGCAGCGCTGATCGCGGCGGTGAACTTCTACCATTACCACACGCAGGCCTTCCTGACGGTGATGACCGGCTTCCGCCAGCTGCCGGTGGCGCTGGAGGAGGCGGCGGGCAGCCTCGGCGCCGGGCTGGGGCGGATCGCGACCGGGGTGATCGCCCCGTTCCTAGCGCCGATGCTGATCTCGGCCTTCTTCTTCCTGTTCATGCGCTCGATGGTGACGCTGTCGGCGGTGGTCTTCCTGACCACGCCGAAGCTGACGGTGGCTTCGGTCACCATCATGCGGCTGGACGATGCCGGGCTGACCTCGCAGGCGGCGGCATTCTCGACCGTGGTGATGCTGGTGGTGGCTCTGGCGCTGGGCAGCATGAAGCTGCTGATGCGGCGCCTCGGCAGGGCCGCACATGGTGCAGGGGCGGGCTGAGGGCATGTGGGCGACGGAACGCAGGCGGCGGATCATGGAGATCCTGACCGCGCGTCGGCAGGTCAGCGCCGGCACGCTGGCCGACCTTCTGGGCGTCTCGCGCGAGACGGTACGGCGCGATCTGGTCGAGATGGAGAAGGAGGGCCGCCTCACGCGGGTGCACGGGGGGGCGGTCCTGCCGCCGCAGAGCTCCGAGCCGCCCTTTCGCAAGCGGCTGAACACGAAGCTGCGCGAGAAGCGCGAGATCGCCCGCAAGGCCGCAGGGCTGATCCGGCCCGGTCAGTGCGTGATGATCGATGCGGGCACCACCACCTCGGTCTTCGCCCGCGAGCTGATCCGGGTGCCGGACATCATGGTGGTGACCAATTCGATCGACATTGCCACGACGATCCAGAATGCGAGGACGAACATCGAACTCGTGCTGCTCGGGGGCGCACTCGTCAGCGACGTGCCGGGCACTTACGGCGTGATGACGCTGGCCGAGATCGAGCGCTTTCGTGCCGACATCGCCTTCGTCGCCCCGGTGGCGCTCGATGCGGCCGAGGGGGCGTTCGACTTCGAGCTGCACGAGGCCGAGGTCGCCGGGGCGATGGCGGCGCAGGCGCGGCGGGTGGTGATGCTGGTCGATCACGGCAAGCTCGGCGTGACGAGCCGCGTGCGCTATTGCCGGCCCGAGGAAATCGACACCCTCGTGACCGACACCGGCGCGCCCGCCGAGATGGTCCGCGCCTTCGAGCGGGCCGGCATCGAGGTGGTGCGCTGACGCCCCCCGGCGCGTGGCGCGCCGCCTGCTCCGGTGGGGCGCACGACTCTGCCGCCCTGCACCGCCTTCGCACGCGCGCCGGGGCCGTTCGCGGGCGCGGACTTGCGGACGAGGCCGCAGGGGCGCCGGCTTCTCCCCGGCCCGCCGGCGCAGGAATGATCGTTCCCGCTCGACAAGACCGGCAGTCCGGGAGCCGGCCCTCTCGGGCGGGGGATGATCGTGCCTGCCGATCCTGCCTTGCGGCAGGGATGGGCACCGGGGGCGCGGGGATGGCGCTCGAGCATGTGCGGTCCCGCCATCTGCACCGCAGAGCCACGGGCGGGGGGACGACCCGGCGGGGATCGCCGCTTCCGCTTCATTCCCGGCGCAGCCCCCCCGAAGCCCCTTCTTCGCCGCGGTCTGGAAACCGGCCCGGCTTCGTGGCAGGGGGGGAGCATGACGACGGCCGCCATATTCGGGCTCGCGGGCCCCGAACTCACCGCCGGGGAGCGGGCTTTCCTGCGCGAGGCGCGACCCTGGGGGCTGATCCTCTTCGCCCGCAACATCGCGAGCGCCCCGCAGCTGCGGCGGCTGGTGGAGGAGGCGCGCGCCGCCGTCGGCCGAGCCTGCCCGGTGCTGATCGACCAGGAAGGAGGGCGGGTCGCCCGGCTGCGTCCGCCGCTTGCCCATGCCTTCCCCCCGGCGGCGGAAGACGCCGCCCGCCCCGCGGCGCGGCGGCTCTTCCACCTGCGCGGGCGCATCATCGCCCATGACCTCGGGCGCTTCGGCATCGACGTGAATTGCGCCCCTCTGGCCGATCTCGGCCTTCCCGGCACCCATGCGGTGCTGCGCGACCGCTGCTATGGCGCCGACCCCGCAAGCGTCGCTGCCAATGCCCGGGCCATGGCCGAGGGGCTGGCGCAAGGCGGGGTGCTGCCGGTGCTCAAGCACATTCCCGGTCATGGCGGCGTGGCGGTGGACAGCCATGCGGCGCTGCCGCGCCAGCCTGCCGGGGGGACGGTGCTCGCGGCGCATTTCGCCCCCTTCCGGGCCCTTGCCGATCTGCCGCTCGGCATGACGGCCCATGTGGTCTATCCGGCGCTCGATGCGGCACGCCCCGCCACGCTCTCGCCACTCGTCATCGACCATGTGCGGCGTGAGATCGGCTTCGACGGGCTGCTGATGAGCGACGACATCTCGATGGGAGCGCTCTGGGGCGACGTGGCCCGGCGCAGCGCCGCCGCCCGGGCCGCGGGGTGCGACCTCGTTCTGCATTGCAATGGTGATCTGGCCGAAATGGAGGAGGTGGCACGGGCCGCCGGGCCGCTCGATGCGGCCGCCCGGCGCCGCGAGGCCGCCCTTGCCCGCTGGCGCGCGATGGCCGATGCGGCCGGAGATGTCGACATGGGCGCCCTCATCGCCGAATATGAGGCACTGAGGCAGCGAGGCCCCGAGCAGAGGAGGCCCTGAGCGCCACCGGAGGGTGGTTGCGCGGAGGAGGCGGGCGATGGGAGAGGACGGCGTCAGGAAGGCGGAGGAGGACGCGCTGCCGGCCGCAGCCGGCGGCGAGATGCGCCTCGTCGTCGATGTCGAGGGCTATGAAGGACCGCTCGATCTGCTGCTGTCGATGGCGCGGACCCAGAAGGTCGATCTGCGCCAGATCTCGGTGCTGGCCCTGGCCGAGCAGTATCTGGCCTTCGTCGAAGAGGCCAAGCGGCTGAGACTCGAGCTTGCAGCCGATTATCTGGTGATGGCGGCGTGGCTCGCCTATCTCAAGTCGCGGCTCCTGCTGCCGCCAGACCCGGAGGAGGAGGGGCCTTCGGGCGAGGAGCTGGCGGCCCATCTGGCATTCCAGCTCGAGCGGCTGCAGGCGATGCGCGAGGCTGCGGCGCGGCTGATGGCGCGCGACCGGCTCGGCCGCGACATCTTCCCCCGCGGCCGGCCCGAGAACGTGACCGAAAGACGCAACGTGGCCTGGAAGGTCGGTCTGATGGATCTGCTCCAGGCCTATGCCCGCATCCGCACCCGCGACGAGTTTCGCCCCTATGCCTTCGACCGCCGCGATGTCTATACCATGGAGGAGGCGCTGGAGCACCTGCGCGGGGTGATCGGTGCCGCCCTCGACTGGGTGCAGCTGGAGACCTTCCTGCCCGAAGGCTGGCGCACCGAGCCGCGCCGGCGCCGCGCGGCGCTGGCCGCCACCTTCGCCGCATCGCTCGAACTGGCCAGGGCCGGTGCGGTCGAGATCTTCCAGGAGGCGACCTTCGCCCCGATCCGCATCCGCCGCCGGCAGGAGGGACGGGGAGAATGACGGCGCGATTGCGGGGCAGGGGCGCCGGCGGTCCGTCGGGCGGTCCGGGAGCGGCCGGGGATTCGGGGATGGCGTCCCTGTCCTGCGGCGCGTCCGGTGTCTTCGGACTGGTTCTGCGGAAGCACTTCGGGCAGAAGCGGCGGGGAAGGCCGGTTGGAACAGGCGGGCGAAGGGGCGGGAGGTGAGGCAGTGAGGAAGGGCGCGATGGAGGACGACGCGAAGCGACCGCCCGCCGCGGCCGGAGGCGCGAGCGGGGCGACCGGGGACGGGGCGCGGCAGACGCACGAGCGGAAGGCCGGTGCGACGGCCGATGACGTTGGTGCGGCGGCCGAAGCCGCCCCCATGCCGCCCGAGGGGCCGGAGGAGAGCCTTTTCGAGGCGCCGCCCCTTGCCGAGCAGGAGCGCATGGTCGAAGCGATCCTCTTCGCCAGCGCCGAGCCGGTGAAGCGCGCCGAGCTCGAGGCCCGGCTGCCCAGGGGGTCGGACCCTGCCGCCGCCATCGCCCTTCTCGAGAAGCGCTACGAGGGGCGGGGCGTGCGGCTGATGAAGATCGGAGACGGCTGGGCTTTCCGCACCGCCCCCGATCTCGCCTTCCTGATGACCCGCGAACGGCGCGAGGAGCGGCGGCTTTCCCGTGCCGCCCTCGAGACGCTCGCCATCATCGCCTATCACCAGCCGGTGACGCGGGCCGAGATCGAGGAGATCCGCGGCGTCTCCGTCTCCCGCGGCACGATCGATCTTCTGATGGCACTCGGCTGGATCCGCTTCGGCCGTCGGCGCGACACGCCGGGCCGGCCCGTGACCTTCGTCGTCACCGATGCCTTTCTCGATCATTTCGGCCTCGAGAGCACGAAGGATCTGCCGGGTCTCAAGGAGTTGCGTGCGGCGGGGCTTCTCGAGCGGCGCCCCCCTCCGGGCGGTCTGCCCGCGAGCGGCGGAAACGGGGACGGGGAGGAGGACGAGGAAGGGCCGCGCCTCGAGGGGTTGTGAGCCGCCGCCTTCATTTCGCCACCTTTCTCTGCCACAATCCCCGGCAGGCGCCCGGCCCGTGCCGCCGGGCGCAAGGAGGACGTGATGGACCGGATTCTCGACATGCTTCTGCGCCTGTTCCTGCGCCGCGGGGTGAACATGGCCCTGCGCAAGGGCACCGACATCCTGGCCCGGCGTGGGGCGAAGAAGGGGGAGGCCGCCGATTCGCGTCTGGCGAAGACGGGCCGTGAAGACGCCCGGCGCATAAGGCAGATGATGCGGATCACGCGGCGGATCACCCGCTTCTGAACGGTCGGCGGGGCGGTGGTCCGGCGTGGAGCCGTGGGCGAGAGGCCCTGTGCGCCTCGAGGAAGGGGAACGGCAGCGGTCTGCCCAGGCTGCTGCGGGTCGGGCATTTTTGCCGGATTTGTCGAAAATGCCCGGTATTTTCCCGATGATTTTCCGCTCCGGGAGCGCCCGGCGGCGGGCGCGTCAACCTTTCGTCAACCTCTGACGGCGAAGATGGCCCTGCCTGCGGCGAATCTCGCCGTCGAGCGCGTCGATCTCCTCGACGAGGATGCGGGCGATCCGGCGGGCGTCGTCGGGCGTGAAGAGGAGCGAGATGCGCATGTCGAGCAATGTGCGCAGGATCTCGTCGGTGCGCGGCAGCGGTATCCGGGGCACATGCCGCCACATGTCGTGGCGCGAGGTGTAGCCGTGGGGGCGGGGCGCGCCGAACCATTTGAGCACCACGCCGCGCCGCCGCGCCCGCTCGACGAGCGCGGCCACGGCCGCCGACGGCCAGCCCGGCAGGCGGAACTGGAGCGACGAGCCGACGCGCACCGCCCCCTCGGGCGGCTTTGGCAGGGCGACGGCCGGCAGGGCGGCCAGGGCGGTGGCGATGATGTCGTGCAGCCCGTTCCAGCGGGCGACCCGGCCGGCAAGGAGCGGCAGTTGCGGCCGCAGGACGGCGGCGCGCAGCTCGTCCATGCGTCCCGAGATGTTGGGCGTGGCGGCCACATGGCGGCGGATATGCGCGGCCGGCGGGGCGGCGCCGTGGCGATCGAAGAACATGTAGCTGCCCGAGAGCAGGATCGCCCGGGCCATGGCGTCGTCGTCATCGGCGACGAGCAGCCCGCCCTCGCCCGAGTTGAGGTGCTTGTAGCTCTGGGTCGAGTGGGCGGCGAAGAGCCCGTGGCGCCCCGCCGGCCGGCCGCGCCAGAGCGCGCCGGTGGCATGGGCGCAATCCTCGATCAGGGTCAGCCCCATCGTTTCGCAAAGGGAAACGATGGCGTCTATGTCCGGGACATGTCCCCGCATGTGCGACAGGAGCAGGCAGGTCGCGCCGCTTTCGCGGGCCTTGGCGGCGAGGTCCTCGAGATCGATCGCGAGGTTGTCGTCGATCTCGACTAGCACCGGGGTCGCGCCGGCGGCCAGGATCGCGCCCGGCACCGGGGCGAGGGTGAAGCTGCCGGTCAGCACTCGCGTGCCCGGTCCGGCGCCGGCGGCCCGCAGGGCGGTGGCGAGGGCATATCCGCCCGAGGCGACGGCAAGGGCATGGCGTCGGCCGGCAAGGGCGGCGAATTCGGCTTCGAGACGGGCGGCCTCGGAGATTTCCCCCCGGGCCGGGTCGGCCGTGTAGCGGTGCAGCCTGCCCGTGGCGAGAAGGGCCGTGGCGCGCGCGGCCGCTTCGCGGGGCAGGGGTTCCTGCGCGGTGAAATCCCCCTCGAAGATCGGCGCCGCATGTGCCGGTTCGGGCGAAAACGCCATGTCGCTTGCCTCCTGAGCCATGCAAGCCTCCGTTCTCTGCTGCAGCCGCTGCGCTCGGCATCCGGCCATGGGTTCCCGTGCCGAAGCATGCCCTTTCCGCACGCGCAGGGAAAGATCGAATGGCCGACCCGCTCCCCCCCGGGCAGGCGGGTGCGAAGGGCCTCTCCCGGAACATGAAGGCGCACCGGCTCGGCCCTTTCGTAGCGCGTTTCGCCTCTCCGGTCTTTCCGGTGCTCCGGTCGGCCGCGTGCCGACGAGGGCGCTTCTTTCCCGACACGGAGAAACCCTGTCGTGCGATGGCGGAACACCGCAGGGAGATCCGATCCGGCTCGTTCTTGCCGCACGATGCCCGGAAGCGTTCTGCTGTCTCGGCGGCGGATCTGCGGGGAAGCGGGGAGTTCCCGCAGATCACGGCCCCCTTGTCCCCATCGCCCGCCCTCTTCGGCGCTTCCGGCGCCTGGCCGCTCCCCGGATTCGAGTGGCGACCGGGGCAGTCCCGGGCGGGGCGCCGGCCTGCCGCGTGCGATGACGACGAGCCGCCGCCTTTTGCGCGGGGAGAGCTTTCCCGGCCGGTTCGTGCCTTGCATGCGGGTCATGGGGACGAAGCCTGCCGTGCGGTGTCGCGGTCTTGCCGGCAAGGTCCCGGATCGGACACGGGGCCGCGAGGGGGCGGGTCTTCTTCCCGTCCCGCTTGCCGATCCTTCCCACCTGCCTTGCCGAAGGGGATGTCGCGTCCCTTCCGCCCTTGCCGCTCACCGGCACCGATCCGCAGCCGCGTCGGTTGCCCCTCGGGGCGGCGGTGTGGCGACCGGGGTCTGCCTCGCATATGCGCACCGGTCGCAGGGGGCTGTTCCTCGCGGGGAGATTTGCCCGTTTCGAGATGGAAGAACGCAAAGCCGCTCCCGGCGCGGGGGCTGTCCCTGCCTAGCGGTCACCGCAGAACGCGGCCCGCTCCGATGCGGCGGCGCTGCGTTGCCGAGCGTGCCGCCGATCGCAGGCCATGCGTCTGTCGATGCGCCGTGTCTGTCGATGCGCCGGCAGGTGGAAGTGTCTTCCTCGCGGGACGTGCCGGAGGGCGGTGCTGTTGCGGCGCCTGCTTGCCTCCCGCGATCGCCGCTGCCGGAAGGGCGCCGGCGCAACCGTCATTCCTGTCCCGAATCCGAGCCGGAAGCGCAGGCGGCGGTTCCGGCAGGCACGGGAGGATCCTCCCGGAGTGCCCCGGGGAGCGCAGATCGGACCGGATCAGCGGTGCTCGGAAAGCGCCAGCCGGGCGAGGGCCCGTTCGATGCCGTCGAAGCTTCCGAGCAACCCTTCGGGCTCGAGCGTGGCGACGTCGCG
Source organism: Albidovulum sp. (assembly GCA_026989275.1). Taxonomy (GTDB): domain Bacteria; phylum Pseudomonadota; class Alphaproteobacteria; order Rhodobacterales; family Rhodobacteraceae; genus WFPA01. Next base: position 30,438 of record JALSJQ010000005.1, read on the forward strand.
CCCGAGCGGGCCGAAGGTGACGAGGAGGCAGGGAATGCCGGCCGCCGCGGCGGCCTGCCGGTCGGTCGCCGTATCGCCGACGAGCACGGCGCGCTCCGCCAGCCCGCCTGCCGCCGCGATCGTGCGGAGGAGGGGGCGGGGGTCGGGCTTGCGCCACGGGTAGGTGTCGGCTCCCGCAAGATGGGCGAAACGGTCGAGAATGCCGAGCCGCGCGAGCAAGGCCCGGGCCAGCCCTTCGGGCTTGTTGGTGCAGACGGCAAGGCCGTGCCCGGCCTCCGCAAGGCGCGCCAGCGCCGCCTCGACCCCGGGATAGAGCCGCGTGTTCCGGTCGAGGTTTTCTCCGTAATATGCGATCAGGAAAGGGAAATCCTCCTCGACGAGTGGTGCGGTCTCCGCCTCGCCCCGTTCGGGAAAGGCCCGGGCGAAGCCGGCGCGGAGCATCGCCCGTCCCCCCTGAAAGGCGATGGCCGCATCCGTGAGCGGATCGAGCCGCACCGCAAGGCGCCGCCGGGCGAAACAGGCATTGGCCGCGGCAATGAGATCGGCCGAGGTGTCGGCCAGGGTGCCGTCGAGATCGAAGACCACGGTCAGGGGGGGCATGGATGCGGGCATGGCGGGGCCTTGGGCAGAACTTCGCCGAACGGAGCCGCGAAGAGGCGTCGGACGGGGCAATGCTGTAACATTCGGAAAGGCCGTGTGAAAGATGACATTTGCAGCTTCGGCGCGAAGCCCCTACTTCTTCCGGCAGCCCATGAGCGACTCGGCTTCTGCCCGGGGAGCGGCCGGGCGGGGCGTGTGGAAGGTGGCGCGGGGTGCCGGAGGCCCGGGTGCGGGGCGGCCGCGCTTGTCGGGGAGGTTCGAATGGCCGGGAACGAGGAAGCGCTGGCAGCGGTGATCCTGGCGGCCGGGGCCGGCAGCCGGATGCGCTCGGCGCTGCCCAAGGTGCTGCATCCGGTGGGGGGCGAGCCGATGATCGCCCATGTGCTGGCGCTGGCCCGCGAGGCCGGGGCGGCGCGGATCGTCGTCGTCGTCGGTCACGGCGGGGAGGAGGTGGCGCGGCGGCTGCCCGATCTCTTGCCGGAAGGCGCGGCTGCGGCGTCCGGCGAGGCCGGGGCCCTTCCCGGCGCCGGAGGGCACGGGGCGCCCGGCGCAGCGGCACCGGCGCGGCCCGAAATCGTCTGGCAGCACGAACGGCGCGGCACGGGCCACGCGGTGGCGATGGCGGCGCCGCTTCTGGCGGATTTCCCGGGTGACGTGCTGGTGCTCTATGGCGACACGCCCCTCATCCGCCCCGAAACCGTCCGGTCCATGCAGGATGCCCGCAGGGCCGGGCATGCGGTGGTGGTGCTCGGCTTTCATGCCGCCGAGCCCGGCGACTATGGCCGGCTGGTTCGCGGTGCCGACGGCACGCTCGAGCGCATCGTCGAGGCCCGCGACGCCACCGCCGAGGAGCGGGCGATCCCCCTGTGCAATTCCGGGGTGGTGCTGGCGCGGGCCCGGCTGCTGTTCGATCTTCTCTCCACCCTCGACGACGACAACGCCGCCGGCGAGATCTATCTGACCGATATCGTCGCCGCCGCCCGTGCCCGCGGCGAGAGCGCCGCCGTCGTCCTCTGCCCCGAGGCCGAAACGCTCGGCGTCAACACGCGGGCCGATCTCGCCCGGGCCGAGGCCGCCTTCCAGGCGCGCCGCCGCCGGGCGCTTCTCGAGGCCGGGGTGACGCTGGTCGCCCCCGAAACCGTCTTCCTCGCGCGTGACAGCGAGATCGCCGCCGATGTGGTGATCGAGCCCTTCGTCGTTATCGGGCCGGGGGTGAAGATCGGGCCCGGCGTTCATCTGCACAGCTTTTCCCGTCTCGAGGGCTGCACGATCGGCTCCGGCGCCACCATCGGCCCCCATGCGCGGTTGCGGCCCGGCACCCGCATCGCCGCCGGGGCGCGGGTGGGCAATTTCGTCGAGATCAAGAATGCCGAGATCGGCGAAGGGGCCAAGGTCAACCATCTTTCCTATGTCGGCGACGCGTCGGTCGGGGAGGCGGCCAATATCGGCGCCGGCACCATCACCTGCAATTATGACGGCGTGATGAAGCACCGCACCGAGATCGGCCCTCGGGCCTTCATCGGCTCGAACACGGCGCTGGTAGCCCCGGTGCGCGTCGGCGCCGAGGCGATGACGGGCTCGGGCTCGGTCGTCACCGAGGACGTGCCCGACGGGGCGCTGGCCATCGCCCGGGCGCGGCAGGTGACGAAGCCGGGCTTCGCCCGCCGGCTGATGGCGCGGCTCGGGGCGATGCGGGCACGGTGCGAGAAGGCGGCGGGGCGGGAGTGAACCCGCAAGGCGGCTCCCCCGGCGGGCGCCGTTCCATGCGGGCAATTCGTTCGGAAGATTGGCGGATCGGGAAATTTCGACATGTGCGGCATCATCGGCGTCATCAGCGAGCACGAGGTGGCTCCCCTCATCCTCGAGGGGCTGCGGCGGCTCGAATATCGCGGCTATGACAGCGCCGGCATCGCCACGCTGCACGAGGGGCGCATCGTGCGGCGCCGCGCGCTGGGCAAGCTGGCCGAACTTTCCGACATGCTCGTGCGCGAGCCCCTGAGCGGGAAGATCGGCATCGGTCATACGCGCTGGGCGACCCACGGCGCCCCTTCGGTGGCGAATGCCCACCCCCACATCGCCGGGCCCGTGGCCGTGGTCCATAACGGCATCATCGAGAACCATCGCGAGATCCGCGCCGAGCTCGAGGCGGCCGGCACGGATTTTTCTTCCGAGACCGATACCGAATGCATCGCCGCCCTGGCCGCGCACCATCTTCGCCGGGGGATGGGCCCCGAGGAAGCCGCCCTGGCCACGATCGACCGGCTCGAGGGCGCCTATGCCCTCCTGTTCCTGTTCGCGGGCGTGGAGGACATGCTGATCGCCGCGCGTCACGGCTCGCCGCTCGTCATCGGCCACGGGGAGGGGGAGATGTTCGTCGGTTCCGACGCGCTGGCGCTCGCGGGCTTCACCGACCGGATCACCTTTCTCGATGAGGGCGACCGGGCGATCATCCGCCGCAGCGGCGCCGAGATCCTCGACCGGCAGGGCCGGCCGGCCCGGCGGGCGCCGCAACGCCTCTCGCTCGATCTCGGCGCGATCGACAAGGGCGGCCATCGCCACTTCATGGCCAAGGAGATCGCCGAGCAGCCCCATGTCGTCGCCGATGTGCTGGCCCATTACCTCGGCCCGGACGGCACCATCGCCCTGCCGGCCGCCATGCCCGATCCCGTCGCGCTCGAGCGGCTCGTGCTCGTCGCCTGCGGCACCGCCCATTATGCCGCCCATGTCGCCCGCTACTGGTTCGAGGAGCTGGCCGGGCTGCCGGTCGATCTCGACGTGGCTTCCGAATTCCGCTACCGCAACCCGCCGATCCCGCCGCGAAGTGCCGCCGTCTTCATCTCCCAGTCGGGCGAGACCGCCGACACGCTCTCGGCCATGCGGGCCCTCGAGGGCAGGGTGGCGGCGCGCCTCGCCGTGGTCAACGTGCCGGAGAGCTCGATCGCCCGCGAAGCCGATGGCGTGCTGCCGATCCTCGCCGGCCCCGAGATCGGCGTGGCCTCGACCAAGGCCTTCACCGCCCAGCTCCTGGTGCTCCTCCTGATGGCGATCGAGGTCGGGCGCCGGCGGGGCCGTCTCGCGGCGGACCGGGCGGCGGCGCTGATCGACGCGCTGCGCGCGCTGCCGGGGCTGATGAACGCCGCGCTTGCCCGCGAGGGGCGGATCGAGAACGTGGCGCGCATGCTGGCCTCGGCGTCGGACGTCCTTTTCCTCGGTCGGGGGCGGATGTATCCGATTGCGCTCGAAGGGGCGCTCAAGCTCAAGGAAATCAGCTACATCCATGCCGAGGGCTATGCGGCCGGGGAACTCAAGCACGGGCCGATCGCCCTCGTGGACCGCACCTTGCCGGTGGTGGTATTCGCCCCCCGCGACGAGCTCTTCGAGAAGACCATGAGCAACGTGTCGGAGGTGGTGGCCCGCGAAGGGCGGATCGTTCTCGTGACCGACGAGGCCGGCGCCGCCGAGGGCTGCGACCTTGTCAGCCACTGCATCAGGATGCCCGAGATCCATCCGGTTCTGGCGCCGATCCTCCATGCGGTCTCGGCGCAGCTCCTCGCCTATCACGTGGCGGTCCACAAGGGCACCGATGTCGATCAGCCGCGCAACCTCGCCAAGTCGGTGACGGTGGAATAGGGGCGCGACGGGCGGCCCCGCCCTTGCTGCCGGTGCCGGTGCAACGCACGGCCGCCACCACCACCGCCGCCGCCTTCAGGGCCTCGAAGCTGCGCGTTCGGCCCGGCTTGCGAGGGTGATGTTGACATGATTGCCGGCGAAGATCAGCGCCGCCCCGACGAACACGAACGGGTCGAGCGGCTCGCCGTAGAGCACCATGCCGATGATGGCGATGAGCGGCAGGCGGGCGAAGTCGAGCGGCATCACCACCGAGGCCGGGGCGAGGGCGAGGGCCCGGGTGAAGCAGTAATGGGCCAGGAGCCCGCCCGCGGCGATCACGCTCACCCACAGCCAGTCGCGCCCTGCCGGCAGGGCGATGTCGAGATCGGCCCCGGCGAAGAGCAGGGCGAGGCCGGCCTGCATCGTCGTCATCCAGAAAAGGATGGCGAGGGCGCCGTTGCTGCGGGTGAGAACACGGGTGACGAGGGCCGAGCCGGCAAAGCCGATCGCGGCGCCTGCGGCGGCCAGCGTTCCGGGAGAGAGGGTGTCGAGCCCCGGCCGCACGACGATCAGGATGCCGAGAAAGCCGAGCAGGATCGCCCCGAGACGCCGGGCCCCGAGCCGCTCGTGCAGGAAGAGCGCCGCGCCGAGCGCCGCCCAGATCGGCGAAGAGAACTCGAGAGCGAAGACCTGCGCCAGCGGCACGGTGAAGATGGCGAAATACCACAGGTTCTGCCCGGCGAAGTGAAAGAGGTTGCGCAGAAGATGCAGGCCGGGGCGGCGGGGGACGAAGGCCTCCACCCGCCGGCCGGCGAGGATGACGGCCGTCATCAGCCCCATGCCGATCAGCGAGCGCCAGAGCATGAGCTCGAAGGTGTCGAGCGCATGGGCCAGCTCCCGCCCCGCGACCGCCAGCGCCGAGAAGTTGACGATGGCGCCGATCATCCACAGCGCTGCCTGGAGGGGGGTGCTCATGCGTCTGTCCCGTCAGTCCTTTTCCGTCACGATCTCGTAATTCCGCCGGAGCTCCCGGGTGATGCGCCCCCGGGAGCTGGCAGCGGCGCGGCGCTGATGTGCCGCGAATGGGGCCTGCGAGACGAAGAGCTCGGCGACGCGAAGCCGCGTCTCGTCTTCGGGGGCGGGCGTGACGGAGAAGGCAAGGCAGCCCGGCTCGGCCCGGCTTGCCGCCACATGTTCCGGCAATGCCGCCACCTCCGCCCGCCGCCCGGCCGGCGCATGCAGAACCCCTGTCAGGCGAACCCGCCCCTGCGCCATCGTCCCCTCCATTGTCAGACACATCCCGCCTGCCCCAGCCATCGGCGAATGGCAAGGGGGGTCGGCAACGGTAGGGGCATGGGCGTGGCGGAAGGGGATGGCACCCGCCGCGGGCCGGTCGGATGCCGGGCCGACATCAAACGCGAGATCAGACGGCTGCGGGGCAGGATCACCCGGCTCCGGCGGTGCGGACGCGAACCGGAGCGGGAGATCCGCAAGAGGCGGAGCCGAGTTTCACGCGCGGGGCGGGGTGCAAGCCGCGCACGCTCGTGCCCCAGGTGCCGGACGATCGCGACCGATCCGCCTGCCGGGCCGCGTTTGCCGGGGTCAGCCGTGGCCTTCAGCCGTGCCGGGCGCGCGGTGCCGGGCGGCGTGCGGCCCCCTCGTCCGAAGCTCCCCTCATTCCCACTCGATGGTGCCGGGAGGCTTGGAGGTGATGTCGTAGGTGACGCGGTTGATTCCCGGCACCTCGTTGATGATGCGCGTGGCCGTCTCGCCGAGAAATTCGTGCGAGAAGGGGTAGTAGTCGGCCGTCATGCCGTCGACCGAGGTGACCGCCCTGAGCGCGCAGGCATGATCGTAGGTGCGTCCGTCTCCCATCACCCCGACGGTCCGCACCGGCAGGAGCACGGCGAAGGCCTGCCAGATCTCGTCGTAAAGCCCGTGCCTGCGGATCTGGTCGATGAAGATGGCGTCGGCCTTGCGCAGGATCGCCAGCTTCTCGCGGGTGACCTCGCCCGGGCAGCGGATCGCGAGCCCCGGCCCCGGAAAGGGGTGGCGGCCGATGAAACGCTCCGGCAGGCCGAGTTCGCGGCCGAGCGCCCGCACCTCGTCCTTGAAGAGCTCGCGCAGCGGCTCGACCAGCTTCATGCCCATCTTTTCGGGCAGCCCGCCGACATTGTGATGCGACTTGATGGTCACGCTCGGCCCGCCCGCCACCGAGACGCTCTCGATCACGTCGGGATAGAGCGTGCCCTGGGCGAGGAATTCGGCGCCACCCGCTGCCTTCGCATGCTTCTCGAACACCTCGACGAACAGCCGGCCGATGATCTTGCGCTTCTCCTCCGGGTCCGAGACGCCCTCGAGGGCACCGAGGAAGAGATCGCTCTCGTCGGCATGGATCAGCGGGATGTTGTAATGGTCGCGGAACATGCCGACCACATCTTCCGCCTCACCCGCGCGCATCAGCCCCGTATCGACGAAGACGCAGGTCAGCCGGTCGCCGATCGCCTCGTGAACGAGCACGGCGGCCACCGAACTGTCCACCCCGCCCGAAAGCCCGCAGATCACCCGCCCCTCGGGGCCGACCTGTTCGCGGATGCGGGCGATGGCCTCGTCCTTGTAGGCCTTCATCGTCCAGTCGCCGGAAAAGCCGGCGATGTTGCGGGCGAAATTCGCCAGAAGCCGTGCGCCGCGCGGCGTGTGATGCACCTCTGGGTGGAACTGCACGCCGTAGAAGCGGCGCCGGGGGTCACCGATGATGGCGAAGGGCGCGCCGGGGGAGGTGCCGTAGACCTCGAAACCCGGCGGCAGGGCCGTCACCCGGTCGCCATGGCTCATCCACACCTCCTCGGGGCCGTTCTCGAACAGCCCCTCGAAGAGCGGATCGTTCGCGTGTTCGCCGGCGGGGCTGACATGGGCGCGGCCGAACTCGCCGGCATGCCCGCCCTCGACCGAGCCGCCGAGCTGCACGGTCATCACCTGCTGGCCGTAGCAGATGCCGAGTACCGGCACGCCGAGGGCGAAGATCTCGGGCGCGGCGCGCGGGCTGCCCGCCTCGAGCACGCTCGCCGGGCCGCCCGAAAGGATCACCCCCTTCGGGCGGATCTCCTCGAGAAGCGCCGGCGTTACCCGGTTGTAGGGGTGGATCTCGGCATGGACATGGGCCTCGCGGAGCCGCCGGGCGATGAGCTGGGTGACCTGGGAGCCGAAATCGACGACCAGCATCGTCTCGTGCGGCCTTGTGGCGGGGGCGGGGGTCTCGGTCATCTCGATCCTCTCGACTGGGCCGGCTTCGGGCGGTGCAGAGGGCGTTGCGCCGGGCCGAGGCGGCGCCGGGTCGCTTTCCTGCCGGCCTGTTAGTTGCTCGCGGGGCGAATCGCAAGGATGGGCGGCCCGGAGGGTGGCAGCGGCCGGGCCGGATCGAGGAGGGCGATGTCGCTCGGAAGCCCGGGAAGGCCGCTAACGGTCGGCGACGGATCCGCCGTGCGCTGTATCGCTGTATCCGTGAAGGGCGCGAGCCCCCGAAGGGCGGGGCGCCCGCGGCGCGCGGGGCCTTCGGCGCGACGGGGCGCGGCGCGAGCGATGCAGGGGAGGGCGGCGGAAGATGGCACGCGAACGCAGGAGGCGACGGGGGGGTGGCGCGGCCCGCAGGCAAAGGCGGTCCGAGGCCGAGATCCGCGCCGCGCGGGTGATCGAGAACCGCCTGCCGCGGATCGAACTGCTCGACGAGGAAGGGCTGGCGCGGATCGAGGACGTTGCCGAAACCGTGCTCGAGGAAATCGGCATCGCCTTTCCCGAGAACCCGGCGGCGCTCTCGCGCTGGCGCGCGGCCGGCGCCGATGTGCGGGGGGATCGGGTCCATGTTCCGCGTGGTCTTGCGCGGGCCCTGTGCGCCACCGCGCCCGCACGCTTCGTCCAGGAGGCCCGCAACCCGGAGCGATCGGTCGAGATCGGCGGGCGCAACACCGTCTTCGCCCCGGTCTATGGCCCGCCCTTCGTGCGCGATCTCGAGGGGCGGCGGCGCTATGGCACCATCGAGGATTTCCGCAATTTCGTGCGCCTCGGGCAGATGACCCCCTGGCTGCACCATTCGGGCGGCACGTTGTGCGAGCCGACCGACATTCCCGTCGCCAGGCGCCATCTCGACATGCTGATGGCGCATGTCACCCTGTCGGACCGGCCCTTCATGGGGGCGGTCACGGCGCCCGAACGGGCGGCCGACAGCGTCGAGATGGCGCGGATCCTTTTCGGCGCCGATTTCGTGGACGAGCATGTCGTACTGCTCTCGCTGGTCAATCTCAACTCGCCGCTCGTCTTCGACAGCACCATGGCCGGCGTCCTCGAGACCTATGCGGCGGCCGGGCAGGCCTGCATCCTCTCGCCCTTCATCGTCGGCGGAGCGATGAGCCCGGTGACGGAGGCGGGCACGCTGGTGCAGATCTGCGCCGAAGTGCTGGCGGCGGTGGCCTATTCCCAGCTCGTGCGGCCGGGTGCGCCGGTGGTCTTCGGGGCCTTCGTCACCTCGATCGACATGGGTTCGGGCGCTCCGACCTTCGGCACGCCCGAGGCGAGCCGCATCCTCTGGGGGGCGGGGCAGCTGGCGCGCCGGCTCGGCCTGCCGTTCCGCTCGGGCGGGGCGCTGACCGGGGCGAAGCTGCCCGATGCCCAGGCGGGCTACGAGAGCGCCAACACCTTGCAGGCGGCGATGCTCGGCGGCGTCAACTTCATGCTCCATGCCTGCGGCTGGCTCGAGGGCGGGCTCGTTGCCTCCTTCGAGAAGTTCGTTCTCGACGCCGACCAGCTTGCGGCGCTCCACACGCTGGCGGGGCCGATGGCGGTGGATGAAGACGCGCTCGCCCTCGAGGCGCTGCGCGAGGTTGGCCCCGGCGGGCACTTTCTCGGTTGCGCCCATACCCAGGCGCGTTTCCGTGATGCCTTCTGGCGTTCCGCCGTCTTCGACACGCGCCCCTTCGAGACCTGGAGCGAGGCCGGCGGCCCCGATGCGGCGGCACTCGCCAATGCCCGTGCTCGCCGGCTGCTGGCCGATCACGAGCCGCCGCCGCTCGATCCGGGCATCCGCGAGGCGCTCGAGGATTTCGTCGCCCGCCGCAAGACCGAGCTGCCCGACAGCCCCGCCTGAAGCCGACGCGGCGGCTGTCAGCGCGCCCCGGCCGTCGGCATTTCCTGGAGGATCGCCGCCAGAAGCTCGACATGGCGTCGGGCCGAATAGGCGGGGGCGCCTTCCCGGCGCTGCGCCTCGGCATCGGCTTCGAGCGCGAGCAGCCGGCCGAGCCGCGTGCCGCGGCCGGTGGGCGGCCCCTTGAGCAGACGTCGCGTCAGGCTTCCCCGGGGCGCTTCCCGGGCCAGATGCCGGGCGGCCCGACCCAGAAGGCGGGGACGGCGAAGCCGCCCCGGCGGCGCGGCTGTGTCGTCGCCGGGATGGGCGATGACGACGGGCTTGTCCGGCTTTTCCCCATTCGTGTCCTGCACGGGCCGCGGATCTGCCGGCCGGAACGCGACGCACATGTTCATGACCTCTCCCCCTCTGTCTCGCTCTGCATGTCGCTGGCCCAGTATGAGTGCGGGGAAGCGGCATTGCGTATCAACCTTGGGTTGCGTTCGCTCTTGCCTTGTTGTCTCCAATATGGAAACAATTATCGAAAAACGACTCAATTTTCAGCAATTTATCGACAATACCTGGGGTTGAGTCGATTCCGGGCGGATGCAGGAGGGCGGGGTGACGGCTGCAAAGGACATGACAGGTGCGCGGCGAGCCGTGGAGGAGAGCCGGGAGATGGCCGGGCTGCCCGCGGCGCTGCGCCATTACCTCGTGCACGTGATCGACGGGGTGCCGATCCGGCGGATCGCGGCGCGTGAGGGGCTCGCTCCCTCGACGGTGCTGCGCCATGTGCGGGCCGTCGAGCAGCGGCGCGACGACGTGGTGTTCGACCGGGCGTTGGCGCGTCTCGAGACGTTGCCGCGCCGGTCGGGCGCGGGGTTCGGAAGCGATGAAGGGGGAAGAGCGATGGGAAAGCACATGCGGCAGGGCGAAACGGGCGCGACCTCGCGGTTCAACCGGGCGCTGATGCGGCTTCTGGGCCGGCTCGACGAGCGCGACGCCTATCTGGCCGTCCTGCCCGGAGCGGGGCGCGGAGCGGTCTTCCGCAACACGGCGACGGGGGAGCCGGTGCGGCTGGCCGGGGCGGATGACGCCGAGATTCACGCGCTGGTGCTGCGGGACTGGCTGGCGCTCGAGAAGCGCGGCAAGGTGCATGTCTATCGGCTGAACCGGGCGGGCCGGGCGGCGCTGGCGCGGATGCGGGCCGCGGCGCGACGGGGCGCGGACGAGGCGCTGCCCGACCCGTTCGCCGCCCAGCATTTCGTGCCCGGAGAGCGCGTCGTTCCCGACGAGGAAGGCGCGCCGCGGCGGATCCGCTGCAACATGGCCGAGAGCCCGCTGCATCTCCTCGCCCGGCGGCGCGATCGCTCGGGACGTCCCTTTCTCACCACCGCCCAGGTGCAGGCCGGGGAGCGCTTGCGGGAGGATTTCGAGCTCGGGCAGATGGCGCCCCGCGTCACCCAGAACTGGGAGCGCTTCCTGACCGCGGGCACGTCGAGCCCGGCGCCGACCGAGCGCGAGAACCTGCCGCGGGGACAGGCGGCCGCGCGCGAGCGTTTCGCGAAGGCGGTGGAAGCCATGGGGACGGGGCTTGCGGACATCGCGGTGCGCTGCTGCTGCTTTCTCGAGGGGCTCGAACAGGCCGAACGCCGTCTTGGCTGGTCGGCCCGCTCGGGCAAGATCGTCCTTCGGATCGCCCTCGAGCGTCTGGCGCGGCACTACGAGGAGACCTACGGACCCCGCGGCCCGCTGATCGGCTGAAGGACAGCGGCTTCGCGCGCGGCCCGAGAGGGCGGGGCGGAGACGGGGGCGGGCGCCTCGACACCCGTTTTCTCCGCTTCCCGTCCCCTGGTCGTTCCGAACGGGCTGCCGATCGCCAGCGGGCCCCGAGAACTCCGGGCCGCGAGACTCTGCATCCCCGGCGCTCCGCAGAGCGCCGCGGGGTGTCAGCGGGTGTTCTCCTTCAGCCGCCGGGTGACGTAATCCTCGACCTTGCCGATCATCCGGTCCATGTGGTCGCCCTCATAGAAATGGCCGGCGCCCTCGATCACCTCGTGGGTGATGGTGATGCCCTTCTGCTCCTGGAGCTTGGCGACGAGCCCGTCCACCGCCTCGGGCGGGGCGACCCGGTCGGCTGCGCCGTTGATGATGAGGCCCGAGGCCGGGCAGGGGGCGAGGAAGGAGAAGTCGTACATGTTGGCCGGGGGCGAGACCGAGACGAAGCCCGTCACCTCCGGCCGCCGCATCAGCAGCTGCATGCCGATCCAGGCGCCGAAGGAGAAGCCGACCACCCAGCAATGGCGGGCGTTGGGGTTGAGCTGCTCGAGATAGTTGAGCGCGGCGGCGGCGTCGGCCAGCTCCCCCACCCCCTGATCGTATTCGCCTTCCGAGCGGCCGACGCCCCGGAAGTTGAAGCGCAGCACGTTGAAGCCCATGCGGTGGAAGGCATAGTGCAGATTGTAGACCACCTTGTTGTTCATGGTCCCGCCGAATTGCGGGTGCGGGTGCAGAACGAGGGCGATCGGGGCGTCCTTCACCCCGGGATGATCGTGATAACGCCCCTCGAGACGACCACATTCCCCGGCAAAGATCACATGCGGCATGTCGGTCTCTCCTTGTCTCCGGCCTTGCTGTTCCTGTTCCGAGCTCGCTTCCGGGTGTTCGTCTTCTTGCGGATCTGGTCATGACGGCCGCTCGGGCGGCATTGTTGACAAAACTTCTCGGAATACCTAGAACAATTCCAGAGAAGGGCCGCGCGGGCGGCCATGCGCTCGGTGATGCGGCTCCCCGCCCGGGATGCGGGGGTGCCGTCGATCGGGAGTTAAGGACTGGCGGCGCCCGGGTCAACCATGAGGAACGGGGGCAGGTGCCGGGGCGGCGGCGGTTTTCGTGACGGGGTGAAGCGGCCGGGCGGAGGAGAGACGCGCGATGCGATTGAGCACGAAGGGGCGGTATGCGGTGGTGGCGCTGGTCGATCTGGCGCTGCGAGGGGGCGAGGGGCTCGTCCCCCTTGCCGAGATCTCCGTGCGGCAGAACATCTCGCTCACCTATCTCGAACAGCTCTTCGTGCGCCTGCGCCGGGCCGGCATCGTCGAATCGGTGCGGGGGCCGGGGGGCGGCTATGCGCTGGCGCGGCCGGCGTCCGAGATCCGCATCGCCGAGGTGCTCGAGGCGGTGGACGAGGAGATCGACGCCATGAAGCCCGGTGCCGGCGCCTCGGGCGCGTCCTCGGGCACGCGCGAACAGTCGCTTGCCAACCGGCTGTGGCAGGGGCTGTCGGCCCAGCTCTATGTCTATCTGCACCAGACGCGCCTTTCCGACGTGGCCGAGAACCAGCTGATGCCGTGCCCGGCGGTGCCGTCGATCCTCGCCGTCGAGGATGACGCGGCCCCGTCCGCCGTCCTGCGGGAGGAGGCCGGATGACGCGTCGGGTCTATCTCGACTGGAACGCCACCGCCCCCCTGCGGCCCGAGGCGCGGGCGGCGATGATCGCGGCGATGGATGTCGTCGGCAACCCTTCCTCGGTCCATGCCGAGGGGCGGGCGGCGAAAGGGCTCGTCGAGCGTGCCCGCGAGGAGATCGCCGCCGCCTTCGGGGCGACGGGTGGGCGCGTCGTCTTCACCTCGGGGGCGACCGAGGCGGCGGCGCTGGCACTCGCGGGGCGGGGGCTGCATGGCGCGCCGATCGAGCATCCTTGCGTGCTGGCCCATGTGACGGCCGATCTGCCGGTTGACGGCAGGGGGCAGGTTCGCCCCGTCGATCCGGCGGTGACGGCGCTGCAATGGGCCAACAGCGAGACCGGCATCCTCCAGTCGCCTCCCCCGGGGGTGGCGGTGGTCGATTTCGTGCAGGCCTTCGGCAAGCTGCCGCTCGCCTTCGACTGGAGCGGCGCGCGGGCGGGGCTCCTCTCGGCGCACAAGATCGGTGGGCCGAAAGGGGTCGGCGCGCTGGTGCTGGCCGAGGGTGAGGAGGTGGTGCCGCTCCTCAGGGGGGGCGGTCAGGAGCTCGGCAGCCGCGCCGGCACGGAGAACGTCATCGGCATTGCCGGATTTGCCGCGGCGGCGAAGGCGGCGGTGGAGGATCTGGCGCGCGGGCTGTGGGAAGAGGTGGCCGAGCGGCGCGACCGCCTCGAGGAGATGCTGCGCGATGCCGCGCCCGAAGCGGTCGTCATCGGTGCGGATGCGCCGCGTCTGCCCAATACCCTTGCCATCGCCGTGCCGGGCTGGAAGGGCGAGACGCAGGTGATGCAGATGGATCTTGCGGGCTTTGCCGTGTCGGCGGGCTCGGCCTGTTCGTCGGGCAAGGTGCGCCGCTCGGCGGTGCTCGCGGCGATGGGTTTCGACGATCTCGCCGCCGCAAGCGCGATCCGCATCTCCCTCGGGCCGACGACGCGCGAGGAGGAGATCGCGGCCTTTGCCAGGGCCTGGGCTCTCGGCTACAAGCGCTGGCGGGAGCGCAGGATGCAGCGAACGGGGCAGGAGGCGGCAGGGCTGGCCTCCGTCCGCCATGAAGGACAGGATGTGACCGCCGCGCCCGGAGGCGCCGGCGCAAGGAAGGAAGCGACGCAATGATGGACGGGGACGATCTGCGGATCCGCGAAGGGGTCGATCGGGAGACGGTCGAGACCGTGAAATCGGTCGGCGAACGCTACAAGTACGGTTTCTCGACCGACATCGAGACCGAGTTCGCGCCGAAGGGGCTCGACGAGGACATCATCCGGCTGATCTCGGAGAAGAACGAGGAGCCCGAATGGATGCTCGAATGGCGCCTCGGGGCCTATCGCCGCTGGCTCAGGATGGAGGAGCCGCGCTGGGCGATGCTCGACTATCCCGTGATCGACTATCAGGACCAGTATTACTACGCCAAGCCCAAGAGCATGGAAAAGCGGCCGAAATCGCTCGACGAGGTCGATCCGAAGCTCTTGGAGACCTACGAGAAGCTCGGCATTCCGCTGCGCGAACAGATGATCCTTGCCGGCGTGGAGGGCGCGGAGCAGCTGCCGCCGGCCGAAGGCGGGCGCCGCGTGGCCGTCGATGCCGTGTTCGACAGCGTCTCGGTCGGCACCACCTTCCAGGAGGAGCTGAAGAAGGCGGGGGTGATCTTCTGCCCGATCTCGGAGGCCATTCGCGAGCACCCCGATCTGGTGCGGAAATATCTCGGCTCGGTCGTGCCCCAGGGCGACAATTTCTTCGCCGCCCTCAACTCGGCCGTCTTTTCCGACGGCTCCTTCGTCTATGTGCCGCCCGGGGTGCGCTGCCCGATGGAGCTTTCCACCTATTTCCGCATCAATGCCGAGAAGACCGGCCAGTTCGAACGCACCCTCATCATCGCCGACAAGGGCTCCTATGTGAGCTATCTCGAGGGCTGCACCGCGCCCATGCGCGACACGACGCAGCTGCACGCGGCGGTGGTCGAGATCGTCGTGCTCGAGGATGCCGAAGTGAAATATTCCACCGTGCAGAACTGGTATCCCGGCGACGAGGAGGGGCGCGGCGGCATCTACAATTTCGTCACCAAGCGGGCCGACTGCCGCGAGGCGCGGGCGAAGATTTCCTGGACCCAGGTCGAGACCGGCTCGGCCATCACCTGGAAATATCCTTCCTGCATCCTGCGGGGGGACGAATCCCAGGGCGAGTTCTACTCGATCGCCATCACCAACAATCGCCAGCAGGCCGATACCGGCACCAAGATGCTGCATCTGGGTCGGAACACCAGAAGCCGCATCGTCTCGAAGGGCATCTCCGCCGGCCGGTCGCAGAACACCTATCGCGGCCTCGTGCGGATCCACCCCAGGGCTACCGGAAGCCGCAACTTCACCCAGTGCGACAGCCTGCTCATCGGCAACGAGTGCGGCGCCCATACCGTGCCCTATATCGACGTGCGCAACAATTCGAGCCGCGTGGAGCACGAGGCGACGACCTCGAAGGTGGACGAGGACCAGCTGTTCTACTGCCGCCAGCGCGGCATGGACGAGGAGGAGGCGGTGGCGCTCGTGGTCAACGGCTTCTGCCGCGAGGTGCTGCAGGCGCTGCCCATGGAATTCGCCATGGAAGCCCAGCAGCTGGTGGCGATCAGTCTCGAGGGGAGCGTGGGATGATGCATGGCCGTTCGGTGGCCGCGCTGGCGCTCGATGTGGCGCTCGGGGCGGCGAGCTTCCTTCTCGTCGATCTGTGGTTCGCGCTCGGCGGGGAAATCCGATGGCCCGAACTCGTCCTCCGCACGCTGATGTTCGCGCTCCTGTTCGGCGCGATCCAGGTCGGCCGGCTCCTCATGGCCACGGGTGGGGAGGGCGGCGATGACCGGGGCTGAGCGCGGCCCCTGGGGGCGCGGCGGCCGGCAGGCCGGGAGCGGCGAGAGAGGCGAGAGACGGGAACAATCGCAGAAGGAGGGCCGGCAGATGACGGCAATGATCGTGACGACCACCCCATCGGTCGAGGGGCGGAAGATCGCCACCTATCATGGCATCGTCACCGGCGAGGCGATTCTCGGCGCCAACATCATCCGCGATCTCTTCGCCCAGGTGACCGACATCTTCGGCGGCCGTTCCGGCGCCTACGAGGCCGAGCTCGGCAAGGCGCGGGAGACCGCGCTCGACGAGATGCGCGCGCGGGCGCAGGCGCTGGGGGCCGACGCGATCGTCGGCGTCGATCTCGATTACGAGGTGATCAACAACATGCTGATGGTTTCCGCCTCGGGCACCGCCGTCACCCTCGAGTGACCGGGCCCGGGCCGGACCCGGACAGGGCGCGCCGGCGCGGCCGGGGCGCGAGAAACGCCAGAACATCGAAGAGGAGAGCGCAATGCTCGAGATCCGCAATCTGCACGTCAAGCTCGAGGAAGAGGACAAGGTGATCCTCAAGGGCGTGAACCTCGCCCTGCCCGACGGGGAGGTGCATGCCATCATGGGGCCGAACGGCTCGGGCAAATCCACCCTGTCCTATGTGCTCGCGGGGCGCGAGGGCTATGAGGTGACCGAGGGGGAGGTGCTGCTCGACGGGGAGAACCTGCTCGAGATGGAGCCCGAGGAGCGGGCGGCGAAGGGGGTCTTCCTGGCCTTCCAGTATCCGGTGGAGATTCCGGGCGTCGGCAACATGACCTTCCTGCGCACCGCTCTCAACGCCCAGCGCAAGGCCCGCGGCGAGCCCGAGCTTTCGGGGGCGGAGTTCCTGCGTCTGGTGCGGGAGAAGGCGAAGGCCCTCGAGATCGACCCGGAGATGCTCAAGCGTCCGGTCAATGTCGGCTTCTCGGGCGGGGAGAAGAAGCGCAACGAGATCCTCCAGATGGCGGTGCTCGAGCCGAAGCTCGCCATTCTCGACGAAACCGATTCGGGGCTCGACATCGACGCGCTGCGGCTGGTGGCCGAAGGGGTGAATGCGCTGCGCGCGCCGGACCGGTCCTTCCTCGTCATCACCCATTATCAGCGCCTCCTCGACTACATCGTGCCCGACGTGGTCCACATCATGGCCGACGGCCGCATCATCAGGACGGGCGATGCCGATCTGGCACGCGAGGTCGAGAAGACCGGCTATGCCGACATTCTGAAGGAGCTTGCGTGATGGCCGAGGTGCACGAACGGGACAATCCCGCCGAGGCGCGGCTGGCCGCCATCCGCCTGCCCGAGGAGGAGGCGGGCTGGGCCCGGGCGGCGCGCGCGGCGGCGCTCGCGCGTCTGCGGCGGACGGGCCTGCCGAACCAGCGCGACGAATACTGGCGCGAGACCGACCCTTCGGCCTTCGTCGCTCCCGAGCCGGTGCCGGCGGCGCCGCTCGTCACCGACGAGCCCCCGGTCTTCGACGCGATCGACCGGCTCAAGGTGGTGTTCGTGGACGGCGTGTTCGACCCGGAGGCGTCCGACCCGCTGGCGCTCGATCATGTCGAGATCGAACGGCTGGCCGACGTGCTGCAGGCTGATATCCACTGGGCGCGGGATCTCTTCGGCCGGCTCGAGGAAACGGCCCATGATCCGGTTCCGCGGCCCTTCGCCGCTCTCAACACCGCCGTTGCCGGCGACGGCATCGTCATCCGGGTGCGGGGCAGGGCGCCGAAGCCGATCTCGCTGATCTATCTGCATCGCGATGACCGCTCGGATGCGGTGCTGCATCACCTCGTGCGGATCGAACCCGGCGCGGAGCTGACGCTTCTGGAGAACGGGCCCGCGGCCGCCCGCTTCAACCAGCTGCTCGAGGTGGAGGTGGCCGCGGGCGGCAGTTTCCACCATGTCCGCGCCCAGGGGCGGGACCACGAGCGCCGCGCCGTCACCCATCTCGTGGGCCGCGTGGCCGAGGGCGGCGTGCTCAAGTCCTTCACCCTCACCGCCAATGGCGCCCTCTCGCGCAACGAATACGTCGTCCGTCTCGAGGGGGCCGAGGCGGTGACCCATCTTGCCGGCGCGGCGGTGGGAGACGGGGCGGTGCATCCCTTCCATCACGACGACACCATCTTCGTCACCCATGCCGCCGAAAGCTGCGAGAGCCGGCAGGTATTCAAGAAGGTGCTGCGAAACGGTGCGGTCGGTGTCTTCCAGGGCAAGATCCTCGTCCGGTCCGTGGCTCAGAAGACCGACGGCTACCAGCTCTCCCAGGGTCTGATGCTCGACGGCGACAGCCGTTTCTTCGCCAAGCCGGAGCTCGAGATCTATGCCGACGACGTGAAGTGCTCCCACGGCTCGACCTGCGGAGCGATCGACGAGGAGCAGCTGTTCTATCTGCGCGCGCGCGGCGTGCCGCGCCCCGAGGCGGAGAACCTTCTGGTGCTGGCTTTCCTCGCCGAGGCGCTCGAGGAGATCGAGGATCCGGCGCTGGCCGACGACATCCGCGCCCGGCTCGAGGCCTGGCTGCGCCGCCGCCAGGGCTGAGAGGGCGCATGGGCGGGAGCGGAGAGCCGCAGGGCGCCGGGGTTGCGTCCGGGGGGGCATTGCCGCCGCGGCCTGCTTCCGGTGCAAACCGGCCGGGCGCGGCTGGAGAGAGGGCCGTGGCGCCGTGTAGGGAGCGGGCGGGTTCGGAGGATGCCGGCGGCGACGGCGCCGCCGCCCGCATGGCGACCGGAACGCGCGCGGGGAGCGGGGCCGCGGCCGATGCCGGGGCGGGGAGCGGGGGCACCGTCGGCCTGCTCGCGCAATGGCGCGATCCCGCCGCCGCCTTCGCCGCCCTTCTGGCCGCGCCGCCCGGGGAAGGGGCGCGGCTCCTTCCCTGGCTTCTCGGCGGGGCGCTCGCGCCGCTCGTCGCCGACATGCCGGCCCTTGCCGGGCAGGCGGCGGGAGAGGGGGTGCCGCTTGCCGGGCTGCTGGCCGGGCGGTTGATGGCGGCGGTGCTGTTCGTGCCGCTGCTCTTCTACGGGCTTGCGGCGGTGGTCTGGGTGCTCCTGCGCCTTGGCGGACGCCCCGTTCCGGGGGCGGGGCTGCGGCTCGTGCTCTTTCGCTCCCTGTGGCTGGTGGCGCCGCTCGTCATCCTCAGGGGCTGGGCGGCGGCGCTGTGGCCGGTGCTGACATCGCCGCAGGCGGCGCTTCTTCTCGGCCTTGCGATCTGGAGCGCCTTCCTCTGGCAGCTGGCAGGCGGCCTGCGGGCGCTGCTGCGCCGCGGCTGACACGGAGGGCGGCCCTTGCCGCCCCGCCGGTGCCGATCCGCGTCGGGCTGTCGGTGGACCGGTCGCCCGCCAGCGCCATTCCCATGTTTTTCCCCGGTTCCGCCACAATCTCCTCATGTTTTATCGGCATCACAAGTTGCATCTGACGGTTGTGCGTGTCGTCCGCAAGAAGGTTGTCTTGCTCACTGGCGGTTCAGCCGCCGATTTCCAGCCCGGGGGAACCTGAAGGATGGACATGCGAATGAATGATCTCATGGGGGATCTCGAACCCGGCATTCCCGGCTGGGACGATGCGCTTCTGCCCCATCGTCGGGAGCGGCGCTTCCCCGGCCGGCGGATGCAAAGGGGCGACTTCCTGCCGCGCCTTGCCCAGAGCCTGCTTGCGCCGGTGCCGACCTTCCGCCGGATCGGACTCGAGAAACACGGGCTCGGCGCCCTTCTTTTCTGGCTGAGCCTGTCCAATCTCGCCTTCTTCGTCGCCTGGGCGATCCGGCTCTATCTCGTACCGCTGCCCCATGTGCTGCACGCCTTCCAGATCCCCGTCGGGGTGCTCGTCGTGGGGGCGCTGGTCGGCCGCTATTTCTTCGTCGGCTGGTTCGCCCTCGCGATGTGCGCGCTGATGCACATTCTCGGCGGCAGGGGCCGCAACCGCAGCTGCTTCGTCGCCCTCCTCTGGGCCGATCTCGTAACGGCGCCGATCAGCCTTGCCCTGGCGCTGCTGGCCCTGGCCTTCCATTATCTCAGCTACATCTCGCCGGTCTTTTCCGCCGACTGGTTCACCCTGCCGCTCTACTGGCTGGGGCTGGTGTCCATCGTCTATTACGGTGCGATGGCGCTGGCGGGGGTGCACAAGATGCCCCCGGGGCGGGTTCTGCTCGTCATGAGCCTCGTGACGCTTGCCGGGCTGGGTCTCGGCCTGTATCTCCTCTTGAAGCTGAACTGAGCCCGCCCGCCCGGTCGGGCTCGTCACACGGGCTCTGGATGGGGGACGGCATGGGGCAAGGGATCGGCGATCTGGTGCGGACCGGCTTGCGCCATCCGCGCGAAGGCGCGCGGCGGTTTCTTTCCCTGCCGTTCGACGAACGCCATACCGGCGAGCTCGTGGCCGCGGCGATCCTGCTCGGGAGCGTCACGGAATATCTCTTCGCGCTCGTTCTGGTCACGGTCAGCCGGAGCTCGGGCCAGCCGCCGGGGCAGATCGAACGGATGCTCGAGGCGGTGCTGGCCGGCGGGCCGATCACGCTGGCCATCGCCGGCACGCTGGCCTTCGGGCTGCGCTGGGGGCTCGTGATGCTGGCGGGGCGTCTTTTCTCGGGCAGGGGCGGACCGGGCGAGGCGGCCCGGCTTCTGGCCTGGTATGACATCCTCTGGACGCTGCTCTTTCTGGCGATCCTGCTCGTGGTGGTCGTCCTGCCACCGATCGGGGTGCTTCTTCTGCTGTTCGCCGGCTTCTGGAGCGTGTGGATGATGGTCGAATTCGTCTCCGCCCTTCATGGCTGGGAGAACCGCATGGCCGTGTTCTTCGGTCTCATGACCGGCTATCTCTTCCTCCAGATCCTCCTGGGCCTCCTGCCGATCTGACACGCATCGCTCCACCGCGGCCGCATGCCTCGCGCATGTTCCGGCCTGCAGACCGTTCGTGCCTGCAGGTGCAGCGTGCGGCGGTGGGGACGGAAAAGGGGGAGCCGCATGGCTCCCCCCGGTTCGTTTCCGTGGTTGCCTTTCGCGGCGGCTCAGGCGCTGCGCCGGCGCCGGGGGCGTCCGCCCTGACCGTGCCGCGGGCCGGCGCCGCGACCACGGCCGCCCGCGGGCCTGCGCGATTTGGTCGCCGAGCTGCGCATGCCGGGCCAAGGCGTGCCTTCGGCCACCGGGATCGCCGTGCCGAGAAGTTTCTCGATGGCGTGAAATTCCTTCATCTCCTCGGCCGAGCAGAAGGCGATGGCCGCGCCGCTGGCGCCGGCCCGGGCCGTCCGGCCGATGCGGTGCACGTAGTTGTCGGCCACATTGGGCAGATCGAAATTGTAGACATGGCGCACGGCCGGAATGTCGATGCCGCGCGCGGCGACATCCGTCGCCACCAGCACCCGGCTGCGTCCGTCGCGGAAAGCCCGGAGCGCCCGGTCGCGCTGCCCCTGGCTCTTGTTGCCGTGAATCGAGCCGGCTTCGAGACCGGCGCGCTCGAGAGCGGTGCGGATCTTCTCGGCGCCCCGCTTGGTGCGGGCGAAGACGAGGGCGTTCTCGTCCCGGTGGGCGGTCAGAAGTTCGATCAGCCGCTCTATCTTGGTGGCCGGGTCGAGAAAGCGCACCGACTGGGCGATGCGCGAGACCGGCCGGCCCGGCGGCGTGACCTCGATGCGCACGGGATCCTCGAGCCATTCGGCGGCCACGGCTTCCATCTGCCGCGGCATGGTGGCCGAGAAGAGCACGGTCTGCCGGTCGCGGGGAAGGGCGCGGGCGATGCGCTTGAGCGCATGGATGAAGCCCATGTCGAGCATCTGGTCGGCCTCGTCGAGCACCAGGTGGCGCGTGGCCGACAAGTCGATCGCACGGCGCTCCATCAGGTCGATCAGCCGGCCCGGCGTGGCGACGAGAATGTCGGCGCCGCGGGCGATCTGGCGGATCTGGTTGTTGATGGAGCTGCCGCCGGTGACGAGCGCAAATCCGAGGCCGGTGCCGCGCGAGAAGGCGCTGAGGGCGTCGAGGATCTGGCGGGCCAGTTCGCGCGTCGGGGCGAGGATGAGCGCGCTGGCCTGGCGCGGCGCGGCCGGCAGGCGGGCCGCGGCCAGCTGATGGATCAGCGGCAGGCCGAAGGCAGCGGTCTTGCCGGTGCCGGTCTGGGCCAGGGCGAGCACGTCGGCCCCTGCCAGCATCGGCGGAATGGCACCGGCCTGAACCGGCGTCGGCGTCTCGATGCCCAGCCCGGCGAGCCGCGCCACGAGGCGGGAATCGAGCCCGAGATCGGCGAAACCGGAGGGGGTGGCCGTCTCGGCCAGGATGTCTGTGGTCTTCATGGAAAATCCTTCGAAGCCGCCGGGGGGCGGCGATGCGGGCCGACGGGCGGCCACGGGTGATCAGCGCCGGCGACATGCCCTGCGCGCAGCTCCCGTGCGTGATGTGGAGGCTGGATTGCGCCTGCCGAGCGGCTCGAAAGGACGTCGGAAGGCTGGCCCGGCGGCTCGAAAGCCGTTCACGCGGCCGTTGAACATGGCTTCCATCTGCGCCTTCGCGGCCTCGAAGTCAATGGGGCGGGGCGGAAAAGATGCGATTGCGCGGCGAATGCGTGGCAAACGGCGCAAATGCCGCGGGCGAGGGGCCATGCCCGCCGCCCTTGACGAAGCCGCCGTCACGCCACAAGAGGGGCGGAGGGCAGGGAAGCGGGAATGACGGAGATGCGAAGGGCGGATGTGGTCATCGTCGGCGGAGCGGCCATGGGGTCGGCCCTGGCCTTCTTCCTGGCGGACGATCCCGCCTTTCGCGGCCGTATCCTCGTGATCGAGGCCGACATGTCGCTCGCCCGCTCCGCCACCGCCCGCTCGCACGAATCGATCCGCGGGCAGTTCACCACCGAGGTCAACATCCGCCTGTCGCGTTTCTCTCTCGCCTTCCTGCGCGACTTTCGCGCCCGGCTCGGCGGGGACAGGGACATTGCCGACATCCCCATCCGCGAACACGGCTATCTCTATCTTGCCGCCACCGCGGAAGGGGCGCGGCAGCTCGCGGAAAGCGCGGCCCTGCAACGCCGGCTCGGCGTGCCGA
Source organism: Albidovulum sp. (assembly GCA_026989275.1). Lineage (GTDB taxonomy): Bacteria > Pseudomonadota > Alphaproteobacteria > Rhodobacterales > Rhodobacteraceae > WFPA01. The sequence continues at coordinate 53,101 of JALSJQ010000005.1, forward strand.
CCGAGCTGCTCGGCCCCGACGAGATTGCCCGCCGCTTTCCCGACATCCATGTGCAGGACATCCGCCTCGGCGCCCTCAACACCGACGGCGAGGGCCGGTTCGACGGCTCGGCGATGGTGGCGGGGTTCCGCCGGGCCGCCCGCCGTCGCGGGGTCGTCTTCCACGAGGACGAGGTGGTGGGGCTCGAGCGGCAGGGGGCACGGGTGACCGCCGTCATGCTCGCTTCGGGGGAGCGGATCGCCTGCGGGCTTGTCGTCAACGCCGCCGGCACCCGGGCCGCCGAAATCGCCGCGCTGGCGGGCATCGATCTGCCCGTGGAGCCGCGCAAGCGCTTCTCCTGGGTGTTCCGCACCGCCCGGCCACTCAGGGGGCCGCTGCCGCTCGTCATCGACCCGGCAGGGGTGCATGTGCTGCCCGAGGGGAGGGACGGCCGGCATTTCCTGTGCGGGGCCCGGCCCGAACCCGACCTGCCGGCGGCACCGGACGATTTCGACGCTCCCGAGGAGGACGCGTTCTGGCTCGCCCGGGTCTGGCCCGTGCTCGCGGCCCGGGTTCCCGCCTTCGAGACGATCCGTCCGATGCGCTTCTGGGTCGGCCATTACGATTACAACACCCATGACGCCAACGCCCTTCTGGGCTTTCATCCGGCTCTCGAGAACTTCGTCTGCATGAACGGCTTTTCCGGCCACGGGCTCCAGCAGGCGCCGGGGGTGGGGCTGGCGGTGGCCGAGGCGATCGTCCACGGCAACTGGCGGAGCCTTGCCCTCGACCCGCTCCATGTCGGCCGGCTCCAGCGCGGCGAGAAGGTGGTGGAAAAGGCGATCATCTGAGCCGGCCGGGGTTGACCCGGGGCGAGAGGGCGGGAAACTGGCGCAGACCGCCGGGCGGTGCGGGAGGAGAGGGGCATGGCCAGGACGGTGCGGAAGGCAGGAGGGAAACTCCGCCCCGGTGCGGAGGAGGGAAGCGGGCCGGAGGCGGAAGGCGCGCCCCACGCCGCCGCCCCGGCGGTGCGGCACGAGGCCGTTCCCAATGTCGTCATCGTCGCCCAGAAGGGCCGGCTCGAATACGAGGCGGTGCTCTTTGCCGCCTCCTTCCGCAGCGCCAATCCCGATTTCGCCGGCCGGCTCCTGGTGATGGAGCCGCAGCCCGGCCCGCTCTGGCCGGCCGATCCGCGCATTTCCTCCGAGGCCGTGCGCCGCCTTCTCGTCGAGGAGTTTGGCGCCGAGATCGTTCCCTTCGAGAGCCGTCATTTCGGCGCGTCCTACCCCTACGGCAACAAGATCGAGATGCTCAGGGCCCTGCCGGCGGGCGCGCCCTTCGTCTTCTTCGATACCGACACGCTCTTTCTCGGTCCGCTTTCGGAGGTGCCCTTCGACTTTTCCCGCCCTTCCGCCTCGATGCGGCGCGAGAACACATGGCCGAAGATCGAGCTTTACGGGCCGGGTTACACCGCGATCTGGGGTAGCCTTTACGCGAAGTTCGGCCTCGATTTCGCAAGTTCGCTCGATACGCGCTACCCCGACGAATACTGGGAGCGTTATCTCTATTTCAACGCCGGCTGGTTCTTCCACGAGGACCCGGCCCGCTTCGGCGCCCTCTTCGAGGAATATGCCGTGGCCATTCGCGACGACCCGCCGCCCGAGCTCGTCTGCCAGCCGCTCGACCCGTGGCTCGACCAGGTGGCGCTGCCCCTCGTGATCCATGCGCTCGGGGGCGGACGCGAGACGATTCCGCCGGGGCTTCTCGACGGGCGCATCACCTGCCACTGGCGGGCGCTGCCGCTGCTCTACGCCCGCGAGAGCGACGAGGTGGTGGCCACGCTCGAGCGGGTGGCCGCGCCCAACCGCATCAAGAAGGTGCTGAAGGAATACGAACCCTTCAAGCGCATGATCTACCAGCGGCGCGGTCACAAGGTGCGGGCCCTTTTCGACCGCGAGAACCTGCCGCGCAGGGAGCAGGCGATCCGCAACCGTATCAGGCGCGAGAAGCTGTGGATGCGGTGAGGGCGGGGGCACGATCTTCCGTCCGGGCCGCTCCGGCCCTGTCGCGCTGCGATCTTGCGCCGCTTCGCCCCTGTCGCATCCCGGAACTGCCACATTGCGCCCTGCACTCATCCTGACCGTGTCGTGCCCGGGGCGCTCGAGCACGAGAGGCTCTGCCGGGCCGCGGGGTGCCGGGCGCCGGGCAGCCGGGCAGGCAGGCGGCCCTGCCGGACGGAGAACGGAAAAGGGGCCGGCATTCGGCGCCGACCCCTTCTCTCCCCGACCGGAAACCTTCTCTGACCGGAATCTGACCGGAAACGCTGCCCGCCGCCTGCGGGCCGTCCTCAGTTGCCGCCCATGAGCGCGGCGACGCTGGGCAGCTCCTTGCCTTCCATCCATTCGAGGAAGGCACCGCCGGCGGTCGAGACATAGGTGAAGTCGTCGGCGACCCCGGCCTTGTTGAGCGCGGCCACGGTGTCGCCGCCGCCGGCGACCGAGACGAGGCGCCCGGCGCGGGTGAGGTCGGCGGCCTTCTTCGCCGCGGCGTTGGTCGCCCTGTCGAAGGGTTCGATCTCGAACGCCCCCAGCGGGCCGTTCCAGATCAGCGTCTTCGAGTCCTCGAACACCCTGGCGATCTCCTCGACGGTCTTCGGCCCGGCATCGAGGATCATCGCGTCGGCCGGGCAGGCATCGGCCGGCACGGTTTCGTTCGCGGCACCGGCCCTGAATTCGCGGGCGACGACCACATCGACCGGCAGGATGATGCGGCAGCCCCGGGCCTCGGCCTCCCGGAGGATCTCGCGGGCCGTCCCGGCCATCTCGTGTTCGCAGAGCGACTTGCCGACGTCGATTCCCCGGGCGGCGAGGAAGGTGTTGGCCATGCCGCCGCCGATGACGAGATTGTCCACCTTGCCCACGAGATTCTTCAGCAGATCGAGCTTGGTCGAAACCTTGGCGCCGCCGACCACCGCCGTCACCGGCCGTTCGGGGGCGCCGAGGGCGGCCTCGAGGGCCTTGAGCTCGGCCTCCATCAGCCGGCCGGCGGCCGCGGGCAGGCGCCGGGCAAGCCCTTCGGTCGAGGCATGGGCGCGATGGGCGGTGGAGAAGGCGTCGTTGACATAGACATCGCCGAGCGCGGCGAGCGCGTCGATGAAGGCCGGGTCGTTCTTGGTCTCGCCGGGATGGAAGCGGGTGTTCTCGAGAAGGAGCACCTCCCCCTCGGGCAGCGCGGCGATCGCCTTCTCGGCCTCGGGGCCGATGGTCTCGGGCACGAAACGCACCGGCACGCCGAGGGCGGCCTCGAGTGCGGGGCGGACGATCTCGAGCGACATTTCCGGCACGCGCTGCCCCTTCGGGCGGCCGAAATGGGCCAGGAGCACCGGCTTGCCGCCCTTGGCGAGAATGTCGCGGATGGTCGGCACGATGCGGCGGATCCGGGTGTCGTCGGTCACGGTGCCGTTCTCGACCGGCACGTTGATGTCCACCCGTGTCAGCACCACCTTGCCGGCGAGATCCATGTCGTCGATCGTCTTCCAACCCATCGGCGCAACTCCTGTCTGTCGATTGTCCGTCGGCAGCCCGGGTCGGGCGCCTTGCGCGGCCGTGATTGCAGCTGGGGCGCGATCCGTCAACGGGACAGATTGCGGCAGGGCGGCGGGTGGCGCGGCTCAGCGCCAGAAGGCGAGATATTCGAGCAGCGCGTCGAGCTTGCGGCCGAGAAAGAGCGGCAGATCGAGATGGAGCCAGAAGGCATCGGCCACGAACAGGGCGAGGATCGCGAGGATGAGAAGGGCGGCTGCACGGTCGGTCATCGGTTTCTCCGGAGGGCTCGGATGCCATTTTCACCCGTTCGGCGCATGAGGCAAGGGGCGAGAGCGGGAAAGCACGGCGCCTTCCGCCGGCGCACTCCACGGGTCGCGCCGTTGCGGAAAGGGCGAACGGTGCGGTGGTTGCGGAGGAGCGGGTGCGGCGCCGTTCCCCTGCAAGGGTCAGTCGAATTCCTCGTCGGGATAGACCCCCCAGAGCGCCTTTCGCGGCACCCAGCCCGAAAGGCCCGCCGCGCGCACCTTGCACCAGGCGCCCGTGCAGGCGACGAGCCTGAGAAGCGCCCCCCGTTCGATCCGGGCGACGAGAAAGGATTGCCGGTCGGGCCGGCTCAGCATCTCCACCTTCTCGCGGGCCAGGGCGGTGCGTCGGCCCGAGAGCAGCGGTGCGTAGATCCAGCCGGTGATTCCCTCCCAGTCGCGCACCCGCCGCCAGTTGCCGTATTCGCCGATCACCTCGAGCGGCAGGCCGCGCCGGCGATAGACCCAGTCGATGCGATACTTGGCTGCCGGTCCGCGGCGCAGATTGGCCCGGTCGGGCTTGAGAGAGACGAAACGCGGCAACGGCAGGCCGGTGACCGGGCCGCGTGCCGGCGCGGCGCGGCGCGTCTCGTCGGCCCGGAGCCGCCGGGTCGGGCCGAGAGCGGCGATCACGGCAAGGCCCGCCGCAAGCGCTGCGCGGCGGCTCACGAAAAGAACCGGTGGGGGAGCGCCACACGCGCTGGCCCGCAGGGGCGGATCATGCCGTTTTGTCACCTCGGTCCTGCCTGTCGCCTCTGTTCTGTCGCCTGCCGGCCCGTTGCCAATTGCCGACGGCCTCTGCCGGGTTCGCGGAGCGCCCGCCTCCGGCCCCGGCCTCGTCTTTCGTTCCGATGATCTTCCCGTCATGGGGCGGCGTCAACCGTTTCCGGCATTTCCGGGTGGATCTTCCCTCGCTGCCCGTGCCGCCTGCGGCGCCGGTCTTCCGCGTACGGTCGCCTCGCGCAACAATGTTGCGCGTCGCGCCTCTTCCGGCTTGCCCCTGCCCGGAATATCCTGTCACTATGGCGCGGCGGGAGCGGCGCAGCGGGGCGTCGCCGGGCTCTCACGGTTTCACGCAAAGGCTGCAAGGGGTGTCATGCCGAGGAAGGAAAAGCTGCATGTCGTCGTCACGCGCCGGCTGCCCGAGGTGGTCGAGACGCGGATGAAGGAGCTGTTCGATGTCGAGCTCAACGAGGATGACCGGCCGCTGAGCCGCGAGGAGCTGGCCGCGGCCATGCAGCGGGCCGACGTGCTGGTGCCGACCATCACCGACACCATCGACCAGGCCCTCCTCGCGCGGGCGGGGGAGCGGCTGCGCCTCATTGCCAATTACGGCGCCGGGGTCGATCACATCGACGTGCACACCGCCCGTCAGCGCGGCATTCTCGTCACCAACACGCCCGGCGTTCAGGCCGAGGACACGGCCGACATGGCAATGGCGCTGATCCTCGCGGTGATGCGGCGGATTCGCGAAGGGCTCGAGGTGATGGAGCGCGGCGAGTGGGAAGGCTGGGCACCCACCGCCTTTCTCGGGTCGCGCATCGCCGGCAAGCGCCTCGGCATCCTCGGCATGGGGCAGGTCGGCCAGGCGGTGGCGCGGCGGGCACGGGCCTTCGGGATGCAGATCCACTACCACAACCGCCGCCGGGTCCACCCCGACATCGAGGCCGAGCTCGAAGCCACCTGGTGGGAGAGCCTCGACCAGATGGTGGCGCGAATGGACGTGATCTCGGTCAACTGCCCCCATACGCCGGCGACCTTTCATCTCATGAACGCACGGCGGCTCAAGCTGATGAAGCCGACGGCGGTGATCGTCAACACTTCCCGCGGCGAGGTGATCGACGAGAACGCCCTCACCCGGATGCTGCGCTCGGGCGCGATCGCCGGGGCCGGGCTCGACGTCTATGAGCGCGGCACCGACATCAACCCGCGGCTGCGGCAGCTGAAGAACGTCGTCCTATTGCCGCATATGGGTTCGGCGACCCACGAGGCGCGGCGCGAGATGGGCGAGAAGGTGCTGCTCAACATCAAGACCTTCGACGACGGCCACCGTCCGCCGGATCTGGTGCTGCCGAGCATGCTCTGAGGGGGCGGTTCGCCGGTCGATGTGATCCGGCGGGGCGTTCGGGGGAGCGTGCGGGAGCGCGAGCCGCGGGCGCTGCCCACTGCCGCCGGCGGCTCGGTCGGCTCCGAGGACGGGCGGGCCATGCCGGGCCGCGTCTTCCGCCCGTGGCGCCCCGGGCACCGGCGCTTGCCTTCGGGGCATTGGCGGCATCGCTGCAGGGGTGCGGCTCGGGGAAGGTCTTCGCGATTCGCCTCCGTCTCCGGCGCCCTCGTCCTCCGTCTTCCGGTCCCGCCCCGCGCCCCCTTTTCATTTGTCCCGTCACTGCGTAGCTTCCCGTGAGCCACGGGGAACGTCCGGGCGGTGGAGGAACGGGCAGGCAGGAAGGGGAGCCGGAGCGGCATGGCGCGCAGACGGAGCAACGGGCGGCAGGAGAAGCGGATGGCGCAAGGTGGCGGGGGCGACATTCCCGTCATCACCCGCACCGAGGATCTCGCGGCCTTCTGCGAACGGGCCCGCCGGGCGCCCTTCGTCACCCTCGATACCGAGTTCCTCCGTGAGCGGACCTATTTCGCCCAGCTCTGCCTCGTGCAGATGGCCCTGCCGGAGGAGATGGCCGACGAGGGGCCCGATGCCGTCGTCATCGACCCGATCGCCGGCGATCTCGACCTCGCCCCGCTCTGGGCGCTTCTGGCCGACGAGAACGTCATCAAGGTGCTGCATGCCGCGCGGCAGGATGTCGAGATCTTTCACAACCGGGGCGGGGTGATCCCGGAACCGCTCTTCGATACCCAGGTTGCCGCCATGGTCTGCGGTTTCGGCGAACAGGTCGGCTACGAGACGCTGGTGCGCAGGATCGCCGGCGCCCGGATCGACAAGACCTCGCGATTCACCGACTGGTCGCGCCGCCCGCTGAGCGAGGAGCAGCTCCGCTATGCGCTGGCCGATGTCACCCATCTGCGGCAGATCTATCGCCACCTGTCTTCCTGCCTGAAGGAGAGCGGTCGCGAGGAATGGGTGCGCGAGGAAATGGCGGTTCTGACCGACCCGGCCACCTACGAAGCCGTGCCCGGCGAGATGTGGAGGAAGATCCGCACCCGCACCACCACGCCGACCTTTCTTGCCGTGGTGCGGGAGCTGGCGCGGTTTCGCGAGGAATACGCCCGGGCGAAGAACATTCCCCGGGGGCGGGTGTTCAAGGACGATGCGCTCCTGGAGCTGGCCTCCGTCAGGCCGCAATCGGAGGCGGATCTCGCCCGCACGCGGCTGTTGCAGCGCGAGGCGCGGCGCGGCGAGATCGCGAAGGGCATACTCGCCGCCATCCGCCGCGGGATCGAGACCCCGCCCGAGGCGCGGCCGCGGCTCGAGAAGACGCAGGAGCAGGAGCAGAAGAACCCGGCCCTGGCCGATCTCTTGCGGGTGCTGCTCAAGGCCAGGGCCGAGGAGGCCGGCGTCGCCCAGAGGCTCATCGCCACCGCGGCCGATCTCGACGCCCTGGCGGCCGGCCGGCGCGATGTGCCGGCCCTGCGGGGCTGGCGCCACGAAGCCTTCGGCAAGGCGGCGCTCGAGCTGATCGAGGGGCGCATCGCCCTTGCCGTCGATGGCCGGCGGGTGCGCGCCGTGCCGCTCGAGGACGGGAAGAAAGACTGAGATCGTGCCGGCGGCGGGCGTGGCCCGAAGCGCGCCCTGCACCGCCTTCCGTGGTTTCGATCGCCCTGCGATTGTTTCCGATCGGCCATTAATCATGCAGTTGCCCGCCGATTGGCCCAATCGCGCCACATTTCCCCGCCATGACTTCGGCAAAGGAATGGAGGGGCAACATGACCAGATGGATGATTGCAGCGCTGCTGTCGGCGAGCGGGCTTCTTGCCGGTTGCGCCGGCATCGAGGCCACCCGGGCGGTCGGCATGGCCAATCTGCCGATCGCCGGCATCGAGGAGGTCAGGGCCGAGGGCGCGGCCGTGGATGCCAGCCCCGCGGAAGTGCGGGGGTGGAAGGTGGTGGACGTCGTCGTCAACGTTCCCGAGGATCTCAAGGTCTCGGAAGCCAATGTCTTCTTCCCCATCGCCGACATCGTCTGGCACGGCGATCCGGCCGGAGAGAGTCCCGCCATCCGCAAGGTGCAGGTGGCGCGGATACTGGACGACGCGCTGACCGAGGCCTTCACGGTCGTTGACGGCACGCGGCCGGTGGTGATCGAGCTCACGCTGAGGCGGTTCCACGCACTGACGCCGAAGACGCGCTACACCGTGGGCGGCACCCACGACATCCGCTTCGACATCGTCGCGCGCGACGCCGAAAGCGGCGAAACGCTCTGGGGGCCGCGTTTCGCGCATCTCGAGTTTCCGGCCTATGGCGGCGACAAGGCCCTCGAGGCCGAACGGATGGGGCTGACGCAGAAGGTCCGCATCACCCGCCATCTCATCGCCTGGGCATGGAAGGCGTTTCTCGGGGTCGAGAACCCCGATCCCGAAACCCTGCCGGTCGGCCCGCTGGCCGCGCATCTTTCCCCCGAAGGGGCAACGGGCGTGGCTGGTTGAACCGTCCGTCCGCCGGATCGGAGAGGCGGCCGAAGCGGTGATCCGCGGTGACTGCCCGCTTCGACCGCCACAGCCGCCAGATCGGGGAGATGCCGTGCGCGGTGTCTCCCCTTTTTCGCGCATCACGTGGCGGGGCATCCGGCCGCCCCTTGCGGAGAGGGACAGGGCCTGCGGAAAGAAGCCGGTCACGGCCGCCGGACTGCCTCCCGGGGAGGCGCAGCGGCACGAGCGCCCCGATCCCGCCCCCGTGCGGGGAAGGCGGGCGCACCGGTCATGTGCCCTTCGGAAGATCGCCGCGACTGGTGCTTCCCGGCGCGGGTGAGGCAGGCGCGCGGCGGCCCGTCACCCGCCCTTGCCCCTCTCCCATAGCGTGGCACACCATCGTGCCCCCCTGACGGAAACCGCCTTTCCTCCGCATGGGGGAGGCGGTAGGGGAAGGGCATGGAACACGAAGTATCCCGTGCCGCTGACCTCGTCGATGCACTCGATCCGGCCCGCCGCCCCGTCATCCGCCTGCGGCCCGGGCGCGACGGGCGTGCTCTGGCCCGCGGCGCGCCCTGGGCCTTTGCCGACGAGATCGCCCTCGACCGGCGCACGCGGCGGCTTGCCCCCGGCACGATCGTCCGGCTCGAGAGTGCCCGCGGGCAGGCGACGGGGTCGCGGCCGCTCGGCACCTTCGCCTTCAACCCCCGTTCGAAGATCGCCGCCCGCCGGCTCGACGACGACCCCGAGGCCGTCATCGACCGTTCCTGGATCGCGCGGCGCCTGGCCGGTGCCGCCCGGCTGCGCGATCGTCTGTTCGACGCGCCCTTCTGGCGCTGGGTCCATGCCGAGGGGGACGGGCTGCCCGGCGTGGTGATCGACCGGTTCGGCGAGGCCGCCGTCATCCAGCCCAACGCCGCCTGGGCCGAGCGGCTCCTGCCCTGGTTCGTCGAGGTTCTCGCGGAGGCCGGCATCGGCCCCGTCGTCATGAACGGCATGAGCCGCGGACGGGCGCTCGAGGGGCTGGAGGAGCGGGTCGATCTCCTGGCCGGCACGCTGGACGGGCCGGTGAAGGTGCCGATGAACGGGGCCGTCTATCTCGCCGATCTGCTCGGCGGACAGAAGACCGGGCTTTATTACGACCAGCGGCTCAACCATGCCTTCGCCGCCCGTCTCGGCCGCGATGGGCGGATGCTCGACGTCTTTTCCCATGTCGGCGGTTTCTCCCTCGCGGCGCTCGCGGCCGGTGCCCGGGAGGCGCTGGCGGTCGATGCCTCGGCGCCGGCGCTGGCTCTGGCGCGGACCGGAGCGCGCGAAAGCGGCGTGGCCGAACGCTTCCGCACCCTGCGGGCCGATGCCTTCGAGGCGATGGCAGGGCTGGGGGCCGAAGGGCGGCGCTTCGATCTGGTGGTGGCCGATCCGCCGGCCTTCGCCCCCAACCGTGCCGCGCGCGAGGCCGGGCTCCGGGCCTACGAGAAGGTCGCGCGGCTCGCGGCCCCTCTGGTGGCGCCGGGCGGATTCCTCGTGCTCTGCTCCTGCTCCCATGCCGTCGATCTCGAGGCCTTCCGCGGCGCCTCGCTGCGCGGCATCGGCCGGGCCGGGCGCCGCGGTCAGCTGCTCCACACCGGCTTTGCCGGCCCCGATCACCCGCAACACCCCCATCTGGCCGAGACCGGCTATCTCAAGGCGCTTTTCTGGCGCCTCGACGGCTGAGGGCGGCATGGGAGCGGCGACGGCAGGGGGAAGAAGGGGCGAGCGGCTGGTGCTCGACACCTCGGTGCTCGTGCCGCGCGATCTGCGCCGCCTGCTGCTGACGCTGGCCGATCTCGGCGCCTTCACGCCGGTGATCTCGCCGGGCATCGTCGGGGAATGGCGCCATCGGACCTGTCTGGACGGCGCGGCGGCGCTTGCCGAGATGGAGGCGGTGCATGCCCGGCTTCTTGCTCGCTGGCCCGGTGCCGAGATCATGCCGCGGGAGGAAGACCTCCGAGTGCTGAGCCTGCCGGACCCGGCCGATGTGCATGTGCTGGCCGCTGCCCTCGCCGCCGGGGCTGCCGGCATTCTCACCGCCAATCTGCGCGACTTTCCCACCCGCACCCTCGCCCGTCACGGCCTCCTGCGCCATGCTCCCGACCCGTGGCTGGCGTCGGTGCTGGCCGAGGATCCGGCGCGGATGGCCGCAGCGCTCGATGCGGTTTTCGCGTTGCGCGGCGCGGCGCTGCCCGCCCGGCTCCGGCGGCTCGGGCTCCGGCGCCTTGCCCGGGCGCTGCAGACCGGAGGCGGCGCCGGGAGCGGGAACGAAGGGTCGGCTCAGAAATCGCGCCAGTAGCGGGCCGAGAGCACCACCAGCACCGTCAGCATCTCCAGCCGGCCGATATACATGCCGAAGACCAGAACCCATTTGGCACTGTCGGGGAGGGCGGCGAAATTGCCGGCCGGGCCGATCACCGGGCCGATTCCGGGGCCGACATTGGCCACCGCCGTGAGTGCGCCGGAAAGGGCGGTCAGGAAGTCGAGGCCGATGATGGCAAGGATGACGGCAATGCCGATCACCGAGGCCATGTAGAGGGCGAGATAGGAGATGACGCCCGACAGCACGTCTTCGCCCACGCGCCGCCCCTCGTAGCGCAGGGCGAACTGGCCGTGGGGGAAGCGCACCCGGCCGAGCGTCGCCCGCAGGGCCCGGCCGAGGATGATCCAGCGCATGATCTTGGCTCCCCCGGCCGTCGAGCCGGTGCAGCCGCCGACCGCCGTCAGGAAGAAGAAGGCGGCGACGGCGAAGGGCCCCCAGAGGGTGTAGTCGGTGGTGGCGTAGCCGGTCGAGGAAACCACGGAGACGACGTTGAAGGCCGTTTCCCGAAGCGCCGTGAGGAAGGGGACGTCCTCCTGCCAGCTGCGCCAGAGGGTGAGAACGAGGATGCTCGCCGCGAGGATCTCGAGAAAGGTGCGGACCTGTTCGGAACCGAACTGCCTTCGCGTCAGCACGCGGATATACCAGACGAAGGGCAGCGAGGCGAGGACCATGAAGAACGTGCCGGCCCATTGTAGGAACGGGCTCTCGAAATGACCGAAGGAGGCGTCATGGCTCGAATAGCCTCCGGTCGAGAGCGTGGTGAAGGAATGGATCACGGCGTCGAACATGCTCATGCCGCCGAGCAGGTAGGACAGGGCGCACAGGGCGGTGATGCCGGCATAGACCCACAGCGTCGCCATGGCGAAGCGGGCGGCGCTGCCGAGCTCCTTCTCGTCGGTCTCGGAGCTTTCGGTGCGGAAGAGCTGCATGCCGCCGACCTTCATCATCGGCAGGAGGGCGATGCCGGTGACGATGAAGCCGATGCCGCCGAGCCATTGCAGGAGCGCGCGCCAGAACAGTATGCCGTGGGGGGTGGTGTCGAGCCCGCTCATCACCGTCGAGCCGGTGGTGGTGGTGCCGGAGATGGCCTCGAAGACGGCATCCGTCAGGCTCAGCCCCCAGAAATGCAGCGGCAGCGCGGCGGCAAGACCTGCCGTCAGCCAGACAGAGGCGGTGAGCAGGAAGGTCTGGTGGCGGCGGAAGCCCTCGAGCCGTCCGCGGGTCGAGAGGGCCAGCGAGGCACCGAGGAGAAAGGTCGCGGCCGCCGCCATGAGGAAGGGGCCGCGCGTGCCGGGGAAGAGCAGGGCGACGAGGCTCATCAGCGCGGCCATGAAGATCATCACGGCGCCGTTGGCGAAGACAACGAAATTCATGCGCCCCTCCCCTCGAGGCCCTGCGGCAGGGGGCGGGGCCGGCCGGCCGCGCCGCGCATCGGGAAAGGGCCGCGCGCGGCGGCACCGCAGCGGCACGCCCGACCGGTCGGTTCCGTCTCCCGGCGCGGACGGGGGCGGGGCAGGCGTATCGGATGCGGCGGAGGAAGGAGCATGGCCGGTGCGGGGGCGCGAGCGCGGGTCAATGGGGCCGTCCGCTGCCGGCGCCGACCTCCTGCGTCACCCAGCGCTCGGTCGCGGGGTCGGTTTCGCTCTCATGCACGAGAATCGCCGGCAGCTCGTAGGGGTGCAGCGAGCGCACGAGGGCGATCAGCGCATCGACCTGCCCCGCGGCGGTCTTGAGCAGGAGTGTCCATTCGGTGTCTTCCTCGACGCCGCCCTTCCAGCGGTAGATCGACCGCACCGGCCCCATGATGTTGGCGCAGGCGGCAAGCCGCTTCTCGACCGTCTCCCGGCCGATGCGGCCGGCCGTCTCCTCGTCGGGGCAGGTGACCTGCACCTCGCGCACGATGCTCATCGGCCCTCCTCCACCAGATGCCCCCACAGATCGTAATCGGAAGCCTCGTCCACTTCCACCGTCACGATGTCCCCGGGGGAGAGATGGGCGAAGTTCTCGTCGATGAAGAGATGGCCGTCGATTTCGGGGGCGTCGCCCTTCGTGCGGCAGACGGCGCCGTCGGCATCGACCGCATCGACGATCACCTCCATGCGCCGGCCGACCTTCCCGGCCAGCTTCTCGGCCGAGATGCGCCGCGCCACCTCCATGAAGCGGTGCCAGCGCTCCTCCTTGACCTCCTCGGGGATGTGGCCGGGCAGGTCGTTGGCGGCTGCACCGGCGACGTTCTCGTATCTGAAGCAGCCGACCCGGTCGAGCCGCGCTTCCTCGAGCCAGTCGAGGAGGGTGCGGAATTCGGCTTCGGTCTCGCCGGGAAAGCCGACGATGAAGGTCGAGCGCAGCACGATGTCGGGGCAGATCGACCGCCATTCGGCGATGCGCTCGAGGGTCTTCTCGGCGGCGGCCGGCCGGCGCATGCGCTTCAGCGTCTCGGGATGGGCGTGCTGGAAGGGGATGTCGAGATAGGGCAGCACCCGGCCCTCGGCCATCAGCGGCACGAGTTCGCGCACATGGGGGTAGGGGTAGATGTAGTGGAGCCGCACCCAGGCGCCGAGTTCCCCGAGGCCGCGGGCAAGATCGGTGATGTGGGTGCGCCATCTCCGGCCGTGCCATTCATGCGCGTCATGCCGCCGATCGACCCCGTAGGCCGAGGTGTCCTGGCTGATGACGAGCAGCTCGCGCGTGCCGGCTTCCACCAGCCTTTCCGCCTCGCGCAACACCGCATGAACCGGGCGCGAGACCAGCCGGCCGCGCATCTTCGGGATGATGCAGAAGCGGCAGTGGTGATTGCAGCCCTCGGAGATCTTGAGATAGGCGTAATGCCGTGGCGTCAGACGGATGCCGCTCGCGGGGACGAGATCGACGAAGGGATCGGGCCGCGGCGGCACGGCGGCATGGACCGCGTCGATCACCTGCTCGTACTGGTGCGGCCCGGTCACGGCCAGCACCCTGGGATGGGCGCCGGTGACGAGATCGGGCTCGGCGCCGAGGCAGCCCGTGACGATCACCCGCCCGTTCTCGCGCAGCGCCTCGCCGATCGCCTCGAGACTCTCGGCCCGGGCCGAATCGAGAAAACCGCAGGTATTGACGATCACCGCGTCGGCCCCGGCATAGTCGGGCGAGATGTCGTAGCCTTCGGCCCTGAGGCGCGTGAGGATGCGTTCGCTGTCCACCAGCGCCTTGGGGCAGCCGAGCGAGACCATGCCGATGCGCGGCCGGCCCGTCCGGCGCTCCTTGTCGGCGGGCCGTGGAGCAGGGGCGATGTCGTGGCGCGGGCCGGGCGGAGTTGCGGAGGGTGCACACATGCCGCCGCATATAGAACCATTCGTCGCGAAGGGAAATGGGGCGGGAGCCGCGGGAAGCGGTTGCGGGTCCGCCATTCCCGACTATGATGATCGGGAATAGAGGGGTGATCGGCAACGGGCGCCCCTTGCACAGGCGGCAGGGGCGGGGCAGACAGGGCGGGCGCAAGGGGGCGGCTGCACCCCGGCGCCCCGGCCGGCATTCACGAACGGAACAGACGATGAGCGAGACCGAGCTTCGACAGACCGCCACCCCCCCGCTCGACGTGGCGGCGATCCGCCGGCAGTTCCCGATCCTCTCGCGCGAGGTCAACGGGCGGCCGCTGGTCTATCTCGACAATGGCGCTTCGGCCCAGAAGCCGCAGGCGGTGATCGACACCGTCCGCCAAGCCTATGCCGAGGATTACGCCAACGTCCATCGCGGACTGCATTTCCTCTCCAACCTCGCGACCGACCGCTACGAGGCCGTGCGTGGCACGATCGCCCGTTTCCTCGTGGCGACGGAGGAGGAAATCCTCTACACCACCGGGGCGACCCACGGGATCAATCTCGTCTCCTATGCCTGGGGGGCGGCCAATCTCGGGGCGGGCGACGAGATCGTGCTCACGGTGATGGAGCATCACGCCAACATCGTGCCGTGGCATTTCCTGCGCGAGCGGCAGGGGGTGGCGCTGAAGTGGGTCGCGCCCGAGCCCGACGGCTCCCTCGACCCCGGCAAGGTGCTCGACGCCATCGGCCCGCGCACGAAGCTCGTCGCCGTCACCCACATGTCGAACGTGCTCGGCACGGTGGTCGATGTCGCGACCATCTGCCGGGCGGCGCGCGAGAAGGGGGTGGCCTCGCTCGTCGATGGCAGCCAGGGGGCGGTGCATCTGCCCGTGGACGTGCAGGCGATCGGCTGCGACTTCTACGTCATCACCGGCCACAAGCTCTATGGCCCCACCGCCTCGGGCGCGCTCTATGTCCGGAGGGAGCGGCTCGGCGAGATGCGGCCCTTCATGGGCGGGGGCGACATGATCCGCGAGGTGACGCGCGAGGCCGTCAGCTATGCCGATCCGCCGCACAAGTTCGAGGCCGGCACGCCGCCGATCGTGCAGATGATCGGGCTCGGCGCCGCGATCGAGTGGCTCGAGGGTGTCGGCATGGAGCGGATCGCCGCCCATGAGGCCGCTTTGCGGGACTACGCCGCCGAACGGCTCGGCGCGCTCGATTTCCTCGAGCTGCAGGGCACGGCGCCGGGCAAGGGGGCGATCTTCTCCTTCACCATGAAGGGGCCGGCCCATCCCCACGACATATCCACCGTGCTCGATCAGAAGGGCGTGGCGGTGCGGGCCGGCCACCACTGCGCCCAGCCGCTGATGCAGCATCTCGGGGTGAGTGCCACCTGTCGCGCCTCCTTCGCCTGTTACAACACCCGCGAGGAGGTCGATGTCCTCGTGGAGGCGCTGGAATTCGCCCACGAGCTCTTCGGCTGACCGGCAGGGGCGGGGTGCCGGCCCGCGATGGGGGGCGGTGGTCGCAGACCATTGCCGATCCGATGCTCGTGCGCGCTGCTGTGGGGGAGGGGTTCGGCGGGTGGCTCCGGGGCTCCTGTCCGGGCCGTGCCCGGCTCTTCCGTCGATCCGCTGCCAAGGCGCGGCCGATGCCGGGAGGCTTCCGCCCGGATCGGGCATGCCGCACTGAAGGAAACGCAGGGTTCGATGGGTCGCGCGCCAGGACTTCCGCTCGATGACGTTTCGCCCCGGAGCGTTTTTCCACCCGGCTGACAGGCCGGCATGGCCTGTTCCGGGGTGCGCCCCGGCAAGCACCCCGCTTCTTTCATGCCGGGTGACGGACCGGGAAGGCGGGTCCGAGGAGGGTGGCCTTCCCGCCCTGCGTCGGGCGACGGTTGCCGCGGTCCTCCTGCCGTCTCCCCCTCTTGCCGAAACGCTCCTCGCGGGAGATAGGGGAAAGGTCGGCGGGAGCCGGCGGAGAGAGGGCGAGGAGGAGAGGAGGAAAAGATGGGCGAAACCGTGCTCGGTATCATCGGCGGTTCGGGGCTTTACGAGATCGAGGGGTTCGAGGAGGCGCGCCGGGTCGCGATCGACACTCCCTTCGGGAAGCCGTCCGACGAGATCCGCTCGGGCCGGATCGGCGACATCGAGGTGCATTTCCTGCCGCGCCACGGCCGCGGTCATGTGTTCTCGCCCTCCGACGTGCCCTACAGGGCCAATATCGCCGCGTTCAAGATGCTGGGCGTGACGGATGTGATCTCGCTCTCGGCCTGCGGCTCCTTCCGCGAGGAGATGGCGCCGGGGGATTTCGTCATCATCGATCAGTTCATCGACCGCACGCGCGCCCGCCCTGCCAGCTTCTTCGGTCGTGGCTGCGTGGCGCATGTCTCGATGGCCCGCCCCGTCTGCCCGCGGCTGGGCGACGTGCTCGAGGCGGCGGCGCGGAGTGCGGGCATCCGGGTGCATCGCGGCGGCACCTATCTGGCGATGGAGGGGCCGCAATTCTCCACCATCGCCGAGAGCCGCCTCTACCGGGAGCGCTTCGGTGCCGACGTGATCGGCATGACCAACATGCCCGAGGCGCGCCTCGCCCGCGAGGCCGAGCTGTGTTACGCCACCGTGGCCATGGTCACCGATTACGACAGCTGGCACGAGGGCCACGGCACGGTCGATGTGGCGGAGATCGTCCGCACGCTTTCGACCAATGCGGAGAAGGGGCGGGGGCTCGTGAAGCGACTGGCCGCTCTCCTGCCGGGGGAGCGGCGGCCCTGCCCCCATGGTTGCGACCGTGCCCTCGACGACGCGATTCTCACCGCCCCTTCGATGCGCGACCCGGAGCTGGTCGAGCGGCTCGTGCCGATCGCCGGCCGTGTGCTCGGCGGCTGACGGGGATGCCTTTCCTCCGCCGCGCCCCGGGCGGGGAGAAGCCGGTCCGCCCCGTGCCGGGGGCAGGGCGCCCGGCCCGATCCGGCCTTTTCGCGCCCGCGGCTTCGCGCTAGGAAGGCTCCGCTGCCGCCGGGGCGGCGTTCGAGACGGGAAGAGAGATGACCGAGGCGCAGAAGTCGATCAGGGACTACATCCGCACCATCGCCGATTTTCCCCGCGAGGGGATCATGTTCCGTGACGTGACCACGCTGTTCGGGGATGCGCGCGGCTTTCGTATGGCGGTCGATCAGCTGCTGACACCTTATGTCGGCGCGTCGATCGACAAGGTGGCGGGGCTCGAGGCGCGCGGGTTCATTCTCGGCGGTGCCGTGGCGCATCAGCTCTCGCGGGGTTTCGTGCCGATTCGCAAGAAGGGCAAGCTGCCCTGGCGGACGATCTCGGAGGAATACGAGCTCGAATACGGCAAGGCGGTGATGGAGATTCACGAGGATGCCGTGGCGCCGGGAGAGAAGGTGCTGCTGGTGGACGATCTCCTTGCCACGGGCGGCACTGCCGAGGCCGGCATCCGGCTGATCGAGCGGCTCGGCGGCGAGGTGGTGGGCTGCGCCTTCGTGATCGATCTGCCCGATCTCGGAGGCCGCGCGCGGCTCGAGAAGCTCGGCATGAAGGTGCACGCCCTGGTCAGCTTCGAGGGTGTGTGATTCGGGCGATCCGCGGGGCCGGGAGCCGGGGAGCGGGTGAAGGGCCGGGCTCGGCTGCGCAGGCGGTCGAGCCAGGTGCGGGCGCAGACGAAAGGGGGGTGCCACAGCACCCCCCTTGTCGTTTTCGCTGGTCCTGACCGATCAGAAGGTGGTCGAGACCGTCTGCGAGCTCAGCTGGGTCTCGATGCGGCCCGAGAGGTTGTCGAGACCGTTCGAGATGGCGGCCATCACGGCGATGCCGAGGCCGACGATGGCGGCGGTGAGCACCACCCAGTCGACGGTCACGGCGCCGGCCTCGTCGTCGCGGAAATTGCGGATCATGGCGAAGAGTTTCATGGTTCGTCTCCAGTTTCGGTTTCCGGTTCCTGCTTGTGTGAGGCGGGATCCGATCGGTGGTTGCCTTGACCTTTCGGCGCCTCGTCACAGGCTCCATATGCGCTGCGGATTCGGGCGCCAATTTGGCGTGGAAAAGGAAAAAGCCGTTCATTTGAAATTTTTTGTTTCCTGTTTGGAAAACAACATCATTTTCAATCCGTTACGCTGCCATCAACCTTTGGGGGCGGCGGAAATCCGCTGAAAGCCGCCGCGCCGGAAATCGAATGATGGCACCGCTGCCGCAATTTCGCTGCAAAAGGTCATGATTTCCCGACCGGCAGATGGCGGCGAAAAGGCAGGGCGGCAACACTGCAAGCGGCAGGGCCGGAAGGGTGGAGATGGGGCGCGGCGCAATCCGCCGCAGGGCTTTCCGGTCGGAACGGTGCGGCGGTTCTCAGCCGTATTGCGGCCTGCGACGTTCCATCCGGGCCGTCACCGCCTCGACCTGGTTGGGGCTGCCGACGAGGCGGGCTTGCAGCACGGCCTCGAGCCGCAGCCCCTCGGCCCCGGGCAGGCGGAAGCCTTCGTCCACCAGCCGCTTGACCGCGCCCAGCACTTCGGGCGAGCGCAGCGCGAGCTCCTCGGCGAAGGCCCTGGCCGCCGCGCGCGGATCGTCGGCAAGCCGGGTGACGAGGCCGAGCCGGGCCGCTTCCTCGCCCGGTATCACCCGTGCCGTCATCATCAGCTCCTTGGCGATGTCGGGTCGCACCAGCCCGGCCAGGAGCTGGGTGATTCCCATGTCGGGCACGATGCCCCAGCGCGCTTCCATCACCGACAGGCGGGCATCGGGCGTGGCGAAGCGGAAATCGGCGCCGAGGGCAAGCTGCAGCCCGCCGCCGAAGGCCACCCCCTCGATGGCGGCGATCACCGGCTTGGCCATTCGTCGCCAGACCATGCAGGGCTCCTGGAAGCGGTTGGCGCCGCTGTCGTTGACAGGGGCGGCGAGATCGGCCCTGAGCCGGTCGATCTGCCCGGCCATGGCGGCGATGAGGGCGGTGTCGAGCCCGGAGGAGAAATTGCCACCCACCCCCGAAAGGATCACGATCCGCACGTCGCGGTTGCCGGCAAGCTCGTTGCCGATGCGGGCGAGTTCGTCGAACATCGCCGCCGAAAGCGCATTGAGCTTTCCGGGCCGGTTGAGCTGCACTTCGGCCACCTGCCCGTCGATCTCGACCAGAACCTCCGCCGTCTTCTCGCCCATTCGTCCTTGTCCCCTCTGCCTTTCGCCCGGATGCCGACCGCGAAGCCGAGGCTATGGCTTGCAGTGGCGAATGCAAGCGTTACGTTGAGGCAGGAAACGACAGGACGGGAGAGAGTTTCATGCGGTGGTTCGTGCGGCTGGTCGTGCTGGCGGTGCTCCTGGTGGCGCTGGCTCTCGGAGCGCTCTTCCTTCTGCCGGCCGACCGGATCGGCCGCATCGCCGCCGCCACGCTTTCGCAGGCGCTCGGGGCCGAAGTGCGCTTCGAGGGGGGCGTGAAGCCTTCGCTCCTGCCCTTCGGGGTGGCGGCGAAGGGGCTCGTGATCCGCCGGGACGGAAAGGTGCTCCTCGAGGCGGAGAAGATGAGCGTCGGCATCGCGCCGATGCGGCTGCTCTCGGGGGCGGTGAAGATTCGCCGAATCACGATCGAGGGGGCGGATGTGCGCGTAAGTCGCGCCGGGGACGGGAAGATCGACTGGCTCGCTCTCGGCGCAGGCGGAGAGGAGGGCCCGGCCGGGCCTGCGCCGGAGCAGGGGCCGGCCGCGGCCGGGAGCGGGGCGCCCATCGACGGGATCGACCGCATCATCCTCCTTCGCAGCCGCCTTGTCTGGGACGACCGGCCGCTCGACCGGCGCTTCGTGATCGACGGGCTCGGGCTCGAGGCCACGCTGCCGGCGCTTGCCGGGCCGATCGAGGCGACGCTCACGGGGCGGATCGAGGGGCGGTTGCAGCAGGTTTCGCTCCGCCTTTCGCCGGCCGGTGCGCTTTTCTCGGGCGGGCGCGCCGACTTCTCCCTCGCGCTCGACGGCGCCTATCTCGAGGGCGCGCTCGCGGGGCGGATCGACATGGGCGCCGCCGCCCTTTCGGCCACGGGCGAGGTGCGGGCGCCGAATCTGCCGGCGCTTCTGGCGCTGACCGGCGCGTCCGTCGATCTGCCGCCGCCGCTCCTGCGGGTTTCGCTCGGGGGCGAAATGGCCTGGCAGGGGGGCCGTTTCAGCCTTCGCAAGGGGCGCCTCGGCCTCGGGCGGCAGGTGCTGACGGGAGATGCCGATCTCGCGTTCGGGAGCGCACGGCCGAAACTCGTGGCCCGGCTTGCGGCCGGGCGTCTCGATCTGGCTCCCTTCACCCGCGCCGGCAGGGGGGGTGGCGGCGGAGAGGGCAGCGCGGCCACCGGGGGCGGCGGCGCTTTCGATCCGGCCCTGCTCCACCGGCTCGATGCCGACGTGAAGCTGACCGTCGGCACCCTCGGCCATGGCGCGGTGACGGCGGCGGATGTCGCTATTGCCGCCACGCTCGAGCGCGGGCGGCTGGTGGTCGATCTTGCGCGGGCCGGCATCTATGGCGGCGGGGTGAGCGGCCGCTGGGTGCTCAATGGCCGCAAGGGGCTCTCGACCGCGCTCAGGGCACGGATCACCAATGTCGCCCTGCGGCCGCTGCTGATGGCGAGCGTTGGCTTCGACCGGCTCGAAGGGCCGCTCTCGGGCGAGATCGACGTGCTCGGGGCGGGGCGCTCCCTGCCGGCGATCCTGCGCAGCCTGCGGGGCTCGGCCCGAATGTCGATCGGCAAGGGGGAGCTCGTCGGCTTCGATCTTCTGGGCATGATCCTGCGGCTCGATCCGAATTATCGCGGGCAGGGCAACAAGACCATCTTCGATCGGGTGACGGCGAATTTCTCCATCCGGCGCGGTGTGGCCTCGACCGACGATTTCCGCCTTCTCGGCCCGCTTGTCGATGTCGCCGGCAAGGGCACGATCGATCTGGCCGGGCAGAGCCTCGACATGGTGCTGACGGCCACCCGGCTCGACCCGGCTACGGGAGCGGCAAAGACCGGTGCGCTGACGGTGCCGGTGCGCATCACCGGTCCGTGGCGGGGGCCGGCGGTGATTCCGCTCCTCGATCGGGCATCGGGCAGGATCGGCGGCGTCGATCTTCAGGAAGAGAAGAAGAAGCTTGAGGCACAGGCGAAGAAGGCGCTGGCGGACAAGATCGGCGTGCCGGCCCCGGCGCAGGGGCAGAACCCCGAGGCGCTGCTGCGAAGAAAGATCGAGCAGGAAGCGGCGAGGGCCCTTGGCGGCCTGCTCGGCGCGCAGTAGCGGCCGGTGGTCGGACAGGAACGGCCGGCGCGTGCATGACGGCGGAACGGTGCTGCCGAAGCCCGGTCGGGGGTGGGGCCGGGTTGGCCGGGGCGCGACAATCACCCCCCGTTCCGGCCGGCGCTTTCGCCCTCGCCGTGTGGCGAACCGGCGCTTTCCCCGCATCGCCGGAGAAGAAGCGGAGGGCGCCCCACCGGCTCGGCCCGTGCATTCCGGTGCGCCGCTCGTGCGGGAGAGGCGCAGCGCAATCGAAAGGCCGTGCCCGGCTTCCCTGCTGCCCCGCCCGCGCGGGAGAGGGGGCATGCCGGGCGGACCGGATCGAGAAGCAGAGACCCGGCGCGCCGCCCGTGCGGGAGAAGGCTCGTTGTCTCGTCTCCTTTCTGCCTGTCCTTTCCGCCTGGCAAGACCCGGCGCTCCGCCCGCGCAGGGAAGGTCGGTGGGGACGCGGGAGATATGCCCCGGCTTCCCTGCTGCTCCGCCCGTGCGGGAGAGGGCATATCGCTTCCGAACCTGTCCTTTCAGGCAAGCCCGGCGCTTGCGCGGGGAGAGGGTGGGAGTGCCACTTGATGATCCCCTCTGACGACAGCCCGGCACTCCGCGCGCGGGGACGCGCGGGGAGAGGGTGTGTTCCTGTGCGATGTCCTTGTTCCCCTCCGATCGCAGTCTCCCTCGGGGGAGGAGCCGCGAAATCCCGGGGCAGGTTGCGCTGCCTGTCGTTTTCGGGCGGTGTCGCGCAGCCTGCACCCGATGGTCGCCCCCCGAATGGGCCGGGGTGCGGTTGCCGGAAGGGGCGGAGGGCGCATGGCCGACCGATGTGCGACTGCCGGGGTGAACACGGTGCCGGCGGTGTAACGGTGCCGGCTGTCGATTTCCTGTTTCGCCCCGCGGGGGATGCGGTTAGGTAGGGGCGATGCGCATGAACCTGCGGCCGGTTCGGGAGGGCCGGCGTCTGCGGGGGCTGCCTCGACCGGTCATGCCCGTGGAGCGCGAATGATGATGAACAGGCGTTTCTTCCTTCTGGGGTCGGCGGCGTTGCTTTCGGCCTGTGCCGAATCGAAATGGGCACCGGACGAGGCTGTCATGAAGGCGGCCTATCACGACCCGGGGCCGCCCTCGATCACCCTGATCACCGCGATCAACAATCGCAACGGTCAGGGAGGGCATTCGGCGCTGCTCATCAACGCGTCCCAGAGGGTGCTGTTCGATCCGGCAGGTACCTGGTGGCACCGCACCGTTCCCGAGCGCAACGACGTGCTCTACGGCATCACCCCCACCATGTGGAAGTTCTACGTCGATTACCATGCCCGCAAGACCTACCATGTGGTGTTGCAGACCAGGGAGGTGCCGGCCGAAGTGGCGGAGGAGGCCAAACGGCTGGTCGAGGCCAACGGGGCCGTGGCCAAGGCCCATTGCGCCTATGCCACGAGCGGGATCCTGCGGAAGCTGCCCGGGTTCGAGAGCCTGCCGCGCACCTATTTTCCGCACAAGCTGATGGCGGCCTTCGCCGAGCTGCCCGGCGTGAGGACCGAAAGGATCTATCAGGACGACGGCGACAACAACAAGGCACTCCTCGCCGCCCAGCAGAACATGCCGGTCGGGGCCAATTGAACTGTCGCCCAGGGCGGGGCCGATCGCGCCGTTGCGCCCGGGTCATCGCGCCGCTGCGCCGCCGGGCGGGCATCTGCCGTCCGGATCCTGCCCTTCCCGGCGCCTCTCGCGGCGGGCGGGCCCGCAGGCGGCGCGTGAAGGGGCCTGCGCATGCGGCTCTTCTTTTCCTTCCGCTTCGTCTTCTCTCGCTCCTCTCCTTTCGCCCGGTTGTCGCCCGGCTTGCGGACAGGCGGCATGATTCGTCGAATCGCGTGGCACGGGTGGCGGGGGCGTGCTTCCGCGGCCCCTTCCATGATGGCAACCGAACCTTTCCGAAAGGTTGACGTCGGCGCCTTTTCATCCCTTTCCCCGGCCGTCTTCGCAAACGGACGGCCCCCTGCGCCGGTCGGCATGAAAAAACCCCCGGCAGGGCCGGGGGTCGTGGCGCCTCGGCGCCGGTTCGCTGTCGCTCGGGGAAGGTCAGAGCAGACCTTCGCGCTGGGCCTTCTTGCGCGCCAGCTTGCGGGCCCGGCGAATCGCCTCGGCACGCTCGCGCTTGCGGCGCTCCGACGGCTTTTCGTAATACTGACGGAGCTTCATCTCGCGGAAGATGCCCTCGCGCTGCATCTTCTTCTTCAGGGCCCGAAGCGCCTGATCGACATTGTTGTCGCGAACCTGTACCTGCATGGAATAGTCACCACCTTTCCGAAGTTGGAGTTGCACATGATTGCAGGAGCGGCTCCTTTAGCAGCTGTTCGCGCCCTTGTCCATCGCATCGGGCGGCCGGGGCGGTGCCGGCCGCTTCGGGTGGTTGCGGCGGCAGAAGGGAGGGTGGCATGATCGACGAGGAGAACACCCGGCTCTGTCTCGCGCGCGCGGCGGCGCCCCATGCGGTCTTCGACGGCTGGGGAGAGGCGGCGCTGCGGGCCGCGGCCGCGGAAGTCGGGGTCGAGGAGCGCTTCGCCCGCTCGCTTTTCCCGCGGGGGGGTGTCGATCTGGCGCGCGCCTTCCACCGCTGGGGCGACCGGGAGCTCCTGCGCCGCTGGCCGGCCCGGCCGGTGGACAACCTGCGCTATCGCGACAGGGTTCGCGAGGCGGTGATGCTCCGTCTCGAGATCGTCACCCCCGAGCGCGAGGCGGTGCGCCGCGCGGCCGCCCTCTTCGCCCTGCCACCCAACCTGCCCTATGGCGCCGAGGCCGCCTGGCAGAGCGCCGACGCGGTCTGGACCGCCCTGGGCGATCGTTCCGAGGACATGAACTGGCACACCAAGCGGCTGATGCTGGCGGGCATCTTCTCGGCCACGGTGCTGGCCTGGCTGGGGGACGAAAGCCCCGATCTTGCCGCCACGCGGGCCTTTCTCGAGCGGCGGATCGACGAGGTGATGGCGATCGAGAAGCTGAAGGGGCGGCTGCGGGCCGGCCCTCTCGGCCCGCTTCTGGGGCGGATCGAGCGGGCGCCGTTCCTGGCCCGGCCTCGCCCCCGTGCCGACCTGCCGGGCCGGCTGGCGCCGGAGCAGGAGCGCTGAGGAGGCGACGTCGGGAATGATGCCGCGCGAAAGGCACGAAGGGGAAAGGTGGAGGCAAGGATGAAGGACGGGAAGATGCGCGTTGTCGAGATCGGCGCGCCGGGAGGGCCCGAAGTGCTACGCCCCGCGATGCGGCCCGTGCCGACTCCGGGCTGGCGGCAGATTCGCATCCGCGTGGCGGCGGCCGGGGTCAACCGGCCCGACGCGCTCCAGCGGGCGGGGCTCTATGCGCCGCCCCCCGGCGCTTCCGATCTGCCGGGGCTCGAGGCGGCGGGGATCGTCGATGCCGTCGGCCCCGGCGTCCAGCGCTGGCAGCCGGGCGATGCCGTCACCGCGCTTCTGCCCGGCGGCGGCTATGGCGAAGCGGTGGTGACCCATGAGGACCACGCCCTGCCGGTTCCGGAAGATCTCGACTGGGTCGCGGCGGCGGCGCTGCCCGAGACGCTCTTCACCGTCTGGTCCAACCTCTTCATGCGGGCGCGGTTGCGGGCCGGAGAGACGCTGCTCGTCCATGGCGGCGGCTCCGGCATCGGCACGACGGCGATCCAGCTTGCCACCGCGCTCGGAGTGCGGGTCTTCGCCACCGCCGGCTCCGGGAGGAAATGCCGCGCCGCCGCGGCGCTCGGCGCAGCCCGGGCGATCGACTACCGCAGGGAGGATTTCGTCGCGGTGGTGCGGGAGGCGACGGCCGGACGCGGTGCCGATGTCATTCTCGACATGGTCGGTGGCGATTACCTCGCACGCAATCTCAGGGCGCTGGCCGAGGAGGGGCGGCTGGTGCAGATCGCCTTCCTCGAGGGGGCGAAGGTCACGGCCAATCTCGCCGGCATGATGATGCGGCGCCAGACCATCACCGGCTCGACCCTGCGGCCCCGGTCGGACCTGGTCAAGGGGCGGATCCGCGAGGAGATCGAGGCCCGCGTCTGGCCGCTGGTGGGGGCGGGGCGCATTCGCCCGCTGATCGACAGCACCTTTCCGCTCGACGAGGCGGACCGGGCCCATGCCCGCATGGAGAGCGGAGCCCATATCGGCAAGATCGTGCTCGAAGTGGCCGACCTGCCGCGCAAGGTGCGTGCCGCATGAGCGGGGCACGGGCCGAAGGGACGGCGGGCCGGGAAGGTCGGGCAGGGCGGGGCGGCGCCGTCACAACCTTCCGTCGCGGCCCGACCGCCTTTTCGGGGGTGTTCCCGCTGGTCCGATGGCGGCGAAGAAGGCCCTTCCGCCCCTTCCCGATCCTTGCCGTCCTCCTGTTCGCGTTCGCGCCGTCGGCCGTGGCCCGGGAAATCCGCGGGGCGCCGGCGGGGGATTTCGACGGCTACATCCTTGCGCTCAGCTGGTCGCCCACCTGGTGCGCCCTCGAGGGCCGGAGCGGGGCGGCCCAGTGCGACCCCGCGGCCGATACCGGTTTCATCGTGCACGGGCTCTGGCCCCAGAAGGGCGATGACTGGCCGGCCTGGTGCCGCACGGCCCGGCGCGACCCGACGCGGCGCGAGAGCGCGGCAATGGCCGGTCTCATGGGCTCGGCCGGCCTCGCCTGGTATCAGTGGAAGAAGCATGGGCGCTGCACCGGTCTCGATCCGGCCGACTATTTCGCCCTGCTCCGCAAGGCGGCCGCCGCCATCCGCCGCCCGGCGATCCTGCGGCGGTTGCGCCGGCCGGTCGATCTGGCGCCACGGGTGATCGAGGAGGCGTTTCTCGCCGCCAACCCGCGTCTTTCCCCCGACATGGTCACCGTGACCTGCGAGAAGGGATATATCGACGAGGTGCGGATCTGTCTCGATCGTGGCCTTCGTCCCGCCATCTGCCCCGAGGCGGCCCGGCGCGACTGCGCCTTGCCGCGGGCGCGGCTGCTGCCGGTCCGCTGATGTCGCGTGATGTCGCGGGCGCGGCGCTCCTCGCGCTCTGCCGTGGAACGCGGCGCGAGGAGGCGGCCCTGCGGCGCACCGCCTCGCGCTGCGGGGCGACGATCCCGAGACGAAGCGCCACCGCCGCCCGAAGAGGCGCCTTCGGCGGATTTGCCCTTTCGCCCGCCGGTCGTTCGCCCTATATAGAAGGCGACCTCCCCCCAGATTGGAGAGCGCATCCGGGCCCCTGGTCGAGGATGCAGCCGGTTCCCGGCGGGGATGATGCATGTGAATTTCGCGAGGATGCACCCATGGATAGACCGCTGATGCCCAAGGCGACCGCCGTCTGGCTGGTCGAGAACACCACCCTCACCTTCAAGCAGATCGCCGACTTCACCGGGCTGCACGAGCTCGAGGTGCAGGGCATTGCCGATGGCGAGGTCGCCCAGGGGATCAAGGGGTTCGATCCGATCGCCAACAACCAGCTCGACCGCGAGGAGATCGAGAAGGGGCAGAAGGATCCGAACTATCGCCTCAGGCTCAAGAAGAACCCGCTCTTCGAGGTCGGACGCAAGCGCAAGGGGCCGCGTTACACCCCCCTTTCGAAGCGTCAGGAGCGGCCCTCGGCGATCCTGTGGCTGGTGAAGTATCACCCCGAGCTGACCGACGCCCAGATCTGCCGGCTCGTCGGCACCACCAAGCCGACGGTGAAGGCGATCCGCGAACGCACCCACTGGAACATCAAGGAGATTCAGCCGGTCGATCCGGTGGCGCTCGGCTTCTGCAAGCAGTCGGAGCTCGACGAGGCGGTGCGCAAGGCCGCCGAGAAGAAGAAGGCCGAGGGCGGCGATGCGGTGATGAGCGACGAGGAGCGCGCCAGGCTGGTCTCGACCGAGGAATCGCTCGGCGGACGCGAGCCGCGCATTCCCTCCGCCATCGCCGGACTCGAGGATTTCAGCCTTGGCGGCGCGAGTGCCGACAAGGAGAATCCGGCCGAGGAGATCGACCCCGAAAGCCTCTTCAACCTGCCGCGACGGGACGAGACGCCCGAAGAGTGAGGCCAGAGCCACCCGCTCGCATGGCGCCAGCCGCGCCCGATGGAAGCCGGGCGCCGCAGCGGCGTTTTCGTGCCGGCGGTTGCCCGAACGGGAATGCAGGATGCGGGTCGGCGATCGGGCCGGGGGCGGCTGCACCAGCGATGAACGCGGCATCGGTCTGGCCGATGGCCGGGGCGGAGCGCCCCATCAATGGGCGTCGGTCGTCCAGGCCGGGTCGAGCAGCGAGCGGCCGCCATCGACCACCAGGATCTCGCCGGTGACGAAGGAGGCTGCATCCGAGGCGAGGAACAGCGCCCCCTCCGCCACTTCCTGGGCCCGGCCGAGGCGCCCGAGCGGCGTCGCCTGGCGCAGCTTCTCGCGCAGTTCCTCGTTGTTGCGCAGAAGATCCTTGAGCCGCGCCGTCATCACCGAGCCCATCGCGATTCCGTTGACCCGCACGCCGTGAGGGGCGAGACGCACCGCCATCGCCCGGGTCAGCTGGTCGAGGGCCGCCGTGGCGACGGAATAGGCCAGAAGCGTCGGCTGCACGCGAATGCCGGCGATCGAGGAAAGGTTGACGATGGCCCCTGCCGAGCGCACCTCTTCTCCCGCGGCCTGCGCCTCCTCGGCCTGGCGGATCATCCGCCGGGCCACGAGGCTCGACAGCCGGTAGGTGGTGAGGAGATTGTGCGACAGGATCTCGTCGAAGCCGTCTTCCTCTTCCTTGTCGCACAAGGGATCGGACGGGGCGAGATGCCGGGCGGCGTTGACGAGGATGTCCACGCGGCCGAATTCGTCGATCGTGGCCGAGAGCAGGTTCTGCCGCGTCAGGTTGCGCGAGAGATCTCCGGCATGGAAACGCGCCCGTTCGCCCTCCTCTCCGAGGGAATCGTGTTCGCGGACGATGTTCTCCTCGTCCCGGTCGGCCATCATCACATTGGCGCCGTGTTCGAGGAAATGGCGGGCTATGGCGAGCCCGATGCCGTTGGCGGCGCCGGTGACGATGGCGGTCTTGCCCTTGAGGGTGATCGGCATGGCTGGATCCTGCTTGTTGGGGCTGTCGGGCCGGCCGGCGTCCAGGGCGCTTCAGCGCCGCCGCCGGCGGGCGCCGCCGCTCGTGGGCGGGATCGGGCGGCTGGCCTCGAACAGCTTGAAGGCCGGGGTTTCGGCGATGATCTCCCAGTTGCGGAAGTGCTCCGTCATTGCCCGTTCGTAGGGCAGGTGGCGGTTGGCGACGAGGTAGAGCGTGCCGCGCGGCTTGAGAAGGCGCGCTGCGGCGGCGATGAAGCCGATGCCGAGCCCGGGCCGCGCCCGCCGGTCCTGATGAAACGGCGGATTGGTGAGGATGACATCGAACCCTTCGGTGTCGGGAGCGAGGCGCTGGACGTCTTCCCAGCGGAAGCGGGCGCGCGGATCGGCGATGTTGCGCCGCGCGGCTTCGAGGGCGTGGTGGTCGGCTTCGATCAGGTCGATCGCGGTCACCGCCTCTCTCTCGAGCGCCCGGGCCGCCAGCCAGCCCCAGCCGGCCCCCAGATCGGCGACGCGCCCCTTGAGGGCGGGACCGACCCTTTCGGCCAGAAGGGCCGAGCCCGGATCGACATTCTCCCAGGAGAACATCCCCGGCGCGGCCGTGAAACCCGCCCGGTTGGTCCGCGGACGTGCCGCTTCGGCCCAGCCCTGCGCGGCTTCCGCGAGCGCGGCATCGGGCCTGACGGCGAAGACCTTGCCGTGGCGGCGGGCCTCGACGGCCACGGGAGGAGTGATCTTGCGGATCTGGCGCAGCAGCGCCTCGATCCCTTCGGTTTTCTGGCCATCGACGACGAGCAACCCCTCGGGGTGAAGCCGCGAGAGGGCCGCCGCCAGTCGGCCCAGCGTTTCGCGCCGGTTGCGCGTGGGGTGGATGATGGCGAGCGCAAAGGGCAGCCCATGCGCTTCTTCCCCGGCCGCCCCGAGCGCGGGAAGGGCACTCCGGCCACTGGCGGCGAGCGCGTCGAACAGGGGGCGGAAGGGCTGCACCAGCGTTGCCTCCCGCTCCTCCGGCAGGGCGTAGGTCTCGGCCGGATCGGCCCCGATCACGAGAGCCGGGCCCGCGGGCAGGGCGCCGATCGTGCCGGGCGCGAGCGTCTCGTCGAGAAAGCGTTGAAGTCGGGTCATGGTGGCGGCCCTGGGGCCTACTCCCTTTCCATCGTGCATTGCAGCGGGTGCTGGTGACGACGGGCGAATTCCATCACCTGCGCCACCTTGGTCTCGGCAATCTCGTAGGTATAGACCCCGACGACCGCAACCCCCTTGCGATGCACCGTCAGCATCACCTCCACCGCCCTGGCATGGGGCATGTGGAAGAAACGCTCGAGCACGAGGACGACGAATTCCATCGGCGTGAAGTCGTCGTTGAGGAGCAGCACCTTGTACATGGGCGGCCGCGCCGTCTTCGGCCTGGGCTTGGGCAGTGCGGTGGTGACGGTCTCCTCCGAGTCGCCGCCGGCGCCCATGCGGGGCGGGAGGAGGACGGGGGTCGCCTCCCTGGCGGAGATCGCCGGCGCGATGATGCCCATGTGCCGAAGCTGCATGCGTTGCGTCTCCCTTGCGGTCCGCCGCCCGGCCCTTCGCCCGCTCCCCGCCACCTGCGCGGCCGCTTCCCCGGAAGTGCTGCCGGTCCGTGCCGTTCCGTGCGTCGGGTCTCCCCCTGCGACGGGGCGATCGGTGTCTCCCCCGATCCTAGCGCCTTTCGTCGCCCGGGCGAAGGCCGGAGACGCAGACGAGATGGCCCATTCCGGGGCCGGCTTCAAGGCCCATGCCCGTTGTCGTGCCGGTTGCGTTGACATGAAGTTAACCGCGGCGAACCATCTTTGCACGAGGCTCTGCCATGATATGGTCACGATCACGAGGCAGGTTGGCCGTCAACGGCGCCCCTCCCGATTCGACGCCGCCTGATTCGTCAGGCGGGGGAAAATCGCACAGGGCGCAAGAGGTGCGTCGGCACGCTGCGGCCCGCAAGGGAGGCGGCGGGCAGGAAGCGCCCGGTTGACGAGGCGGCGAACGGGGCCGGGGGCATCCTTGGCGGACAGGCGGAAGGAACGAGCGGAAGGTGCGGAATTTTCGGTCAGTCGGTCGGTCGGCCGGTTCGGAGGGCAGGGGGCGCTGTGGGCGGCTCCTCCTCCTGTGGATGGCGGCGTTCCTCCTGCTCCTTGCAGGTGGTGCGACGACGGGCCGCGCCGCACCCTATGCGGCGCTGGTGATGGATGCCCGCACCGGCGAGGTGCTCTATGCCCGCAATGCCGACACGCGGCTCTATCCGGCATCGCTCACCAAGATGATGACGCTCTATCTCACCTTCCAGGCAGTGGAGCGGGGCCGGATCTCGCTCGACACCCGTGTGCGCATCTCGCGCAAGGCGGCCGCGCAGCCGCCTTCGAAACTCGGCCTCAGGGCCGGGCAGCGCGTTGCCGTTCGTGACCTCATCCGCGCCGCCGCCCTCAAGTCGGCCAACGATGCCGCCATGGCCCTGGCCGAGGCCGTCGGCGGCTCGGAAGAACGCTTCGTCACCCGGATGAACGCCACCGCCCGCGAGATGGGGATGACGCGCACCACCTTCCGCAATCCCCACGGGCTGACCGCGCCCGGCCATCTGTCCACCGCCCGCGACATGACCATTCTCGGCCGGCACCTGATCTACGATTTCCCGCAATACTATCACCTGTTCTCGCGCACGAGCCATGTGGCGGCGGGCAAGCGGATCCGCAGCACCAACCGCAAGTTCCTCGCCTCCTACCGGGGCGCCGACGGCATCAAGACCGGCTACACCGCCGCTGCCGGCTTCAACCTCACCGCCTCGGCGAAGCGGGGCGGCAAACGCATCATCGCCACCATCTTCGGCGGTCGATCGGTGCAGGAGCGCAACCGCAAGATGGCCGAGCTGCTCGATCTCGGCTTCCGCCGTGCTCCGGCCGAGGCCCCTCTCATCAAGCCGGTGCCGGCGGGGGAGAAGGGGCGGATGCTGCTGGCACTGGCGCCGAAGAGCTCGCCGCGCCCGCAGAGCCGGCCGGTGCCGGCCGAAGCGGTGGCGGCGGCGGTGGTGGCCGATATCGATCGCGCCGTCACCCGCGCCACCCGCAACGCGGCGGGGCCGGAACTGTCCGCGACCGAAGGGCCGGCGGCGCCTGCGCCGGCCCGGGTTCCGGGGCTGAAGCTCACGCCGCTCGAGGACGGGCGGGTGATCGTTGCGCGTGCCCCGGCCGGCGGCAAGGGCGACTGGGGGATTCATCTCGGCCGTTTCGGCAACCGGATCGAGGCCGAGAAGGTCCTGATCCGCACGGCGATCTGGGAAGGGCGGCTGCTCGACGAGGCCCGGCGCCGTATCCGTCTCAGGGCCGGAAAGTTCGAGGCCGATTTCGTCGGTCTCACCCGCGAGGACGCCGCCCTCGCCTGTGCCCGCCTCGCCGCCCGGCGCATGAACTGCCAGCCCCTCGGGCCGGAGCTGGCCGCCAACTGAGCCCCCCCGTCCGGGAGCGGGCGGCGCCGTCCGCTGCGGTCACTCCTTCGGGTGATCGTCGTAATCGGTCCGCAGGATGCGGTGGGCGTCGCCCTCGGGATCGTCGAACTGGTGGTTCTTCACCGCCCAGAAGAAGGCGGCGAGGCCGAGGGCACCGAGAAGCACCGAGACCGGGATGAGGTAGATCAGCACGTTCATGGCGGCCCCTCCGTCATTTTACCCGCATGGCGTTGAGCGAGACGGTGATCGAGGACATCGACATGGCGATCGCCGCCGCCAGGGGCGAGGCCAGCCCGGCCAGGGCGATCGGGATGGCGACGGCATTGTAGAGGGCGGCGAGGGCGAAGTTCTCGAGAATGCGCCGCCGCGCCGAGCGGGCCGTGTCGAGCAGGGCGGGCAGAAGATCGATCCGCCGGCCGGTCAGCACCACGTCGGCGGCGTTGCGCGCCGCTTCGAGGGCTGTGCCAGGCGCGACCGAGACATGGGCCGCGGCGAGCGCCGCCGTGTCGTTGAGACCGTCCCCGACCATCAGCACCTTGTGCCCCCTGCCGCCGAGCGCCTCGACGAGGGCGAACTTGTCTTCGGGGGAGGCCTCGGCATGGACCTTCCCGGGTTCGATGTCGAGGATGCGGGCGAGAAGCGCCGCCTCCCGTTCCCGGTCGCCGGTGACGAGATGGATGTCGAGTCCGCGGGCGCGCAGCGCGCCGATCAGCTCCCGGGCCGCGTCGAGGGGGGCGTCGGTGAAGGAAAGGCGCACGGGCGCCTCCCCCTCGACGGCAAGCCAGCTTTCCATGCCGTCCCCGCCCTCGGCGCCGACCCAGTCGGCCCGGCCGAGGCGCACGCGCCGGCCGTCATGGCGGCCCTCGAGCCCCTTGCCGGGGATCTCCCGCACCTCCTCGACTTCGGCCGGTGCGAGCCCGCGGGCCCTGGCGGCGCGCAGCACCGCCCGGCCGAGCGGGTGCAGCGTGCCCCGGGCGAGCCCGGCGGCAAGGGCGAAGGCCCGGGGCGGGATGCGTTCGGGCCATTCGAGCTCGGGCGTGCCGCGGGTGAGGGTGCCGGTCTTGTCGAACAGCACCGTGTCCACCTCGGCGAGCCGCTCGAGCGCCGTGGCCGACTTGAGAAGGACGCCGCGGCGGAAGAGCCGGCCCGATGCCACCGTCGTCACCGCCGGCACCGCCAGACCGAGGGCGCAGGGGCAGGTGATGATGAGAACGGCGATGGCGGTGGTGATGGCGAAATGGGCGTCGCCGCGCAGGAGATACCAGCCGATGAAGGCCGCGAGCGCCAGAAGATGCACCGCCGGGGCATAGATGGCGGCGGCCCGGTCGGCCAGCGATGTATAGCGGTTGCGGGCCGTCTCGGCGAGGGAGACGAGGGCGGTGATGCGCGAAAGGGTGCTGTCCTGTCCGGCGGCCGTCACGCGAACGGTGAGCGCCCCCGTCAGGTTGCCTTCCCCGGCATGGATCGCGTCTCCCGGACCGAGGGCGACGGGCACGGTTTCGCCGGTGAGATAGGCGCGATCGACCTCGGTGCTTCCTTCCTCGATCACCCCGTCGGCCGGCACGCGCATTCCGGGCAGGAGGCGGATCCGATCTCCCGGCGCCAGTTCGCCGACCGGCACGGTCTCTTCGCCCGTCTCCGTCAGCCGGATGGCCTTCGGGGCCTCGAGGGCCGCGAGTTCGCGGGCGGCCGAGCGGGCGGCGATGCGGGTCCGGTGGTCGAGCCAGCGTCCGGCGAGGAGGAAGAAGGTGAGTGAGAGGGCGGCGTCGAAATAGGCGTCCTCGCCACTGTTGGCGGTTTCGTGGAGCGAGAGGGCCAGGGCGAGGAGGATGGCAAGCGAGATCGGCACGTCCATGTTGAGCCGCCGCGCCTTCAGCGCCTGCCAGGCATTGTGGAAGAAGGGCCGGGCGGCGAAGGCGGTGGCCGGCAGGGCGATGACGGCGCTCATCCAGTGCAGGAAATCGCGGGTGGTGTCGCTCGCTCCGGCCCAGACCGAGATCGACAGCAGCATGACATTCATCGCCGCGAAACCGGCCACGGCCATCCGCATCAGAAGGTCGCGGCTGCCGGCATCGCGGTTCGGGTCCGCCACGAGAGAGGGATCGAGCGGATGGGCCTCGTAGCCGATCTTTCCGAGCGCGGCCACGATCTCCTCGGGGGAGATCCGTTCGGGGTCGGCGTCCACCGTCAGCCGCTTGAGGGTGAGGTTGACCCGGGCCGAGCGGATGCCCGGCATGGCTTCGAGGGTGCGTTCGATGGCGGAGATGCAGCCGGCGCAATGCACCGTCGGCACCGAGAAGAAGAGGTTGCCGGTCTCGGATTGCGCCGGCTCGGGGCGGGCGCAGCTTGCGCCGGTGCAGGCGGGGCAGGCGGGGCCGGGCCGTTCGAATGTCTCGTCCATCGCTTCCATCCTCGTCTCCCCGGGGCATGTCCGGCCCGATGCCCGGAAGCCCCTGTCTCTGCCTCCCTCCGTCTCCCCGGCTGCGGATGCGCTTCGGGCCGGCTGCATGGCCCTCGCGATGCGGCCCTCAGCCGCGGGTCGCCTTTCCGGGCAGGACCGTCTGACGGCGCTGGAAGAATTCGGTGCCGTCGGCGGCCCGGGCGCGGATCCGCAGTTCCCACAGCCCCGGCCCGAGCGCGAGCGGCGCCTCGAAGGCGCCGTCGGCGCGGCGGACGAGCGGCGGGGTGACGTCTTCCGAGCGCTCCGTGGCACGGCCGATGGTGACGGTGAGGCTCTGCACCGCCGCCGGGCGGCCGGTGCGGTCGCGAATGTCGAGCACGATCCGCTCGCGCGTCAGATCGGCCGTCACCTGCCAGCCCAGCGCCTTCTGGGCCGCAAGCCGCCGGTTGAAGCTCTGGCTGGCGACCCAGCCGTTCTTCTCCTCGAGGCCGGGGAAGGTGCGGATCGCCATTGTCGCCATCACCAGATTGACGGCGATGATGATGCCGAACATGCCGATCATCACGGCCAGGAACATCCTGCCGGTGAAGCGGAAGCCTTGGTCCTTCTCGACATCCTGGGTCATCCTGTCTGTTCCTTCTTCCTTCTCGTGACGGCCGCCTCGTGGCGACCTTTCCGCACCTGGCGCGGCTCCCCTAGGCGCCGGTCTAGCGGCTGCCGGCTCCCTTGCCGAAGAATACCACATCCTTCCAGGCTCTCTCCCCGGTCAGAACGTCCTCGACCCAGAACCTGAGCGGGGTCTTGTCGGCCTTCGCGGCGGGGCTGTCCTTCCTGGCGATGACGAAGACCCGCTGCTCCCTGGTCGAATCGCCCGGCACATAGGTGACGAGATCGTCCGTGCCTTCGAGCCTGATCCTGAGCGGCACGTCGTCGGCGGTGAGCGAGATGCGGAAGGGGTGTTCCTCGCCATGCTTGTTGCGCAGGCGGAAATCATAGGTGTTGCGGATCGAGCCGTCCGCCAGCGTCACGTAGAGCGGGTTGCGCACCGCCGAGACGTTGAAGTCGATCTCGGGGCGGGCGAAGAGCGCCCAGATGAGCCCGGCGCCGATTCCGGCCCAGAGGATGAAATAGACCAGCACCCGCGGCCGGAAGACGTGCTGCCAGATCGGCTTGGGCGGCAGGCCCGCCACCTCGCGCTTCTCGTCCGACAGGGCCAGATAGTCGATCAGTCCGCGGGGCTTGCCGATCTTCTCCATGACCGCATCGCAGGCATCGATGCACAGCGCGCAGGTGATGCAGGCGAGCTGCTGGCCGTCGCGGATGTCGATTCCCATCGGGCAGACGGCGACGCAGGCGCCGCAGTCGATGCAGTCGCCGAGCTTCTCCGCGCCTTCCTTCTTGCGGTGCTTGCCGCGCGGCTCGCCCCGCCACCAGCGATAGGCGACGGTGAGGCTGTCCTCGTCCATCATCGCCGCCTGGATGCGCGGCCAGGGGCACATGTAGATGCAGACCTGTTCGCGCATGAAGCCGCCGAAGACGAAGGTGGTGGCGGTCAGGATGGCGATGGTGGAATAGGCGATCCAGGGCGCGTCGAAGGCGACGAGCTCCCTTGCCAGCGTCGGCGCGTCGGTGAAGTAGAACACCCAGGCCCCGCCCGTGGCCATGGCGATCAGCAGCCACACGGTCCATTTGGCGAGGCGCAGACGGATCTTCTTCCAGGTCCAGGGGGATTTCCACAGCCGGATGCGCTGGTTGCGGTCGCCCTCGATCCAGCGTTCGACATGGATGAACAGGTCGGTCCAGACGGTCTGCGGGCAGGCATAGCCGCACCACACCCGGCCGAAGACAGAGGTGAAGAGGAAGAGTCCCAGCCCGGCCATGATGAGAAGACCGGCGACGAAGTAGAATTCCTGCGGCCAGATCTCGATCCAGAACCAGTAGAAGCGCCGGTTCGCCAGATCGACCAGCACCGCCTGATCGGGCAGGTTGGGGCCGCGGTCCCAGCGGATCCACGGGGTGATGTAGTAGATCGCGAGTGCGATCCCCATCACCCACCATTTGATGCGGCGGAAGCGACCGGAAACCCGACGCGGGAAGATCGGTTCGCGCGCGGCATAGAGCGGCGTGTCTTCGCTTGTGCTCACGGAAGGCTCCATCTCGAGAAAAATCAACGTCTTCTGGCTTACATGGGGCGCATTCTGCCCCTGTCTAGGTCCCGGTCACCGTCCCTTCATTGATCGAGATCAACAACGGGTGAGCAGTGGCGCCGGGCACGCGATCGTGAACGGGGCGGCCGGAAAGGGGGCGCCCCCGGCCGGGGATGCCGGGGGCGTGAAAAGGCGCCGGCTCCGGGAGTTGCGCGAACAGGACAGGAGGAGCCGGCGCCAGTCGGGATGCGGGGGCGGACTGGGAACCCCCGCATCCGTTCGCATGTCCTACTGGCCGCCGCCGAGGCTGTGGACGTAGAACGCCACCTGCCGGATCTCGGCCTCGTCGAGCCCCCGTTTCGACCAGGAGGGCATCACGCCCTTGCGGCCGTTCTCCACCGTTTCGCGGATCGTGGCCTCGTCGCCCCCGTAGAGCCAGATGGCGTTGGTGAGGTCGGGAGCGCCGGTTTCCTGATCGCCCTTGCCGTCCTCGCCGTGGCAGGCGGCGCAATTGTCGGCAAAGACGGTGGCCCCGGCTTCGGCCCTGGCGGCGTCATGCTCCTGTCCCGAGATCTTGAGAACGTATTGCACCACGTTCTCGATCTCGGTCGGCTCGAGCTGGTCCTTCCATGCCGGCATCTCGGAGGTGCGCGTGTCCTCGTCGTGCTCGTCGTTCACCCCGTGCCGGATGGTGGTGTGGATCGCATCGAGCGTGCCGCCCCAGAGCCATTCGTCGTCGAGGAGGTTGGGATACCCCTTCGCGCCCTGGCCGCCCGAGCCGTGGCACTGGGCGCACCAGGTGGCGAAGAGCGCCTTGCCGCCGCGGCGGGCGAAGTCGGCCAGTTGGGGGTCGTCCTTGATGGCGGCCAGATCGACGGCGACGATCTTCTCCTTGAGCGGCTTGAGCCGGGTGTCGAATTTCTCCATCTCGGCCTGCAGCTCGGCCCGCGAGGAGTAGCCCAGAACGCCGGGGGTCGCGCCCTCGGTCGAGATGGGCCAGGCGGGGTAGAGGATGGTGTAGATGATCCCCCAGATGATCGTGCCGTAGAAGGTCCAGAGCCACCAGCGGGGAAGCGGGTTGTTGAATTCCTCGATCCCGTCCCACGAGTGGCCCGTCGTCTCGACCGGGCCCTTCTGCTTGTCGTCTTTCTTTCTCATTTGCGAACCTCCTCGGTGGGCGCCCCCGCGCGGCGCATGGCGCCGGCAACGGCGGGGCCTTCGTCTTCGAGCGGAGCGTCATCGTTGCGAAGGGGGATGGCGGCGACATCCTCGTAGGCTTCCGAAGAGCCCGGCCGCAGCACCCAGAGCACCACCCCCAGGAAGAAGAGGAACATGGCCAGAAGCACCCAGGTGTCGGCGAAGTGACGCAGGGTTTCGTAGGTTTCCATCATGTCCTCCTATCGTGAGGCGTCGGGCTGGAAGGTGGAGAAGTCCACCAGCGTGCCGAGCATCTGGAGATAGGCGATGAGCGCGTCCATCTCCGTGAGCTCCGGCTGGCCGTCGAAATTGCGCACCTGGGCCTTCGGGTAGCGCGACTGGATGTCCTCCGCGTCCGCGTCGGGATCGGCCTGGTTGACGAGGTCCTCCTCGGCCTTGGCGATCATCTCGTCGGTGTAGGGCACGCCGAGGGTCCGCAGCACCTTCATCTCCGCGACGATGTCCCCCGCCTCGAGCCGGGTGCGCTTGAGGAAGCCGTATTTCGGCATGATCGAGCCCGGCACCACCGATTGCGGATCGGTCAGGTGATCGACATGCCACTGGTCGGAGTAGCGGCCGCCGACACGGGCGAGGTCCGGTCCGGTGCGTTTCGAACCCCACTGGAAGGGGTGGTCATACATCGACTCGGCGGCCAGCGAGTAGTGCCCGTAACGCTCGACCTCGTCGCGCATGGGCCGGATCATCTGGCTGTGGCAGACATAGCAGCCTTCGCGGATGTAGATGTCCCGCCCCTTGAGCTCGAGGGGGGAATAGGGCCGCACCCCTTCGACCTTCTCGATGGTGTTGTCGATGTAGAACAGCGGCACGATCTCGACGAGGCCCCCGATCGACACCACCAGGAGCGACAGGATGAAGAGAAGGGTGACGTTCTTCTCGATCTTCTGGTGTTTCTTCCACAAGGACATGTCGCCCTCCCTTATTCCGCCGGCACTTCGGCCGGGGTTGCGGACTTCTTCTCCTCGACGGAGGTGACGGTCTTCCACAGGTTCCAGGCCATGATCAGCGCCCCGACGAGGAACATCGTGCCGCCGAGCGCCCGCACCACGTACATCGGGTGCTTGGCGATCACCGTGTCGATGAAGGCGTTGACGAGGAAGCCGTTCTGATCGACCTCGCGCCACATCAGCCCTTCCATGATGCCGGTGACCCACATCGAGGCCGCGTAGAGCACGATGCCGATCATCGCGAGCCAGAAGTGCCAGGCGACGAGCCGGGTCGAGTAGAGCCGCTCACGCTTCCACAGCCGCGGGGTCAGGAAGTAGAGCGCGCCGAAGGAGATCATGGCCACCCAGCCGAGCGCCCCCGAATGCACATGGCCGATGGTCCAGTCGGTGTAGTGCGAAAGCGAGTTCACCGCCTTGATCGACATCATCGGCCCTTCGAAGGTGCTCATGCCGTAGAAGGCGACGGCGGTCACCATCATGCGGATGATCGGGTCGGTCCTGAGCTTGTCCCAGGCGCCCGAGAGCGTCATCAGCCCGTTGATCATGCCGCCCCAGGAGGGCATCCACAGGATCACCGAGAACACCATGCCCAGCGTCTGCGCCCAGTCGGGCAGGGCGGTGTAGTGCAGATGGTGCGGGCCGGCCCAGATGTAGAGGAAGATCAGCGCCCAGAAGTGGACGATCGACAGCTTGTAGGAATAGACCGGCCGCTCGGCCTGCTTGGGCACGAAATAGTACATCATGCCGAGAAAGCCCGCCGTCAGGAAGAAGCCCACGGCGTTGTGGCCGTACCACCACTGGATGAGCGCATCCTGCACCCCGGCCCAGGCGATCACCGATTTCGAGCCGAGAAGCGACACCGGAATCGCCACGTTGTTGCCCAGATGCAGCATGGCGATGGTGACGATGAAGGCGAGGTAGAACCAGTTGGCCACATAGATGTGCGGTTCCTTGCGCTTCACCAGCGTGCCGATGAAGACGGCGAGATAGGCGACCCAGACGATGGTCAGCCACAGATCGACATACCATTCGGGTTCGGCATATTCCTTCGACTGGGTGGCGCCGAGCAGATAGCCCGTTGCCGCCAGCACGATGAACAGCTGGTAGCCCCAGAAGACGAATTTCGCGAGGGGCACGTTCCACAGCCGCGCGGCGGAGGTCCGTTGCACCACGTAGAAGGAGGTGGTGATGAGCGCGGTGCCACCGAAGGCGAAGATCACCGCTGATGTGTGCAGCGGCCGCAGCCGGCCGAAGTTGAGATAGGGCTGGGCCCATTCGAAGTTGAGCGCGGGATAGGCCAGCTGGAAGGCGATGAAGACGCCGACGAGAAAGCCGACCACCCCCCAGAAGGTGCTGAGGATCACCCCCCAGCGGATGAGCCCGTCCTCGTAGC
The DNA here is from genome assembly GCA_026989275.1 of Albidovulum sp. Lineage (GTDB taxonomy): Bacteria > Pseudomonadota > Alphaproteobacteria > Rhodobacterales > Rhodobacteraceae > WFPA01. Next base: position 93,007 of record JALSJQ010000005.1, read on the forward strand.
CGGCGGGTTCGGGTCGCGCTTCGCCGAAATGGCGCAGCGTGCGGATGAAAAGCCCGGCCGCCACGAGCATGAAGATCAGCGCATGCACCTGGAAGGCCAGATCATGGGCGTAATTCGCCACGATCGCGGCCCCGACCGCGACCACGCCCAGAATGGCAAGTTTGATTGTGTCGAGCATCGCATGCCCCCCGCTTGAACAGGAATCGACGTCCGCCGGAACGCCCGGCGTTCTCCCCGCTTCTATCGCCCCCTCCCCCCGTCTCCTTGATCCATGTCAAAGGAAGGAAATTGTCCGGCGCCCATGCTGCGGCAGAGGGCCGCGGATCGGCCGGGCGTCGCGGCTGCGGCCGAGGTGGCCGGCGCCGACTTGAAATGCCGGGTTCGTGCACCGATTTCGAGAGGGGATGTGTGCTCCCGGCGGGCATCGTGACGGCAACCGGGGACAGCGAGAGGAGAGGGACATGCTGGAATACAGGACCATTCAGACGATCTGGGACGAGGCCGAGGCCACGCGCCCGGCGCTCGATGCCGCGCTCGGCATCGCCCGCCTTGCCGAAGGGCATCTCGATGTCTTCGCCTTCGGCATCGACCGTTTCGAGCCGGGCTACTATTTCGCCTCCGTCTCGCCCGACATGGTGGCCGACAGTCTCGAGCGCGCCCGCGCCGAGGCTGCCGCGCGCGAGGCGTCGGCCCGCGGGATCCTCGAGCGCGAGGACGTGCCCTGGGCGATCCGCCCGGTGGTCGCCCCGCTCGGAGCCCTCAAGGAGAGTGCCGGCCGGCTGATGCGCTTTTCCGATCTCGTCGTGCTGCCGCGGCCGGGGGATCGCGACGATGCCGATCTGCTGCAGCTGATCGCCGACGGCGCGCTCTTCGTCGGGCGCTCGCGGGTGCTGCTGTGGCCCGAAACCGCCGAATGGAACCCCGACCGCTTCGGCCGCAACGTGATCGTCGCCTGGAACGAATCCGACGAGGCGTTGAGAGCCGTGCGCTCGGCGCTGCCGATCCTCAGGGGGGCCGAGATGGTGCAGATCCTGATGATCGACCCGCCCGTGCGCGGGGCGGAGGAGGCCGAACCGGGCGAGGATCTCTCGCTCTATCTCTCGCGCCACGGGGTGAAGACCGAGATCGTTCTCGAGCCGAAGACCCTGCCCGATGTGGCCGACCAGATCTTCCGCCATGCCGAGGAGGTGCTGGCCGACATGGTGGTGATGGGGGCCTTCTCCCATTCGCGGCTGCGCGAATTCCTTCTCGGCGGGGTCACGACCGGGGTGATGAAGCGTGCCCCGCTGCCGGTCTTCATGGCGCATTGACGGGGCGACAGGGCCGCGACGGAGGACGGGGGCGCCGCCTTCCCCGTGGCGGGCGGCGCGTGCCCGTGTGGCCCGGCGCCTTCGACAATTTGCCGCATCTTCCCCGCATCCTTTTCCTTGATCGCGAACCGCCCGGTTCTGTTCAATGTTTCCGGGACGGGAAGCGTTCCCCCGGCCGCCGTCGGCGGCAGGGCAAAAACGGAAAGAAGCAAGGATACGGGGAGGAAATTCATGGAACAGGTTGCAGGCGACACCCCGTCGCGCCTGCCCGGGATTTGCCGGTTGACCCTGGCGGATCTCGGGGCGGCGCTGGCCGCGGGCTGGCGCGATCTGAAGCGCGCGCCCCAATGCGGCGTCTTCGTTTCGGCCATCTTCGTTCTGGCCGGCATGTATGTCTTCTGGGAACTGGCCGCGGCAGGCGGCGGATGGTGGATCTTCGTCGTCGCCCTCGGCTTTCCGCTGGTGGCGCCCTTTGCCGCCGTCGGCTTCTACGAGATCTCGCGGCGGCTCGAACAGGGGGAGCCGGTGTCCTTCGGGCGGGTGTTCGAGCGGATCCTGCACGAGCGCAACCGCCAGGTGCCGTCGATGGTGGTGTTCATGCTGCTGGTCTTCATGTTCTGGGTGTTTGCCGCCCATCTCGTCTTCGGGCTGTTCTTCGGCGCCTCGGCGATGATGGACATCAGCTCCTCCTTCGCCCTCCTGTGGTCGCCCCGCGGCCTCGCCATGCTGGCGACGGGCTCGCTCGTGGGGGCGGCCTTCGCCTTTCTCGTCTTCGCGACCACGGTGATCGGCCTGCCGCTCATCGTCGATCGCGAGATCGACGTGGTGAGCGCCGCCATCGTCAGCTGGAAGGTGGTGCTGGGCAATCCCGGTCCGATGCTGGTCTGGGCGGTGACGGTGAGCGCGCTGCTGCTTCTCGGCATGGTGCCCTTCTTCCTCGGCCTCTTCGTCGTGCTGCCGCTTCTTGGCCATGCCACCTGGCATCTCTACCGCCGGGCGGTTCTTCCCGACGAGGCCGCCTGAAGGCGGGGCCGCATCGCGGTTGCGGGCGGAAGCGCCGGGGCGCGAGGGAAGGGTGCGAAGAAGAGGAGCGCAAAGGGGCGCTCTTCACGAACCCGGGCATGTGTGACGGCTGAAGCCGGGAGCGGCTTCCGTGCGCTCCGTGCGCATCGCCCCGGCAGCTCCTTCTTTCTGCGCGGAAACCGAAGAAACGCGAAGGGGGAGCCCCTCGTGAAGCGGGCTCCCCCCCCCTCGTGCATGTGCGATGGCAGAAGCGATCCGCCCCATCGTGCCCGCCGAATGGCGAAGGGCTCTCCCTTCGTGCGCATCCGGGGCCGAAGGGACGCTCAGCCCTTGGCCGGTTGCGAAGCGGGCTTGGCGGCGGGCTTGGCGGCGGCCGGCCGCGCTGCCGGGGCGGCGCCCTGCGCGGCCTGCTTCTGGCCGGTGGCCAGCGGATCTTCCTGGCGCTGGACCGAACCTTCGAAATGCGCCCCCGATTCGATGGCGATGGTCTTGTGGATGATGTCGCCCTCGACCCGGGCGGTCGAGGTCAGCCGCACCTTGATGCCGCGCACGCGGCCGACCACGCGGCCATTGACGACGATGTCGTCGGCGACGATCTCGCCGCGGATGAGAGCACCTTCGCCGACGGTAAGGATATGAGCCCGGATGTCGCCCTCGACCGTGCCCTCGACGACGATGTCGCCGGTGGTGACGAGATTGCCCTTCACCGTCAGGTCGTTGGAAAGAAGCGAAGGCGGTGCCTTCGGCGCCGGCTTGGCATCGGGCGCCCTGGGAGCGGCCGGGGCTGCCGGCTTGCCGGCGGCCGGCTCGGTCGGTGCCGCCGGGCGGGTGGGTTCGGAGCTCTTGCTGGCGATCTTGCTCTTAGAAAACATCTTCTGCTGCCCTGATGTATTTGCTCGGATTGGTTGGACGCTTGCCGACACGCACTTCGTAGTGGACATGGGATCCGGTGCTGCGGCCCGTGCTTCCCATATCACCGATCCGGTCGCCGCGCGACACCTTCTGCCCCTTTTTGACGCGAATGCGCGAAAGATGAGCATAGCGCGTCCGGTAGCCGAGGGCATGCCGGATCTCGACGACCTTGCCATAGCCCGTCATCCAGCCGGCATAGGTGACGGTGCCATCACCGGTGGCCAGGACCGGCGTGCCGTAGGGCGCGGCCATGTCGATGCCCTCATGCATCCGGCGCTGGCCGCTGATCGGGTGCCTGCGCATCCCGTAGCGCGAGGTGACGCGGAAGGCGCGCCGCACCGGCAGGCCGAGGGGAACGGCGGTGGCGGCGAGGCGGTAGAGATTGACCTGGTCGATCTCGGCGAGAATGCGCTCGGCGCGGCGCATGTCCGGGTCGTCGATCGCGCCCTTGCTCGAGGCGACCACCGGGCCGAGCGGCCCGCCGAGCCCCGAATAGCCGCGGCGCACGTCCTCGATCAGCTTGTCCGCCGGGATGCCGGCCTTCTCGAACATCTTGCGGATCGGCAGCACGGAGACGGTGAGCGCGTCCTCGAGCCGCGAGAAGATCCGCCGGTTCTTCTCGCGCAGGAGGCGTATGCTGTGGCGCAGCTCGTCGGCGCGGCTCTTCGCTCCGGCTGCGGCGAGAAGGGCGCTGTCGCGTTCGCGGGCGACGAGGTCGAGATTGTCCGCGAGGACGAGGATGGTGCTCTCGGACTCCTCGAGGCGGGCGGCGAGGGCCCGGGTGTCGCGGGCCTTGTCGGCGGCCTCGAGGCTGGCGAGGCGGTTGCGGGCCTCGTCGCGTTCATGCACCGCCTTGCGCAGGAGCTGGTGGACGGTGTCGAGTCCCTTCTCGAGCTCGAAGCGCCGGTCCTCGGCCTCGATGAGGGCGGTCTGCTGGGCCGAAAGCTGTGCGAGGGCGGCACGGAAGCGGCTGCGGGCGCTTGCGGCCTCGGCGGCGAAACGGTCGCGTTCGGCCTCGAGCTCGGAAAGCCGCGCCTCGTAAAGGCTCTTCTGGCGGCTGATCTGCTCGCGCAGGCCGCTGGCGTCGATGGCGCTGATCGACAGCACCGCCGCCGACCAGATCCCCCAGCCGATGAGGCCGAGGGCGCTCGCTGCGAGGCCGATCTGCGCGAGGGGCGTCAGCCGGAAATAGCGCACGCCCTCGTCGGAGCGCAGAAAGACCCGCTTTTCCGGGAGCCTTCCTTCCAGCTTCGCATTGATGCGGGACAGGATGGCGGCCGGCATGTCATCTCCTCGTCCGTCTGGGCACGGTCCGTCCGTGCGCGGTTCCGTTGTCGATCGCAGCCCCGTCGCCGGTGGTGGTCCCGGCTTCGGCAACGACCGTCATGCGGATCGCGCCTTGGGCGGGTCGGACGTGTGGCCGGCACGATCGCCGCGCCCCTGCAGGCGCGGGAAGGCGCCGCACGTTCCGAACGGAGATTAGGGAAAGGGGGGCGGTGGTGCAACGGATTGTTGACGAAATCACCCCCGGTGCCGATCGGGTGGCAGTTTCTTGCCACCCGTGCTCGCGTGTCCGGCGGTGCTCGGGACGGCCGGCTCCGCCTGCCCTCCGCTTCTCTCCCGGCGCGCGGGGCTGTCGCCCGCCCGGATGCACCGGATCCCGGCGTGCATCCGGCGCGTAACGGGTTTTCCCCGTCCGCCAGGGAAATCGCGCCCGGAAATCCGGGCCGGAATCTTGCCGGTCTCGCTGGCAGAAGGCCCCGCCGGCCCCGGTCATGCCCGGCGCCGCAGTTTTCCCCCTCGTGGTGACGAGGCGGCCCGCTCGGGATCGCCCCATCGGCCGTTTCGTTTCTCCCGTCTACCATTTCAGGCGCGGCGGCGCTTGCGTTGTCAGGCGCTGAGGACGCCGAGGTCGAGAGGCAGGAAGTCCACCACCGGGGCCTGGCGCGCCAGCTCCCCCGCGACCAGCCGAGGATCGGGCAGCGGTGTTCCGAGGGCGGCGTAGAGGCCGGGAAATCCCCGCGACTGGAGCTGCCGGGCGATCTCGAGCGGATCGAGCCGTGATGCATAGAGCGGAGAGAGCACCAGCGTGTCGCGGTCGAGATCGTCGTCATGGCACAGGGCGAGCGCGCTTGCGGGCAGGTCGATCCAGTCGGTCGCGTGGATCCGGTCGAGGGGTGGTGCGTGGCGCAGGGCCGGGGGCAGATCGAGGGCGACGATGCGCCGCCAGTGCCGGGCGAGGCGGCGGGGCAGTGCCGGGCGCGTCCCGGCAGGGGCGGGGGCCAGAGGCTTGGGGAAGGGGGAAGTGCGGCGGGAGGCCGGGAAGGCGAGCACCACGCCCTGCGCCCTTGTCGATGTGCGTCGCGGCTCCGTGGAAGGCGCAGGGACCGGCCCGGCGCCGCGGCGTCGGATGCGGGAGAGGGGCAGGACGACGACACGGGGCGCTTCGGGCGTCTCGGGCGGGCGGGGCAGACGAAAGTCTCGCGGCAAGGTCATGACGGCTCCTCGACGGCTTTCTTCTCTTCCCGGGCGTCTCCGGTCCGGCGAAGCGGCCAAAACGGCTTCGGGGCCGGAAGACGGCGGCACCTGTCGCGCGTCCGACCCCTGTCGGATCGCAACGACACCGCATCTCGATGAAGACATTCTTTCACAAGGGCACGGAGAAATGGTTAACGGAGAAAATGACCGTGACCGGGGAGAGAAATGCACAACAAGTCGTTCAGGATCAATGAGTTGATGGCATGATGGGATATCGCTCCGACCGGCGAGGGGGAGCGTTTCGCCCGCTCGTTGCGAAATGCAAAGATCCGCTTCCCGAAAAGCAAAATCCGCCGGGTCGGGAAAACCGGAAACGACCGCACATCAGAATACCGCGCGCCGCGGCGGTCGCAGATGGTGATTCGGCCGTGGGATCGGCGCATCGGGGCGTGTTCCGCTCGGGGGCGGCACATCGTGGAGCGCATCGGAGGCGGTCCGGGCATGCGACAACTTGACGCAGCCGCAGCGGCATTTTCACACCGGGGCGTCCGCGGCGCAAAACCGCGTGCGCCTTTCGGCATTTTCTTCATGTCTGGCATGAGTTTGATTTATCGCATGTATATGCGCATGTGTAATCATGTTTGTTATCATGTATGCCGCCTGTGTCTTCTCCGCATGGCGGGGAAAAGGGCAATGACAAGGGGGAGGGTGCGTTGCTAAGGGTCATGCCGGGTGGACGACCGAAGCGACCAGACACCGATCGCCCACCCGGACCGGAGCGGCAATCCTCCTGCCAGACCGGAGGGTTGCCATGTCGTCAACATCATGGAGCAAAGCCATGAAGTTTCTTTCCGTGACCCTTGCTGCCGCCGGCATGGCGACGGCTTTCGCAGGCGCCGCCCATGCGCGCAACGAGATCCGCGTGGTGGGATCGTCCACCGTGTTTCCCTACACGCAGGCGGTTGCCGAGGAGTTCAGCGGCAAATACCCCGAATATCCCGCCCCCGTGATCGAGTCAACGGGCACCGGCGGCGGCATGAAGATCTTCTGCCAGGGGGTGGGCGAGGCGCATCCCGACATCGAGGACGCCTCCCGGGCGATGAAGCCTTCCGAATGGGCGCTGTGCCAGAAGAACGGCGTCGATGACATCACCGAGGCGATGATCGGTTATGACGGCCTGTCGATCGCCGTCAGCCGCAGCAACCCGACGGCGTGGAACCTGACCAAGGCCCAGATCTTCAAGGCGCTGGCCAAGGAGATCCCGACCGGCGACGGCAAGCTCGTCCCCAACCCCTACAGGAAGTGGTCGCAGATCGATCCGAACCTGCCCGACATCCCCATCACCGTCTATGGCCCGCCGCCGACCTCGGGCACGCGCGACGCCTTCGTGGAGCTGGCGATGCACGAGGGCTGCAAGGAGCTGCCCGAAGTGCAGGCGCTGAAGAAGGGCATGGATAAGAAGGCCTTCAAGAAATGGGTCAAGACCCATTGCTCGCCGATGCGCCAGGACGGCCCCTTCATCGAGGCGGGGGAGAACGACAACCTGATCGTCCAGCGGCTCGAGGCCGACCCGAACGCGCTCGGCATCTTCGGCTTCTCCTTCCTCTACGAGAACGAGGACAAGCTGAAGGCGGTGTCGATCGAGGGCGTGGCGCCTTCGCCCGAGACGATCGCCTCCTTCGAGTACACCCTCTCGCGGCCGCTCTTCATCTACGTGAAGAACGCCCATCGCGGCGTGATCCCGGGGCTGAAGGAGTTCCTCGAGGAGTACGCATCGGAAGACGCGCTCGGCCCGGACGGCTATCTGGTCGAGCGGGGGCTGGTGCCGCTGCCCGACGATCTGCGCGCGAAGACCCGGAAGATCCTGCTCGACGCCGTGCCGATGAAGGCGCCCGGCGCCCAGTGAGCCGGATCCACCGACGGACCACGGGAACGGGGGCCGCGGCCCCCGTTCCTCTCTCGGGTCACTCCTTTCTCTCCCCGGGCGCTTGACTCGCCGCCTTCCCGCTTCGATAGGGGCAGGAAGGGTCATCGAGGGCGGAAGGGCCGGGCCGCCCTGCCTGCCCGCACGGCCCCGATGCTGGAGATGTCGCCATGCTCGCCTCGGCACTCGTCGTCATCCTGATCGCTTCGGCGCTCGGCTACTGGTGGAACCGCAGGGCCGCCCAGGCGCTGCTCGAAGCGGGCTGCCATCCCCATTCGACGCCGCGCTATCACGGGCTTTACGCCTTTCTCCTGGTGGCGGTGCCGAGCTTCCTGTTCCTCGTCTTCTGGCTGGCCTTCGAGGGGCCGATCATCGATGCGGTGATCCTTGCGCAGCTGCCCGACGAGGTGGCCCGTCAGCTCGACGAGAACGGCCGACGGCTGCTCCTTTCGGAGATCGACGCGCTTGCCGTGGGCCGCGTCTTCAAGGAAGCCGAGCCGTGGAAGCACGCCCTCGCCGCGGAACGCCAGCGGCTGGAGATACTGGCCGACCGGGCGCTGCTGGGACTGGTGACGCTTCTCGCGGGGGCCATTCTCCTGCATGCCCGCCGGCGCGTGAGCGCCGCCTTCCGCGCCCGCCAGCGGGCCGAGCGCATCGTCTCGGGGATCATGATCGCCAGCGCCCTCGTGGCCATTCTCACCACGCTTGGCATCGTCGCCTCGCTGATGGCCGAGGCGCTGCGCTTCTTCCACAAGGTGCCCGTGGCCGAATTCCTCTTCGGGCTCAGATGGGAGCCCCAGATCGCCATTCGCGCCGATCAGGTGGCGGGGCAGGGGGCCTTCGGCTGGATCCCGGTGCTCGTCGGCACGCTGCTCATCACGGTGATCGCGCTCGTGGTGGCCGTGCCGGTGGGCCTCCTCTCGGCGATCTATCTCAACGAATTCGCCTCCCCCCGCTTCCGCCGCCTTGCCAAGCCGGTGCTCGAGATCCTCGCCGGGGTGCCGACCATCGTCTACGGTTTCTTCGCCGTGCTCACGGTGGCGCCGGCGCTGCGCGCGGCCGGGGTGGCGCTCGGCATCCCCGTGAGTCCCAACACGGCGCTGGCGGCCGGTTCGGTGATGGGGATCATGCTCATCCCCTTCATCTCCTCCTTCGCCGACGATGCGCTTTCGGCCGTGCCGCGGACGCTGAGGGACGGTTCCCTCGCCCTCGGCGCGACGCGGGGCGAGACCATGCTCAAGGTGCTGTTCCCCTCGGCGATCCCCGGCATCGTCGGCGGCGTGCTCCTGGCGGTCTCCCGTGCCATCGGCGAGACCATGATCGTGGTGATGGCTGCCGGCATCATCGCGAAGCTGACCTTCAACCCGCTCGATTCGGTGACGACGGTGACGGTGCAGATCGTCACCCTGCTGATCGGCGATACCGAGTTCGACAACCCCAAGACCCTGGCCGCCTTCGCGCTCGGACTGATGCTGTTCCTGATCACGCTCGGGATCAACGTCGTCGCCCTCAAGGTGGTGCGCAGATATCGCGAGCTCTACGATTGAACCGGGTGCGAAAGAAGGAAGAGGGAATGCTGTCGGGAGATGGCCATGAATGAGATCCGGGAAGATGCGGCGGCGCCGGCCCCTCGCGCGGGGCGCGGCGGGGTGGACTGGCACGATCCGGTTCTCAAGGCGCGGCTCGCGATCCGCAAGCGGCGCGAGCGGCGGCTGCGCCTCTTCGGCCTGCTGGCCGTCGTCTTCGCCTTCGCCATGCTCGGCATTCTCGTCGCCTCGCTGGTGCGGACCGGGGCGCCGGCCTTCACCCAGACCCATGTGACACTGAGGGTGCATCTCGATCCGAAGCGGATTCCCCCCGACAACATCAATCGCGGCAATTACCGGGCCGTCATCAAGCAGGCGGTGCTGGCGCTCTTTCCCGAGGTGAAGAACCGCCGCAAGCAGCGCGAGATTGTCAAGATCGTCTCGAAGGGGGCGCCCTGGATCCTGCGTGACATGGTGGCCGCGAATCCCGACCTCGTCGGCCGGACGATCACCGTCGATCTGCCGGTTTCCGACCCGTTCGACCAGCTCTACAAGGGGCTGATCGACCGGAGCACCCCCGAGGCCCACCGCCGACTCAAGGACGAGGCGATCTCCCGGTTCGACAGTCTCGTCGCCCGCGGGCTCGTGCGGGCGAAGTTCAACACCTATCTCTTCACCAATCCCGATTCGCGCTTTCCCGAAATCGCCGGGCTGGGCGGGGCGATCATGGGCTCGTTCTACGCGCTTTTGACCTGTTTCGTCCTCTCCTTCCCGATCGGGATCGCCGCCGCGATCTGGCTCGAGGAGTTCGCGCCGCGGAACCGGCTGACCGATTTCGTCGAGATCAACATCAACAATCTGGCGGCGGTGCCGTCGGTGGTGTTCGGCCTCCTCGGGCTGGCGGTGTTCCTTGGCTGGTTCGACCTGCCCCGTTCGGCCCCCTTCGTCGGCGGCATGGTGCTGGCGCTGATGACGCTGCCGACGATCATCATCGCCACCCGCACGGCCCTCAAGGCGGTGCCACCCTCGATCCGCGAAGCGGCGCTCGGTCTCGGCGCCTCGCGCCAGCAGGTGGTGTTCGATCATGTGCTGCCGCTGGCGATGCCCGGCATCCTCACCGGCACCATCATCGGCCTGGCCCAGGCGCTGGGGGAAACGGCGCCGCTGCTCCTGATCGGCATGAACGCCTTCATCACCGCGATTCCCGATTCGCCCTTCGCCGCCGCCACCGCCCTGCCGACGCAGATCTACATCTGGGCCGACAGCCCCGAGCGCGGCTTCGTCAGCCGCACCTCGGCCGCGATCCTCGTGCTTCTGGGTTTCCTCGTCCTCATGAACGCCGTCGCCATCTGGCTGCGCCAGCGCACCGAGCGCCGCTGGTGAGAAGGCCGCCGTGAGCCCGGCGCGAGGAGCGCCGTCGCGCCCCATCGACCGAACCTTCCAGGGAGATACCGATGCAGGACAACGCCGCCACCGAAGCGAAGACCGCTGACACCGCCACGGGCGGGAGCGGCGCGGCCCGCGCCCGCGTCACGCTCGGCGCTGCCGGCCGCGAGACGGAAAGGCCGGTCAAGATCGCGGCCCGCAACGTCAATGTCTGGTATGGCGACACCCATGCCATCAAGGATGTCAGCATCGACATTCTCGACAAGACCGTGACCGCCTTCATCGGCCCCTCGGGCTGCGGCAAATCCACCTTCCTGCGCTGCTTCAACCGCATGAACGACACGATCGAGACGGCGCGCGTCAAGGGAGAGATCCGGCTCGACGGCGAGGACATCTACGCCCCCGAGCAGGATCCGGTGCTGCTCCGGGCCAGGGTCGGCATGGTGTTCCAGAAGCCCAATCCGTTTCCGAAGTCGATCTACGACAATGTCGCCTACGGCCCGCGGATCCACGGTCTTGCCCGCAACAGGGCCGAGCTCGACGAGATCGTCGAGACGTCGCTGCGCCGCGCGGCGTTGTGGGACGAGGTGAAGGACCGGCTCGACGACATGGGCACCGGCCTTTCGGGCGGCCAGCAGCAGCGGCTGTGCATCGCCCGGGCGATTGCCACCTCGCCCGAAGTGCTGCTGATGGACGAACCGGCCTCGGCGCTCGATCCCATCGCCACCGCCCAGATCGAGGAGCTGATCTACGAGCTCAGGGAGCAATACAGCGTGGTGATCGTCACCCACTCGATGCAGCAGGCCGCCCGCGTGAGCGAGAAGACCGCCTTCTTCCATCTCGGGGAGCTGGTCGAATTCGGCGATACCGGGCAGATCTTCACCAACCCGCGCGATCCGCGCACCGAAAGCTACATCACCGGGCGCATCGGCTGAGGGAGGATGCGATGATACCGAGAAGCGGACATATCAACCGGGCCTTCGACGAGGATCTGAGGGAAGCGCGCGATCTCGTGCAGGAGATGAGCGCGCTCGTGGAGCGCGAGATCCGCGATGCGTCCCGCGCCCTGGCCGGGCACGACGTGGAGCGGGCGGGCGAGGTGATCGCGCTCGACCGCGAGGTCGATCGGCTCGAGGAGGAAATCAACCATGCGGTGGTGCGGATCATCGCCCTGCGCCAGCCGCAGGCGACCGATCTGCGGATCGTGATCTCGCTGATGAAGATCGCGGGCAATCTCGAACGCATCGGCGACTATGCCAAGAACATCGCCAAGCGCACCTCGGTGATCTCGGCCGCTTCGCGGGTCTCGGGCGCCTCGGCGATCCGCCGGCTGGCGGAGATGGTCGAAACCATGCTGCGCGACGCCATCCGCGCCTATGTCGAGGGGGACGCGGCGCTCGCCGAGGAGGTGCGCCGGCGCGACGAGGATGTCGATCAGACCTACAATTCGATCTTCCGCGAATTCCTCACCCACATGATGGAGGATCCGCGCAACATCACCCCCTGCATGCACTACCTCTTCATCCTCAAGAATCTCGAGCGTATGGGGGACCATGTCACGGCCATCGCCGAGCAGGCGATCTTCCTCGTCACCGGCGAGATGCCCGAGGAAGAGCGGCCGAAGGCCACCGCGGTCGATCCCGATGCGCAGGCGGAGGGCTGAGAAGGCGGCTCATGCGCCGCGCCTGCGCCGGCGGGGCGGGCGGCGGACAAAAAAGGCGCCCGCGTGAACGGGCGCCAGTTGCGGAACGAGGGACAGTGAAGGGAAGCGCAAGTTCCGAATGCGCTTCCGGTTCACATGTAGGATACGCCCGGAAAGGTTAAAGAGAGATGAAGATTTTGTGAACGGTTGGTGAACATCGCTGCGCGCCGCCGTTCCGACGATCCTGCCGCTGCCCTTCGGCGCTCCCCGGGGCTGCCGTCGCCGGGCCGATGCGCGCGCGCCACCCGCACCGCGGCCGGGCACATCGAGCCGCCGTCCTCCGCCTGCCTCGGCATCTCCTGCGGCCGGATCTCGCGAACGACCGGTCGCCCGCAGCCGAAATGGTGCGCCGACGGCGAAAGTCAACCCCGGTGCAGGGCGGCGCAGGGCGGGTGGCGGGCCGCGCCGCCGCGCCCCGGCCGGTCCGCTGCGTTCAGCCGGCGTCGTTCGCGATCAACACGTCGCCGAACCTTTCGCGCAGATGACGCTTGAGCACCTTGCCGGTGGCGTTGCGCGGCAGCGGCTCGTCGAGCACGATCACCCGGTCGGGGATCTGCCAGCGGGCGACACGCCCCTCGAACATGCCGCGGATCTCGTCGGCATCGAGCGTGACACCCTCCTTCGGCACCACGAGGAGCACCGGCCGCTCGTCCCATTTGGGGTGCCGGGCGGCGATGGCGGCCGCCTCGAGCACGTCCGGGTGCCCCATGGCGATGTTCTCGAGCTCCACCGAGCTGATCCACTCTCCCCCCGACTTGATCACGTCCTTCGCCCGGTCGCGAATCTCGAGATAGCCGTCCGCGTCGATGGTGGCGACATCGCCGGTGGCGAACCAGCCGTCTTCGGTGAGGGTGGTGCCGGGTTCGGCGCCGAAATACTCCGACAGCACCCAGTGGCCCCGCACCTGGAGCTCGCCCTGGGTCGTCCCGTCATGGGGAAGGGGCCGGCCCGCATCATCGACGATCCGCATCTCGATCCCGAAGGGCGGTCGCCCCTGGGAGAGGCGCAGCGCGTGCTGTTCCTCCTCGGGCAGCGACAGGTGCCTGGCCTTGAGGGTGTTGACCGTTCCGAGCGGTGAGAGCTCGGTCATGCCCCAGGCGTGCAGCACCTCGACATCGTGCCGTTCGCGGAAGGCCTCGATCATCGCCGGCGGGCAGGCCGAGCCGCCGATGACGGTTCGCTTCAGGCTCTCGAGGCGCGAGCCGGTCTTCTCTGCGGCGATCAGCAGCCCCTGCCAGATGGTCGGCACGCCGAGGGCGAGGGAGACGCCTTCCTCGTCGATCAGCTTCACGAGGCTTTCCCCGTCGAGGAACGGGCCCGGCAGCACCAGGCGCGCGCCGGTCAGCGCCGCGGCATAGGGCGTGCCCCAGGCGTTGACGTGAAAGAGCGGCACCACGGGCAGCACGGTTTCGCGGGCCGAGATGCCGAGCGTGTCCGGCAGGGCGGAGGCAAGGGCGTGGATCAGGGTCGAACGGTGGGAGTAGAGCACGCCCTTGGGGTTGCCGGTGGTGCCGGAGGTGTAGCACAGCGAGGAAGCGGCGCGCTCGTCGATCTCGGGCCAGGGATGGTCGGCCGTCCCCTCCTCGAGCAGCTCGTCATAGAACTGCAGGTCCGGCATCCCGGCGCGGGCTTCCTCGTCGCGGCCGCCCAGAAGAACGTAATGTTCGACCGTCTCGAGCTTCGGCCGCAGCGCCTGCACCACCGGCAGGAAGGTGCGGTCGAAGAACAGCACCCGGTCGCCCGCATGGTTGAGCACATAGGCCATCTGCTCGGGAAAGAGCCGCGGATTGACGGTGTGCAGCACCCGCCCTCCGCCCGAGACGCCGAAATAGCATTCGAGATGCCGACGATTGTTCCAGGCGATGGTGGCGACCCGGTCGCCGGGGCCGATGCCGTGGCCTTCGAGCGCCGAGGCGAGGCGACGGGCATTGGCGGCGATGCCGGCCCAGTCGCTGCGGCTGCGGGTGCCGTCGGTCTCGACCGAAACGATCTCGGTATCGCCGTGATGGCGGGCGGCATGGTCGATCAGCGCGCCGATGGTGAGCGGCTGATACATCATCAGGCCTTCGAGCATGGGTTCCTCCTCCTCCCTGATCCGGCCCGGCCCGTGGGAGAGCGGGGCGGGCCTCCCTGCTTCATGGTTAGCGCCAGGTGCGGGGCAGGCGCAATCGGGCCGTGGCGTCAGATCCGGGAAGCGGAGGGGCGAGGGAAGATACGCGATTCATGCAATTCGGCAGCGAATAATTCGGCTACCGTCATTCAAGACGATTCCTTCGGACAATTCTGGCTCGGCATGAGCGTCGGGAGCGCGTGTGCCGCTTCTCGGACCGGGCCGGCAGTCGCGCGGCTCGGCCCCGTCGATGGTGCGAGAGAAGGCGCAGGAAGGGCGAGGCGGCAGGTGCGACAGACCGCCACGGGCACGGTCATCCGGCCTGACATGCGCGCGCCGGGCGGCACGCGCGCGGGCCGGGTGCCGGCCCGGTCGCGCGTGGACAGCCGCGCCCGACGATCGCATGACACGAGGGCCGGGCCGGCATGGGCGCCGATCAGCCGAAGAGCTCGGCAAAGCGGCCCTGCCAGAGCGCCCGCAGCTCGGCCATGGAAGCCTCGCTCGTGCCGAGGCGCAGCCGGGCCTCTTCGCCCTCGCCCTCGAAGGCGCCGACGAGCCGGAGCGCGACGCCCTCGCTTTCGCCCGCCGCGAGCAGCAGGTGGATGTCGCGCGGATCGACCGCGAGGAGATAGCGCCCCTGGTCTTCGCCGAAATGGAAGGCGACATCGCCTTCCTCGAGGCTGAGGCCGGTGCCGCCGGCGACCGCCATTTCGAAGGCGGCAAGCGCGAGCCCGCCATCGGAGATGTCGCTGGCCGCGGCGATCAGTGCCCGATGCCCGAGCACGAAGTCGCCGTGGCGCCTTTCCGCCGCCAGATCGACCGGCGGCGGCGCGCCTTCCTCGCGGCCGAACATTTCCGCCAGAAGCGCCGACTGCCCCAGATGACGGCCGCCGCCCCCGAGCAGCACCGCCAGATCGCCCGGACGGGCCGCGGCGGGGATGATGGCGTCGAGATCGTCGATCAGGCCGACGGCACCGATGGTCGGGGTCGGCAGGATCGCCTCGCCTTCGGTTTCGTTGTAGAGCGAGACATTGCCCGACACGATCGGCATGTCGAGGGCCTTGCAGGCCTCGCCGATGCCGCGGACCGCCAGCACGAACTGGCCCATGATCTCGGGCTTCTCGGGATTGCCGAAATTGAGATTGTCGGTGGCCGCGAGCGGCCGTGCGCCGGCGGCGACGAGGTTGCGGAAGGCTTCGGCCACCGCCTGCTTGCCGCCTTCGTAGGGATCGGCCGCGACATAGCGCGGGGTGACGTCGGCGGTGAAGGCGAGGGCCTTGCGCGTGCCGTGCACCCGGACGATGCCGGCCCCCTGGCCGGGGCGGCGGATGGTGTCGCCCATCACCTGGCTGTCATACTGTTCGAACACCCAGGCCTTCGAGGCATGGTTGGGCGAGGCGAGAAGCGCCCGGAGCCCCTCGATCGGGTCGATCGCGGGAACGGATGCCGGATCGAGCGGCGCGGGCGGCGGCGGCGCGATCCACGGCCGGTCGTATTCTGGGGCCTCGCCCGAGAGGGCCTTGAGCGGCAGATCGGCCTCGAGGCGGTTGCCGTGAAAGACCCGGAACCGGTCTTCGGCGATGGTCTCGCCGACGATGGCGAAATCGAGATCCCATTTCTCGAAGATGCGGCGGGCCTCCTCCTCCCTTTCGGGGTCGAGGACCATCAGCATCCGCTCCTGGCTCTCGGAGAGCATCATCTCGTAGGCCGTCATGCCCTCTTCGCGC
>JALSJQ010000006.1 GCA_026989275.1 Albidovulum sp.
CTGGACCGGATCGCCGAAACTCGCGGCTATCCCTGCATGGTGGTCAGCGACAACGGGACGGAACTGACCTCGAATGCCATCCTCAAATGGCAGGAAGACCGCAAGGTCGAGTGGCACTACATCGCCCGTCGTGCCGAAGGCACGCTTCCAGCGTGACGCAAACCGATGCAGAATGGTTTTGTGGAAAGCTTCAATGGCCGGATGCGCGACGAATGCCTCAACGAGCACCTGTTCGATACCCTGCTGCCCGAGCCCGTCATCTGATTGCGGCATGGCGCGACGACTACAACAGGCACCGCCCGCACTCGAGCCTGGGTGGATTGACGCCATGGGAATATGCCAACCGGTCTATCATGGACCAAAACCTGAACAGAGCCAACCTATAGGCACGGACTCTTTGGGGAGCAGGTCAGGTCCTGCAGAGCTCTTCTTGGGCTGCTGACAAGCGGGGTTCTCCGTTCAGGCCATGCGATGCTCGAAGGCGTGCCATTCCCCGCCGGGCCCGCTGTCGGGGGCGGTCACGAAAGGGGCCTGCGGCAGCGATCCGGGGCGAGGAGCCAGTCATCGCCACCCGGCCGGGCAGGCGGAAGGCGAGCTCCGGCTGGGTCTTCGGCTTTCAGGCGAGCGCGATGCGGGCGGCGCTTTCGGGCAGTTCCTCGTCGAAGCAGCGCTGATAGAACTCGGCCACGGTCTGGCGCTCGAGCTCGTCACACTTGTTGAGGAAAGTGAGGCGGAACGCATAGCCGACCTCACCGAAGATCTCGGCATTCTGGGCCCAGTTGATGACGGTACGCGGGCTCATCACCGTCGAGATCTCGCCGTTCATGAAGGCGGTGCGCGTCAGATCCGCCACCCGGACCATGCGCGCGACCGTCTCGCGCCCTTCGGGGGTGTCATAGCTTGGCGCCTTCGAGATCACCACCTCGACCTCCTCGTCATGGGGTAGGTAGTTGAGTGTGGCGACCATCGACCAGCGGTCCATCTGTGCCTGGTTGATCTGCTGCACGCCGTGATAGAGCCCGGTCGTGTCGCCGAGGCCGACGGTGTTCGCGGTGGCGAACAGGCGGAAGAAGGGGTGCGGGTGGATGATGCGGTTCTGGTCGAGCAGGGTCAGCTTGCCATCGGCCTCGAGCACGCGCTGGATGACGAACATCACGTCGGCACGGCCGGCGTCGTATTCGTCGAAGACGATGGCGACGGGGTTGCGCAGCGCCCAGGGCAGGATCCCTTCCTGGAATTCGGTCACCTGCTTGCCGTCGCGGATCTTGATGGCATCCTTGCCCAGAAGGTCGATCCGCGAGATGTGGCTGTCGAGGTTGACGCGCACGGTCGGCCAGTTGAGCCGGGCGGCCACCTGCTCGATATGGGTGGATTTTCCCGTGCCGTGATAGCCCTGGATCATCACCCGGCGATTGTGGGTGAAGCCCGCAAGGATCGCCAGAGTGGTGTCGCGATCGAAACGGTAGCTCGGGTCGATCTCGGGCACCCGGTCGGTGCGTTCGGCAAAGCCCTTCACCTTCATGTCGGCGTCGATGCCGAAGGTTTCGCGCACATCGATCTCACGGGTGGGGGTGGTGAGCGTGTCGAGGGTGCCATCGGCCATGGCGGGCTCCATCTCCTGGCTGTGCGCCGGGCGTCCGGCGTTCGGGGGTTATATATGCCCGGACGGAGGGGAGGGAAAGGGGCACGCATCCGCGCCTGCGGGGTCGGTGTGCGGGGCGGCGGCGGTGTCGTCCGAGGCCCGTTGCGGGACGTGCGGGGCGGAGCCGGAGGCAAGGGCCGCCGGCCCCCCGATTCGGTGCGTGTCTCCCCTTCCCAGCCGGATCCTGCCGGTCGTTTCCTGCTCTGGTCGTCTTCGTTCCACGGCAACGTGAAGATGCGGCAGTGGACAGGAGGCCCCCGCGAAGGCGCTCCATGGTCGGGCTGTCAGGGTGGCGGCCGGGCGATGCGCGCTGCGGAGGGGAGCTCTCCCCGGCTCCGGTTGTCCCCGGCTCCGGTTGTCGCCGGTCAATGCTTCCCGGCGCAGGCCACTGCAGATGCCGGTCCTGCCGGTTCTCTGCAGATACCGCGCCGTCAACTCCGCCCCTCCTGCCGATGACGGGGGGAGACCATGCCTCGTGCGGAGGGGGCGGGGCCGAATCGCGCCGTAACGCAGGCCAAGGGGCCGGCGGGCCGGTCGATGGCCGGATCGGTGAGGCGGTAGAATCGCGCTGTCATGCAGGCGCGCCGCTGCGGTGCGGCGAGGCGGCGTCAGTCGGGGATGTTGCGGCTCTCGCGCAGCTGCTCCCAGGCCCAGACCACCTGCTGCAGCCGCTCCTCGTCGGCCCGGTTTCCGCCGTTCATGTCGGGGTGGAGGTCCTTGACGAGCGACTTGTATTGCCTGCGGATCTCCTTGCGCGTCCAGTGTTCCTGCGCGTCGAGGATCTTCAGCGCGCGCCGTTCGGTCGGCGAGAGCCGCCGCCCGGCCGGGGAGACGGTCGGCCGCCGCGTGGCCTTGTCGCCGAGGATCTGGAACGGATCCTCGATGCCGAGCCGCGACCAGGCCCGCGTCTGCCGCCCCGGATGGCGGGCGAAGGGGTGGGTCGGCCGCTCCCAGATGCGGGCCGATCGGAGCTTCTCGAGCAGCACGTCCTCGCCCTGGGTGGCAAAGTAGTTCCAGTTGCGGTTGTATTCGCGGACATGCTCGAGGCAGAACCAGAGATAATCCCCCTCGACATCGGGCGAGCGCGGTGCGCGATAGAGCCCCCGTTCCCTACAGCCGGGGTATTCGCATTGTCGGGTCGAGCTCTCGACCTCGCCGGTCATTCCCCGCCGCCGCCTGCGCTTCTTCTTGGCGGTGGAAACGCGAATGTCGAAATCGAAAGGGGACTGCTCTGCCATGCCTGCCTCTTCTTCCGGGCCTGCGCCCACCCTTCCTCCGCTCCGGCCTGCCGGGATTTCCGCCCCTTTGCGGCGCCGCGCGCGGAGGGGCGATTCGGCCTCGCCTTGCCGGGGGCAAGAGAATAGACATTCACGGCCGGGAGGAAAATCACTTTCTGGCGCGCGATGTGAAATCGTCCCGGATTACCGGAATGGAGCGAAGGATGGGAAAAGAGGCGCAAGGCAGATCACCCGAGGGCCCCGTCGCGACCGAGATTCGGCGGCGGATCGAGGCGGCGCTCGCACCCGAGCAGCTCGAGATCATCGACGAAAGCGAACGTCATCGCGGCCATGCCGGCTGGCGCGAAGGGGGCGAGAGCCATTTCCGCCTGCGGCTTCGTGCCCCGTCCCTTGCCCGGATGAGCCGGCTCGCCCGCCACAGGGCGATTCACGCCGCGCTCGGCCGCGATCTCATGGCGCGGATCCATGCGCTGGCAATCGAGATCGAGGAAGGCTGAAGCGCACGGCGTGCTCCCGGCGAACGGGGCTTTGCGGCAGGCTCCCGCCGGTATCGGTTGGCGCACCCACCGGCGGACGGCGCGGCTTGCGGGGCACCGGAAGGGGGCATGGAGAAGCCCGCCGCAGGGGGTGCGGCCTTTCCCGCGGCGTTCATGCCGGGGGTGCGGGGCCACCACCGGGTCGAGGCGGCGAAGGCGCCGGCTGTCGCCGCGCCTCCCCTTTCGATGGGGTGTCCGTTGGGCAGGCGCATGGCTCCGGGGCAGACCCTCCGCCGCCTTGCCCACCGCCCCGCAACGCCCCGAAGGTGCACTTCCGCATGCTCCCTCGTACGGCGGGGGATGGGTGGCGATGTCGCGCAGCCTGTCGAGCGGAGCTCACCCTCCCGCGCAGGGAGAAACGCGGAAATTTTTCCGGTCACGGATAAGGGGAAAGCGCCTCCTGTGCCGGGAGGAAGGTCAGGAGCAGCAAGGACTGACGGGACGCCACCCCCAGTTCGGGGAAGGCGGGTCCTCCCGAGCCGCTCGTGCCCCCTGCGCCCCGGCGAGGCGCCCTGTCTTCAGCCCTTCGTGCGGTGAATGCCCATCGGCCGGCCCAGCGCTTCGGGGCGGGGAAGGGCGGCGTGCGCTGCGGCCAGAGCGTCGATCCGGGCGCGCAGATCCTCGGGCATCGGCGCCACCTTCGGACCCGACTGATCGACATGCAGCAGCAGCGTCTCGCAGGTGGCGGCGCACCATCCTTCCTCTGCGTGGCGCATCTCCTCCCACAGGTGCAACCGCTTCTCGTCGTGGTCCACCAGCTGCAGCGTGACGATCACCTCGTCGCTCGGCTTCACCTCGCGCAGATAGCGGATGTGGGCCTCGGCGGTGTAGGTGGTGCAGCCACGCGCCTTGCGGTAGTCGGGGCCGAGACCGACCGCCTCCCACAACTGGTCGAGCGCCTGATCGAAGAGAACGAGATAGTAGGCCATGTTGAGGTGGCCATTGTAGTCGATCCATTCGGGCGCGATCGCCCGGCGCGCGGTGCGAAAGGGCGCCTCGAACGAAAGCGCCGATCCCGCCATCCGGTTCCCATCCGTCATCGGCTGCATCCCTCCTCCCTGTGTCCTCCCCTGTCGCGTGCCCACCGGCCGGGGCGGGGATGTTTCGGCAGGCCGTGCCCGTCCCCGCGGTGCGACCTTCCCGCCTGCCGCGCCGTGCGCCGATCAGCCCGCGAGCTTCCTGCGGACGATCTCGTTCACGACCTGGGGGTTGGCCTTTCCCTGGGTGGCCTTCATCACCTGACCGACGAACCAGCCGGCGACCTTGGGGTTGGCCTTCGCCTTCTCGAGCTGGGCGGGGTTGGCGGCCATGATCTCGTCCACCACCTTCTCGATGGCGGCGCTGTCGGTCACCTGCTTCATGCCGCGCTCCTCGACGATCCGCACCGGGTCGCCGCCTTCGGTCCAGACGATCTCGAACAGATCCTTGGCGATCTTGCCCGAAATGTCGCCCTTGCGGATGAGGTCGAGAATGGCGCCGAGCTGGGCGGCCGAAACCGGGCTTTCGCCGATCGTCCGGCCTTCCTTGTTGAGCCGGCCGAAAAGCTCGTTGATGACCCAGTTGGCCGCCATCTTGCCGTCGCGGCCACGGGCCACCTCCTCGAAGAAGTCGGCGGCCTCGCGCTCGGCGGTGAGCACGCCGGCGTCATATTCGGTGATGCCGTAATCGCGCACGAAACGGGCCTTCTTCGCGTCGGGCAGCTCGGGCAGCGAGGCGCGGATCTCCTCGACCCATGCCGCCTCGAGCTCGAGCGGCAGGAGGTCGGGGCAGGGGAAGTAGCGGTAGTCGTGCGCCTCTTCCTTCGAGCGCATCGAGCGCGTCTCCCCCTTGTTCGGATCGTAGAGGCGGGTTTCCTGCACCACCTCGCCGCCGTCTTCCAGAATGGCGATCTGCCGCCGCGCCTCGTATTCGATCGCCTGCTGGATGAAGCGCATCGAGTTCATGTTCTTGATCTCGCAGCGGGTGCCGAGATGGGAGAAGTCGCCCGTCTCGCGGTATTTCTCGTAATCGCCGGGCCGGCAGACCGACACGTTCACGTCGGCGCGCAGGTTGCCGTTCTGCATGTTGCCGTCGCAGGTGCCGAGATAGCGCATGATCTGCCTGAGCTTGCCGACATAGGCCGCCGCCTCCTCGGGGGAGCGGATGTCGGGGCGCGAGACGATCTCCATCAGCGCGACGCCGGTGCGGTTGAGATCGACGAAGGAATATTCCGGGTCCATGTCGTGGATCGACTTGCCGGCGTCCTGTTCGAGATGGATCCGCTCGATGCGCACGCGCCGCGCCGTCCCTTCGCCCATCCACACGATCACCTCGCCTTCGCCCACGATCGGGTGATAGAGCTGCGAGATCTGATAGCCCTGGGGCAGGTCGGGGTAGAAGTAGTTCTTGCGGTCGAAGGCCGAGAACAGGTTGATCCGCGCATTGAGGCCGAGCCCGGTGCGCACAGCCTGTTCGACGCAGAACTCGTTGATGACGGGCAGCATGCCCGGCATGGCGGCATCGACGAAGGAGACGTTGGAATTGGGTTCGGCGCCGAATTCGGTCGAGGCGCCGGAAAAGAGCTTCGCCTTCGACGACACCTGGGCATGAACCTCCATGCCGATGACCATTTCCCAATCCCCCTCGAGCCCGTGGATGACCCGGGGCGCAGGTTCCGTGAACGTCAGATCGAGCATGATCGCCTCGCTGCCTTGGCCTGTCTGCCGGGAGCGCCGCCGCTCCCGGCCCGTCTCCTAGACGAGCCGGGGCAGGGGAGCAAGGGCGGGCCGGGCGCGGCAGGCCCTGCCGCCTTCAGCCTGCGGCGTCTCCCGCCGCGAGAATGCGGCCGACCACTTCCGCCAGATCGCGCGAGAGCCCTTCGGTGGCGGCGATGCGCCCGAGGGCCTGCCGCGCCTTCGCCTGCCGCGCCGGGTCGTGCCGCGTCCAGGTCTCGAAGGCGGTGGCCACCCGCGCGGCCGTCTGCGGGTTGACCGGGTCGAGCCGGATCAGCCAGTCGGCCAGAAGCGCGTAGCCCGCCCCGTCGGCGCGGTGGAACCCGGCAGGATTGCGCATGGCGAAGGTGCCGAGAAGGGCGCGGAAGCGGTTAGGGTTCTTCCAGTCGAAATCGGCCCGTTCGGAAAGCGCCCGCACCCGCTCGACCGCCTGTGCCGCCGGTGCATGGGCCGCCTGCAGGGCGAACCACTTGTCCATCACCAGCCGTTCGTGCCCCCATTTCCCGGCGAAGCGCTGCAGCTCCCTCCCACCCCGGCCGATGCGCTGGAGGGCGGCGAGAGCGGCAAGTTCGTCGGTCATGTTGCCGGCCTCGGCAAAGGCGGTGCGGGCGGCTGCCCCCTCGTCGAGGAGCGCGAGAAGCCGCAACGCGGTATTGGCCAGCGCCCGCCGTCCGGCGGAGGCGGCGTCGGGCGAATAGGGGCCGGGGGTCCGCATTCGCTCGCGCAGCCGGGCCAGATCGTCGGCCATGCGCCGCGCCACCGCCCGTTCGAAGGCGCGTCGTGCGGCATGGATCGCCTCCGGGTCGGGCACATGACCCTTCTCCTGAAGCCGCTGGGCGATCTCCTCCTCCGAAGGCGGGGTGAGCACGAGGGCGCGGAAGGCCGGGTCGAGCGCGTCGTCGAGGGTCAGGCGGGCCACGGCGTCGAGATAGACCGGGCCGATTTGCCCGCCCCCCGTCGCCATCGCCTCGAGAATGTCGAGCGCCAGCGCATTGCCCGCTTCCCAGCGGTTGAAGGGGTCGGTGTCATGGGCAAGCAGAAAGGCCTGCCGCTCGGCCGTGGTCTCCTGCTCGAGAATGACGGGGGCGGAGAAGCCGCGCAGGACCGAGGGGATCGGCCGCGCCGTCAGCCCCTCGAAGGCGAAGCTCTGTTCGGCCCTGGTCATCTCGAGCATCTGCGTTGGCACCACTTCCTCGCCGCTCGGGTCGAGCAGGCCCACGGCGATCGGCAGCACCAGCGGCCTCTTCTCCTCCTGGCCCGGGGTGGGGGGTGTCCACTGGCGGAAATGCAGGGTGAGGCGGCCGGCCGCCTCGTCCCAGCTCTCGCGCATCTCGAGCCGCGGCGTGCCGGCCTGCTCGTACCACAGGGCGAATTGCGAAAGGTCGCGTCCGGTGGCGTCCTCGAACACCTCGAGCCAGTCCTCGATGGTGGCGGCCCTGCCGTCATGGCGTTCGAAGTAGAGGTCGAGGGCCCTGCGCCAGCCCTCCTCCCCCACCAGCCTGTGGAGCATGGCGATCACTTCCGCGCCCTTCTCGTAGACGGTGGCGGTGTAGAAATTGTTGATTTCGGCATATTCGCGCGGACGGACCGGATGGGCGAGCGGCCCCGCATCCTCGCGGAACTGCCGCTCGCGCAGCAGCCGCACATCCTCGATCCGCTTGACCGCGGCCGAGCGCATCTCCGAGGTGAACTGCCGGTCGCGATAGACCGTCAGCCCCTCCTTGAGCGAGAGCTGGAACCAGTCGCGGCAGGTGATGCGGTTGCCCGTCCAGTTGTGGAAGTATTCGTGGGCGACGATCCCCTCGATCAGCTCGAAATCGCCGTCGGTGGCGATCTCGGGACGGGCGAGCACGTATTTGGCGTTGAAGATGTTGAGCCCCTTGTTCTCCATCGCCCCCATGTTGAAATCGTCGATGGCGACGATGTTGAACACGTCGAGATCGTATTCGCAGCCGTAGCGCCGTTCGTCCCAGCGCATGGCGCGTTCGAGCGCATCGAGGGCGTAGCCGGCCTTGTCCTCGTCGCCGGGGCGGGTCCAGACATTGAGGGTGACGAGCCGGCCCGACCGGGTGGTGAAGGGGCGGGAGGTGGCGACGAGATCGCCGGCCACGAGGGCGAAGAGGTAGGAGGGCTTCGGCCACGGGTCATCCCATACGGCCCAGCCTTCGCCGGCGGCCACCGGGTTGCCGTTCGACAGCAGCACCGGTGCTTCGCCCTCGATGCGGACGGTGAAGCGGGCCATCACGTCGGGCCGGTCGGGGTAGAAGGTGATCTTGCGGAAGCCCTCCGCCTCGCACTGGGTGCAGTAGATGCCGTTCGAGAGGTAGAGCCCTTCGAGGGCGGTATTGGCCGAAGGGTCGATCTCGACCTCGGCGGCGAAGGTGAAGGGCCCCTCGGGGAGCAGCTCGGCGGGGATCTCGATCCCTTCCTCGACCGGGCGGATCTCGGCCCGCTGCAACGGCCGCTCGTCGATCTGGGCGGCGACGAGGGCGAGATCGACCCCGTCGAGCCGCAGCGGCCGACGCTCCGGCACCGCCGGGTTCGGCACGATGTGCAGCCGGCTCCTCACGCGCGTCGCCGTGGGATGCAGTCGGAAGACGAGCTCGGCCTTCTCCACCAGCCAGGGAGGCGGGGCGTAGTCCTCGAGCCGCTTGAGGGGCGGTGTCGTCGTCGCGCCCTCGCGAAGGGTCGTCTCGTCGTTCCTTGCCGTGTCCCGGTTCATCTCCGTGCCTTTCCTCATCGCCCGATGCGCATTCCCTGTCCGATATCGGCTTCCGGCGGCGCCTTGGCAAGCGGTCGGCCCTCTTCCGGCGTCGAGCCGCTCCTGTCGTGGCGCCGTCCGCTTTCGCCGCGATGGTGAAAATGTTTTCCATATCCGGCAGGTGCTTTGCCCTTGCCCATGCCGAAGTCGTTGCATAGAGAACAATCATGGTCTGACAGATGCGGGAACAACCATCAGGGCGGAGGGAAAGATGGCATCCTTTGTCGTGCGTTGCGGGTTCTCGGTCGATCCGTTGCTTGCGCGGTTCCTCGAGGAGGAGGCGCTGCCGGGAACGGGAGTTTCGGCGGAGGATTTCTGGAAGGGGTTTTCGGAAACGGTTTCCGAGATGACGCCGGAGAACCGTGCCCTGCTGGCGCGGCGCGAGGAACTCCAGCGGAGGATCGACGCATGGCACAGGGCCCATCCCGGCCGCCCTGCCGACATGGATGCCTATGAGAGCTTCCTGCGCGAGATCGGCTACATCGAGCCCGAAGGACCGGATTTCTCGATCGATCCCGTCAACGTCGATGACGAGATCGCCGTCATCGCCGGCCCGCAGCTCGTGGTGCCCGTCACCAACGCCCGCTATGCGCTCAACGCCGCCAATGCCCGCTGGGGTTCGCTCTACGATGCGCTCTATGGCACCGATGCCCTGGGCAGCCCGCCGCCGGCCGGCCCCTACGATCCGGCTCGCGGTGCCGAGGTCATCGCCTGGGTGCGCGCCTTCCTCGACGAGACCGTTCCCCTCGCCGGGGCGCGCCATGACGAGGTGACCGGCTGGCGTGTCGAGGACGGGCGGCTGCTCGCGCTCACCGGGAAGGGCTCCGTGCCCCTGGTCGAGCCGACGGCCTTCGCCGGCTGGCAGGGGGAGGCGGCGGCGCCCGAGGCGGTGATCCTGCGGCACCACCGGCTTCATCTTCTTCTCCGCTTCGACCGTGCGCACCCGATCGGCCGCACCGACCCGGCCGGGCTCGCCGATGTCCGTCTCGAGGCCGCGATCTCGACCATCATGGACATGGAGGACTCGGTGGCCACCGTCGATGCCGAGGACAAGGTGCAGGCCTATCGCAACTGGCTCGGGTTGATGAAGGGCACGCTCGAGACGCCGGTGGTGAAGGGCGGCAGACGCTTCACCCGCAGGCTGGCCGGGGACATCGCCTTCACCGCGCCGGACGGCCGCCCCGCCCGCCTGCCGGGCCGCGCGCTGATGCTGGTGCGCAATGTCGGGCATCTGATGACGACGCCGGCGGTGCGCGACCGGGAGGGGAGAGAGGTTTTCGAGGGGTTGCTCGACGCCTTCGTGACCACCGCCATCGCCCTGCACGATCTGAGGCGCACCGGCCGCTTCGTCAATTCGCGCAAGGGGTCGGTCTATGTGGTCAAGCCCAAGATGCACGGTCCGGCGGAGGTGGCCTTCACGGACCGGCTCTTCGGCCGGGTCGAGGCGGTGCTGGGGCTCGCCCCCCATACCGTCAAGATCGGCATCATGGACGAGGAGCGGCGCACCTCGGTCAATCTCAAGGAGTGCATCCGTGCCGCGCGGCACCGGGTCTGCTTCATCAATACCGGTTTTCTCGACCGCACCGGCGACGAGATCCACACCTCGATGGAGGCCGGGGCCTTCCTGCGCAAGGAGGAGATCAAGCAGGCAACCTGGCTCGAGGCCTACGAGACGCGCAATGTCGATATCGGCCTTGCCTGCGGTCTCCACGGCAAGGCCCAGATCGGCAAGGGCATGTGGGCCATGCCCGACCGGATGGCCGACATGCTGCGCGAGAAGATCGCCCATCCCCGGGCCGGCGCCAACACGGCCTGGGTGCCGTCGCCGACTGCGGCGGTCTTGCATGCAACCCATTATCACAAGGTCGATGCCTGGGCGCGCCAGCGGGAGATTCTTGCACGGATCGAACGTTCCGGCCCCAGGGCCGGCCTGCGGGAGCTCCTGACGCTGCCCCTGGCCGAAGGGCGCCGCTACGGCGCCGGCGAGATCCGCGAGGAGGTCGAGAACAACGCCCAGGGCATCCTCGGCTATGTCGTGCGCTGGATCGATCAGGGGGTGGGCTGTTCGAAGGTGCCGGACATTCACGATATCGGACTGATGGAGGACCGCGCCACCTGCCGCATCTCCTCGCAGCACATCGCCAACTGGCTGCATCACGGGCTGGTTACGGCAGAGGAGGTCGAGGAGATCCTGCGTGCGATGGCCGAAGTCGTCGATCGGCAGAACGCGGCCGATCCCTTCTACCGGCCGATGGCCCCCGCCTTCGACGGGCCGGCCTTCAGGGCCGCGCGGGAGCTGATCTTCCGCGGCCGCGAACTGCCTTCGGGCTATACCGAGCCGGTGCTGCACAAGTGGCGCCGCCTCGCCAAGGAGGCCCGCGCGCGGAGCTTCGCCGAGGGCGGAAGCAGTGGGGATATGTGATCACAACGATGAACGGGAGAATGTGATCACAGAATGATTGCAAAGAACGCGTGACTTCGTCCATGGCGGAATATGTGATCGCGAACGATCCGCGAACGATCACGGGGGCGATATGTGATCACGGGGCGGCTCATGTGGTGTTGCCCCTTGCGTCTGGCCGGTGCGTCCGCCATCTATGAACGGTCCGGAAGCTCCGGCTGTGCGGCGCAAGGTGTGACATGGTTCGACCCGTCATCGGCATCATCGGCAATTCCTATCTCCTCGACGGCCACTACCCGGCGCATGCCACCGGGCTGATGAACTCGGCGGCGATTGCCGAGGTGGCCGGTGCGCTGCCGCTGATGGTGCCGGCCGACCCGGCGCTGGCCGATTTCGACACGCTGCTGGCCCGTTGTGACGGCTTTCTCTTCACCGGCGGCCGGCCCAATGTCCATCCGTCGGAATACGGACGCCCCGAGACGCCGCGCCATGGCTGCTTCGACCGGGCGCGCGACCGGCTCACCCTGCCGCTCATCCGGGCCTGCATCGAGCGGGGGCAGCCGATCTTCGGCATCTGCCGCGGTTTTCAGGAGTTCAACGTGGCGCTCGGCGGCACGCTGCACCCGGAGATTCGCGACCTGCCGGGGCGGATGAACCACCGCATGCCGCCCGATGGCACGCTCGAGGAGCGTTTCGCCCTGCGCCACAAGGTGCGGCTCAGGGCAGGGGGCGTTTTCGCCCGTCTTCTCGGCGCCGAGGAGATCATGGTCAATTCGCTGCACGGTCAGGGGATCGAGCTGCCGGCACCCGGGGTCGAGATCGAGGGGTTTGCTCCCGACGGCACGCCCGAGGCGCTGGTGGTGAAGGACGCGCCCGGTTTCGCTCTCGCCGTGCAGTGGCACCCCGAATGGCGGGCCGCGGAAGACCCGGTGTCGCGGGCGCTGTTCGGTGCTTTCGGCGAAGCCGCCCGGGCCTGGCAGCGGCGCCGGCTCGCCGCCGAATGAAGGCCGGACGAAGATCGTGATCACGGAGCTCCGGTTCCGTTCCCTCGCATTTCCGCGAAGGGGCGGTGCGGCGGCAGGTCACGTGATGGGGCGGTGCGGCATCATGTGATCACGAAACCTCGGCCACTCCGCGATCATGCTGCCGCCCCGGTTCGTGATCACATGTCGGGCGGGAGTGTCACTCCGAGCGCTTCGGCCGCCAGCGGACGACGCCAGAGCTGCCACAGATCCGCCCCGACGGGCCGGCTTTCGATCAGCGTGTAGCGCGGCGCCGCGGCAAGGGCGGCGATGCCGAAGGGGGCGAGAGCCGCCCGGCCGTCGCCGCCGACGAGTCTGCCCGCGCTCACCCAGTGGAGATCATCGACGAGATCGGCCTTCACCAGGCTGGCGGCAAGCCGGCCGCCGCCTTCGCACAGGAGGCGGGTGATGCCGGCCGTGGCGAGAGCCGCGAGCACGCCCCCGATCGCCAGTCGCCCGTCGGCATCGACCGGGCAGGGCAGGAGCCGCGCGCCCGCCTCTTCCCATGCGGCGCGTCGGGTGGCGGGCGCTTCGGGGCCGTGACAGATCCAGAGCGGAGCTTCCCCGATCGTGGCAAGGAGACCGGCCGTCTCCGGTGCCTCCGGCGCGAGGGACAGGCGGCTGTCGGGAATCACCCGCACCGGCTGATGCCGCATGCCGAGCCCGCGCACGGTCAGCGTCGGCGTATCGGCCCGCACCGTGCCGGCACCCACCATCACAGCATCATGGCTGGCACGCATCAGATGCACCCGTCGCCGGGCCTCGGGGCCGGTGATCCAGCGGCTCTCGCCGGTGGCGGTGGCGATCCGCCCGTCGAGGGTGGCCGCCAGTTTCAGGCTGACGAGGGGGCGGCGCCGCGTGATGCGGAGAAGGAAGCCGCGCTGGTCGAGCGCCGCTTCCGCCGCCCGGCAGCCGAGATCGACCGTGACGCCGGCCGCCGAGAGCCGCTCGAGGCCGCGCCCCCGCACCCGCGGGTCGGGGTCGGGCAGGGCGACGACCACCCGCGCCACCCCGGCCGCCACCAGCGCGTCGGCGCAGGGCGGGGTGCGGCCGTGATGGGCGCAGGGCTCGAGGGTGACATAGGCCGTCGCGCCCCGGGCCCGCTTCCCGGCGCGTTCGAGCGCCACGCGCTCGGCATGGGGGCGGCCGCCGGGCCGGGTCCAGCCATGACCGACAAGCACACCTTCCTTCACGATGACGCATCCGACGGCGGGGTTGGGCCAGACATTGCCCCAGCCGCGCCGGCCGAGACGCAGCGCATGGGCCATCCAGCGGGCGTCTTCAGGGTGCGGGCAGGAGCGGCTCATCCCTTCTCCGGTTGCACCGGTGGCCGCAGCTGGGCGACGAATTCCTCGAAATCGTCGGCCGCCTGGAAGTTCTTGTAGACGGAGGCGAAACGCACATAGGCCACCGTGTCGATCCGTGCCAGCGCGTCCATCACGATCTCGCCGATGGTCTTCGAGGGAATGTCCGTGTCGCCCATGGTCTCGAGCCGGCGGACGATGCCGGAGATCATCTGGTCGATGCGGTCGGGTTCGATCGGGCGCTTCTGCATGGCGATGCGGATCGAACGGGTGAGCTTGTCACGGTCGAAGGCCTCGCGTCGCCCGTCGGCCTTGATGACGACGAGGTCGCGCAGCTGCACGCGTTCGAAGGTGGTGAAGCGGCCGCCGCAGGCGGTGCATTGGCGTCGGCGGCGGATGGCCGTGTGATCCTCGGCCGGGCGCGAATCCTTCACCTGTGTCTCGAGATCTCCGCAGAACGGGCAACGCATCGGCTCTCATCCCCCCTGTCAGCCTCCTGCGGCCGGATTGCGCGGTGCCGCAAGGCGATCGCGTTTCGCGGGTCTGCCCCCGGTCCGGCCTGCCACGCAAGATCTGGCTCGCTCTTTCGCGGTCATGACTATAAACGGGGGCGGGAAGCTTGGATAGGGGGCGCGGCAGCATGTCGGACAGGATCGGCACGGCCCGGGGCGCATGGCCGGTGGGGGCCGGCGGGGCCGGAGCCGCGGAATGCGGCAGGGGCGGGGAGTGCGGCGGACGCGGGGCCCAGGCTTTCGTGGCGCTTCTCTTCGTGCTGCTGCACCTGCCGGCGGCGGCGCTGGTGCCGCTCGTCGATGACGAGGCCTATTACGCGCTCTGGGCCGACTGGCCGTCGCTTGCCACCTACGATCACCCGCCGATGGTGGCGTGGCTGATCCATCTCGGCAAGCTGGCGGGTGGCGAGACGCCCCTTGCCATCCGCCTGCCTTTCGTCATCGCCTGGGGGGGGGCGGTGTTCCTCGCCGGCCGCGTCGGCACGCTGGCCACGGGGCGGGCCGTCATCGGCACCTGGAGCGCGCTCTTTGCCGCCGCGACCGTGCCGTGGATGGTGCTGGGTTTCACCGCAACGCCCGACGGGCCGCTCGCCCTCTTCTGGACCGCGGTGATGTGGACGGTCTTCGCCTGGCGGCGGACGGGGCAGGGGCGCTGGCCCGTTCTCGGCGGCGCGTTCCTCGCCCTGGCCCTGCTCTCCAAGCTGACGGCGGCCTTTCTCGGCCTTGGCGTTCTCTTCTGGCTGGTGCTCACGGAAGACGGCCGCGCGGCGTTCCGCCGCCCGGCGCTGTGGTTCGGGGTCGGCGTCTGCGCCCTCCTGCTCGTGCCCTGGCTCTGGTGGAACGCCACCCATGGCTGGCACGGTTTCGTTCGTCAGACGGCGCGCCTCGGAGAAGGGCATTTCGGGCTCCGCCTTCTCGTCGAGTATCTCGGCTCGCAGATCCTGCTCGTCACGCCGCTCGTCGCCTGGCTGGCGCTCAGGGGGATGGCGCGACCCTTGGCGGCGCGTCGGCATCTTCTTGTCTTCGCCCTGCCGCTGCCGCTCTTCATGCTGTGGCATTCTCTGAAGGCGGCGGTGCTGGCCCAATGGGTGCTGCCGGCCTATCCGGCCTTCGCGGTCTTCGCCGCCGCCGAGGCAGAGGGGCGGCCGCGGCGCTGGCGCGTGACGGCGCTGGCGCTGGCGTTCCTTCTGGCGGTGCTCGCCGTCACCCTCGCCTTCCGCCCCGGCCCGCCGCTCTTCCCCGGCAACAACCCGCCCAACCAGACCAAGGGCTGGTCGGCCGTGGCGGGGGACATCGCCGCGGCGGCCGAAAATGCCGGGGCGCGCTGGGTCGCCACCACCCATTACGGGCTCGCCGGCCAGCTCCATCATCATCTCGGCCGGCGCTGGCCGGTCTGGGACGTGGCCGCTCCCCGGCGCTATCTTTTCCGCGACCCGTTCCCGCAGGCGTTGTGTGCCGCCCCGGCCCTTCTCGTCGCCCGCAACGGCACGCGGACGGGGGATGTGCGCCGGCTGTTCGCCGAAGTGGTGTCGCTCGGAGAGGCGGTGCGGCGCTCGCGGGGAGCTGAGATCGACCGCTATCCGCTCTTTGTCGTGCGGGGGCTGAAGCTGCCTGCCCTGTGTCCCGGCGCGGAAGAGGAGGCCGCGTCTCAGCCGTCGGTGGCGAAGTGAAGCACCACCCGCCGCCGTTGGGGGCGGAGGCGGTGCTCGACGAGATAGATCCCCTGCCAGGTGCCGAGGAGCGGCGCACCGGAAGCCACCGGGATCGAGAGGCTCACGGGCATCATCGCCGCCTTGAGGTGGGCCGGCATGTCGTCGGGTCCTTCGAGCGTATGGCGCAGCCAGCGCATCGAGGGGTCCGTGGCAGGCGGCACGAGCCGATGGAAGAATTCGACGAGATCGCGGCGCACATCCGGGTCGGCGTTTTCCTGGACGAGGAGCGAGCAGGAGGTGTGACGGACGAAAAGGGTGAGCAACCCGTCTGCGCGCCCGCGGCAGAAGGCGCGCACCCGGTCGGTGAATTCGTGGAGGCCGGGACCCCGCGTGGCGATGACGAGCTCCTCGCGTGCCATTTCCGTCTCCCGTCCTCGCTTCCGCCTCAGCCCGCTTCGAGCCAGTCGGCCGGATCGACCGGGGTCGTGCCCTTGCGGATCTCGAAATGGAGCGTTGCCGGGTTCTTGTCCGCCACCTTGCCGAGGATCGCGCCGCGGCGCACCGTCTGCCCCTTGGCGACCGCCACCTCGCCGAGATTGGCATAGACCGAATAGAGGCTGGAGCCGTGGCGCAGGAGCACGATGCGGCTGCCATCGACCGCCTTCGAGACGAGGGCCACGGTGCCGTCGGCCGCTGCCCGGACCGGAGTGCCCGGTGCGGCAGCGATGTCGATGCCCGGATTGCTGCCCGAGCGGGGCGAGAAGGGCCGGACGACCGGCCCCGCCACCGGGCGGAGGAAGCGCGTGGCCGGGGCGGCGCCGGCCGGGGAGGGTGTGGTGGTCGTCGGGCGGGGCGCCGTGGCTCCGCTGTCGCCGCTCCGGGGCGTGGCGGGCGCGGCGGTCGTTTCGCTCTGCGGAACCGGCACGACGACATACTGTCCTTCGCGGATCGAGAGGTCGGGACCGAGATTGTTCCACTCGGCAATGGCCTTCACCGGCACGCCGTAGAGCCGCGACAGGGTATAGACGGTTTCGCCCCGTTCGACCTTGTGACGGATGGGTTCGATCCGCGCGTCGCCGAGATTGCCTTCACGCACCGGCGTGCCGGGGGCGGTGCTGCCGGCGGGGCCGCTCCGGCCCTCGGCCTCGGCGATGGCGGCGGCGGCCACGGCGGTCACGGGATCGTTCGCCAGGGGCTCGGCCGTGATGCCGCCGTCGGCGGGGATCTCCGCCACCCGCCGCGGCAGGGCGAGGATCTCGCCCGGGCGCAGGCGATAGCTCTCGGGCAGGCCGTTGTAGCGGGCCAGCTCGCGCGGCTCGAGGCCGATCCGGCGGGCGACGTCGGCGACGGTCTCGCCGCCCCGGGCCTCGACGATCTGGTAGCTCGGATAGGAGATGACGCCGCGCGCATCGGGCTCGGGCCGCGGCGTGCTCTCGATGCGGGCTGCCGGCGGCGGCGAACGGAAATCTAGGCCGGGGCCGAGATTGGCGCCGTTGCACCCCGCAAGAAGCAGCGCCGTGCCGAGGAGGAGGAGCGGCCCGCGGAAGGCGCTCCCTGCTGCAGCCGCGTCCGGCGTCCTCTCCGCGATTCCGGCGCCTCCGGTGTTTCCGATTGCCCGCATGCCCACACTCCCTTTGCGATCGTTCCCTGGCAAGGCATCTCCTTGCAACGCATCCTGCGCGCCGCAGTCAAGCGCGGCGCGGCGCTCCGGCCACATCTAGCCGTCTTCCGCCACCCCTTCCACCAGAGGCACGAAGCGCACCGCCCCCAGCTCGCGATAGTCGCACGATCCGTCCTCGCGCTTGTGAACCGCGATCAGCGTCTGCATCCGGTCCGAGCGGCCGACCGGCAGCACCATGATGCCGCCGGGCTTGAGCTGATCGAGCAGCACCTGCGGCGGATCCTCGGCGGCGGCGGTCAGGATGATCCGGTCGAAGGGGGCCTGACGCGGCAGGCCCTCGGTGCCGTCGCCATGAATGACGGTGACATTGGCGAGATCGAGCCGTTCGAAGAGCCGCCGTGCCTCCCGGACCAGCGGCAGGTGCCGCTCCACGGTATAGACCCGCCGCGCCAGGAGCGCGAGCACCGCCGCCTGATAACCCGAGCCGGTGCCGATCTCGAGCACCTTGTGCCGGTCGGTGAGGCGGAGCGCCTCGGTCATCAGGGCGACGATCGAGGGCTGGGAGATGGTTTGGCCGCAGGCGATCGGCAGCGATACGTCGTCGAGGGCGTGTTCGGCGAAGGTCGGGCGCACGAAGAGCCGCCGGTCGATCCGTTCCATCGCCTCGAGCACCCGCCTGTCGGTGATGCCGCGGGCCCGCAGCTGGAACAGGAAACGCATCAGCTGTTCGGGCTCGATCGCGCTCATTCGTCGAGGGTCTCCACTTCGTTCGGGGCAGCGCCCTTTCCGGCAGAGGCGGCGAGGGTTTCGTCCAGTGCGCGGCCGAGGGCCACGAGGCGGTCATGGGCGGTGAGATCGGCCCGCATCGGGGTGACGGTGACGTAGCCCTCGAGGCACAAGGTCACGTCGGAGCCCGGATCGGCCGGGCGGTGCTGCGGGCCGCCCCGCACCCAGAGGAACTTGCGGCCCGAGGGCGAGAAATGGGGCTCCACCGAGAAGTGCGCATCGCTTCGCAGCCCCTGATGGGCGATGCGCACGCCGCGCACCGCCTCGGCCGGGAGCGGCGGAAAGTTGATGTTGAAGAACAGCCGGTAGCCCTCGCTCTCCCAGGGGGATTCGGCGATGAGGCG
Source organism: Albidovulum sp. (assembly GCA_026989275.1). GTDB lineage: Bacteria > Pseudomonadota > Alphaproteobacteria > Rhodobacterales > Rhodobacteraceae > WFPA01. Next base: position 18,531 of record JALSJQ010000006.1, read on the forward strand.
TTCGAGGAGCGGCCGCGCATGGGTCCGGGCGGCGGCGAAGATGTCGCCCGTCGCGAGATTGCCTTCGCCGATATACTGGGACAGCGCGACGGAGGGGATCCCCTGCAGCGCCCCTTCCATCGCGCCGCCGACGGTGCCCGAATAGAGCACGTTCTCCCCGGCGTTGTTGCCGCGGTTGACGCCGACGAGGACGAGATCGGGCGGGGTGCCGTCGAGCACGTCGTGGAGCCCGGCGAGCACGCAGTCGGCCGGCGAGCCCTCGGCGACGAAGCGCCGCTCGTCGAGCCGGGAGAGCATCATCGGATGGGTGTAGCTGATCTTGTGGGCCACCCCCGACTGTTCGAAGGCCGGGGCCACCACCCAGACCTCGCCCGCAGGGCCGGCCAGATCGCGGGCGATTTCCTCGAGCAGGGCGAGGCCGGGGGCGTTGATGCCGTCGTCATTGGTCACGAGAATGCGCATGGGGCCGGTCATTCCTCGACAATCGCGCCCTTCGGGGGGCGCCAGTGCCCGGTATAGGGCCAATGGCGGGCGCTGTCACTTGGCACTCACCCGGTTTCGGCAAGATGGTCCGCAAGGGCCTGGCGGGCGGTTTCGCCGAGCCGGAGGCCGAGCTTGGAGCGCCGCCAGAGGATGTCTTCGGCGGTGCGGGCCCATTCCTCGGTGCGGAACCAGTCCACCTCGCGGGCAAAAAGCCCGGCGCCGAAATCCTGCCCGAGATCGGCGCGCTCCTTCGCATCGCCCAGAAGCGCGAAGCTCCCAGTGCCGTGGCGGCGGGCGAGGCGCAGGATCTCGTCTCCGGCAAGGAAGGGGTAGCGGGCGGCGAGATCGGCGACGAGGGCGGGCAGCCCGTCCCAGGGGAAGTCGCCGCCGGGCAGGGGGGCGGCGGCGGTCCAGGGGCCGGGCAGGTCCGGGAAGAAGGGGGTGAGCCTCTCGAGCGCATTCTCGGCAAGGCGGCGATAGGTGGTGATCTTGCCGCCGAAGACCGAAAGCACGGGGCTCGGCGCTTCCGTCAGGTTCAGGACGTAGTCGCGCGTGGCGGCGGTAGCGGAGGAGGCGTTGTCGTCAAAGAGGGGGCGCACGCCCGCGAAGTTCCAGACGATGTCCGCGTGCGAGATCGGCCGTGCGAGGTAGCGGTTCACCGCCTCGACGAGATAGGCGCATTCGGCTTCGGTGCAGCGGGCGCTGCCGGGGTCGCCTTCGTGGTCGGCTTCGGTGGTGCCGATCAGGGTGAAATCCTCCTCGAACGGAATGGCGAAGACGATGCGGCCGTCGGGCTCCTGGAAGATGTAGGCCTTGTCATGGGGAAAGAGCCGCCGGGTGACGATGTGGCTGCCGCGCACGAGCCGCAGCCGGGCCGGGGGGGAGATGCCGACCCCTTCGCGCAGCACCGCCTCGACCCAGGGGCCGGCCGCGTTGACGAGAATGCGGGCCGCGAGCCTTTCGCGCCGCCCGCTGGTCGTGTCCTCGATCTCGGCTTCCCACCCTTCCTCCGTCGGGGTGGCGCGGAGGAAGCGGGTGCGGGTGCGGATGGTGGCGCCGCGGCGGGCGGCATCGCGCGCGTTGAGAACGACGAGGCGCGAATCATCGACCTGCACGTCGGAATATTCGAAACCGCGGCGGAAATCGCCCTTGAGCGGCGCACCCGCCGGATCGCGCCTCAGATCGAGCGTGCGCGTCGGCGGCAGGATCTTCCGCCCCCCGAGATGATCGTAGAGAAAGAGGCCGAGGCGGACGAGCCAGGCCGGCCTCAGCCCCGGATGGTGGGGCAGCACGAAGCGCAGCGGGCGGGCGATGTGGGGCATGTTGACGAGGAGCACCTCGCGCTCCTTCAGCGCCTCGCGCACGAGGCGGAACTCGTAGTATTCGAGATAGCGCAGGCCGCCATGAAAGAGCTTGGTCGAGGCCGAGGAGGTGGCGGCGGCCAGATCGTCCTGCTCGACGAGGGTGACCGAAAGGCCGCGCCCGGCCGCGTCGCGGGCGATGCCGGCGCCGTTGATCCCGCCGCCGATCACGAGAAGATCCTGCATCACGTCCTCCAGCCTGTCCCGTTTCCGCACCCGTGGCGGTCCTTTTCGAGATGCGCCTTTTGCGCAGCGGATACAAGCGCCACGCCACCCTGCCGCCCAAGTCCCTGGCGCCTGCGTGCTCTCCGAGTGACGCCACCCTGCCGCCCGCGTTTCTGCCTCGCAGTCCTGCGTCGTGCTTCGTGTCGGCTCGCCCCTTACTTGCCGCCCGTTGCCCCCGTTCGCGTTCACGGCCCTGCCGCCGCATCCCCTGTCGTCACGGCCCTGTCACCGTCTGCCGCCCCCTTTCCGGGAGCGCCCGGCGCGACCGGAGCGGGCCCTTCCCCCGTGTGCAGGGGAGGCGCCGGAGCCGCACCGGCGATGGGCGGGGCTTTTCAGCCGCCCGCCCCTGTGCTTGAGTGTCGGCAAGGCCCGATCCGGTCGGGCGTTGCGGGCAGGGGAGGGAGGCAGTCATGGCCGGTCGCCATACGCTTGCCATCGATCAGGGCACCACGTCGAGCCGGGCGATCCTTTTTGACGAGGAGCTGGCGCCGGTGGCGACGGCGCAGGAGACCTTTCGCCAGATCTATCCGCGGCCCGGCTGGGTCGAGCATGATCCGGAGGAGATCTGGGAAACGGTCGTCACCACCGTGAAGGGGGTGCTGGCGAAGGCGGGCGTCACCGCCGCCGACATCGTCGCCATCGGCATCACCAACCAGCGCGAAACGGTGGTGCTGTGGGAGAGGGCGACGGGCCGGCCGGTGGCCAACGCCATCGTCTGGCAGGACCGTCGCACCGCGGCCCTGTGCGAGAGGCTGCGGGCCGAGGGGCACGAGGAGAACGTCACCCGCACCACCGGCCTGCTGCTCGATCCCTATTTCTCGGCGACGAAGATCGCCTGGCTGCTCGACAACGAGCCGGGGCTGCGGGCACGGGCCGAGGCCGGGGAGATTCTCGCCGGCACGATCGACAGCTTCCTGCTGTGGCGGCTGACGGGCGGGGCGGTCCACGCCACGGATGCCACCAATGCCTCGCGCACGATGCTGTGCGACATCGGCAGCGGCCGGTGGAGCGAGGAGATGTGCGCCCTCTTCGCGGTGCCGATGGCGATGCTGCCCGAGATCCGCGACTGTGCCGCTCCCTTCGGCATGACCGAAGCGGCGCTTCTCGGCCGGCCCGTGCCGGTGACCGGGATCGCCGGCGATCAGCAGGCGGCCCTCGTCGGCCAGGGCTGCTTCGCCCCCGGCACGCTCAAGGCCACCTTCGGCACCGGCGCCTTCATTCTCGGCACCATCGGCGAGGAACCGGTGATCTCGCGCAGGCGGCTTCTCACCACCATCGGCTGGCAGGTCGGCGGCCGGCGGCATTACGCTCTCGAGGGCTCGATCTTCATGGCCGGGGCGATCATCGGCTGGCTCGAGAACGCGCTCGGGCTGATCGACGGACCCGCGGAGGCCGAGAAACTGGCCGCCGAGGGCGATCCCGAAGCGGGGGTGACGTTCGTGCCGGCCTTCACGGGGCTTGGGGCGCCGTGGTGGGATGCCGAGGCCCGCGGCGCGATCCTCGGGCTCACCCGCGGTGCCGGCCGGGCCGAGATCGTGCGGGCCGCTCTCGAGAGCATCGCCCTGCAGACCGCCGATCTTGTGGTGGCGATGCAGGAGGATGGGCTCGGCGGCGCGGCGGTGATGCGGGTCGATGGCGGTGTCGCCCGCTCCGACTGGGTAATGCAGCAGGTGGCCGATCTCGTGGGGGCGCCGGTCGATCGGCCGGTGATCACCGAGACCACCGCCCGGGGCGCGGCGGCGCTGGCCATGCTCGGGGCCGGGTGCCTGCCTTCGCTCGAGGCCTCGGCCGCGCTCTGGCGGCGCGACCGGCGCTTCACGCCCACCCTCGACGAGACGGCGCGCGCCGCCCGGCTCGACGCCTGGCATGCGGCGGTGCGCCGGGTGCTGAGCCGCCCGCCCGCGGATGGGTGACGGGCCCGTGCCGACGAGGTGCCGGCCGTCGGGTGGCGAGATCCTGCACCGGCGCCTCTTTCTCGGCGGCCCCCGGCGGGGGATGGGCGCTTTCCGGCATGGTCCGGCTGCGGCAGCCGGGCCGGCGCGGTCATCACCGCTCGATGACACGGCAGGGCCGGCAGAACCGTGGCGGCATGTGCGCAGGGAAGAGCGGCACATGCGCAGGCAGAAAAGGAGTTGACGGGTCGTTGTCGCCCTCCTGTCGTGGTCTTCGCGGGGGGTGTGTGCCAGTCGGCGGGGGAAGCGCCGGGAAGGAGCACTCGGAATGATCGTGCGCAAGCTCAGGCTCGAGAGGGGCTGGACGCAGGAGCAGCTGGCGGCGGCCGCCGGCGTTTCGGTGCGGACCGTTCAGCGGATCGAACGGGGCCTGCCCGCCTCGGTCGAAACCCGCAAATGCCTGGCCTCGGCACTTCAGGTGGACTGGCGCGATCTGCAACCGGAGGTGCGGAATATGCGAACCCGTGAAACGGACATGACGGACGAGGCGCCCCGCCCCGGGACGCACGGCCATGACGACGCGCTGCGCCTTGATCCGCTCGAGGCGGAGGTGATGGAGCATGTGCGCGACCTCAAGGCCTTCTACAGCCATCTCGTCATCTATCTGGCCGTCAACTCCCTGCTCGTTCTCGTCAATCTGGTGAACTGGGGCGGCTATTTCTGGGCCGTCTGGCCGGCGCTCGGCTGGGGGATCGGCCTCCTCGTGCATGCGGCGGGCGTGTTCGAGATCATCCCCTTCTTCGGCCCCGAATGGGAACGACGGCGCATCGCCCGCGAGCTTGCGCGCCGTCGCGGCGCACGGGGCAGGGGCGACGAGGAGGCGTGACGAACCACGGGGGGCGGGGCGTCTTCGTCATCCCCGTTTGCCGCCCCGTCGGCGGGAATGCCGGCATGGCGCCCTTTCCCCTCCGGCCGGGCGGCATCGGCCGGCCGCCCCGCCGATCACGCCCTCCCGTCGTCCTCCCTTTCCGCCCTCCCTCCCCACTTGAACCGGCCCGATCGTGCGCCATATCGAGGGCAGGACGATGCCGGGGCGCCTCAGGGGGCACGGCAGAGAATGGAGGGACACGACGATGGTGCAATACAGGGAAGACAGCCGCTGGTGGCCGTCGATCACCGAGCCGCTGCGCCAGTTCGGCGCCAAGGTGGCCGAATGGTTCGCTCCCGCTTCCGAGGCGGCCCGGACCGAAGACAGCTATGTCATCCATCTCGAACTGCCCGGGGTGGCGGTCGAGGATGTCGACATCACCGTCAAGGAAGGCGTGCTCACGGTGAAGGGCGAGAAGAAGGTGGTGCGTGAGGAGAAGGGGGCCGATTTCTTCTTCTCGGAGCGGCAATACGGGCTGTTCCAGCGTTCCTTCACCCTGCCCGAGGATGCCGATAGCGACAGGATCGAGGCCGAGATGAAGGACGGGGTGCTGACCATCCTCATCCCGAAGACGAAACCGGCGGCCGACGAGGGCACGCGGGTGAAGATCCGCCGGGCCGAGTGAGGGGCGGACACCCCGTCCGTGATCGATCGCGAAGGGGCCCTGCGGGGCCCCTTTCCGCGTGCGGCGGGATGCGTCGGATCGGGCGGCTCCTTCCGCATCGGGGCGGAGCCGTCAGGGGCGGCGGGTCACGGCATGGAGCGGCGATCGTCCCTTCCGGATTCGGGAGGCCGTCGATTCGCGACGATTTCCGGGGCTTCGCGGGGCCTGCCCCACCGAGGGCTCCCCGGCGCGGTGCGGCCGCCGCTCCCGCCGTCCGTCGGAGCGGGCAGGCCGGAGCGCCCTCAGCGCCGCAGGAGCGCGAAGAAGGTGGCGGCGATCCAGCCGGTCAGCGCCGCCAGCACGATGGCGAGGATGCCGTAGCTCAGGGGGCGCTCATGGGCGAGGCGCCAGATCCAGCGTTCGAGGCCGACCTTGTGCACCGGAATGACGGTTTCGGCCCGATCCACCACCTGCCCGCCGCGGGTGAGGAAGATCCGCGCCTCGTAATCCCCTTCGGTGAGATTGGCCGGCAGGGGGATGCGGGCATGAAACAGCGTCGCCTCGCTCAGCTGCACCGCCCCCTCGAGGAGGCGATAGACGCCCTTCCTTTCCTGAAGCCGGATGAGCGCCTCGATGAAGGGCGCCGCTTCGGCCGCCTTCGCGATGCCTTCGAGCGAGAAGATCTGCTGGCGGATGCCGATGCGGTAGCGCAATCGTTCCTCTGCGGTGACGAGCTCCCCGAGCGGCCCGTTCGTGGCGAGGGCGTAGAAGCTCGGTGCCGCCTCGATGACGAGCGAGTCCCGGTTGATCCAGAGCCCCTTCACCCGCTCCTTCCTGCGGACGACGATCTTCTCGGGCGGCCCGATCAGGGTGACGACCACCCCGAGCGGCCCGGAAGCCGGCTCGGGGCCGGTGCGCTTGACGGCGCCGAAGACGAAGATTTCCGATCCGTCGAAGCCGGCGGTGATGGCGACGCGGTTCTGGTCGAGATCGGCGACGATGCGTTCGCGGCCGCCTTGCGGTCCTCCGGGCAGCACGCCTTCGGAGACGAAGGCCGACTGGCCGCCGCCACCGTCCTTTCTCGTGCCGTCCCCCGCGGCCTGGGCGAGGCGGAGCGGGGCGGGAGAGGGTGGCGGGGAGCCGTGGGGCGAAGCGATGTGGATGGGAGCGGGGCTGCCCGGGGCTGCGGAGGACGCACCGGCCGCCTCCGCGAGAAGCGCTCCCGCGAGAAGTGCGGCGCGCAGCGCGCCCCGGAGCGGGCGGCGGCGCGTCGCGCCCGAGGGCCGGCTCTCGCCCCGCTGCCCGCCGCGCCGCTTCATCCGCCCCTCACGATCTCGAGGGAATAGAGCTCGTCCGGCTCGATGACGAGGCCGAGGCCGAGCCGGATGCAGACGGCAAGCACCAGGAGCGCCAGCAGGATCCGCAGCTGCTCGGCCGGCATCCGCGCCCCGAGACGGGTGCCGATCTGGGCGCCGATCGCCCCGCCGAGAAGAAGGAAGATCGCCAGCACGAGATCCACCGACTGGCTGTTGATCGCATGCAGGATGGTGGTGAAGGCGGCCACGAAGGTGATCTGGAAGAGCGAGGTGCCGATCACCACCTTGGTCGGCATTTCGAGAAGGTAGATCATCGCCGGCACCATGATGAACCCGCCGCCCACGCCCATGATGGCCACGAGCACGCCGACGCCGGCGCCGACGAGGAGCGGCGGGAAGATCGAGATGTAGAGCCCCGAGGTGCGGAAGCGGATCTTCACCGGCAGGCGGTGAATGAGGCCGTGTCTGTGCAGCTTGCGCCGCACGGGCCCCTTGCGCGACTGCACCATGGCCTTGAGGCTCTCGACCAGCATCAGCGAGCCGATCGCGCCGAGAAAGACGACATAGGAAAGCGAGATCAGGAGGTCGGCCTGTCCCATGCGGCGCAGCTTCTCGAACAGGATCATGCCGAGGGCGGCACCGGCAATGCCGCCGACGAGCAGCACGAAACCCATGCGGAAATCGACCCCGCGGCGGCGGATCTGTGCCAGCACGCCCGATACGGAGGAACCCACCACCTGATTGGCGACGGTGGCGACCGAGATCGTCGAGGGCACGCCGAGGAGCATCAGGAGCGGGGTGAGAAGGAAGCCGCCGCCGACGCCGAACATGCCCGACATCACGCCGACCAGCCCCCCCAGCCCGAGGAGCACGAAGACGTTGACCGACATTTCGGCGATGGGAAGGTAGATCTGCATCGGAACCTCCGTTCCCTTCCCCTAGAATCCCCGTCCCGTGGCTGCAAGGGCGTGTTGCCGCTCGAACTGTCGCAGGGCGGGGCGCACGCCCCTTGCCCTCATGGCCGCGAACCTTCTTCCGGCCTGTCCCGTTCAGCCGCCTTGCGGTTTCGTGCCGGACGGAGCGGCAGGCTCACTCCTCCTTCACATAGGGTTCGCCGCCGGCCCGGGGCGGGATCGCCTTGCCGACGAAGCCGGCGAGGATCACCACCGTCAGTATGTAGGGCAGGGCCTGCATGAACTGCACCGGGATGGTGCCGATGCCGCCGAGCTCGACATTCTGGAAGCGGATGCCGATCGCCTCGAGCAGGCCGAAGAGGAGCGTGGCGAAGAGGGCGGGCCAGGGGCGCCACTTGGCGAAGATCAGCGCCGCGAGGGCGATGAAACCCTTGCCGGCGGTCATCTCGCGCACGAAGCCCGCATTCATCGAGGTCGAGAGATAGGCGCCGGCGATGCCGCACAGGATGCCGGTGATGACGAGGGCCTGATAGCGCAGCAGCGGCACCGAGATGCCGGCCGTGTCCACCGCCGCCGGGTTCTCCCCCACCGCCCGCAGGCGCAGCCCGAAGCGGGTGCGGTAGAGCACCCACCAGGTGAGGGGCACGGCGAGAAAGGCGATATAGACCAGTATCGAGTGCCCCGAGATCACCTCGGCATAGACCGGCCCGATCACCGGCACATCGGCCAGCCTTGCGGCCCCGGGCAGCTCGATGGCGTGAAAGCGGGCGTCGCCCACGAGCTGCGGCGTCTGCCCGCCCTGGCGGAACCAGGTGTGCCCGAGAAGGGCGGTCATGCCGACGGCGAGGAAGTTGATCGCCACCCCCGAGATCAGCTGGTTGCCGCGGAAGGTGATCGAGGCCACGGCGTGAAGCATCGAGAAGACGAGCGAGGCCGCCAGCCCCGCCGCCAGCCCGACCCAGGCCGAGCCGGTGACGGCGGCGGTGGCGGCGGCGAAGAAGGCGGCGATCAGCATCTTGCCCTCTAGGCCGATGTCGAACACCCCCGAGCGCTCGGAATAGAGCCCGGCGAGGCACGCCAGCAGCAGAGGCGTCGCAAGGCGCACGGAACTGTCGGCCAGTTGCAGAACGATGTCGAGATCCATCACCCGTTCCCTCCCGCGCCTGCCCGGCCGCCGCCCCGGCCGCGTCGATGGAACAGCCGGCTCACCGGCAGACGGACCATGTTGTCGAGCGCCCCGGTGAAGAGGATGACCAGGGCCTGGATGACGACGATCATCTCGCGCGAGATCGCAGGCATCTCGAATTCGAGCTCGACCCCGCCCTGATAGAGCATGCCGAAGAGGATCGCCGCGAGGATCACCCCCACCGGGTGGGAGCGGCCCATCAGCGCCACGGCGATGCCGACGAAGCCGGCGCCCTGCACGCTGTCGAGCACCAGCCGCTCGGCCTCGCCCTGCACGGCGTTCACCGCCATCATCCCCGCGAGCGCCCCCGAGATCAGCATGGTCAGCATGATGATCCGCACCGGCGCGATGCCGCCATAGCGCGCCGCCTCCTCCGAATGACCGAAGGCGCGGATCTCGTAGCCGAGGCGCGAGCGCCAGATCAGCACCCAGACGGCGAAGGCCGCGAGGAGCGCGAGAAGCAGGGCGATGTTGACCGGGGGCGACTTGGGAAACTTCACCCCCACCCAGGCCAGAATCTCGTGGGCTGTCGGCAGATGCGCTCCGGGCGGGAAGGGCGGCGTTTCGGGCGACATCGAGCCCGGCAGCTTCAGGTGGTTGACGAGCAGATAGACCAGGAGCGCCGAGGCGATGAAGTTGAACATGATGGTGGTGATGACGATGTGGCTGCCGCGTTTCGCCTGCAGCCAGGCGGGGATCGCCGCCCAGGCCGCGCCGAAGAGCGCCGAGGCGATTATGCCCGCCGGCAGGGCCAGCGCCCAGTGGGGCCAGTCCCACGCCATCATCACGAGCGCGACGCCGAGCCCGCCGAGCCCCGCCTGACCCTCGCCGCCGATGTTGAACAGCCGGGCGTGAAAGGCGACGGCCACCGCAAGGCCGGTGAAGATGAAGTTGGTGGCGTAATAGAGCGTGTAGCCCCAGGCGTAGGCGCTGCCGATCGACCCCTGAAGCAGCACGCGCATCGCCTTGACGGGGCTCTCGCCGATATAGAGCACGACGAGCCCCGACACGAAGACCGCCAGAAGCAGGTTGATCAGCGGGATGAGGACGACATCGGCCCAGACCGGGATCCTGCGCATCAGCCTTCCCTCCCCTCTGCCCCGGTGGCGGTGCCGGCTTCCGGCGCGCCCGGATCGACACCGGCCATCAGGAGGCCGAGTTCGCGTTCGTCGGTCTCCTCGGGGCGGCGTTCGCCCATGATGCGGCCGTCGAACATCACCAGGATGCGGTCGCCGAGGGAGAGCACCTCGTCGAGCTCGACCGAGACGAGCAGGATCGCGCAGCCCGCATCGCGCAGTTCGATCAGCTGTCGGTGGATGAATTCGATCGCGCCGATATCGACCCCCCGGGTGGGCTGGCCGACGATCAGCACGTCGGGGTTGTGCTCGATCTCGCGGGCGACGACGATCTTCTGCTGGTTGCCGCCCGAGAAGGAGCGGGCCTCGAGATCGGGGTTGGCGGGGCGGATGTCGAAGCGTTCGAACTTGCCCGCGGCGTCGCGCTTCATCTCCTTCTGGTCCATCAGCCCCCAGCCGCGGTCGAAACGGGGCTCGTGGTGATAGCCGAAGGGGGTGTTCTCCCAGCCGTGGAATTCCATCACGAGACCCCGCCGCTGCCGGTCCTCGGGGATGTGGGCCAGGCCCATTTCGCGGGCGAGGCGCGCATCGGGACGGGCCACGTCGAGGGGTTCGCTGCCGAGGCGCACCTCGCCGCGGGCGGCGCGGATGCCGCTCAGCACCTCGAGGAGCTCCGACTGGCCGTTGCCCGCCACCCCGGCAATGGCGAGAATCTCGCCCTCGCGCAGATCGAAGGAGATGTTCTTCAGCCGCTCGACGCCCTTTTCGTCCCTCAGGCAGAGATCGCGCACCTCGAGCACCCGGTCGCCGGGCCGGGCGGGGGGCTTCTCGACCCGAAGCAGCACCTTGCGCCCCACCATCAGCTCCGCCAGCTCCTCGGGCGATGTGGCGGCGGTTTCGCGCGTGGCGACGATCTCGCCCTGCCGCATGACCGACACCCGGTCGGTCACCTCCATGATCTCGCGCAGCTTGTGGGTGATGAGGATGATCGTCTTGCCCTCGTCGCGCAGCGAGCGGAGGATGCGGAAGAGATGGTCGGCCTCGGCCGGGGTGAGCACGCCCGTCGGCTCGTCGAGGATGAGGATGTCGGCGTGGCGGTAGAGCGCCTTGAGGATCTCCACCCGTTGCTGGAGCCCGACCGAAAGCGTCTCGATCACCGCGTCCGGATCGACGGCGAGTTCGTAGTCGCGGGCGAGCTCGACCAGCATCCTGCGTGCCCGCCGCAGGGCCGGGCCGAGCAGCGCCCCGCCCTCGACCCCGAGAACGATGTTCTCGAGGACGGTGAAATTCTCCACCAGCTTGAAATGCTGGAACACCATGCCGATGCCGGCGGCGATCGCATCCTGAGGGGAGCGGATCTCCACCTTTCGGCCATGCACTTCGATCTCGCCCGCATCGGCCTGATAATAGCCGTAGATGATCGACATCAGCGTGGACTTGCCGGCGCCGTTCTCCCCGACGATGCCGTGGATGGTGCCCTTCTCGACCTCGAGATGGATGTCGCGGTTGGCCTGCACCGGCCCGAAGCTCTTGGAAATGCCGACGAGCCTGAGCGCGGGCGGCGGGGCGGCGCGCGCTTCGCCGCTTTCGATGCCGGGCGCTCTCGTGACCTCTGCACTCACGGGGAACGGCCTCCATGCCGGGTTGGGCGCTCCCCCGCGGGGGCCGCGCGCGCCGGGGCCGTTCGGCGGGCGCTGCGGGGCGGGGGGCCGCAGGCGGGCGCTGGAAGGGAAGGGCCCGCCACGGCTGCGGCGGGCCCCGTCTCGACGAGGAAGGGTTACTTCACCGGGCAGCTGTTGTCGCTCATGTAGTCGTGAACGACGATCTCGCCATCGATGATCTTCTGCCGGGCCTCATCGACCTTCGCCTTCATTTCGGGGGTGATGAGATCCTTGTTGTATTCGTCATAGGCATAATCGACACCGCCTTCCTTGAGACCGAGAACGACGAGCCCGGTGCTCATGCCGGGGCCGTCCCGGAAGGCGTCATGGACGGCGTTGTCCACCCGCTTCAGCATCGAGGTGAGGACGTGGCCGGGGAACATGTAGTTCTGGTTGCTGTCCACGCCGATGCCATAGACGCCCGCGTCGGCCGCGGCCTGCAGCACGCCCCGGCCGGTGCCGCCGGCGGCGTGATAGATCACGTCGGCGCCCTGGGCGATCTGGGCCTTGGCGAGCTCGGCGCCCTTCACCGGGTCGTTCCAGGCGGCGGGGGTGGTGCCGGTCATGTTCTGGAAGACGACGGCGTCGGGGTTGACCGCCTTCACGCCCTGCACATAGCCGCAGGCGAAGCGGCGGATGAGGGGAATGTCCATGCCGCCGACGAAGCCGAGCTTGCCGGTCTTCGACTTCATCGCGCCGAGCATGCCGACGAGATAGGACCCCTCGTGCTCCTTGAAGACCACCGAGCGGACGTTCGGCTGGTTCACCACCATGTCCACGATCACGAACTTGGTGTCCGGATAGTCCGGCGCGACCTTCTCGAGGGTGGAGGCGAAGGCGAAGCCGACGGTGACGATCGGGTTGGCGCCGGCCTCGGCGAAGCGGCGCAGCGCCTGTTCGCGCTGGGCGTCGTTCTGCAGCTCGACCTCGCGGTAGTTCTCGCCGGTTTCCTTCTTCCAGCGCTCGGCGCCGCGATAGGCGGCCTCGTTGAACGACTTGTCGAACTTGCCGCCCAGATCGTAGATGATCGCGGGCTCGGCCAGCGCGCTCGCGGCCGAGACGGCCACGGCGGCGCCGGCGCCGAGAAGGGTTTGCATGAAGCTCATGGATGTCTCCCTGGAATGCTTGTTGCTGTTGTCGGGGCGGACGATGCGAGTCGCCGCCGAATGCAACGGATTTCACCCCCCTTTGCCGCCTGCGTCAATGGGGTTGACCATTCGGTTCGCAAAAAGCCGGACCGACGCGCCATCTGCGGGCGCAATGGTCAGGCAATTGGGGGCGTGACGCGGCGTCATCTGCCGGCACCCGGTCCGGCGGGGGATGGCCCGAGCCGTTCCTTGCGCGACCGACGCGGATCTTCGACGCGCATCAACGCCGTTCCTGCCCTCGGCCGTCCCCCCTTTGCGTCTGACGACGACCGGCGCCGGGGCGCTACCGCTTGCCCGCGCCCGTCAGATTCGCGACCGGGTCTTCCTTTGCGGGCGCGTCGGCGGTTTCCGCGGGCATGGGGGCGCTCGTCGGGAAGTCGTGCCCGCCGATCCGGGCGAGGGCGGGGCGTCCGGTCAGGATCTCCACCAGCATCATGCCGGGACGGGGGGCAAGGCGGGTGACGAACTGCCCGTCCACCAGCTCGGCCGCGCGCACCACGGGGCCCCGGCCCGGAAAGAGCAGCTGCCGCCAGGGCTCGAGCCGCACCGGCTGATCGGCGCCGAGAACGAGGGCGGTGCTCTGGTCGGGGCCGAAGACGTCGGGAGCGACATGCACCAGCGGCTTGCGCGGCCGGCGGCGGCGCAGGGCGAGGACCGGCATGGCGCCGCTTCGGGTCACGAGCCGGAGCCCGCGGGCGAGGCGGTCGATGTCGGCCGCTCCGGTCATCAGCATGACGGGGGTGCCGGCAAGAAAACCCCGCTCGGGCGGCCCGGCCTCGAGGGGTCCGGCGGTGGCGTCGGCGCTTTCGATGCCTGCGATCCGGGAGAGAGGAGGGGCAATGGTCGCCTCGCCGAGACGCAGGGATGGCGCCGGCCGTCTCTCGGCGCTCTCGACGCCGGTCGATCCCGCGACATGCCCTGTCCGCCCCGACCCGGCTCGCGAACTCCGCTGCCGGAAGATCCATCGCAGCAACGCACCGAAGGGGCGCGTCAGCTCCGGCAAACCCGTCGGCAGGCTCGGGCGCGCCCATCCTGCCCGATGCGCCCCTGCACGGTGGTTCCCTGCGTGGCGATGCGCTTTCCCGCTCGCATCACGCGGACAGGCCGGCCATGCCGCGGCGCCCTTTCGTGACACGGTGTTCTCTCGCGATGCGGGCGCGATCGGCCCGATCGTCGAAACGCGCCGCCGCCCAGCCGGCGGGACCCTGGCTCCCTCCGCCATCCTGCTCTCCGTCTTGCCTGTGCTCTGCCTTTTTTCTTTCAATGCTAGCTTAAATTTTCGTAAACATCGACAGGTTTTTCGGGAGAATGTGATGGATCACGCCGCTACCTTGCAGGAAGGGAAGGGAACGAGGCGCCCTTCTCGCGCCCTCGTCCGCGTTCTGGCCCTCCTGTTTCTCGGCGTCTGCGGCTTCGTCGCGCCGCTCCGGGCCGGGGAGCCGGCAGCGCTCGAGGTGGTGACCGATCTGCCGCTCACCGCCGCTCTGGTCGCTTCCGTGGGCGGGGCGGAGGTGAAGGCGGGCGCGCTGATCGACCGGCCGGTCTCGCCGCACGATCTTGCCCTAACCCCCTCTCTTGCCGGGCGCATCGCCCGTGCCGATCTCGTGGTGGTGACGAGCGCCTGGCTCTCTCCCTGGCTGATCGAGGCTGCGTCCGATCTGGCGCCGGGAGCGCCGCTTCTGGTCCTGTTCGGCCGGGGGGCGCGTCCCTCTCCTTCCGACTCTGCCGCCGGTGAAAAGAGCGGCTCCCGCGCGGCCGGTGATACCGCCGCGCCCTCTTCCGGCGCTACCGGGAGGCTTCCCGAGGCCGAGCTGATGCACCCCTGGCTCGATCCCGAGCGACTGGCCCGCTGGCCGGCCCGGATCGCCGCCGCCCTTGGTGCGGCGCGGCCGGATGCGCGGGAGGCGTTCGCGAAGAGGGCCGCCGAACTGTCGTCCCGGATCGCGGCGCAGGATCGCAGCATCGCCACGGCCCTTGCCCCCTACAGGCGCGTCAGACCCGTGATGTCGCACGACTTCCTCGCGCCCTTCGTGCGCCATTACGGCCTCGCTCCGCCCTATGCCCTGGCCGGGGCGGACGATCTGCCGCCCGCGCCGCGGCGCGTTGCCCGGGCGCGGCAGCTTCTGGCAAGCGGCGCGGCATCCTGCCTGCTCGTCACGCCCTGGGACGTCTCGGCCCTTTTCGCGCGCCTCGCCGCCGAAAGCGGCCGGCCGCTGATCGTGGTCGATCCGGTCGGCCTTGCCCTGCCACCGGACCCCGAGCTTCCCGGACGGCTTCTCGCGGGGGTGGCCGATGCCTGGCGCCGCTGCGCCGGTGCCGGGGGGTGAGGGCCGCGAGCGTGCTCCGGTCCCGCTGCGGCCCCGCCGCCTGCCCGCAAGGCCTTCCCTTGCGGCTGGCGCTTCGGGCCCTTTTCTTTCGGTGCGGGATCGGGCATGGCGAAGTGATGCCCGCCACGGGGCGGCCGCGGGCACGGAACGGGTCCGAGAGGAGAGAATGTCGAGGATGGCGGGCAGGGGAAGCGGTCCGAAGGGGGCGGCCGGGGCCGGCGCGCCCCTCCTGCGTCTCGAGCGGGTCGAGGTCGTTCGCGGCGGCCGCACGATCCTCGAGGACATCACCCTCGAGATCCGCCCCGGCGAGATCCTGACCATCGTCGGCCCCAACGGGGCGGGCAAATCGACCCTCGTCAAGGTGGTGGTGGGGGCGATCATGCCCGACCGCGGCCGCGTCTGGCGTCGCCCCGGCCTTGTCATCGGCTATGTGCCGCAGAGGCTGGCGCTCGATCCGTCGATGCCGCTGACGGCGCGGCGCTTCATCGCCCTTGTCGCCGGGGCGGGGGAGGGGGAGATCGCCGCCATGCTCGCGCGCGTCGGCACGCCCCATGTGTTCGACCGGCAGATGACGGCGCTTTCGGGCGGCGAGACGCAACGGGTGCTGCTGGCCGCGGCGCTGTTGCGGGAGCCGGATCTGCTCGTGCTCGACGAGCCGGCCCAGGGGCTCGACCAGCCGGGCGAGGCGGCCTTCTACCGGCTGCTCGAGGCATGCCGCCGCGAGGCCGGTTTCGCGATCCTCATGGTCAGCCACGATCTGCATGTGGTGATGAGCACTTCTGACCGGGTGATCTGCCTCAACCGGCATGTCTGCTGCACCGGCACGCCGGCGGCGGTGGAGGCGGCGCCGGAATACCGGGCCCTCTTCGGAACGGGCACGGGCGGGGCGCTGGCGCTCTATCGCCACTCCCACGACCATGCGCATGATGTGGACGGAAACTGCCTGCCGAAGAAGCCGTCCGCGGTGACGGACGCGGAGCGGCCGGCCGATGGAGGGACCACGGATGCCGCTGATTGACACGCTGCGCGCCGCCTTCGCCGAACCCTTCATGCAGCGGGCCCTTCTCGCCGCGCTGGCGGTGGCAGCGATGGCGGGGCCCCTCGGCTCGGTGGTGCTCTGGCGCCGCATGGCCTGGTTCGGCGACGCCACCGCCCATGCCGCCCTGCTCGGGGTGGCGCTGGCCTTCCTTGCCGACCTGCCGGCCCCGCTCGGCATTCTGGCCGCGGCGCTCGTGGCGGCGCTCTTCCTGCACGTCTTCTCGCGCCGCGAGACCGGCAACGACGCCCTTCTCGCGGTGATCTCCCATGGCGGGCTCGGCCTCGGCCTCCTCGCGCTGGTGCTCTCGGGCGGGGGACGGGCGCGGATCGAGGGCTTCCTTTTCGGCGACATCCTCGCCGTCGGCTGGGCCGATGCGGCGCTGGCGGTCGGGCTGGCGGCGCTGGTTCTGGCGACGCTGGCCCTGCGCTGGCGCGGCCTCGTGCTCTCGAGCCTGAGTGCCGATCTCGCCGTCGCCTCGGGGGTGCGGCCGCGGCGCGAGAATGCGCTGCTTCTGGTGATGCTGGCGCTGGTGGTGGCGGTGGCGATCCGCATCACCGGGGCGCTTCTCGTCTCGGCCCTCCTCGTGATCCCGGCCGCCGCGGCTCGTCCCCTGTCCCGCACGCCCGAGGCGATGGCGCGGCTCGCGGCGCTCATCGGCATGCTGGCCGCCCTCGTCGGCCTTTCGGGCGCCTGGGTGCTCGACGCGCCGGCCGGCCCCGCGATCGTCACGGCGGCGCTGGTGCTCTTCCTCCTCGCCGCTCCCTTCGGCCGGCGGCGCTGAGAGGCCGACAGGGGACGGTGCCCCCGCCTCAGTCGCGATCGAGGGGCGCGCCGTAGAATTTCGGCATCCGCGACGAAGGCGCCTTCCTGGTTTGTTTCCCGGCGGCGAGCTGTTTGCGGGCCTTGCGCACGGACGCCGACAGGCTGTCGATCTTCTTTATCAGATCCCCGAGGAATTTGCTCTCGTCCTTCAGGGCGCGATTGTAGGGTTGGTTCTGTCCTTTTGCGGGATTCTGCTCTCTCTGGAGCTTGCGCCGCTTGATCTCCGCGTCGATGATCTCCTTTTTCCTTTTCAGGGCGCGTTTCGCCCTTGCGAGATATTTCTCGAAACTCTTCAGCCGCGAGTCCATCTTCTCGCCCAGTCGCCGAAGCGTTTTCTTGTCCGTTGTCCTGAGCGCAACCTTGGCTTGCTGAGCCAGCTTTCTCCTGTAGTTATATATAGTCGCGCCAATGATATCGGCGATTCCGGTGCCGTATTTCCGCACCACGGACTTCCGGTTGAAGTCCTTCTTGCCATGCCGCCTTGCGTAATGAAGCTTCAACTCCCGGAAATATGCCCTTTCCCTCGCCGTGATCTGTCGCATCACGGTTCTTGCGGCGTCCTTTACCGACGGAGCGGCAAGGGCCGGGACAGGAGCCAGAAGAGCGAAAGCGAGAACGGCGCCTCCCTGGCGCAACACATCCCTGCGGAGCATTCCTCCCCCCTCCTTTCATCTATAAGCGGATCAAATCATTGATTTCATTTCCAATCATATCAAAAAAAGCCTGAATCGACAACTTTCCGACGGTTCCGGCAGCATGTGACCGGCACGCGAAAAGGGGGGAGCGTTGGACTCCCCCCTTCGTGCCGATGGTCGGATGCGGCAGGTGCGCGGCGCGGCGCTCCGGTCAGCCGCGGGCGAACTTCTTGTAGCGGATCCGCCGCGGCACGAGGGCGTCGGCGCCGAGGCGGCGCTTCTTGTCTTCCTCGTAGGCGGCGAAATTGCCCTCGAACCACTCGACATGGCCCTCTCCCTCGAAGGCCAGCATGTGCGTGGCGAGCCGGTCGAGGAAGAAGCGGTCGTGGGAGATGACCACGGCGCAACCCGCGAACTCCTCGAGCGCGTCCTCGAGCGCCCGCAGCGTCTCGACGTCGAGATCGTTGGTCGGCTCGTCGAGAAGGAGCACGTTGCCCCCCTCCTTGAGGAGCTTCGCCAGATGCACCCGGTTGCGTTCCCCGCCCGAAAGCTGGCCGACCTTCTTCTGCTGATCGCCGCCCTTGAAGTTGAAGGCGGCGCAATAGGCCCGCGAATTGACCTCGGCATCGCCGAGGCGGATCACGTCGAGCCCGCCGGAGATCTCCTCCCACACGGTCTTGTCGGGGTCGAGCGCGTCGCGGTTCTGATCGACATAGGCGAGCTTCACCGTCTCGCCGTATTCGATCGTGCCGCCATCGGGCGCCTCCTGGCCGGTGAGCATGCGAAAGAGCGTGGTCTTGCCGGCGCCGTTCGGGCCGATCACGCCGACGATGCCCCCCGGCGGCAGCGAGAAGCTCAGATCGTCGATCAGCACCCGGTCGCCATAGGCCTTGGTCAGCCCCTCGACCTCGATCACCTTCGAACCGAGGCGTGGCCCGTTGGGAATGATGATCTGCGCCCGGCCGACCTTCTCGCGTTCCGAGCGGGCGGCCAGCTCCTCATAGGCCCGGATCCGCGCCTTCGACTTGGCCTGCCGCCCCTTGGGAGACTGGCGGATCCATTCGAGCTCCTTCTCGAGCGCCTTCTTGCGGGCCTTGTCGGCCTTCGCTTCCTGTTCGAGCCGCTTCGCCTTCTGTTCGAGCCAGCTCGAATAGTTGCCTTCGTAGGGAATGGCGCGGCCGCGATCGAGCTCGAGGATCCAGCCGGTGATCTCGTCGAGGAAATAGCGGTCGTGGGTGACGATGAGGCAGGTGCCCTTGTAGTCGATCAGATGCTGCTGGAGCCAGGCGACGGTCTCGGCATCGAGATGGTTGGTCGGTTCGTCGAGAAGCAGCATGTCGGGCGCCTCGAGCAGCAGCCGGCACAGGGCGACGCGTCGCTTCTCGCCGCCCGAGAGATAGGCGGGCATGGCGTCGTCGGGCGGCAGGCGCAGCGCTTCCATGGCGATGTCGATCTGTCCGTCGAGATCCCACAGGTTCTCGGCGTCGATCTCGTCCTGGAGCCGCGCCATTTCCTCGGCCGTCTCGTCGGAATAGTTCATCGCCAGCTCGTTGAAGCGGTCGAGCTTGGCCTTCTTCCCGGCCACCCCGAGCATCACGTTCTCGCGCACGGTGAGATCGGGATCGAGCTCGGGTTCCTGCGGCAGATAGCCGACCCGGACGCCGTCGGCGGCCCAGGCTTCGCCGGTGAATTCCCTGTCGATGCCGGCCATGATCCGCAGGAGCGTGGACTTGCCGGCGCCGTTGACGCCGACGACGCCGATCTTCACCCCCGGCAGGAAGGAAAGCCGGACGTTCTCGAAACATTTCTTGCC
Source organism: Albidovulum sp. (assembly GCA_026989275.1). GTDB lineage: Bacteria > Pseudomonadota > Alphaproteobacteria > Rhodobacterales > Rhodobacteraceae > WFPA01. The sequence continues at coordinate 37,961 of JALSJQ010000006.1, forward strand.
GCCGGGATAGACCTTGGTCACCCCGTCCATGTGATAGATGTATTGCTGAGCCATGGGCTTCTTCGTTCCTCTGCTGCCCCGTCGTGCGGGTGGTGGTCGCTTGCGGACGCGCCGGCGGACGGGGCGCCCTCGGGCGCGTGGCGCTGCCGCGCATCCCCGTCTCGTCTTCCCGGCCGCATCGCGGCCACGCCGCCGGGGCGGGGCGCCGCCCGTCTCCTGCCCGGCCTTCGGGCGCGCGTCCGATTGCCCTTCATCTACGCATTGGCTCCGGCAGGTGCAACGGTGGCGCGCGCAAAGGTGATGGAGGGCCGGCGCGCCGCTTCGTGCTTCAGCCGAGGCCGAGCCGGGCGAGCAGGGCGGCCTCGGTCGCCGCGTCGAGCGGGGCCGCCCCGTAGATGCCGCCGCGCCCGCCTTCGAGGCGCAGCGCCGCATAGGCCGCCCCCACCGGCGCCGGCGCATGGCGCAGCAGCACCGAAGCCGTGAGAAGCCGGGCGAGGCTCTCGGCGAACCAGCGCGCCTCGCCCTCCTCGGGCAGGCCCGGCCAGCGTTCCCGATGGGCCGTCAGGGCGGCATCATAGGCGCGGCTCTCCCCGCGGGCCGCCTCCAGCTCCGAGGCGAGCGCCGTGCCCGCCGCCTCCTCGCGCGCCAGCGCCCGCAGCACGTCGAGCGCGATCACGTTGCCCGAGCCTTCCCAGATCGAGTTGAGCGGGCTTTCGCGAAACAGCATCGGCAAGGGCGTGTCCTCGACATAGCCCATCCCGCCGAGCGTCTCCATCGCCTCGTAGATCACGCCGGGTGCGAGCTTGTTCGAGAGGAATTTCGCCAGCGCCACCGCCACCCGCGCCAGCGCCCGCTCATGGGGGGCGGCCCCGTCGAATGCACGGGCGACCCGCAGTCCGAGCGCGGTCGCCCCTTCCCAGTCGAGCGCGAGATCCGCCAGCACCCGCCGCATCAGCGGCTGATCGACGAGCCGGCGCTGGAAGGCCCGCCGTCCCGCCACCCACCAGGCCGCCTCGCGCAGCGCCGCCCGCATCAGCCCCGCCGGCGCGAGTGCGGTGTCGAGCCGCGTGTGCTGCACCATCTCGATGATGGTCCGCACGCCGCGTCCCTCCTCGCCGAGCTTCTGCGCCCAGGCCCCGCGATACTCGATCTCGGCCGAGGCATTGGCGCGGTTGCCGAGCTTGTCCTTGAGACGCTGGATCTCGATCGGGTTGCGCCGATCGTCCGGCGTCCAGCGCGGCACGAGGAAGCAGGTGATCCCGCCCCCGGTCTGCGCCAGGGTCAGGAAGGCGTCCGACATCGGCGCCGAGCAGAACCATTTGTGCCCCGTGAGCCGCCAGCCGTCAGCCGTGCGTTCGGCGCGGGTGGTGTTTGCCCGCACGTCGGAGCCGCCCTGCTTCTCGGTCATGGCCATGCCCATGGTGGCGCCGCGCTTCATGTGCGCCGGCAGCGAACGCTCGTCATATGCGCGTGAAAGGAGGCGGGGCCGCCATTCGGCCGCCACCGCCGCATCGGCCGCGAGCGCCGGCACGGCGGCATAGGTCATGGTCATCGGGCAGCAGACGCCGGGCTCGATCTGGCTCATCATGTAGACCATGGCGGCATGGACGAGATGGCCGTCCGCCGCGCCTTCCCAGGGCCGGGCGGCATAGCCGTGGCCGATCCCGAGCGCCATCAGCCGGTGATAGGCGGGGTGGAAGCGCACCTCGTCGATCCGTCGTCCGGCCCGGTCGAACGGGACGAATTCGGGCGGGTGCCGATTGGCCGCGCGCCCGGCCTCGCGCATCTCCTCGGTGCCCGCCTCGCGGCCGAAGGCGGCCGCGGGGGCCGTGTCCCGGGCCCAGAGCGCCAGATAGTGGCCGAGGACGGCGTCGTCGGCGAACAGGTCGATGTCGCCGAGCGGCTCGGGCTGGTTCTCCACCTCATGGGTCGCAAGACGCGTGCGCGGACGAAAGGGCGGCATGGCATCCCCCGGTATCGCGAATGACGGCGTTGTCTTCCATCCTAGCCGATTCGCGCCTTCCGGCGGCCGGAACGTTGCGGCAGTCACGGCCCTGGGTCATGGCCCCGATCGTGTCGGCCGGCATGCCGCGGGCGGCCGCATCCGCCGCCGCCCGCAACAGGGAGGAACGCCATGCCCTGTCAGTCGTCCAGGACCGTGATCACACGAAGATCGCATCGCATTGCCTGCGACCATGTGATCACGTCAGTGCGCAATCGCACCGGGTTCATGTGATCACATCGGATTGTCCACCCGCACCGTCAGCTGCACCTTGCCCGATACCGGCTCGGGCCAGACGAGATCGACCGCCGAACGGCTCGCGCCCCGCTCGACCAGCACATGCGGCGCGGTCCAGACCGTGGCGCCGGCCCCGTTCTTCAGCGGTCCTTCGGCGAGGACCGACGTCACCGTCCGCGCCCGCCCGCCGAAGGGCAGGTTCGGTGCCAGATCGACGCGCCAGCTGGCCGCCGGCGTGTTCACCGTCGCCTCGCGGATCAGCGGGCTGGCGATCCAGGTGGCGATCTGGTGAAAACTGTTGCCGCTCACGGTGATGTTGCGCATCCGCCCCATGTCGAGCGGGGCGATGGACGCATCCACCTCCTCGACGCGCTCGAGCGTGCCGCCGCCGCCGTGCTTGAAGGCGTTGTCCGTGAGCGAGAAGCCGTTGAGGAAATGGCCGCTGCCGTGGGGCTTGATGCGGATGAAGCGCATCCAGCCGACCGAGCGCAGCGAAGTGAAGATGTTGCCCGTGATCACAAGCCCGCCGAAGGACAGCTCGTTGGCCTGATCGGGCGCCGGATCATGCTCGTTTCCCCATTCGATGAAGCAGTTGTCGATATAGTTGCCGGTGAGGGTGATCTTGCAGTTCGGCTTCGTGATCACGAGCCCCGCGGTCCGCAGCCCGTTGGCCTGGTCGTCGCCCTGGAAGAAATGGTTGCCCTCGATCATGTGGCCCGAACCGTGCAGCACGCCGAAATGCAGGAAGCGCACCGCCCGGTTGTCGCGGATCTTGGCGTCGTTGGCGTTGACGTTGAAGGCGATCGAGCTGCGGTCCTGCGGCGCCAGCGCCTGCTCGTTCGACAGGAACTGGTTGCGGTCGAGCAGCAGCCCCTGGCAGCCGGTGCCCGGCGAGGTGACGGCTTTGTCCTTCGGAGCGGTGAAGAAGCAGTCGCGGATGTGGAAGATACCGCCGGCCGGCGGCAGCATCACCCCGCTGGCCAGCCCGCCGCACAGGAATTCCACATTGGCGATCACGAACCGCCTCAGGCTGGTGAAGCCGCTGAAATCGAGGAGATACTTGTGTCGGGTGAAAGTGAAGCTGCCGGCCCCTGCCGCCGCCGGCTGCAAGGGCAGCGACAGGGTGAGCGTCCCCGCCGCCACGTCCTTCGCCTGCACATGGACCTCGCGCCCGACGCCGGTGCCGCTCACCCGCGCCCCGACCGGGATCGCCGCCACGTTCTGCACCGATGTCAGCGTCTGCGGCGCGGTCGGATCCCAGCTCGCGGTCGATGTGATCACATCGTCGTTCCAGGCGGTGCCGGCCACTGCGGCGATCTGGCCGTTCGTGATCACGCGGCGGCTGGCATGGTTGTCCACATCCACCGCCGCGGCATGCACGTCGATCGGCTGGCTGATCTCGATCCGCCGCCCGCCGAGATCGAAGCTCTCGTGATCGGTGAAATGGAACAGCGCCTGCAGGCCGCGCCGCAGCCCCTCCTCCTCGTCGCCGAAGGCCGCGGCATAGCTCGGGAAGTCGAAATTTCGGGTCAGCGCCAGAACTGCCGCGGCCGGCATCTGCACCGTGCCTTCGAAGCGCACCGCATGCGCCAAGGTCAGCGACTGGCCGATGAAGTAGCTGCCCGCCGGCACCAGGATCGTCCGCCCCCCGGCATCGGCATCGGCGGCGAGAAAGGCGGCATGGTCGTCGGTCACCCCGTCCCCCCTGGCGCCGTAGTCGCGCACATCGACCCAGTCCATCAGCTTGCGGTGGAAGAGATGGGTCGCGTCCTCGACCACGATGTCGTCGATCCGCACCACTCCGCCGTCGGCACCGGTGAGATCGAGCCCGACATGGGCCCTGGCAGCCTCCTTCCCCCAAGCCATGTCCACGCCGCCGCGATGGCCGGTGCCGATGATGGCACTGACCTCGACCACCTCGCCATAGGCGGTGAGCGCGACCTCGGGGCCGGTCTCGACCACGCCGGTCAGGTGGTTGCCGGCCGCGTCGCCGGCCCAGGCGGCGATCCGCACGTTCGGCAGGTTCCCGGAGACCGCCTTCACCCGCGCAGTCACCCTGAGATAGACGCCGGGCAGGATCGGTGTTTCCACGAAGGCCCGCAGCTTCTGCACCGCCTCGGTCTTCATCATTTCGAGACAGGTGCCGAAATCGGCATCTCCGCTCGCGAGGGCGGCGTTGATCGCGCCCTGATAGCTCGGATCGCCCGGCAGACCGTCACCGCTCGACCAGTTCTGCAGCCCCGCCGCGAAAGCGGGCGGCATCAGCGCCACCCCGTCGGTAATCGCCACGTTCATCTCGACATGCCCCCTTGCTGCCGGCCTCGTGCCGCCTCGCGACAGGGCTAGCAGGCCGGGAGCGTCTTCGGGTTAAGCCGGCGTTCGCCACGGGGCGGAGTGGCGCAACGGGGACGGGCGCCGCCTTTTTTACGCCGCTTCCGCCCCGGTAGGGGAAACGGCGCATCCGCATGGGAAGGGAGAACGCCGCTTTCACACCAGGATCCGCATCGGGAGAGGAGGGCCGCGCCCCGGTCGGACGTCATGCCCGCTTCGCTCCGAAGGGAGGGGCGGCAACCACAGCGCCCGGATGGCTCCGGCGGCGCGGTTCCCCCTCACCGCCCTCTGGCCGGCGGCCGGGCGCTCTTTCCCCCGTCGGGCGCTCAGCCCGTTTCCTGTCCGCCTGCCGCGCCCGTCTCCTGCCCGGCGGCAAGCTCCCCGGCCAGGGCCCGGCCGATCAGCCGGCCGGTGTTCTCCACCCCGTAAAGGGCGATGAAGCCACCGAAACGGGGGCCCTGGCTCGCGCCGAGCAACACTTCGTAAAGCGCCTTGAACCAGTCACGCATCGGTTCGAAGCCGTGCGCCTTTCCGACAGCGAAAACAAGGCTTTGCAGTTCCTCCGGGTCGGCAGGATCGGCCGTGTCGAGCGCTTCGAGCCGCGCCTTGAGGTCCTCGAGCGCCGCCCGCTCCTTCCCCTCGGGCAGCCGGAATCGCCGCTTGGGGGCGACGAAATCCCGAAAGTAGCGCACGGCATATTCGGCCGCCCTGTCGAGGTCGGGATGGGTCTCGGGCGAGGCATCGGGGTCATAGCGGCGGATGAAGCCCCAGAGCGTCTCCTTGTCCCCCGCCCCGGCCACGGAGGCGAGGTTGAGCAGCATCTGGTAGCTGACCGTCATCGTCGAACGGGGCGGCCGCCCCCGGTGGATGTGCCACACGGGGTTCGCCAGCTTCGCCTTCGGCTCCTGCGCCGGATAGGCCCGCAGATGCTGATGATACTCGTCCATCGCTTTCGGGATCACCCCGAAATGGAGCCGCTTCGCCGTCTTCGGTTTCTGATACATGAAGAGCTGGAGCGATTCGGGGCTGGCATAGCGCAGCCAGTCCTCCATCGACAGGCCGGTGCCCTTCGACTTGGAAATCTTCTGCCCCCCCTCGTCGAGGAAGAGCTCGTAGGTGAACAGCAGCGGCGGCGTCCTGCCGAGAATGCGGGCGATCTTCGACGAGATCTGCGCCGAGGGAATCAGGTCCTTGCCGTGCATCTCGTAATCGACCCCGAGCGCCGCCCAGCGCATGCCCCAGTCGGGCTTCCACTGCATCTTGACGTGGCCGCCCGTCACCGGGATCTCCACCTTCTCCCCGTCGGGTTCCTGGTAGACGATGGTGCCCTTCGCGACGTTGCGCTCGAGCGTCGGCACCTGCAGCACGCGCCCGGTCTTCGGGCTGATCGGCAGGAAGGGGGAATAGGTCCGGCGCCGCTCCTCGCCGAGAGTGGGCAGCATCACCGCCATGATCTCGTCGAAGCGCTCGAGCGCGGTCAGGAGCATCTCGTCGAACCGGCCCGAGCGGTAGTATTCCGTCGCCGAGGCGAATTCGTAATCGAAGCCGAACTGGTCGAGAAAGGCCCGCAGGCGGGCATTGTTGTGTTCGCCGAAGCTCCGATGGGCGCCGAAAGGGTCGGGCACGCGGGTCAGCGGCAGGCCGAGATACTGCTCCATTTCCTCGCGGTTCGGCACGTTGAGCGGCACCTTGCGCAGGGCGTCCATGTCGTCGGAGAAGGCGACGAGCCGCGTCGGCAGGTCCGAGATCGTCTCGAAGGCGTGCCGCACCATGCTCGTGCGGGCGACCTCGCCGAAAGTGCCGATATGGGGCAGGCCCGAGGGGCCGTAGCCGGTCTCGAACAGAACATGGCCCTTCTCGGGCGGGTTCTTCTCGACCCGCGCGAGCAGCTTGCGCGCCTCCTCGAGCGGCCAGGCCCTGGCTGCGAGCGCCGCCTCGCGCAGCGTTGCCGGATCGAAGGTCGGTGCCGCCTCCGCCGGGAGTTCGTCCTGCGTCTCGCGCGTGCGCTTCTCGTCGTTCATGGCTCCGTTCCCACCGCTGAGCCCCGCCTCGAGGGGGCGTCTTCATCTATTGGCCCCCCGGGACGGGGTCAACTGCCGCCGGCGAGGAGGTCCGGCGGCGCGCCGGTGCCGCCTCGCGGTGCGCCGCCCGCGGCGAACCATCGGCCGCCGGGCCGGGCGCCGCAGGGGAGAGAAGCCTGTCGCCTTCCTCCGGCAAGCGGAGTAGAAGGGGGCATGAAGGCGGGGCTTCCGGCCCGGCAGGGCGGCCGGGGCCCGGCCGCATGGGCCCTCATGGGAGAATCCGATGCCCCAGTCCGAACAGTTTCCCCACCCGCTCTCGCCCCAGGACGCCCTCGTCATGGTGATGCTGGCCGTCTCCGCCTCCGATTCGCGCATCTCCACCCCCGAACTGGTGGCGATCGACGCTCTCGTGAACCATCTGCCGGTCTTCGGCGGCTACGATGCCGACCGTATCCGCCGCGTCTCGCAGACCGTGTTCGATCTGCTCGAGGAGGAGGACGGGCTCGACGCCCTCTTCGGCCTCATTCGCGAGGCGCTCCCCGAAAGGCTCCGCGAGACCGCCTACGCCCTTGCCTGCGAGGTGGCGGCGGCCGATTCGCGCCTGCGGGAGATGGAACTGGCCATGCTGGCCGAGACCCGCGAACAGCTCGGCATCGACCGTCTCCATGCCGCCGCCATCGAATGGGGCACGCGCGTGCGCTACATGCGGCCCTGAGCCGCGGAAGCGGAGCCTGCGCCGCGGCCGCCCCGGCGCTCAGCCGCCCCGCTCCCAGGCCGCCCATTCTTCGGGCGTGTCGAGATCGAGGCAGCAGGCATCGTCCCTCATGGCCACCTCGCGCAGCCGGTCGCCATGGCGCGCGATCACGGCACGGGCGCCTTCGTCGCCGGTCAGCGCCGCAAGCTCGCCGAAAAGCGCCCGCGGAAAGATCACCGGATGGCCCGGTCGGCCGCTCGTGCCGCGGGGGCGGATGATGAAGCGGCCCGCTCCGGCCGCAAAGGCCGCGATCAGCGGGCGGAGATGGTCGGGGGCGAGGGCGGGCATGTCGGAGAGGGCGAGGCAGAGCCCGGCCGCATCGCCGGGCAGGGCCTCGCTCGCGCGGCGGATCGAGGCGCCGATCCCGTCGGCGCAATCGGGATTGACCACCGGAACGATCGGCAGACCGGCCAGGGCCGCGTGCCGGTCGGTCGGTGCGGGCGGCAGGACGACGAGCACCGGGTCGAGGCCGCTTTCGATCAGGAGCCGGGCCGTGCGGCGGATCAGGGGCATGCCGCCGACGGGCCGCAGGAGCTTGTCCGCGCCGCGCATCCGTCGGCAGGCGCCGGCGGCAAGGAGCGCGCCGGCGAGGCGAAGCGATGGAGGATCGGGCGTTTCCGTCATGTCGTCCTCGGGGCTGTGGCCTGCGCTCGGGGGGCGAAAGGGCTTGTCCGCATGAATCCTTTTCGCGCCTCTATCGCCGGATTTCCTGACGTTTCCTGCATGAATGCGAGGATCAGACGCTCGGCCGGGTTTCGGGGCGCCGCAGCCGCTCGGTCATCTCGGCCATGATCGAAAGGGCGATCTCGGCCGGAGAGCGGGCGCCGATGTCGAGTCCGACCGGGGCGTGGATCCGGGCCAGATCGGCCTCCGTGAGCCCGGCGGCGAGCAGCCGCGCCCGGCGCTTCTCGTGGGTGCGTTTCGAGCCGAGCGCGCCGATGTAGAAGGCCCCGGATCCGAGCGCGGTGACGAGCGCGGGATCATCGAACTTGGGATCGTGGCTGAGGGTGACGACGGCGGTGCGGGCGTCCGGGGCAAGCCGGGCTATCGCCTCGTCGGGCCAGTCGGTGACGATTGCCTCGCCGGGGAAGCGGTGCGCGGCGGCGAAGGTTTCGCGCGGGTCGATCAGCGTCACGTCGTAGCCGGCCAGCCTTGCCATGGCGAGGAGCGGCTGGGCGATATGCACGGCGCCGACCACGATCAGCCGCAGGGGCGGGTTGTGAACGTGGATGAAACGCCCCGCCTCGATCCGGGAGCGGTCGGCCACGAGCGCCGCGGTGATGCTCTCGGCCAGCGGCCCTTCCGGGGCGGCGAGAAGCTGCCGCTCCCAGCCGGCGAGATCGGTGACGAGAACGGCCGGTTGCCGCGCCGCCCGCCGCGCCACCAGCTCCTCGAGAAGCGCCCGTGGCAGGGCTTCGCCCGCCCCCGTGCCGATCGGTTCCACCATCACCCGGATGGTGCCGCCGCAGGCGAGGCCGACGGCGAAGGCGTCCTCGTCCGAAACGCCGAATTCGAGCACGCGGCAGCGGCCGTCCCCGATCGCTTCGATCGCTTCATGGATCACTGCGCCCTCGACGCAGCCTCCCGAGACCGACCCCGCCATCTCGCTTTCGGACGAGATGGCAAGCTGGGCGCCGACGGGCCGGGGGGCCGAGCCCCAGGTCTCGATCACCGTGGCCAGCGCCGCGCCCTTGCCGGCCTCGAGAAAGGCCAGGGCCGCTTCGGGAATGGCATCATGCGGGCTCGTCATCCTCTTTCCTCCCGATCCTTCTCCTTGCCGTCGTCGATCACCGCCCGACGGGCGGTTCGTGGTCACGAATCTCGCTCCAGCCGGGCATCGCAGTTGTGATCACATGAAAGTGTGATCACGTTCCGGGCCGCCATTCCGGTCACCTCCCGGCCCTGTCGCCGCGCGCCTCATCGGGTGCCTTCCCGTCGATCGAGGGCGGCCATCAGCCGCTGGTGCTCGCCGCCGTCCTCGGGGCGGGTGAGCGCCTCGGCGAGCGCGGCGAGACTCGCGACGTTGTGGCAGCTGCGGACGCTGTCCACATGGGGCAGGATCGCCCGCACCCCCCGTGCCTCGGGAGAGAAGCCGTCCCAGCGCAGGAGCGGGTTGAGCCAGATCAGCTTGCGGGCGGAAAGGTGCAGCCGCTCCATCTCCCGTCCGAGGCTCTCGTCCTCGGCCCGGTCGAGCCCGTCGGTCACGAGCAGCACCACCGCTCCCCGGGCCAGCACGCGGCGCGACCAGTCGCGGTTGAAGCGGGCGATGGCCGGGCCGATCCGGGTGCCGCCCTCCCAGTCGCTGGCGGTGGCGCCGATGGCGGCCAGGGCGGCGTCGGCGTCGCGCTGCATCAGGGGGCGGGTGATGTTGGTCAGCCTCGTGCCGAAGGTGAAGGCATGGACCCTGCCCCAGCCACCCCCCTCGGCATGGGCGCAGGCATGGAGGAAATGCAGCACCATGCGGGCATAGGCGATCATCGAGCCCGAAATGTCGCACAGGGCCACGAGATCGGGCCAGCGGGTGCGCCGTGCCCGGCGCGCGAGACGCTCGATCTCGCCGCCGCGGCGGAGGGCCCCCTGCATGGTCCGGCGCCAGTCGGGCGTGCGGCCCCGGGATGCGGGGATGGAGCGGCGGCTCCTGATGGGGCGGACCGGCAGGGCGAGGGTGGCGACGAGCCGGGCGGCTTCGCGGGCCTCCTCGGCGGTCATCTGTTCGAAATCCTGATGGCGCAGCCGCTCGGTCGGCGAGAAGGTGAGCGTGGCGTCGAAGGTCATCTCCTCGCCCGGCCCCTCCCCGGCCGTGGCGGGGGGCGGGGCCGCCCCCATCAGCGCCTCGGCCGCGCGGCGCTCGGCCGGTTTCGGCGCTCCGTTCCCGGCACCGCCCTTCACCGAGGGCAGGAGCAGCGCCATCATCTTCTCGAGAAATTGCGGATCGCGCCAGAAGAGGGCGAACAGCCGGTCGAAGAGGGGCAGGTCCTCGGGCCGGGAGACGAGGGTGGCTGCGAGGGCGGCGTGCACATCCGCACGGCGACGCAGGCCGGTGGCGGCCACTGCCTCGAGTGCGGCGATGCTGCGCGAGGGGCCGACCCGCACCCCCGCCCGCCGAAGCGCCCGGGCGAAGAGGAGGATGTTGTCGGCCAGCCGCCCGCCCTCGGGGAACGGGGGCGGGGCGCCGGGCAATGCGGTATCCTTCGTCGCGTCCCTCATGGCGTCGCGGTCCGTTCGAATGCGCGGGGCGGGCGATCGGGGTGCCGGGCGGCGTCCCGGGCGGTGTCGACCAGCCGCTCGACCGTCTCTCCCCGGATGCGGGCGATGTCGTCCTGATACTTGAGCAGGGCGCCCGCCGTGTCGGCCACGAGCTCGGGGGTGATGGCGACGGCATCGAGGGCGACAAGACAGCGGGCCCAGTCGATGGTCTCGGCCACGCCCGGCTTCTTGAAGAGATCCTCGGCCCTGAGCGCCTGCACGAAGGCGACGATCTCGCGCGAGAGCCGGGGGGCGATCCCCGGCAGGCGCGTCTCGAGAATCTCGCGTTCGCGCTCGAGCGAAGGGTAATCGACCCAGTGATAGAGACAGCGGCGCTTGAGGGCGTCGTGCACCTCGCGGGTGCGGTTCGATGTCAGGATGACGAGGGGAGGGCGGGCGGCGCGGATGGTGCCGAGCTCGGGTATCGTCACCTGGAAGGCCGAGAGCGCCTCGAGGAGAAAGGCCTCGAAGGGCTCGTCGGCCCGGTCGATCTCGTCGATGAGGAGGACGGGAGGGCGGCCGTCTTCGGGAGCGATCGCCTCGAGGAGCGGCCGGCGGATGAGATATTCCTCGCTGAAGAGGCTGCGCCGCAGCGCCGCCGCATCTTCCGCCGTGCCGGTGGCCTCGGCCGTGCGAATCGCGATCATCTGCGCCGGAAAGTTCCACTCATAGAGCGCCGAGGCCGCGTCGATGCCCTCGAAACATTGCAGGCGGATGAGCCGCCGGTCGAGGGTCTCGGCCAGGGCAAGGGCGATCTCGGTCTTGCCCACGCCGGCCTCTCCCTCGAGAAAGAGCGGCTTGCCGAGCCGGACGGCGAGAAAGGCGACGGTCGCGAGCGGCCGGTCGGCGACGTAACGGACGGCGCCGAGGGCCGCCTGCATCGCGTCGATCGAGGCGGGCAGGGCGGTTCCGGTTTTCGCGCTGCCGGCGGAAGGGGGGGTATCGGCCTGGGTCATGACGCTCTCCTCGGCGCCACTATAGGCGGAGAGGCTCCCTCCGCAAAACCCGGCTTTTCCGGCAGCTGCCACTCGGCCGCGGGGCGAAACGGGGGGCGGAGAGCCGCGCTTGCAATGCCGCATCGCAGAAAATAGGCTGCACGCGGCCCCGCCCGCGATCGAGGCATCGGGAGGGGCGGGTCGAGGTGTCGACAGGAGAGAGGCAGCGATGAACGGCAGGCGGCAAGCGGGTGCGGAGGGCGAATGCGGCACCATTCCGATCGAGGATCTCGAGGTCGGGATGAGCCGCTCGCTCTCGAAGGTGATCGGCGACAGGGAAATCGCGCTCTTCGCCGAGCTTTCCGAGGATTTCAACCCGCTGCATCTCGACGAGGCATATGCGGCCGGCACCCTGTTCCAGGGGCGTATCGCTCACGGCATGCTGGCCGCGGCGCTGTTCTCGGCGCTTCTGGGAGAGCGGCTGCCGGGACACGGCACGGTCTATCTGGGGCAGAACCTGCGCTTTCGCGCGCCGGTCCGGCCGGGGGACGAGGTGGTGGCGAGCGTCACCGTCACCCGGATCGACCGGGAGCGGCGGCGCGTCACCCTTGAATGTGTCGCCCGGGTGGGGGATACCGCGGTGATCACCGGCGAGGCGGTGGTGCTGGCCCCCTCGCGCGAGGGTTGAGCACCGGCCTCGGGCGCCTCGGGTGATCGGTTTCGTGGCGGCCGGTGCCGCGGCGGTCGTGGCGGAGCGCGCCGAGGCGCGGACATCGCCGGGCCGGGGCCGGAAGACGGGAAGGGCACGGCTGCCGGGCCGCGAGCCGGGGGGAGCAATGGACGTCTTGAAGGAGTATCGCGGGCTGCCCGAAACCGGGAAGGGGGCGGTGGTCGCCATCGGCAATTTCGACGGCATCCACCGCGGCCATGCCCATGTGATCGGCGAGGCGCAGGCGCTGGCACGGCGGCTGGGCGCGCCGGCGGGCGTCGTCACCTTCGAGCCGCATCCGCGGCAGTTCTTCGCCCCCGATGCGCCGCCCTTCCGGCTGACCGACAGCCCCACCCGGGCCCACCGGCTCGCGCGGCTCGGGGTCGAGAAGCTCTACGAGCTGCCGTTCGACGCCGCCCTTGCCGGCATGTCGGCCGAGGATTTCGTCCGCGAGGTTCTGGTCGAGGGGCTTGGGGTGAAGGGGGTGGTCGTGGGCGAGGATTTCCGCTTCGGCCGCGGCCGGGCCGGCGATGCGGCCCTGCTCCGCGAGCTCGGCGAGGCGCTCGGTTTCGCGACGCGGGCCGTGCCGCTCGTCCGCTTCGCCGATGGCGAAGTGTCCTCGAGCGCGATCCGCGCGGCGCTGGCCGAGGGGCGGCCGCGGGATGCGGCGCGGATGCTGGGGCACTGGCACCGGATCGAGGGCGAGGTGGTCCATGGCGACAAGCGCGGCCGCACCCTCGGCTTCCCGACGGCCAATCTGCGCCCCGATCCGGCGCTGCACCTGCCGCGCTTCGGGGTCTATGCCGTGCTCGTCGATGTGCTCGAGGGGCCGCGGGCGGGGCGCTACCACGGCGCGGCCTCGCTCGGCATCCGCCCGATGTTCGAAAGCGCGGTGCCGATGCTCGAGACCCACATTCTCGATTTCGACGGGGACCTTTACGGCAGGCGCCTGTCGATCGGCCTCGTCGAATGGTTGCGTCCCGAGGAGAAGTTCGCCGATCTCGACGCGCTCACGGACCAGATGCACGAGGATGTGGCCAGGGCACGGCGGATCCTCGGGGAGATCGACGCGACCGGCGAGGCGCAGGGCGAGGCGGCGGCGCCGCCCCGGTCGGGGGGGCAGGCCGATGGCTGAACGGGCGCACGGGGCGGCGGCCGCGATACCGGCCGCGAACGGCGCCGCCGGAGCCGACCGCCGGGCGGCGCATGGCGAGAGGGAGCGTGCCGGCATCCGTTCCGGGGCCGCGGCGCACCCGGTGCGGTCCGAAGGCGGTGCGTCGGAGGGCCCGTCCGCCGCCGGGCTGCGCCCCCGTTTCTGGGAACGGTTCCCGCTCGAAGAGCTCACCGGGGCCGAATGGGAGGCCCTGTGCGACGGCTGCGGCCGCTGCTGCCTGCGCAAGATCGAATACGAGGACACGGGGGAGGTGCTCTATACCTCCGTCGCCTGCAAGCTCCTCGATCACGAAAGCTGCCGCTGCGCCCTTTACGACCGGCGCCATGAATTCGTGCCCGACTGCGTGCGTCTCGCGCCGAGGAACCTGCCCGAGGTCGCCTCGTGGATGCCGACATCCTGTGCCTATCGGCTGCTCTTCGAGGGCCGTCCCCTGCCGGAGTGGCATCCGCTTCTCTCGGGCACCTTCGAAAGCGTGGTCGAGGCCGGCATCTCGATGCGGGGCAAGGTGGTGAGCGAGATCACCGTCACCGACGACGATCTCGAGGATTACGTGATCGGCGAATTGTCCTGAGCGTCGCGAACGCTTCGAGGGCGTGGCGCGGGTCGGGCAGGGCGGCGCTCGGAGCAGGCCGGGAGGATCTCGGAAGGAGAGAGGAAGATGCATTTCATGTCCGACAATGCCGCGCCGGTGCCTGCGGAGGTGCTCGCGGCCATGACCGAGGCGGCGCCGCATCCGGCGGCCCCCTACGGCAACGATCCGCTCACCGCCCGGGCCGAGGGGCTGATGCGCGAATTCTTCGCCGCTCCCGAGGCCGCCGTGCGGCTGGTCGCGACCGGCACCGCCGCGAATGCGCTCTCGCTCGCCACCCTGACCGCGCCCTGGCAGACGATCTTCGCCCACCGCACCGCCCATGTCGAGGAGGACGAATGCGGCGCGCCCGAATTCTTCAGCTGCGGGGCCAGGCTCACCCTGATCGACGGCGAGCACGGCCGGATCGCCCCCGAAAGCCTCGCCGCCGCCATCGCCGTCACCGGCAAGCGCGGCGTTCACGGCGTGCAGCGCGGCCCCGTCACCCTCACGAACGCCACCGAGGCCGGCACCGTCTACCAGCCCGGGGAGATCGCCCGCATCGGCGGGATCGCCCGCCGGCACGGTCTGCCGCTTCATCTCGACGGGGCGCGGATCGCCAACGCGCTCGTCCATACCGGGTCCTCGGCCGCCGATCTGACCTGGCGCGCCGGGGTCACCATCGCATCCTTCGGCGGCACCAAGCTCGGCGTTCCCGGCGTCGAGGCGGTGCTTCTGTTCGATCCCGATCTGGCCTGGGAGTTCGATCTGCGGCGCAAGCGCGCCGGCCATCTGGTTTCGCGCCATGTCTATCTCGCGGCGCAGATCGTGGCGCTGATGAAGGACGATCTGTGGCGGCGGCTGGCCGAGGCGGCCAATGCCGCCGCCGCTGCCCTGGCCGCACGGCTCGGGGCGCTTTCCCATGTGCGGCTGTGGCACCCGGTCGAGGCCAACATGGTCTTCGCCGAGTGGCCGCGGGCGCTGCACCGCCGGCTGCGGGCGGCCGGGGCGCAGTATTACATGTGGCCGGTGGACGCGCCGCTCGACGAGGGCGGGGATGACGAGCCGATCGGTGCCCGTCTCGTCACCTCCTGGGCGACGCGGGAGGAGGAGGTCGATCGCTTCTGCCGCATCCTGGAAGCCGGCTGAGGCGGCCGTCGCGCCCGCAAATCCGGGGGAAACCCGCGAGCGAGGAAGGAATGTCTCGGCTCTCCCGGCGTTCTCGCGGGCGGATCCGGCGTTACGGGCGGGGGCGACGGGGCGGGGCCGGTCGCGATTCCCCCGGGTTCGGGGCGCAAGACGCTGGAACACGGGCGGGGCCGGTGCTAATGGGCAGGCGAAGGCCGCCGCGGGGGGATTCCGCCCCCCGGCACGGACGGCCCCGCGACCCAGCCCCGGCCGGTCCTCCCGGCCCCGAGACGACAAGAAGCGGATGCCGCCATGATCCTGCCCCCCTTCGAGCCCAAGCTGATCGCCGGCAATGCCAACCGGCCGCTGGCCAAGTCCATCGCCCGCCGCCTGCCGATGATCCACGGCAAGCCCGCCCGGCTCGTGGATGCCCGGGTCGAACGCTTCAACGACAACGAGATCTTCGTCGAGATCTACGACAACGTCCGCGGCGAGGACATGTACATCATCCAGCCGACTTCGCGGCCGGCGAACGACAACCTGATGGAGCTGCTCATCATCACCGATGCGCTGCGCCGCTCCTCGGCGGCCCGCATCACCGCGGTGATCCCCTATTTCGGCTATGCGCGCCAGGACCGGCGAACCAAGGCGCGCACCCCGATCTCGGCCAAGCTCGTCGCCAATCTCATCACCGAGGCCGGCGTGGCGCGGGTGCTGACGATGGACCTGCATGCGGCGCAGATCCAGGGATTCTTCGACATTCCGGTGGACAATCTCTATGCCGCGCCGATCTTCGCCCTCGACATCCGTTCCCGCTTCCCGTCGATGGAGGAGATCGTCGTCGTTTCCCCCGATGTCGGCGGGGTGGCGCGGGCGCGGGAGCTGGCCAAGCGCCTCGGGGCACGGCTCGCCATCGTGGACAAGCGGCGCTCCAGGCCGGGCGAGGTGGCGGAGATGACGGTGATCGGCGAGGTCGAGGGCGCGACCTGCATCATCGTCGACGACATCGTCGATACGGCCGGCACGCTTGCCAAGGCCGCCGACGTGCTGTGCGAACATGGCGCCGGCGAGGTGCATGCCTACATCACCCACGGGGTGCTCTCGGGTCCGGCGATCGAACGGGTCGGGAATTCGCGGATGAAGTCCCTCGTCGTCACCGACACGATCCAGCCGCGTGCGGAGGTGCGGGCAGCGGGCAACATCCGGGTGATTCCCACCGCGCCGATCTTCGCCCAGGCGATCGCCAACATCTCCTCGGGAAATTCGGTCTCCTCGCTGTTCGACGACGAGGTGCTGGCGACGATCTACGAGGGCATGTTCTGACGGCGCGGCGGGCTCCGGGCGGGCGCCGCTCCGCCGGGTGCCGGTCCGTCGGCCATGCCCCTTCCCCGGCCGGTGACCCGGCGGACGTTCGCGAGCCGCAGGAACGAATCGACCGCCATGACGCCGGGGAGCACCGCGACACCGGGCCGGGCCATGCGGATGACGGAGGGGCCGTGATCGGCCGGCCGGTGGAGCCGCCCCCCGGTCATCGGCGCAGGGAGGCGCGCCCGCGGGTCACACGTCCCACAACTCCTCGTCCTCGAGTTCGCCGATCGCCATCCAGGCGGCATGCACCCGGGCGATGCGGCTGTCGCCCCAGGTGGTGAAGCGGATGGTGAAGCCCTTGCGGCCGATGCGCTCGGCCTTGAGGTCGATCCGCTGATTGACCGAGGCGTCCGTATCCCACAGGCTGAGAGCGACCATCACCGCCGGCGGGGTGCGGAAGGGTTCGGAAAACTTCACCCGCACCCGCCTTTCGCGCGGGCCTTCGCCGGTCCACATCTCGCCGCCATGCTCGAAGTCGTTGAACAGGGGCTCCACACCCTGATCGACCCCGATGAGCGCCGAACGGAATTTCTTCATGGGCCACTCCTGCCTGTTGCCGGCCCCGGGGCCGGCCGGCGCAAGGGGAACGGGAGCGGGCACGGTTAAAGGATGGGGCGGAGAGCGCGTCAAGCCGGGAAATCCCTGCCTTGCACCGGCGGGATCCGCTGCGGGCCGCTCCCCTGTGCCTCCTGCCGGTGGAGAGGCGCGACAAATCAGCCGGCAAATATCGCATCGGAGTGTTGCCACCCGTTCATCGGTTTGTTATCACCGCGCCGGCCTCGGAGGGGGGAGATCGCGTCCTGCGAGGCGGACGTGTCCGAAGCGGCCCGGGGCAGGCTCCGGGCCCGGCGCGTGATGAACGAGGGAACGCCCTGCGGGGCGGACAGACAACCGGAAGGGTACTCGTGTCCGAGAATGCTTCACTGTCCATGAGGATCGCTTCCCGCTATGCGCGGGCGATCTTCGAACTCGCCCGGGAGAGCGATGCGCTCGACAGGCTCGAGGCCGACATGGCCGCGCTCGATGCACTCCTTGCCGGGAACGCCGATTTCGGCACGCTCATCCGCTCGCCGCTGGTGAGCCGTGTCGAGGCCGTGAAGGCGATCGAGGCGCTGGCGCCGAAGCTCGGCCTCGGCGACATCGTCACCCGCACCCTGCTTCTGATGGCGACCAAGGGCCGGCTCTTCGTGCTGCCCGCCCTCGTGGCCGAGGTGCGCCGGCTTCTCGCGGAAGCGAAGGGCGAGATCACCGCCGAGATCGTTTCGGCCAAGGCGCTGACCAAGGCCCAGAGCGAGAAGCTCGAAAAGGTCCTCGCCAAGGCGACGGGCAAGAATGTCAAGCTGGATGTGGCCGTTGATGAGGATCTCATCGGCGGCCTTGTCGTGAAGGTGGGCTCGAAGATGGTCGATGGCTCGATCCGCTCGAAGCTCGCGGCACTCAGGAATGCAATGAAAGAGGTCGGATAAGATGGGTATCCAGGCGGCAGAGATTTCTGCGATCCTCAAGGAGCAGATCAAGAATTTCGGGCAGGAAGCCGAAGTGGCCGAGGTCGGTCGCGTGCTTTCGGTCGGGGACGGCATCGCCCGGGCCTACGGCCTCGACAACGTCCAGGCCGGCGAGATGGTCACCTTCGAGAACGGCGTCTCCGGCATGGTGCTGAACCTCGAGGTGGACAATGTCGGCATCGTGATCTTCGGCGAGGACCGGGGCATTTCCGAGGGCGACATCGTCCGGCGCACCAACTCGATCGTGTCGGTGCCGGTGGGCGAAGCGCTTCTCGGCCGTGTGGTCGATGCCCTCGGCAACCCGATCGACGGCAAGGGGCCGATCGAGACCGGCGAGACCCGCGTTGCCGACGTGAAGGCGCCGGGCATCATCCCGCGCAAGTCGGTGCACGAGCCGATGTTCACCGGCCTCAAGGCGGTGGACGCGATGATCCCGATCGGCCGCGGTCAGCGCGAGCTCATCATCGGCGACCGCCAGACCGGCAAGACCGCGATCGCCCTCGACACCATCCTCAACCAGAAGAGCTACAACGACGCCGCCGGTGACGACGAATCGAAGAAGCTCTACTGCGTCTATGTCGCCGTCGGCCAGAAGCGTTCGACCGTGGCCCAGCTCGTGCGCAAGCTCGAGGAGCACGGGGCGATGGAATACTCGATCGTCGTCGCCGCCACTGCCTCGGAGCCGGCGCCGTTGCAGTATCTCGCCCCCTACGCCGCCACGGCGATGGCCGAGTATTTCCGCGACGGCGGGCGCCACGCCCTCATCGTCTACGACGATCTTTCCAAGCAGGCCGTGGCCTACCGCCAGATGTCGCTTCTGCTGCGTCGTCCGCCGGGGCGCGAGGCCTATCCGGGCGACGTGTTCTATCTCCATTCGCGGCTTCTCGAGCGTTCGGCCAAGCTCAACGAGGATTTCGGCGCCGGTTCGCTCACCGCGCTGCCGATCGTGGAGACCCAGGCCGGTGACGTGTCGGCCTACATCCCGACCAACGTGATCTCGATCACCGACGGGCAGATCTTCCTCGAGACCGAGCTGTTCTATCAGGGCATCCGTCCGGCGGTGAACACCGGCCTTTCGGTGTCGCGCGTCGGTTCGGCGGCCCAGACCAAGGCGATGAAGTCGGTCGCCGGCACGCTCAAGCTCGAGCTGGCCCAGTATCGCGAGATGGCGGCCTTCGCCCAGTTCGGGTCCGATCTCGACCCGGCGACCCAGAAGCTGCTCAATCGCGGC
The DNA here is from genome assembly GCA_026989275.1 of Albidovulum sp. Taxonomy (GTDB): domain Bacteria; phylum Pseudomonadota; class Alphaproteobacteria; order Rhodobacterales; family Rhodobacteraceae; genus WFPA01. The sequence continues at coordinate 57,170 of JALSJQ010000006.1, forward strand.
GCCCGCCTCACCGAGCTGATGAAGCAGCCGCAATACGCGCCGATGACCAACGCCGAGATCGTGATCGTGATCTATGCCGGCACCCACGGCTATCTCGACCCGATCGATGTCGGCGACGTCACCCGCTTCGAGCGCGGCCTTCTGGCGCATCTGCGGGCGCATCATCAGGATCTGCTCGACGACATCACCAACAACGACCGCAAGGTGGAAGGTGAGCTCGAGGAGAAGATCCGGGCGGCGATCGACGCGTTCGCCAGGGATTTCGCGTGACCGGCCCGGCAAGGGGATGATGGATGCCTAGCCTCAAGGACCTGAAGAACAGAATCGAGAGCGTCAAGTCGACGCGCAAGATCACCAAGGCCATGCAGATGGTCGCGGCGGCCAAGCTCCGCCGCGCCCAGGAGGCGGCCGAGGCGGCACGCCCCTATGCCGAGAGCATGGGGGCGGTGCTCGGCAATCTCGCCCGGGCCGCCCGCGACAGCGAGAGCGCGCCCAGACTGCTCAAGGGCACGGGCTCGGATCAGACCCATCTTCTGGTGGTGATGACGGCCGAGCGGGGGCTGTGCGGCGGTTTCAACTCGTCGATCGTGCGCCTTGCGAAGAGTCGCATCGAGGATCTCAAGGCCGCCGGCAAGACGGTGAAGATTCTCACCGTCGGGCGCAAGGGTCGCGAACAGCTCAAGCGCGAATACGGCGATCTCTTCGTCGGCCATGTCGATCTCTCGGGGCTGAAGAATGTCGGCTACGACAATGCCGAAACCATCGCCCGCGAGGTGCTGGAGCGGTTCGACGCCGGCGAGTTCGATGTCGCGACCCTCTTTTTCAACCGGTTCAGGTCGGTGATCTCCCAGATCCCGACGGCCCGGCAGATCATCCCGGCGGTGGTCGAGGAGGAGGAAGGCGCGGCCGCGGAGGCGCCCCGGTTCTACGAATACGAGCCGGACGAGGAAGAGATCCTTGCGCGGCTCCTGCCGCAGGCGGTGACCAGCCAGATCTTCTCGGCCCTTCTCGAGAATGCCGCCTCGGAGCAGGGCGCGCGCATGTCGGCCATGGACAGCGCCACCCGCAACGCCGGCGAGATGATCGACAAGCTGACGATCCTCTACAACCGCTCGCGGCAGGCGGCGATCACCAAGGAACTCATCGAAATCATTTCGGGCGCCGAGGCGCTCTGACGAAGCGGAGACAAGGGAATGGCAGAAGCGAAAGCAGTTGGCAGGGTCACGCAGGTGATCGGCCCGGTCGTGGACGTTCAGTTCGAGGATCACCTGCCGGAAATCCTCAATGCGCTGGAAACCGAGAACAACGGCCGGCGCCTCGTGCTCGAAGTGGCGCAGCATCTGGGCGAGAACACCGTGCGCACCATCGCCATGGACGGCACCGAGGGCCTCGTGCGCGGCCAGGAAGTGACCGACACCGGCGGCCCCATCCAGGTGCCGGTGGGCGATGCCACGCTCGGCCGGATCCTCAACGTCGTCGGCGAGCCGGTGGACGAGAAGGGCCCGGTGAAGGCGGCGGAATACCGGCCGATCCACCAGCCGGCACCGCCCTTCGTCGAACAGTCCACCGAGTCCGAGATCCTCGTGACGGGCATCAAGGTCATCGACCTGCTCACCCCCTACGCCAAGGGCGGCAAGATCGGCCTCTTCGGCGGCGCCGGCGTGGGCAAGACCGTGCTCATCATGGAGCTGATCAACAACATCGCCAAGGTGCATTCGGGCTTCTCGGTCTTCGCCGGTGTGGGTGAGCGGACCCGCGAGGGCAACGACCTCTATCACGAAATGATCGAATCGGGCGTCATCAACCCCGAGAAACTCGACGAATCGAAGGTGGCGCTGGTCTATGGCCAGATGAACGAGCCGCCGGGCGCCCGGATGCGCGTCGCCCTCACCGGGCTGACGCTGGCCGAGAAGTTCCGCGACGATTCGGGCACCGACGTGCTGTTCTTCGTGGACAACATCTTCCGCTTCACCCAGGCGGGTTCGGAAGTGTCGGCGCTTCTCGGCCGGATCCCTTCGGCGGTTGGCTACCAGCCGACGCTCGCCACCGAGATGGGCCAGCTGCAGGAGCGCATCACCTCCACCAAGACCGGCTCGATCACCTCGGTGCAGGCGATCTACGTGCCGGCGGACGACCTCACCGACCCGGCGCCGGCCACGGCCTTCGCCCACCTCGACGCGACGACGGTGCTTTCGCGCCAGATCGCCGAGCTCGGCATCTACCCGGCGGTGGACCCGCTCGATTCGACCTCGCGGATGCTCGATCCGGCCATCGTCGGCGAAGAGCATTACAACGTCGCCCGGAAGGTCCAGTCGATCCTCCAGCGCTACAAGGCGCTGCAGGACATCATTGCCATCCTCGGCATGGACGAGCTTTCCGAGGAGGACAAGCTGATCGTTGCACGGGCGCGGAAGATCCAGCGTTTCCTCTCGCAGCCCTTCGACGTGGCCACCGTCTTCACCGGCGCGCCCGGCGTGCAGGTGCCGCTCGAGAAGACCATCGCCTCCTTCAAGGGGCTGGTCGAGGGCGAGTACGACCACCTGCCCGAGGCCGCCTTCTACATGGTCGGCGATATCGACGAAGCGGTGGCGAAAGCCGAGAAGATGGCCGCCGAAGCGGCATAAGGAGGCATCATGGCCGACAGTTTCGCATTCGATCTGGTGGCTCCGGAACGCCGGCTCGCGTCCTTCCCGGCCAAGGCGGTGCAGATCCCGGGCGCGGAAGGCGACTTCACCGCCCTGCCCGATCACATGCCCCTCATCAGCTCGCTGCGCCCCGGCATCGTCGAGGCGGAGGGGGCGGACGGCACCAGGGCCTTCGTGGTGATCCAGGGATTCGCCGAAATCACGCCCGAAGGGGTGACGATCATCGCCGAGCGCGCCTTCCCGCGCGAGGAGATCGGTCGTGCCGAGATCGAGGCGCTTCTCAAGGAAGCGCAGGAAAAGGCCGAGACCTGCCCGCCCGAGGAGAAGGACGTGGCCGACAAGCTCGTGGCCGACATCGCCCATCTCCTCGAGATGATGGTCTGACGGTCGCGCGCATCGACGCGCCTTGAGGGCCCGGCCGTTCGGCCGGGCCCTTCGCATGCGGGAGGGCGTCGCCACGCCTCGCGCAGGCTGCCGCCGCGGCAGGGGCGACATTTTCTTGCGCTGCGGCGCTCTCCGCCTTCCCTTTTCCCGACCCCTGCGGCAGATTGTCCCCGGCAGCGATTCGGGAATGCCGAAGGAGTGGCAAGGATGGCTCAGGCAGAACTGCACGAGGAATTGTGGCGCCCCTCCCGGGAGCGGGCGGATCGGACGCTTCTGGCCGATTTCATGCGCCGGGTCGGGATCGGCGTTCCGGTCGATGCCGCCGCCCCCTGGGACTATGATGCGCTGTGGCGCTGGTCGGTCGGGAACATGGAAGATTTCTGGACCGCGCTGTGGGACCATGCCGGCATGATCGGCGAGAAGGGGCCGGTGGTGCTTGACCGGGGTGCCGAGCTGATCGACGCGCGCTTCTTCCCCGAGGGCCGCGCCAATTATGCCGAGAACCTGATGGCCCGCCTGCCCGAGGAGGGGCCGGTGGTGATCTTTCACGGCGAGGACGGGAGCCGCCGCACGCTCGATGCCGAGGAGCTGCGCGCCCTCGTCTCCCGCATCCGCCAGGGGCTCGAGACCGCGGGGGTCGGCCGGGGCGACCGGGTGGCCGGGTTCGTTCCCAACACGCCGGAAACCCTCGCCGCCATGCTGGCCGCCACCTCGCTCGGCGCCGTCTGGTCCTCGGCCTCGCCCGATTTCGGGGTTCAGGGCGTGCTGGACCGTTTCGGGCAGATCGAGCCCAAGGTGCTGTTCGCGGCCGACGGATATTTCTACAACGGCAAATGGTTCTCCTCGCTGCCGACCGTGGCCGAGCTGGCGAAGGCCATGCCCTCGGTCGGGAAGGTCGTCATCATGCCCTATGCCGGCGCCGCGGCCCGCCCCGACATCGCCGCGGGCGGGGAGAAGGTGGAGCTTCTCGACGATTTTCTCGCGCCCTTCTCTCCCGCGCCGATCTCCTTCGAGAGGGTGAATTTCCGCGATCCGCTCTTCATCATGTTCTCCTCGGGCACGACCGGGCTGCCGAAATGCATCGTCCACTCGGTGGGAGGATCCATTCTCCAGCATCTCAAGGAGCACCGCCTGCAGGGCGACATCCGCCCCGGTGACACGGTGTTCTACTTCACCACCTGCGGCTGGATGATGTGGAACTGGCTGATGTCCACCCTTGCTTCGGGGGCGCGGGTGGTGCTTTACGACGGCAATCCGTTCCATCCCGCCCCCGACCGCCTGCCGAAGATGGCGGCGGCGGAGGGAGTGACCCATTTCGGCGTCTCGGCCAAGTATATCGATGCCTGTGCCAAGGCCGGGGTCGCGCCGAAGGAGACGCTCGAATGGCCGGCGCTCAGGACCATCTTCTCGACCGGTTCGCCGCTCCTGCCGGAAAGCTTCGACTACATCTATGACAAATGGGCCGACGACGTGTGCCTCTCCTCGATCGCCGGCGGCACCGACATCCTTTCCTGCTTCGTCGGCGGAGCACCGGTGGCCCCGGTCTATCGCGGCCAGTGCCAGAAGCGGCAGCTCGGCATGGACGTGCGCGTCTTCGACGAAGACGGCCGCGAACTCGTGGGCGAGCCGGGCGAGCTCGTCTGTGTCGGCCCGCACCCGTCGATGCCGACCGGCTTCTGGAACGACCCCGACCGCCGGAAGTATCGCGCCGCCTATTTCGAGCGCTTCCCCGGTGCCTGGCATCATGGCGACTGGGTGGAGCTGACCCCGGAAGGCGGCATGATCTTCTATGGCCGTTCCGACGCCACGCTGAACCCCGGCGGGGTCCGCATCGGCACGGCGGAAATCTATCGCCAGGTCGAGAAGATCGACGACATTCTCGAGGCCCTCGTCGTCGGGCAGGACTGGAAGGGCGACCAGCGGGTGATCCTGTTCGTGAAGATGCGCGAGGGCAGGGAGCTCACCCCCGAAATCGTCGATACCATCCGCCGCACCATTCGCGCGAACGCCTCGCCGCGCCATGTGCCGGCCAGGGTCATCGCCGTGGCCGACATTCCGCGCACCAAGTCGGGCAAGATCGTCGAGCTGGCGGTGCGCAACGTCATCCACGGCCGGCCGGTGAAGAACGTGCATGCGCTGGCGAACCCGGAGGCGCTCGACCTCTTCCGCGATCTGCCCGAGTTGCAGGAGGATTGAGCCGGGGGAGCGCCCGACCGGATGAAGGGAGGCTCATGGCACGGATCGAGAAGGGCGCCCATGCCGAGCTGGCCGATGGCGGGCCGATCCATGTGCGGGTGACCCCGCGTGCGGGGCATGAGGCGGTCGAGCCCGGTGCCGAGCCGCGGCATCTCAGGGTACGGGTGACGGTTGCGGCCGAGGGCGGCAAGGCCAACCGGGCGGTGACGGCGCTGCTCGCCCGTGCCCTGGGCGTGCCGCCTTCGCGTCTCCGCCTCGTTTCCGGCGCCAGATCGCGCGACAAGGTCTTCCGGGTCGAGGACTGACGAGGAGTGGAGAAGGGCACGGCCCATCCCCGGCCGAACGGACGGGGAAGGCGCTGCGCCATGTCGGCGGAACGTTGTCCGCCGGTTGTTCCGGGGCGCGCCGATGCGGCCCACGGGCAGGGCCGGGGTCGTCAGAGAGCGGCGGCGAGCGCCTCCTCGAGGGCAGCGGCGGTCGCGTCCACCGCCTCGGGCGAGAAATGGACCGGCAGGCGCACATCGGCCGCCCGCATCAGCATCGCCCGCGTGCATGGCAGGTCGGGGATCTCGCCGATGAAATGCCAGTTCCAGAAGGCACGGGCATTGTCGATGTCGCGGCCGAAGATCGAGACCTTGACGCCGCGCCGCCCGGCTTCGGCGACGAAGCGGCCGATGGCATTCTCGTCGAGCCCTTCGAGGAGGAACTGGAAGCTGTCGGGCGCGCGCTCCTCGTGGGGAAGCGGGGCCGGCACGATGATGTTGGGGTGGCGCGCCAGCCGCCCGGCGATGCGGTCATGGTTGCGCCGTCCCTGCGCCACTCGCCGCTCGATATGGGCGATCTGCGGGCGGATGACGGCGGCGGAGAGGTTGTTCATCCGCATGTTGTAGAGCGGCAGCCGGTTCTGGTATCGCGTAAAGGCCGCGGAGACGGCCGGGTGCTTCTTCCAGTTGTGCTCGTAGGCGCCCGACATGATGATGGCCCGGGCGATGATGTCGGCATCGTCGGTGACGAGCATGCCGCCTTCGCCGCCATTGACCATCTTGTAGGACTGGAAGGAGAAGCAGCCGATCTTTCCGAGCGTGCCGATCCGTCGGCCGCGCCAGAGCGTGCCGAGGGAATGGGCCGCATCCTCGATCACCGGCACCTCGGCCGCAGCGGCCAGTTCGAGGATCGTGTCCATGTCCGAGGTGTGGCCCCGCATGTGCGACACCAGCACGGCCGCCGGTCCTTCGGCCACCGCCTCGGCGAGTTTCGCGGCGAAATCGGCCATGTCCATGCGCAGATCGTCGCCGCACTCGACCAGCACCGGCCTGAGACCGGCATGAACGACCGCCGAGGGCACGGCGGCGAAGGTGAAGGCCGGGATCAGCACCGGGGCGCCCCGCGGCAGATCGAGGCAGCGCAAGGCGAGGAACAGGGCCGAGGAGCAGGAATTGACGGAAAGGGCGAAGCGGCTGCCGATGAAGGCGGCGAAGTCGCGCTCGAGGCGGCTGGCCGGTGTGGTGTCGCCGTCGGCGGCGGTGTAGCGGAAGAGATCGCCGCTCTCGAGCAGGGCCCGGATTTCGGCCCAGGCCTCTTCGGGAATCGGTTCGGCATCGGTGGGGGAAGGCGGCCGCAGGCCACCTGTGGGGGGCGTGTCATGGTTCCGAAGCTCCCGCAGAGGAAGCGTTGCCCCGATCGCCTGCTCGTTCATCCTCGTTCCTCCCTGGCCGTGCCGGGCTGGCCTTGCCGGCAGATCCGCCTGCCACCTGCGACAAACTAGACCAGCCGCTGGCAGGGTGAAAGGGGGGAAAGGCTTACCTTTCGCGGATGTGGTTTGCGGCTGCGACGGGGGAAGGGGCGGCGCCGGAGCCGTTCTTCGGGCGAAGGGCCCGGCCGGGGCCGTCTCCCGGGCGGAAAAGGGCGCGGTGCGGGGCGTCTCGTCGTCTCTGCCGCTCCCTGCCGTCTGCCTCAGATGCCGAGACGGTCGCGCAGGGCGAACCAGCTCATGGCAAGCGCCAGAAGCGGCGTGCGCAGGAGCGTGCCGCCGGGGAAGGGCGGTACCGGGATCGCGGCCATGGCGTCGAAGCGCTCGCTCGTGCCGCGAATCGCCTCGGCCACCGCCTTGCCGGCAAAGGTGGCGATCGAGATGCCGTGCCCCGAATAGCCCGAAGCGTTCCACACCCCCGGCCGCGGGCGGGAAAAGAGAGGCAGCCGCGGCCGGGTGATGGCCAGCGTGCCGCCCCAGGCGTAGTCGATCCGCACATCCGCAAGCTCGGGAAACACCTCCAGCATCGGCTTCCTGACGACGGCGGCGATATCCCTCGGGAAGCGGTAGCCGTAACTTTCGCCGCCTCCGAAGAGAAGCCTCCCGTCCTCGGAAAGGCGGAAATAGTTGATGACGAAGCGGCTGTCGGCCACGGCGACATCCTTGCGGAAGATCTGCCGCGCCCGGCGCCCGAGGGGCTCGGTGGCGATGATGAAATTGTTGATCGGCATCACCCGGGCCGCGACCTTGCGCTCGAGGGTGCCGAGATAGCCGTTGGCCGCCAGCACCACATGCTCGGCGATCACCCGGCCGCGCTCGGTGCGGACGATGGCATGGGGGCCGTGGGCGCCGTGCCCCTCGACATGGTGAACCAGGGTGCGCTCGAAAATCGCGGCCCCTGCCGCCTCGGCCGCCCGGGCCAGGCCGAAGGCGTAGCGCAGGGGGTGGATATGGCCGGCGCCGCGGTCGAGAAAGCCGCCCTGATAGGCCGGTGAGTCGAGGATGCGCCGCAAGGCGGTCCGGTCGAGCGGCTGAATGTGCCTGTAGCCGTAATCGCGTTCGACCTTCTCGGCGATGGCATGGGCATGGGCGACATCGGCTTCGTGCCAGCAGGCGTCGAGAATGCCGCCGCGCCAGTTGGCTTCGGGAGCGTGCCGGGTGACGAGGCGGCGCACCAGCCCCTTGGCCTCCTCGCCGAGATCCCACAGGATCCGGGCGACCCCGGCGCCGTATCGCGCCTCGAGCGTGACCGGATCGACCCGCTGGCCCGAAGCCACCTGCCCGCCATTGCGTCCCGAGGCTCCCCAGCCGAGGCGATGGGCCTCGAGGAGCGTGACCTCGTAGCCCGACTCGGCCAGATGCAGTGCGGCCGAGAGCCCGGTGTAGCCGCCGCCGATCACGCAGACATCGGCGCGTCGCTCCCCCTCGAGCCGCGGCTTCTCGGGAAGGGGGGCGGCGGTGGCGGCATACCAGCTCGGCGGGTAGCGGCCGGGGCGGTCATTGGCGAAGAGGAGCGATGCGCACATGAAGGCCTCTCGGGTTCGGCGGGAACACCCGGCGCCGAGCATGGGCCGGGGCGGTGGAGCGGTCAAGACGGGGGAACGGTCAGGGCCGGAGCCGTCGCTCCGGTCGCCGCTCAGACATTGAGCAGGAGATGCTCCCGCTCCCAGGGGCTGATGACCTGAAGGAACTCGGAGTGCTCGTTGCGCTTGACGCGCTCGTAGGTCCGGCAGAAGGTTTCGCCCAGAAGTTCCCGTATCGCGCCGGCCTCCTCGAACAGCTCCAGCGCCTCCCCGAGCCCTTTCGGGATGTCCTCGGCGATGTAGCTGCCACCGGTCATCTCCTCGCGGGGCGCCTTCTTCTCGATCAGTCCGAGCAGGCCGCAGGCCAGCGAGGCGGCGATGGCGAGATAGGGGTTGGCGTCCATCCCGGCGAGGCGGTTCTCCACCCGCCGCGCCTCGGGGGTGGCGACGGGCACGCGAATGCCGGTGGTGCGGTTGTCGCGGCCCCATTCGAGGTTGATCGGCGCGGCGAAGTCGGGAACGTAGCGCCGGTAGGAATTGACATAGGGCGCGAGGATCGCCGTCACCGACGCCAGATGGTTCTGCAGACCGGCGATGAAGTGGAAGAAGGCCTCCGACTCGCCGCCTTCTTCGGTCGAGAAGATGTTGCGCCCGGTTTCCAGGTCGATCACCGAATGATGGATATGCATGGCCGAGCCCGGTTCGTCCTGCATCGGCTTGGCCATGAAGGTGGCATAGATGTCGTGTCGCAGCGCCGCCTCGCGGATGATCCGCTTGAAGTAGAAGATCTCGTCCGCCAGCGCCACCGGGTCGCCGTGCTGGAGGTTGATCTCGACCTGCCCGGCCCCGCCCTCCTGGGTGATGGCGTCGATCTCGAAACCCATCTCCTCGGCAAAATCGTAGATGTCGTCGATGACGGGGCCGTATTCATCGACGGCCGACATCGAATAGGCCTGCCGCGCGGCGGCCCGGCGGCCGGTGCGGCCCATGGGCGGCTCGACCGGCTTTGCCGGGTCGAGATTGGGGGCGACGAGGTAGAATTCCATTTCCGGGGCGACGATCGGTTGCCAGCCCCGCCGGCGGTAGAGCTCGACCACGCGCTTGAGGACGTTGCGCGGCGCGATCGGCACCGGCGCCCCTTCCTTGTCGAACACGTCGTGGATGATCTGGAGCGTGTGATCGGCGGTCCAGGGAACGGCGGTGGCGGTGCCGTAATCGGGAACGAGGGTGGTGTCGGGCTCGGTCAGCCAGCCTTCGCCCGCCTTGCGCACCCAGTCGCCGGTGATGGTCTGGTAGAAGATCGAGATCGGCAGGTGGAGCGCGCCGGTGCGGGCGAACTTGCTGGCGGGCATGGCCTTGCCGCGGGCGATGCCCGCCATGTCGGGAACGATGCATTCGACCTCGTCGAGCCGCCGTCGCGATGCGAAGCTGCGGGCCGCCTCGGGCAGTTTCCCGATCCAGCTCTGGTCGAACTTCTTGCGCTTGAGATCTTCGGGCATGAGGGCCTCGCTTGAAAATGGTCCTGTGTCGATCGGGCTGAGAGCGGGCGCGAAAGGGCACCGCCCGCTGCGCCGGGCGGGGGAATGGGCGGCTTACCTTGCGCGCCGGCCCTCCGCGTGCCGGCGGAAGAAACGGATGATGATGTCGGCGGCCTTGTCGGCGTCGTTCGGCCCCTCGAGGGCGGCGAGGGCGGCATCGAGCCGGTCGTCCGGCACCACGCCGCGGCCGCGATGCGCGGCGAGGGCGCGGATCGTGTCGGCGTCGAATTCGGGATGGGGCTGGAAGGTCAGCACCCGCCCCCCGACGTTCAGGGCGGCGATCGGGCAGAATGCCGAGCGGCCGATCACCTCGGCGCCGGGAGGGGGGGTCGTCACCTGATCCTGATGCCAGGCGTTGAGCCTGAGCGACAGATCCGTGCCGCTCTCGGGGTCGCGGATCTCGTAATCCTGCGGTCCCACGGCCCAGCCGCCGGCATGTTTTTCGACCGTTCCGCCAAGAGCGCGGGCGACGATCTGATGGCCGAAGCAGATGCCGACCAGCGGCACATGCGCGGCCACCGCCTCGCGGATGAACCCCTCGAGCGGCGCGATCCAGGGATGATCCTCGTAGACGCCGTGACGCGAGCCGGTGATGAGCCAGCCGTCGGCCTCATGGGCATCGGCCGGCAGCTCCCCGGCCTCGACATCCCATGTGCGGAAGGTGAAACCGCCATCGGCCAGCAGCCGGGCGAACATGCGGGGATAATCGCCCTTCTCGCGGGCTATTTCCGCGGGAGCGTGGCCGGTCTGGAGAATGCCGATCTGCATGGGAACCTGCTCTTTGAGCGGAACCTAGCAAGCGGCCCCGCCCTCGGCAAGGGGCGGGCGGCGATCCCCCTTGCGGAGGGCGGGGAACACGGTGCCGCCGGGGAAATGGCCGATACCGCGCGGGTGCGGCGACGAAGGGGGAGAGGAAGTCCTGCCGGGGCGCGCCAGTGCCGCGCAGGAAGTGTTCCGGTCAGTAACCCGCCGCGCGATCCACCAGATGGAGAAGCGGTCGGCCGGCGATCAGCCGGGCGAGATTGTCGGCCACCACGGGGGCGGCGGTCTCGGGCCGGGTCTCGGCGGCGACATGGGGCGTGACGGTGATGCGGGGATGGTGCCAGAAGGGGTGATCGGGTGGCAGCGGCTCGGTGCGGAACACGTCGAGCGTCGCATGGCCGATCCGCCCCTCGTCGAGAGCGGCGAGAAGGGCCTCCTCGTCGATCAGGTTGCCGCGGCCGGCATTGACGAGTCGCAGGCCGGGCCGGGCGAGGGCGAGGCGGGAGGCGTCGAGCAGATTGTCGGTCTCGGGCGTGGCCGGCAGCAGGGCGACGGCGATGTCGGCCGCGCCCAGCACCGCCGCGAGCCCGGCCGGGCCGTGATGCATCGCCACCCCCTCGATCCGCTTCGGGCGGCGCGACCAGCCGAGGAGGCGAAAGCCGATCGGCCGCAGCATCTCGGCGACCGCCTGCCCGAGAACGCCCATGCCGAGGATCGCCACCTGCCGGTCGCGTGCCAGCGGTGGCACCCGCTCATGGTGCCAGACGCCGTCCTGCCCGAGAATGTGGCTGTCGATGTCGAGGTGATAGCGCAGCACATGGCCGGTGACATATTCGGCCATGCCCTGCCGCAGGCCCGTATCCACCATGCGCGTGAGCGGCACTTCGAGCGTCGGGTTGGTGACGATCCTCTCGACCCCGGCCCAGAGGCTGAACACGGCCCGGAGACGGGAAAAGGGGCTGAAATCGCTGACGGGGCCGGTGGGGGCGTAGAGGATGACATCGATCTTTCCGGGAGAGAATGTCGTGCCGGGTGCGGCGGCCGGGTGCGGCACGAGCCGCGCCTCGAGGCCGCGGGCGGCGAACGCCCTCTCGAGGGCCTTCTGCCAGCGGGGCCATTCGTCCGGCGGCCCGGCATAAAGCAGCGTCGGCTCGTGAGACCCCTTTCCGGGGGGTGGTGCGGATCCGGCTTCGGCGGTGTCGCTCATGCTGCATTCCTCCCGTTTCCCGGCCTCCTGGTCGGCTCCGTTTCCCGTCAGCGCGGCCGGTGCACGATCGCGCTCTGGATCAGCCCGAAGGAAAACATCAGCACCAGCATCGCCGAACCGCCATAGGAGACGAGCGGCAGCGGCACCCCCACCACCGGCGCCAGCCCCATCACCATCGCCATGTTGATCGCGAAATAGAGGAAGAAGTTGATGGTCAGCCCGTGCGTGAGGAGCGCCGGAAAGCGCTCTCGCATCGAGAAGGCCGACCAGGCGGCGAAGGCGATGACGAGCATGTAGAGCCCCAGAAGCGAGATCGAGCCGATGAAGCCGAGCTCTTCGGCAAGGGTGGTGAAGATGAAGTCGGTGTGCTTTTCGGGCAGGAAGTTGAGCTGCACCTGGGTCCCCTGCATCAACCCGCGGCCCGAGAGCCCGCCGGAGCCGAAGGCGATCTTCGACTGGGTGATGTGATAGCCGGCGCCCAGCGGGTCGAGATCGGGGTCGAGGAAGACGTCGATGCGGCGATACTGGTAGTTCTTGAGGAGTTGCCAGGAGGTGCCGCGGCTGAGGAAGACCGCGGCCACGGCGCCGGCGGCGGCGAGGATGCCGGTCAGGAAATAGCCCCAGTGAACCCCGGCCAGCCACATCACCGCCAGCCCCACCATCACCAGAAGGAGGGCGGTGCCGAGATCGGGCTGCTGCACGATCAGCGCCGCGGGCAGAAGGATCGCGAGAAGCGGGATCACCAGCCAGCGCGGCTGCGACACCTTCTCGGGCGGCAACCAGGCGTAATAGGCCGCGAGCGCCATCACCAGCGTGACCTTGGCCAGCTCCGAGGGCTGGAGGCGCAGGGGGCCGATCTGGAGCCAGCGTTGCGCGCCCATGCCGACGTCGCCGGCGACGGCAACCACGACGAGGAGAAGGAGCGTGCCCCCCCAGCTCCACCATGCGAGCCGGCGCCACAGCTCGATCGGGGTGAGGGCGACGGCGAACATCACCGCAAGGCCGACGAGGAACCGCCGGGCCTGCGGCAGCGCCCAGGGGGTGAGCGCCCCGTCGGCCACCGAATAGAGCATCACGAAGCCGATGCCGAAGATCGCCACGATCGCCAGCACCATCGGCCAGTGGATGGCGAGAATCTTGCGCCAGCCGGTGGGCGGCGTGCGGACGGCGTAGTCGATATGGCTCATGCGTCAACCATTTGTTCAGCTCTTGAGGTCGGTATCGGGAGGCGATTCGCGAAGGGCGGGTTCGTCGCCGATGCGGCGCTCCGCAAGCATGTTGGCCGACAAGCATGTTGAACGAAAGGAGGTGTGATCGGCAAGACGAGGAAGATGCGGAAAAACCGGCACGGAGCGTACGAGCTCGGCGCGGAGCGATCGGCCCGGAGCGATGAACTCGGTGCTGGACGACGGGCGCCGGCGCGTCGGGGGAAGCACCCGCCGGCGGGGCCACGTCTGAACCCGGTGCGGGATGATCGACATGGGCAGAGCGGCCGATGCAGGGTAGCTGGGGACGGTGCAGCACGCGGGAAGCCGACTGGCGCGACGGCGTTTGAACCCGATCAGGATGACTGGTTCGGGTGTCAGGATGACTGGTTCGGGTGACGGACTCGATGCAGGATGAGCGACATGGGCAGACCGGGCGGCGCAGGGCGACCGGCAGCGCGTCGCGAGGTGCGACTGCTGTCGGTGGGGGCCGGCCCTGCCCTGCCTGCCATCTCCGGCCTTCGGACCTTGCTCCCGCTCTGCCCTTCGGTTGCCCCCTCTCCAGCCTGCCTTCCTGCGCTCCTTCTCCGGTCCTGCTCCGCCTGTCCGGCTCCTTCCCGACCCGGCCCCGTCGGCCCTGCCTTTTCTCCAGATTCGCTGGCACGGCACTTCGGTCATCTTCTCTCCGCCGCCGTCTCTGTCTCTGCTTCTGCTCTCGGGCGCCTCTGCGATCCGGCGTCCGCAAGCCGGAGTCTGAAATCCGGAAATTCCGGCCTTTCCCGGAGCCCGTTCCGGGTTCCTGTCGCCTCCTGTCCTCTCCGGGGGCAGCGGCATCCGGGGCTTGGGAAAGGTGGGCCTTGGAGAAAGGTGGGCCTTGGAGAAGGTGGCGGCGTCGTTTTCTGAAGCGGCGTGCCTGTCTCGCCCTCGTCGGGGGGTGGTAGCGTCGGCTCATGCGCTCTTCTTGCGGGCGGCGCGGCGCAGGGCGGGCAGGTCGAGAAGGTGTGGCGCCATCGCCTCGAGGCGGTCGCGGATCTCCTCGCGCATGGCGGCGGGGTAGAGGTCGGGCGGTGGTGTGTCGCCATGAAGGGCCCGGAGCAGGATGTCCCGGGCGATGGGAGCGGCCGCCTTCGAGCCGCTGCCGCCATGTTCGACCACCACCGCCACCGCATGGGTCGGATTGCGCCAGGGGCCGAAGGCGACGAAAAGGGCATGGTCGCGCCGCTCCCAGGGCAGGTCGTCATTGTGGGTGATGCCGCGGGCGCGCTCCTCGCGGGTGATGATCCGCACCTGGCTGGTGCCGGTCTTGCCGGCGAAGGCATAGGCCTCGCGCACCGTCCGGGCACGACGGGCGGTGCCCCGGCGGCCGTTGACCACGCGGAACATGCCCTTGCGCACCAGCGCGAGATGGTCGGCCGGCAGATCGAGAGGCGGGGCGTCGGCCGGCTGCCGCACCTCGCCGCCGACGGACATCAGCAGCCGCGGAGCAAGCGCCCGGCCCGAAGCGAGGCGGGCCGCCATCAGCGCAAGCTGCACCGGCGTCGCCAGAACGTAGCCCTGGCCGATGCCGGCGTTGACCGTGTCGCCGACCTGCCACGGGCGATCGTAACGGGCTTCCTTCCAGCCCTTGTCGGGCACGAGGCCGTCGGCGATGGCCGAGAGCGGCAGATCGAAGGCGGCGCCGAACCCGAAGCGCCGCGCCATGGCGGCAATCCGTTCGATGCCCGTGCGCCGGGCGATCTCGTAGAAGAACACGTCGCAGGACTGTTCGATGGCGCCGACGAGATCGAGCCGGCCATGTCCGCCGCGCTTCCAGCAGTGGAATCGCTGGTTTCCGACCTCGTAGAAGCCGGGGCAGAAGATCCGCTCCGCCGCATCGATCTCGCCGGCCTCGAGCGCGGCGAGGGCCACGATCATCTTGAAGGTCGATCCCGGCGGATAGGCGCCTGACACCGCCTTGTTGGTGAGCGGACGGTAGGGATCCTCGAGCAGGGCGCGATAGCGCGTGGCGGAAATGCCGCGCACGAACAGGTTGGGGTCGAAGGCCGGGGTCGAGGCGAGGGCCCGGATGTCGCCGTTTCGCGTGTCGATCACCACCGCCGCCGCGCTCTCGCCGGCCATGCGCGCTTCGGCGAAGTTCTGCAGGCCGAGATCGATCGTCAGCTGCACGTCCTTGCCCGGCTCGCCCTCCTTGCGCTCGAGTTCGCGCATGATGCGGCCGGCGGCGTTGACCTCGATGCGGCTGAAGCCGGCCTTGCCTCGCAGCACCGGGTCCATCTCGCGCTCGAGCCCGTATTTGCCGATCTGGAAGCGCGGAATCCGCAGCAGCGGATCGGGATCCTCGATCCGCTTGAGATCGTAATCGCTCACGGGTCCGACATAGCCGACCACGTGCACGAGATCACTGCCGAAGGGGTAGTGCCGCAACAGCCCGACCTCGGCCGACACGCCCGGCAGGGCCGGGGCGTTGAGCGAGATCCGGGCGACATCGTCCCAGTCGAGATTCTCCGCCACCGTGATCGGCACGAAGGCGCCCGAGCGGCGGATCTCGCGCTTGAGGCCGGCCCGTTCGCGGGCGCTGATCGGGACGAGACGGGCGAGCCGGTCGAGAACGGCGTCGAGATCGCGTGCCTCCTCGGCCACGATCACGGCGCGGTAGTTCGGCACGTTGCCCGCCACCTCGATGCCGTTGGCATCGAAGATCAGACCCCGCGGCGGCGGCAGGAGCCGGATGTTGATGCGGTTCTCGTCGGCGAGGAGGCGATAGCGGTCCGCCTCCTCGATCTGCAACTGGTGCAGACGTGCGACCAGGAGGGCCGCCACCCCTCCTTGCGCGGCGAGAAGAAGCGCCGCCCGCCGGCTGACGGGATTGCCCGTCTTCCGCGCCTCCTTGCCGCGCGTCTTCGCCCTGCGGCGGGCCCTGTTGCCGAAGAGCCGTGCCATGCTGCGCCTTTGCCCCCTTGTGCGTCCCCGCTTCGAAGCCGCCCTGCCGCCTTGCCCGTTCTTCAGCCGCGTTGGCGCCGCGACCGCCGCCCCGTGAGAAGATGGACGAACCCCGCCACGGACGGCCAGAAGGCGGTCGTGAAAAGGCCGCTCACAAGATAGGTGCCGAGGGGGGGATGGGGAACCAGCAGGACGCCCAGAACGAGCGCCTCGGCCGGATATCGCGCAAGGGCGAGCGCGGTGACCGTCAGCCAGCGGCCCCAGAAGGGCAGGGCCGCGAGAGCCTTCGCCCGCGGGCGGAGGAATTCGCAGGCCGCAAGGGCAAGGGCGGCGCCCGCTCCCGGGGGCACGCCATGCACGAGGTCGGCCAGGAGAAACAGGGCGCCGAGGAGCCAGGGCGGCAGCTGGTCGGGCCGACGCATCATCCAGGCGAGGGCGAGGGCGAAGCCGGTATCGGGGGCGCCGCCGGGCAGGGGAAGAAGCCGGATCGGGGCGCTCTCGAGGGCAAGGATCACGAGGAGGGAGACGGTGAAGAGAGCGCTCCCTCCGAGGCGGGAGGCCAGCGGGGAGGAGGGCGCGAAATCAGCGGGCATCGGGGCTCTCCGGCCTCTCGCTGTCGGGGCGGCGGGGCGGGCGCGGCAGCGCCTCGAGAGCCTCCGGCGGGATCGGCGAAGGCGCCTCGGCCGTGGCAGCGTCCGCTTGTGCGGCGGGCGCCGCATCTTCGTTTTCGGTTTCCCCGGCAGGCGCGGATGGCAGCGTGTCTGGGGCGAGATCGATCTCGCTCGCGACCTTCTCGGGGGGGCGGGAGCGCAGGATGCGGAGAAATTCGAGGCGGCCGAGATCGGCGAACGGGATCACCCTCAGCCGCCCGTCGGTGCCGAGGGCGACCGTGCCGACCGGCAGACCGGCAGGGAACAGCCCCCCGTCGCCCGAGGTGACGACCCGGTCTCCCGGCCGCACGGCTTCGGGGTTCTCGACGAAATCGAGCAGCGGATAGGGGGAATTGTCGCCGGCGAGGATCACCCGCTCGGCGCGGCGGGCGATGGTGACGGGGATGCGGCTGGTGGCATCGGTGACGAGAAGTACCCGTGCCGTGCGCTCCGCCGTGCCGGCGATGCGGCCGACGAGGCCGAGCCCGTCCATCGCCGCCCAGCCGTCGCGAATGCCGTCGCGCCGGCCGACATTGATCAGCACCGAGCGCGAGAAGGGCGAACCGCTGTCGGCGGTGACGCGGGCGGTGACATGGGTCAGGCGCGGGTCGAGCCGCACCTTGTTGAGCGCGAGAAGCTGGGCGTAGAGCGCCTCGGCGGCGCGGGCCTTCTCGCGCCAGATGCGCATCTGCCTGAGCTGTTCGCGCAGCTCGCGGTTCTCGCGCCTGAGCTCGGCATAGCTCCTGAAGTTGCGCAGGAAATCGGCAGCACCGGTGACGGGGGTCGCGATGGCCGAGAAGACCGGCGTGAGACGCTCGAGGAGGGCGATCCGGAGCTGCTCGACGCGGGGGCTGTCGATCCGCCACAGGAGGAAGACGGCGACGAGGACGAGGAAGACGGCGCCGAGAGCCGCCCGTCCGAGAAGCGAACCGCCATTGCCTGCCGCCTGTCTCATCGCCGGAAACCCCGCTCCCCGAGATGCCCGGAAGGGACGCTGCGGGCTAGGGAGAGGGCGCGCATGGGGCATCGGGGCACGACCGGCACTTGCCTGCCCCCGGCCCCGGAATGCGGCCGCAGGGCTGGCGTGTGGCGCTGTCCTCTCCGGCCTCTGGCGGCGCCCCCCGTGGCCGGCAGCCGGTCGGGGAGACGCCGGCAGGGCGGATCAGCTGTCGTAATCGATGGCGTGGCGCAGCTGCTTTTCATATTCGAGCGCCTTTCCGGTCCCGAGTGCGACGCAGTTGAGCGGCTCTTCGGCGATGGAAATGGCGAGGCCCGTCTGCTCCCTGAGCGCCAGATCGAGATCGCCGAGAAGGGCGCCGCCGCCCGTGAGCATCACGCCGCGATCGACGATGTCGGCCGCCAGGTCGGGCGGCGTCGCCTCGAGCGCGTTCATTACCGCTTCGCAGATCTGCTGCACCGGTTCGGAGAGCGCCTCGGCGACCTGCGCCTGGGTGATCTCGGTTTCCTTGGGTACGCCGTTGAGCAGGTCGCGACCGCGGATCATCATGCTCTGGCCGCGTCCGTCGTCGGGCATGCGGGCGGTGCCGATGGTGGTCTTGATGCGCTCGGCGGTGGCCTCGCCCACGAGCAGGTTCTTGTGGCGCCGCAGATAGGCGATCAGGGCCTCGTCCATCCGGTCGCCGCCGACACGCACCGAGCGGGCATAGACGATGTCGCCGAGCGAGAGCACCGCCACCTCGGTGGTGCCGCCGCCGATATCGACCACCATCGAGCCCGTCGGGTCGGTGATCGGCATGCCGGCGCCGATGGCCGCGGCGATCGGCTCGGGGATGAGACCGGCCTTGCGGGCTCCGGCCGAGAGCACCGACTGGCGGATCGCCCGCTTCTCGACCGGGGTCGCGCCGTGGGGCACGCAGACGATCACCCGCGGCTTGGCGAGGGTGGTGCGACGATGCACCTTGCGGATGAAGTGCTTGATCATTTCCTCGGCCACGTCGAAATCGGCGATCACGCCTTCGCGCATCGGCCGGATCGCCTGGATCGAGCCGGGGGTACGACCGAGCATCAGCTTGGCGTCCTCGCCGACCGCCAGCACCTGCTTGTGACCGTCCTTGATGTGATAGGCGACGACCGACGGTTCGTTGAGCACGATGCCGCGGCCGCGCACATAGACCAGCGTGTTCGCCGTGCCGAGGTCGATCGCCATGTCGGCGGAAAAGATGCCCGAGAACAGACCCATGCTTGCCCCTTTCATCCGTCGCGGACCATTGGTTGCGGCCTGCGGCGGTTTCGCTTCCATGTGCCCGTCCGGTGCCCGACCCTCCGCCGGTTGTGCGGATCGAGGAGGGCGGAGCCGGCAGGCCGTCCCGGCTTTTATAGGGGCTCGGCGGGAACAGGGAAAGGGTGCCTTCCGCAAGGTTCGGCAGCTTTCCGCCACCGGAGGCCGGCAGGAACATTCTTGCACATATATCGCGCAATATCGCGTTTTATACCGTCATATATGGCAATTTATTGCACAAAAACGCGCTATTGTGGCTCGCCACGTTTCGTTGCCCGCTCCTTCGGAGGCGCCCCCGTCATGGGCGCGGGAGACGCGGTGCGGCCGGACAGGGGCATCCGTGGCTCCCGTGCCCATGGGGGGAACGGGAGCGGGAGCCGGTCGCCTGCGGCGGAGCAGGCGGAAAGGCAGATGGTGGGGTGGAGGGGGCCGCGGATGACGAGGCGGGCCCCGCATGTGCAGGGATTCTTGTGGCTGCGCGGCCGGCCATCGCCGGGAGAGCCCGCATGCGCAGGGAGGGATGAGGAGATCACGATGCCGGCAAGGGATGTCTTTCAGATGCCGTCTGCGACGGGATGAGGCCGGGTCGAAGGGGGCAGGCCCGTTTCCGGCTGCCGGAAACCGGAACCGTCAGGCAGGCCGGGTCGAGGAGGGCGTGCCGCGCGGTGGGAGTGCAGGGCATGATGCCATGACATGATCCTGTCGCAGGGCATGCCGCATGCAACGGGGCAGGCGACCGGGCGAGACGGCGACCGGGCGAGGCGGGCGGGGGAGTGAAGCGGGTGGCCGCGCATGACGGGAAAGGTCGCGAGGGAGTTTCCGCATGCGACGGGGAGGGCCTGCAGAGGCGGGCCCGACGGGGTCGGTCGTGAAGGGAAGCCGCCCGGAGAAGCGGAGGGCCGGAACCTTGCGCACCCGCCGGGCGGCGCCCGGTGCGGGGGATGCGGCAAGACGGTGCGGCCCTGCCGTCTTCTTCGCGCCCTTCTCCGGGCGGCTGCCCGGGATCTTGTCAGGATGTCGCCTCGATCGGGGCGGGGGTGCCCTTCTCGCGCTTGAGCATCAGCTTGTTGAGGGCGGCGACATAGGCCTTGGCCGAGGCCACCACCGTATCGGTATCGGACGCCTGGCCGGTGACGATGCGCCCGTTCTCCTCCATCCGCACCGAGACGGTGGCCTGGGCATCGGTGCCCTCGGTCACGGCATGGACCTGGTAGAGCTGCAGCCGGGCGTCATGGGGCACGAGGGCGCAGATGGCCTTGAAGGTGGCGTCCACCGGCCCGTCGCCGAAGGCGGTGGTGCGCCGCTCCTCGCCCTCGATCTCGAGGATGAGATCGGCCGACTGGGGGGCCTCGGTGCCGCAGATCACCCGAAGGAACTTCACCCGGATCCGCTCGCTGCCGACTTCCTCGGAACTGTCCTGCATGAGGGCGACGAGATCGTCGTCGTAGATTTCCTTCTTGCGGTCGGCGAGGGCCTTGAAGCGGACGAACACGTCCTTGAGCTGGTTGTCGGACAGCTCGTAGCCCAGCTCGCGCAGCTTCTCGCGCAGCGCATGACGCCCCGAATGCTTGCCGAGCACGAGGTTGGACTGGTTGAGCCCGACATCCTCGGGCCGCATGATCTCGTAGGTGCCGGCGTGCTTGAGCATCCCGTCCTGATGGATGCCCGATTCATGGGCGAAGGCGTTCTTGCCGACGATCGCCTTGTTGTATTGCACCGGGAAGCCCGTGGCGCGGGAGACGATGCGGCTCGCCTGAACGAGCTTCGTGGTGTCGATGCCGGTCTCGAAGGGCATGGCGTCGCCCCGCACCTTGAGCGCCATCACGATCTCCTCGAGCGCGGCGTTGCCGGCACGCTCGCCGATGCCGTTGATGGTGCATTCAACCTGGCGCGCCCCGGCCTCGACCGCGGCCAGCGAGTTGGCGACGGCCATGCCGAGATCGTCATGGCAATGGGTCGAGATGACGACGTCCTCGATACCCGGCACCCGCTCCTTCAGCATGCGGATGATGCGGGCGCTCTCGCCGGGAACGGCGTAGCCCACCGTGTCGGGAATGTTGATGGTGGTGGCGCCGGCCCGGATCGCGGTTTCGACCGCGCGGCAGAGGAAGTCCGGCTCGGTGCGGGTGCCGTCCTCGGGCGACCACTCGACGTCGTCGGTATGGTTGCGCGCCCGGCGCACCGAGGCGTCGATCGCCTCGATCACCTCCTCGGGCGTCATCTGGAGCTTGTATTTCATGTGGAGGGGCGAGGTGGAGATGAAGGTATGGATCCGGCCGCGCCCCCGGTCGATGGCGGGTTGCAGCGCCTCGGCGGCCCGGTCGATATCCTTGAAGGCGGAGCGTGCGAGGCCGCAGATGACCGCGTCCTTCGCCAGCTTGGCGATCTCGTTGACGGCCTGGAAGTCGCCTTCGGAGGCGATGGGGAAACCGGCCTCGATGATGTCCACCCCCATCTCGTCGAGGAGCTGGGCGATCTCGAGCTTCTCCTCGAGGCTCATGGTCGCGCCGGGCGATTGCTCCCCGTCGCGCAGGGTGGTGTCGAAGATGAAGATCCGCTCGCGGGGAGTGTCCGTGGGGGAAGTCGTGCTGGTGGTCATGCTTGTGGCTCCTGCATCGGCCCTGCAAGGCGCGGATGGCGCCGCGGGCGCGGAACGGTGGTGCTGACGGGTGGTGGTTCTGGGGGAAATCCCGCTCCGGCGCAAGGCGCGATCCTCTGGGCGGGTGCGCCGGGGCGGCCCGCTCAGAGGCTGGTAAGAAGAAGGAGCGTGGCGCGGAGAGCGCCGGTGCAGGGTGCGGTGGCGCACAGGCGATGCGCGGCTTCTCCGCCGCTCCTGCCCGCACGTGACGCGCCGCCGATGTCGCTCATGCCGATCATGGCGCGAAATATACACCGGCCGGCGGCAAGTGCAACGGGAAAACACCGGAGCGGCAGATGCGGGGCGGGGCTGGTGCGTTCGGGCGGCGACTGTTCCGGGCACGGGGAGCGCCGGTCCTCGCTTCTCCGACGAGGCGGCACGCGTTCGCAGACAGGCGCACCGGCCGGGCGGACGGGGCGGCGCGGTGGGCGGCGGGTCTGGGGAACCGCCCGTGGGTTCTGCGCTCCCTCGAGATCGCAGAACACCGGATCCGGCCACAAGCGCGGCAAGGCCGGAGAGTCCTTTCCCCGTTCTTCTTGTTCGTGACGCTCCGGTGCGGCCTGCGGTGTGGGCAGTGGATGCGCCGGCCCGTGAAGCGGGCGGAGACGGGCGATGATGCGCCCGCGCGGCGGCGCAGGCCATGCCATCATGCCCCACCGGGCACTTCCGGCGCCTGGCCGGGGAAACTCCCTCGGGAACGCGTCGAAACCGCCCCATCGGGCCGGGAGAGGGCCGGCCGCTGCCGCCGGCAGAGCCGTTCGGGCGGGTCTATTCCTGCGGCGCGGGGGCGGTGTCGGCCGGGCGGCCGTCGATCCATTCGCCTTCGTCCACCTCGCCGGTGGCATAGGTCATCCTGCCCTTCCCCCAGCGCTTGCCGTCGCGGAATTCGCCTTCATAGACATCGCCATTGGGGTAGATCGCCTTGCCCCGGCCGTGGATCCGCCCGGCCTTCCATTCGCCTTCGTAGACGAAGCCGTCGGGCGTGGTCAGCTTGCCGATGCCTTCGCGCTGCCCGGCGCGGAACTCGCCCTCGTAAATCGTGCCGTCGGGATAGCGGGCCTTGCCCTTGCCGTGGCGCTTGCCGGCCTTCCATTCTCCCTCGTAACGGTAGCCGTCGGGCGCGGTCATCACGCCGACGCCCTCGGAGCGTCCCTCGACGAAGTCGCCCTCATAGCTGACGCCATTGGCATAGACCGCCTTGCCCTTGCCGTGGGGCAGACCGGCATGCCACATGCCGTCGTAGGTGGCGCCGTCGGAATAGGTGATCTTGCCCTTGCCTTCAGGGAGCCCGTCCTTCACCTGGCCGACATAGATCGCCCCGTCGGGGTAGATGATGCGGCCTTCGCCCTCCATCCGGCCCTCGACCCACTGGCCTTCATAGGTGAAGCCGTCGGCGCCGGTGAAGCGGCCCTGGCCGTGGCGCTTGTCGTTCCTGAATTCACCGACATAGACCGACCCGTCCTTGTAGCGCAGCGTTCCCTTGCCTTCGCGCCGCCCCTCGACGAAATCGCCCTCGTAGACGTTGCCGTTGGCGAAGACGAGCTTGCCCCGCCCGTGCATCTGTCCGTTCTTCCAGCCGCCTTCGTAATGCGTGCCGTCGGGCAGGGTGAGGCTGCCGGTGCCCTCGCGCCTGCCGTTCACCACCTGGCCCTCGTAGATCGAACCGTCGGGATAGCGGATCCTGGCCTGACCGGTCTTGGCGCCCCGCACCCAGTCGCCCTCATAGACATAGCCGTCGGGCAGGGTGAGCTTGCCGCGGCCGTGGTGTCGGCCGTTCTCGAGCATTCCCTCATAGACCGATCCGTCCCCGTAACGGACCACGCCCTTGCCGGTGATCGCTCCCTCGACCCATTCGCCCTCGTAGCTGGCGCCGCCGGGGTAGGTGATGCGGCCCTTGCCGTGGGGATTGCCGTCCTTGAGCTCTCCTTCATAGATCGTGCCGTCGGGGTAGGTGATGCGGCCCTCCGGCTCCATCCGGCCCTCGCGCCACTGGCCCTCGTATCTGAAGCCGTCGGGGCGGGTGTAGCGGCCGAAACCGTGCTGCTTGCCACCCTTGAAACCGCCTTCATACACGGCGCCGTCGGCATAGGTGCGGCGGATGGTGGGGCCGGTGACGGACCCGGCCTCGGCGGCGGGCGGGGTTTCTCCGGCTGACTGTGCGAGCGCGGCGCCCGGAAGCGGGGCGGGGGAAGGGACGAGCCCCGGTCCGAACACGGCAAGCGCGGTCAGGAGAGAGACGGAAGCAAGACGTGGCATGGCTTTCCTGCGCGTTGAGCGGGCGGTCCCGTGCCGCCCCGGGCAACTCTAAGAGCGCCGCCGCTCCAAGGCAACGCCCTTGATGGAGCGGCAGGCGGGCCGGGTTCGGGACCCGCCCGCGGGATGGTCGGCCGGGCGGCGTGGGCCGGAGCGCCCGCCCTTTTCAACCGCGAGGCAGGCTTTGAGGAGCGATCCGGCCACCGGGCCAGGCGGCGACGGGGCCGGGGCGGCAGAAGGCGGCGGGAGCGGCATGCGGGCGGCGGAGGTGCGCATGTCACGGCATGGAAAAGTTGCGGCATGGAGGAGCTTTCCTTTCGCGCCATGCTCGGGCTATGAGCAGGCCGAGGGCGGCGGCCCTTCATCGGCACGGGGCCTTCGGGCCGTGCCCCGGGCCGCGCGCGTGACATGCCCGGAGGATGGCCGATGACCCAGCGCTTTCGCATCACCCTTGCCCAGCTCGACCCGACCGTGGGCGACATCGCCGGCAATGCCGACAGGGTCCGCGCCGCCCATGCCGAGGCCCGGGCGGCGGGGACCGATCTCCTGATCCTGCCAGAGATGTTCCTTGCGGGCTACCAGCCGCGCGATCTCGTGCTGCGCCCGGCCTTCGTCGCCCATGTCGCCCGCGAGATGGAGGCGCTCGCGGCCGCCACCCGGGAAGGGCCCGCCATTGCCGTCGGCGGCCCCCATGCCGAGGAGGGCAGGCTCTACAACGGCTACTGGATCCTCGCAGGCGGCCGGGTGGAGACCGTGGTGCACAAGCACGACCTGCCCAACGAGGAAGTGTTCGACGAATGCCGCTACTTCACCCCGGGCGCGATCTCGGGGCCGGTGCCGATCGGGCCGCTGCGGGTCGGCTTCCCGATCTGCGAGGACGCCTGGCATCCGGACGTGGCCGAGACGCTCGCCGAGAGCGGCGCGCAGCTCCTGATCGTTCCCAACGGTTCGCCCTATCACCGCGGCAAGCAGGATCTGCGCCTCGCGCACATGGTGGCGCGGGTGGTCGAGAACGAATTGCCCCTCGTCTATCTCAACATGGTCGGTGCCGAGGACGATCAGGTGTTCGACGGGGCTTCCTTCGCGCTCGATCTCGGCGGCCGGCTGGCGGCGCAGCTGCCGGCCTTCGACGAGCGGATCGCCCATCTCGATTTCGAGGAAGGGGCCGCGGGCTGGCGGCCGGTCGAGAGCGAGAAGGCGGTGCTGCCCGCTCCGATCGAGATGGATTACCGCGCCATGGTCGAAAGCCTGAGAGGGTATTTCCGCAAGACGGGCTTCTCGCGGGCGCTTCTGGGGCTTTCGGGCGGGATCGACAGCGCGATGGTGGCAACCATCGCCGCCGACGCGCTCGGCCCCGGAAATGTCCGCTGCGTGATGCTGCCCTCCCCCTATACCTCGCGCGCGTCGCTCGAGGATGCCGCGAGCGTGGCCGCCCGTCTCGGCTGCCGGCTCGACGAGGTGCCGATCACCGGCCCCTTCGCCGCCGTCGAGGAGGCGCTGGCGCCACTCTTCGCCGGCACCGGGCCGGACGTGACCGAGGAGAACATACAGGCCCGGCTGCGCGGCCTGCTGCTCATGGCGATTTCCAACAAGTTCGGGGAATTGCTGCTGACCACCGGCAACAAGTCCGAGATCGCCGTCGGCTATGCGACGCTCTATGGCGACATGTGCGGCATCTACAACCCGCTCAAGGATCTCTTCAAGATGCGGGTCTATGCCGCCGCCCGCTGGCGCAACGCCCATCATCGGCCGTGGATGAAGGGGCCGGCGGGGGCGGTGATCCCCGAACGGGTGCTTGAGAAGGCCCCCTCGGCCGAGCTGCGCCCCGGTCAGACCGACCAGGACAGCCTGCCGCCCTACGAGGTGCTCGACGACATTCTCGCCGGGCTCGTCGAGGAGGATGCCGCCATTGCCGATCTCGTCGCCCGCGGCCATGACCGCGAGATGGTGAAGCGGGTCGAGAACATGCTCTACAATGCCGAGTTCAAGCGCCACCAGGCGGCCCCCGGCACGAGGCTGACCCGCCGCTCCTTCAATCTCGACTGGCGCTATCCGATCGTCCATCGCTGGCGCGATCCGTCTTGAGGGGCGCGCGCCGCCGCGGATCTTCTGCCCGCGGCGAGGCGCAGGGGCGAGGGGGCACCCGTGGTACCGGACCCTGCCGCATCGTGTCGCCCCCTTGGGGCGCCGGTCATTCCCACCAGCGGTCGATGGCGGCGATGGCGGCGTCGGAGAAGCCGAAATGGTGAGCGATCTCGTGGATCAGCACGTGGGCAACGATCTCGCCGAGGGTGACCTCGCCCCGCTCGGCCCATTCGAACAGGATCGGCAAGCGGTAGAGGCGGACGAGATCGGGAGTGGTCGGCTGGTCGGTCACCGAACGATCGGTGAGGGGGGTGCCCTCGTAAAGCCCCGTCAGCTCCAGCGGATCCTCGATGCCGAGCGCGGCGAGAACCTCCTCGTCGGGCCAGTCCTCGACGACGATGCCGAGCCCTTCGCAGCGGGCGCGGACCGGATCGGGCAGCGCGTGGAGCGTTCGCTCGGCGATCTCGTGCAATGCCGCGGCGCTCGGGGCGGCGAGGGCGGACCAGTCGGAAGGGGTTGGCTGGGCCATGGCGGCGGCTCTCCTCGCGGTGGCGTTTCGGGCGCGCAGGCGGCGTTGCCAATATGGACAAGGGCGGGGCGATGTGAAAGAGAGACGCCGCATGAAAGTCGCGCCGCGCCGGCCCGCACCGCGCTGCGGCGGGGGGCCGGCCGGCACCGGCGGCCATCACCCCGGCCCGGAGCGTCGGTCCCAGAGAATCGGTCCCGAGGAGAGTTCCATGACCGTGACCCGTTTTGCCCCTTCGCCGACCGGCCATCTGCATGTCGGCAATCTGCGCACCGCGCTTTTCAACTGGCTCGTGGCCCGCAAGGGGGGCGGTCGTTTCATCCTGCGCTTCGACGACACCGACCCGGAACGCTCGAAACAGGAATATGTGGACAGCATCCGCGCCGATCTCGACTGGCTCGGCCTCGCCTGGGACCGCGAGGAATTCCAGTCGCGCCGTCTCGACCGCTATGCCGAGGCGGCCGACCGCCTGCGCGCGGCGGGGCGGCTCTACGAGGCCTTCGAGACCCCGGCCGAGCTCGATCTCAAGCGCAGGAAACTGCTCAACATGGGGCGCCCGCCGATCTACGACCGCGCGGCTCTGAAGCTCACGGAAGAGGAGAAGGCGGCGCTCCGGCGCGAGGGGCGGCGCGGCCACTGGCGCTTCCTGCTCGATCGGGAGCGGGTCGAGTGGCAGGACGGCATTCTCGGGCCGGTGTCGATCGACGCGGCCTCGGTCTCCGACCCGGTGCTCATCCGCGGGGACGGACAGGTGCTCTATACCCTCGCATCGGTGGTCGATGACATGGAGATGGGGATCACCGACGTGGTGCGCGGCGCCGACCATGTCACCAATACCGCGACGCAGATCCAGATCATTCGTGCGCTGGGCGGCGAGCCGCCGCGCTTTGCCCATCACTCGCTCCTGACGGGGCCCGAGGGCGAAGCGCTCTCCAAGCGGCTGGGCTCGCTCTCGATCCGCGAGCTGCGCGAGGCCGGCGTCGAGCCGATGGCGCTCCTCTCGCTTCTCGCCCGCCTCGGCTCGGCGAAGCCGGTCGAGCTCTTCTCCTCGCTCGACGAGCTGGCCGAAGGCTTCGATCTGGCCGATTTCGGCGCCGCGCCGACCCGCTTCAACCCGGCCGATCTCGGCCCGCTGACGGCCCGACACCTCGCGTCCCTGCCGCACGATGCCGTGGCCGGGAGACTCGCCGCTGCCGGCATCCCCGCCGACATCGCTCCCGCCTTCTGGCAGGCGGTGCGCGAGAACCTGACCCGCTTCGACGATGTGGCCGACTGGTGGCGCCTGCTCTCCGAGGGCGCGGCGCCGCTCGTCGAGGAGAAAGACCGCGAATTCGTGGCCGAGGCCCTCGCTCTCCTGCCCCCTCCGCCCTATGATGCGGAAAGCTGGAAGAAGTGGACGGCGGCGGTGAAGGAGAAGACCGGGCGCAAGGGAAAGGCGCTCTTCATGCCGCTGCGAAAGGCGCTCACGGGGCGCGATCACGGCCCCGACATGGCGGTGCTGATGCCGCTGATGCGGCGGGTGAGGGCACTGGAGGCCCCGCATGCCGACGGGGCGGAAGCCGATGGAACGAGCGCCGAGAGAGCCGCCGGGAAGACGGGCTGAGAGAGCGGTGCGTCCTGCGGGTGCTGCCTGCCGGGGCGTGTCGGGACAGGGAGCGCAAAGGGTGCCCTTCCGGGGTTCGGTGGCAAGGGTCACGGGCGGATGCGGCGCAGGCCGAGCGCCGCGAGCCGCGCGTCGATCAGGCGGGCGAGGGCCGGATCCGGCGCTCGGGCACGGCTGTAGATCGGGCGTGCACGATCGTCGATCAGGGGGCGGCCCCAACCGTCGGTGGTGGCGATGAAGCGGTCGATCCCCGCGATGCCGAAAAGGGCATGGTAGCCCGCGAGCACGCAATCGAGATAGCTCAGGAGGATCGGGTGTTTCCCGTCCTCCGCAAGGGCCGGGTCGATGCGGTAGAGCACCGGTGCTCTTGCGGGCGCGGGCCCGTCATCGGGGGGGCGGCCGTCGAGGGGCGTGATCGCGGCCGGCTGCCACAGATAGGCCCTTTCGCGCCGGTCGAGCGCGTCCCAGCCCCCGGCGGGCACGGCCAGAACCCCGTCGATCGTGTCGCCCGGCGCCGGGGCGACCGACAGGAAGGCCGGCCTTCTGAGATGCGTTCCTTGCCAGACGCGCCGCCAGCCCGAAAGCCGTGCGGGCCGGGCGGGCCGGTGTTCGTGGGTCGCGAGATTGACCAGCGAGCCGTAGCCGAAGAAGGCGTTGCGCGCCGGGGCCGGGCCGGGACCGGGCGCCGGGCGGGCGCGCTCGGGGAAAGGTGGTGTGAAGGTCATGGGCCGAGAATGGCGAAGGGGGGCGGCTGCCGCAAGGGGCGCCGGCAAGGGTGCCGGACCCGTCCTTCGGACGATTCCGTCTTGCGGCGCCCGGGCCGGACCGGTAACATTCGCGCGACAGGTCAGGGAGAACCGGCTTTGCCGGTGCCGAAGGAGCAACCGCCCCGGAAACTCTCAGGCTGAAGGACCGGCCTGTCCACATAACTCTGGAGAGAGGCCCGCCCGACGGGTCCGCCGAAGGGATAACGATCTCAGGCGAAAGGACAGAGGGGGCATCGCTGTGGCGCCTTCGGGCGTCTCATGTGGTGCCGACGGTGTCATCCCACCGGCCGCACCGACCTCGACAGGGAGGACAGGGATGGCCGAACTCAGGAAAACACCCCTTCATGATCTTCACGTGGAGCTGGGGGCCCGCATGGTGCCCTTCGCCGGCTGGGAGATGCCGGTGCAATATCCGTCCGGGGTCATGGCCGAGCATCGCCACACCCGCGCGAAGGCCGGGCTCTTCGATGTTTCCCATATGGGGCAGCTGACGATTCGTCCCCCGGCCGGGGGGGGCTGGGAGGAGGTGGCCGCCGCGCTCGAGACGGTGCTGCCCCAGTCGGTGCTGGGGCTGAAGGACGGGCGCCAGCGCTATGGCTTCCTGACCAACGATCAGGGCGGCATCATCGACGATCTGATGTTCGCCCGGCGCGGCGATCACGCCTTCGTGGTCGTCAATGCCGCCCGGTGCGATGTCGATCTTGCCCATCTGGCGCGGACGATCGGGGCGAAGGTGACGATCGAACCGCTCCGGGGCCGGGCGCTTCTGGCGCTCCAGGGCCCCTCGGCCGAAGCGGCGCTCGCCCGTCTTTCCCCGGAGGTTGCCGGGATGCGCTTCATGGATGTGCGGACGCTCACCCTCGATGTGGCCGGGGGGGTGCCGGCTCTCGTGTCGCGTTCGGGGTATACCGGCGAGGACGGTTTCGAGATCTCGCTGCCCGCGGAAAGCGCCGAGACCGTGGCCCGGGCGCTTCTCGACATGGAGGAGGTGGCGCCGATCGGACTCGGCGCCCGAGACAGCCTGCGCCTCGAGGCCGGGCTCTGCCTTTACGGCAACGACATCGACGAGACGACGACCCCCGTGGAAGCCGCGCTCGAATGGGCGATCCAGAAGCCGCGCCGCCGGGGTGGTGACCGTGCAGGCGGCTTTCCCGGTGCCGAGGTGATCCTCGCCCAGCTCGAGGCCGGGGCGCCACGCCGCCGGGTCGGACTCCTGCCCGAAGGACGCGCGCCGATGCGCCAGGGCACGCCGTTGCGGCCCGAGGGCGCCGAAGGGGCGCCGGTCGGCACCATCACCTCGGGCGGCTTCGGGCCGACCGCCGAACGGCCCGTCGCCATGGGCTACGTGCCGGCGGCGCTGGCCGCGGCGGGCACGCGGCTCGAGGGTGAGGTGCGGGGGAAATGGCGGCCGGTCGCGGTGGCCGATCTGCCCTTCGTCCCCCATCGCTACAGGCGTTGACTGCCCGCGGGGCGCCGTCGCGCTTCGCTCTTGTGCGGAGCGGCCGGCAAGGAAGATCCGCCGACAAGGAAGATTCGAAGGAAAGGAACGAGAGATGCTGATCGTGAAATACACCCCGGAGCACGAATGGCTCGAATACAATGGCGAGGTCGTGACCGTCGGCATTACCGAGCACGCCGCCGAACAGCTCGGCGACGTGGTCTTCGTCGAGCTCCCCGAGGAGGACACCTCCGTCACCAAGGGGGACGAAGTGGTGGTGATCGAGAGCGTCAAGGCCGCGGCCGACATTCTCGCGCCGATGGACGGGGTAATCACCGAGGTCAACTCCCTGCTCGAGGACGAACCCGAACTCGTGAGCAAGGACCCTCTCGGCCAGGGCTGGTTCTTCAGGATGAAGCCCGCCGACCCGGCCGATCTCGACCAGTACATGGACGAGGCCGAATACAAGGCCCATATCGCCGGCAGCTGAGGCGCCGCCGCGGCGCGCGGCCCGGCGAGGGGCCGGCCGCGGGGCCCTGCCGCCTGCGCCGGCCGGCTGGCGCGCCGTTCGCCTTTCCCCCGCGTCACGATTTCCGGCCCGTTCCCTGCCTTTCGATGGAGAGCCTGCCGATGTCCCGGATCCCGAGCGATTACGACCCCTACGATTTCGCCAACCGCCGCCATATCGGCCCGTCGCCGGCCGAGATGGAGGAGATGCTCGCCCTGATCGGGGCCGAAAGTCTCGATGCGCTGATCGACGAGACCATCCCCCCTGCGATCCGCACCGAAACGCCGCTCGACTTTCCGCCCATGGCCGAACACGAGGTTCTGGCCCGCATCCGCGAGATCGCGGTCGGTAACGAGGTCTTCACCTCGCTCATCGGCCAGGGCTTCCACGGCACCATCACCCCGCCGGTGATCCTGCGCAACATCCTCGAGAACCCGGCCTGGTACACCGCCTACACCCCCTATCAGCCCGAGATCAGCCAGGGGCGGCTCGAGGCCCTTCTCAACTACCAGACGATGGTGGCCGATCTCACCGGGCTCGAGATCGCCAACGCCTCGCTCCTCGACGAGGCGTCCGCCGCCGCCGAGGCGATGACCATGGCCCGCCGGGTGGCGAAGTCGAAGGCATCGGTCTTCTTCATCGACGAGAACTGCCATCCGCAGAACATCGCCGTGATGAAGACCCGGGCGCGGCCGCTCGGCATCGAGCTCGCCATTGGCGACCCGGAGCGCGATCTCGACCCCGCGGCGGTTTTCGGGGCGATTTTCCAGTATCCCGGCACGCATGGCGAGATCCGCGATCTGACCGATGCCTTCGCCGCCCTGCATGCCCACAAGGCCGTCGGCATCGCCATTGCCGATCCGATGGCGCTGCTTCTTCTGAAGACGCCCGGGGAGATGGGAGCGGACATCGCCGTCGGCTCGACCCAGCGCTTCGGCGTGCCGCTCGGCTTCGGCGGCCCCCATGCCGCCTACATGGCGACGCGCGAGGCCTTCAAGCGGGCGATGCCGGGGCGCATCGTCGGCGTCTCGCGCGATGTTCACGGCAGGCCGGCCCTCAGGCTCGCCCTGCAGACCCGCGAGCAGCACATCCGCCGCGAGAAGGCCACCTCGAACGTCTGCACCGCGCAGGCGCTCCTCGCGGTGATGGCCTCCTTCTATGCCGTCTATCACGGCCCCGAGGGGCTGCGGGCGATCGCCGAGCGCATCCACCGTCACACCGTGGCCCTTGCCGAAGGGCTCGAGAAGGCCGGCTGGGCCGTCGCGCCCGCCCGTTTCTTCGACACGATCACCGTCACCGTCGGGGACCGGCAGCAGGAGATCCTGGCCGCCGCCCGGGAGCGGCGGATCAATCTCCGGCCCGTGGGGGCGGACAGGATCGGCATCAGTCTCGACGAACGCACGGACGAGAGGATTCTGGGCGATGTCCTCGCCGCCTTCGGCGCCGGCGCGCCGCCCGTCCTGCCGCACGGCCGGCACCGCCTGCCCGAAGGGCTCCTGCGCACCTCGCCCTGCCTCACCCATCCGGTCTTCCACATGAACCGGGCCGAGACCGGCATGATGCGCTACATGCGCAGGCTGGCCGATCGCGATCTGGCCCTCGACAGGGCGATGATCCCCCTCGGCTCCTGCACGATGAAACTCAACGCCGCGGTCGAGATGATGCCGCTCTCCTGGCCCGAATTCGCCGACATCCACCCCTTCGTGCCGGCGGAGCAGGTGCGGGGCTATCGCGAACTCGTCGACGATCTGGCCGAAAGGCTGTGCGAGATCACCGGATATGACGCCATGTCGATGCAGCCCAATTCGGGGGCGCAAGGCGAGTATTCCGGCCTGATGACCATCCGCCGCTATCACGAGGCCCGGGGGGAAGGGCACCGGAACGTCTGCCTCATTCCGATGTCGGCCCATGGCACCAACCCGGCTTCGGCGGTGCTGGCGGGCATGAAGGTGGTGCCGGTGCAGACCACCGGGCGCGGCGACATCGACATCGAGGATTTCCGCGCCAAGGCCGAGGCGATGAAGGACGATCTGGCCGCCGCCATGATCACCTATCCCTCGACCCATGGCGTCTTCGAGGAGACGGTGCGCGAGATCTGCGACATCACCCATGCCTGCGGCGGGCAGGTCTATATCGACGGGGCCAATCTCAACGCCATGGTCGGGCTGGTGAAGTTCGGCGAGATCGGCGGCGATGTCAGCCATCTCAACCTGCACAAGACCTTCGCCATCCCCCACGGCGGCGGCGGGCCGGGGATGGGGCCGATCGGCGTCAAGGCGCATCTCGCGCCCTATCTGCCGGCCGATCCGCGCTCGGGCGAGGAGGGCGCGGTGGCGGCCACGCCCTTCGGTTCGGCCTCGATCCTCACCATCTCCTGGGCCTATGTGCGGCTGATGGGCGGCAAGGGACTGACGCAGGCGACGAAGGTCGCGATCCTTTCGGCCAACTACCTTGCCGCCGCCCTCGAGGAGGCGGGCTACGACGTGCTCTACAAGGGCCGCGGCGGCCGCGTCGCCCATGAGTGCATCCTCGATACCCGCCCCCTCAGGGACCTGGCCGGCGTGACCGTGGACGACATAGCCAAGCGACTGATCGACAATGGTTTCCATGCGCCGACCATGAGCTGGCCCGTCATCGGCACGCTGATGATCGAGCCGACCGAATCGGAACCGAAGGAGGAGCTCGACCGTTTCGTTCTTGCCATGAGGGCCATCCGCGAAGAAGCTGACCACATCGCCCGCGGCGAGTGGTCGCCGGAGGACAATCCGCTCCGCAATGCGCCCCATACCGCCGAGGATGTGCTGCGGGCCGACTGGGACCGGCCCTATTCGCGCGAGACGGCGGCGTTCCCGCCGGCCGCGCCCCGCCCCGACAAGTACTGGCCGCCGGTGGGGCGGATCGACCAGGTCTGGGGCGACCGGCACCTCGTCTGCGTGTGCCCGCCGATGGAGGATTATGCCGGGGGTGCCGGCTGAGGGTGTGCGGGGTCTTTCCCGTTTCCTTGGAGAGGCCGGTCGCAGGTCCTGCCCGCGGGCGCTCTTGAACCGCCCGCGACCGCTCCCATATTCGTGAAGTCGAATATGTCGCGCCGGAAACGGGGCCGCCGGGGCCGCGGGCGCGGATGAAGGAGAGACGGAATGAGCGACAGGATGAAGCTGACCTGCCTCAGATGCGGCACGGTCAACGGGTTTCCCGCCGACAAGCTGTCGGCCGGGCCGAAGTGTTCGAACTGCAAGACTCCGCTGGCGGACGGGCGGGTGATGGATATCACCCCGAAGATCCTCGACAAGGCGGCGAAGAACGATTCGCTGCCGCTGGTGGTCGATTTCTGGGCCTCCTGGTGCGGCCCATGCCGGATGATGGCGCCCGAATTCGAGAAGGCGGCACGCGAGCTCAAGGGGAAGGCCCGTTTCGCCAAGCTCAACACCGAGAAACATCCCGACATCTCGATGCGCTTCAACATCCGCGGCATCCCCTCGATGCTGATCTTCTCCGGCGGGCGCGAGATCGCCCGCCAGGCCGGGGCGATGCCGGCGGCGGGGATCGTCGCCTTCGTGCGCAACGGCGCGCAGAGGCGCTGAGCCTCGCGAGCGCGCGGCGGCCGGGGCCGCCGGCAGGACTTGTCCTTCGATCGGCTGCCGGGGCCTCCGCGCGGGCGGAGGCCTTTCCCGTTCCGGTCGGCAAATGCGCCCTTCCAGCCTTCTCCCTCTTGACAAGCCGCGCCGCAAGCGACAGATGGAGCCGCGACGGGGCCGTAGCTCAGATGGGAGAGCGCAGCATTCGCATTGCTGAGGTCAGGGGTTCGATTCCCCTCGGCTCCACCAACCCCGCAAGGCCAGCCCACCCGGGTTGGCCTTTTTCGTTGGGGAAGGCTTTGTATTCCCGGGGGTTCTTGCGGAAAGCTGCGGACTTCGAGAGCCGGCCATCCACCCTCTCCAGCCCGGGATTTCTCTCTGATCTGGCCATTCCTCTCTGCTTTCGAGAAGGTGAGCATGAGGCGAAGTCCGGAAGTCCACAGCCGAATAATATTTGTAATCAACAAGTTAGACGCGGACGAATCGAAGGGTTAGATGGCATGATTTGCTACCCGGAGGGGATACCACTTCGCTCAGGATTCATATCAGGTGTTTCTTTTTGTAGGTAATAATTAGCAAATACCGACACAATGAAACATACTGCTGTGCATGAGCGACACCTACCAACGCATTCTGGAGCTTGCACATACGCATGGGCTCATTCGCCCCCGCGATCTTGCGGCACTAGAACTGCCCCGTGTTGCGCTGACACGGCTGGTGCGGCAAGGACGGCTTTCTCGCGTTGGTCGCGGCCTCTACTCGCTCCCGAACCGCCCCGCATCGGAGCATAACGCACTGACTGAATTCGGGCGCAGGCACCCGCGTGCCATCGTCTGCCTGCTCTCCGCGTTGCGTTTTCACAACATCACCACGCAATCGCCATTCGAGGTATGGATCGCCATCCCGAACAAGGCTCGAGCGCCTCGAATGGACTATCCACCACTGCGCATCGTCCGTTTCTCCGATCCCCTGCTGACGGAAGGCGTCGACGAACACCTGATCGACAGTGTTCCGGTACGCATCACCGGCGTCGCGAGAACGGTGGCTGACTGCTTCAAGTACCGTAACAAGATTGGTCGGGATATCGCACTGGAAGCGCTGCGGGAAGCCTGGAGCGAAAGACGCACCGGATTGGAAGACCTATGGCATTTCGCCAAGCTGTGCCGTGTGGCCAACGTCATGCGACCCTATCTGGAGAGCCTGATGTGAGCAACCGGAGCACTGCCGACTCGGTCCTTGCACGACTGCTTGCCAAAGGCCGCACCGAATGACCATCCTGAGAACCGACATCGAAAGGGCACTCGATGAGCTCGCCTCCCAAGAGGAGGGGATGCGTTTTCAGGGGCTGGCGGTAGTACTCGGCAAGAAGCGCTGGCCCGAACTGATCGCCTGTGAGCGCAAGAACGATCTTGGCCTCGATGCCTACGCGCCCGCAACCCTGACTCCGGAGAAAATCGGAAAGGGGCTTTCTGCATCGATCACTCCAACGTTGGAGAAGATTTCTGGCGACGCGGCGAAAGCCAAGAAGAACTTTTCTGACCTGAAGGCTCTCCTCTTCGTGACGTCTGGCAAAGTGGGCAACCTCAAACAAAAGGAATGGAAAAAGGCAATTCAGAAAGATCATTGTCTCGAACTTCACATCATCTCGCGCGAGGACATCATCGTCGAAATGATGATGCCGGAGAACGCCTCGCTCCGTGCCAGCTTCCTTCACCTCGATATCGATGCCGAACCGCAGGTCGCAGACCTCATTGAAAGGGCGAGGCGCGCTGCCGACGCTGTCACGCGAACGTGGGCTGCCAAGACTAAAGGGCATCCGCTCATTGAGCTCACAGCAGAGCGGCTTGACCCGAATGGCGCAGAGTCTGCTGACGTGCTGTCGCTGGAGCAGATCTATCAAGCGCTCTTACAGAGCCGCCGCATCGTTCTCGAAGGGCCCGCCGGCTGCGGGAAAACCACGACACTGATACAGCTCGCGCAACGCGCGAGCACCACCGGTACGCCGTTTATCGTCGAATTTCCGGCGTGGACGTCCTCGCACCGGGGGATCCTCGAATACATAGCCGGCATGTCCGCATTCCAGGCCGAAGGTCTCACAGCCGCCGACCTCGCCCGCGTGCAGCAAACAGAACCTTTCCTGTTTTTGTTGAACGGTTGGAATGAAATTGCGGAGTCGAATTCCGTGCAGGCGGACAACGCACTCCGGGAGCTGGAACGGGAATTTCCGAGCGCAGGCATCATCATCGCAACGCGCACCCACCATTTGACGCCGCCGCTTCCCGGCGCCTTGCGGCTGCGATTGTTGCGCCTGCGGCGCACGCAGCGGGCCGCTTATCTGGCGGCCCGCCTTGGCGCGAAAGGCGCCGAGCTTAGTGCCCGCATTGATGCCGACCAGTCACTCGACGAGCTAACCCGCACGCCATTCATCCTCTCGGAAGTCGCTTCACTGTTTGAAGCCGGCGCCGAAATTCCCACCACGAAAATCGGAATCATAGCCCAAGTTCTCCGTTTGCAGGAACGACGCGAAGAACACAGAAACGCGCTGCAAACAGCACCGATTCATGGCCGGCAAACGGACTACCTGAAAGCCCTCGCAACAGAGATGACCCTCCACGGTGCGGTGGCATTGCCCGAGGCTGATGCCCGCGCTGTCGTTTCTTCCGTCGCACAAAAGCTTACGGACTGTGGGCAGATTGAGCCGGTAGGAGCGCCAGCGGTTCTTGCGACGCTCACGGCACACCACGTTCTTGAGCGCGTCGACTACCCGCAAACGGCGTTTCAATTCGAGCATCAGCAGATTCAGGAGTACTACGCTGCGCTCGATGTCCGCGCACGGCTTCTCGACCTGCAGGAGGATGACCACGACGCAACCGGCCGCTTCATGGCCGATTACGTGAACGATCCCGCATGGGCCGAACCGCTCCGTATGATCGCCGAGACGTTTGCCGAGCAGACCGGCGAGGGCGAAACCGACAAACTAAACACCAGCACCGGCGAGAAGCTGGTGACGATGGCGCTAGCCGTCGACCTCGTATTCGCCAGCGAGCTCGCGCGGCTTTGCGGTGCGGCCGTCTGGAATGAGGTTCGCGCGGCCGTCGGCGAGCGCATCCGCGCCGTTTACGCGATCCGCGACGGCCACTTTCGGCAGTATGCCATTGCCGCCATGCTCGCCACCGGCGCGGACGACTTCAGCGACATCATCGTGCCGCTTTTGTCGGGACAAGACCAACAAACACGGCTCCGCACATACCGGCTCTGGCCGGATATCCAGGTCTCGTCGCTTGGACCGAACTGGCGCGAGCATGTGCGCGGCTGGAGCGAGGAGGCACGAGCGGATTTCGTCTCCGAACTGCTACATCATCGTATCGATGGCGAGATCGCCGCCTTCGCTGCCGAGGACAAGAGCGTCGCGGTAAAGAAGGCCGCGGTCTCTGGCCTCATGTGGACCGGCTCTGACGACGCGCTGACCCGCGTCCTCGAGTCGATGGATAAGCAGACATTCGAGGAGGTCTCGCGCCAAAACGCCGACCGCATGCCCGCAGCCCTCAGGCCCAAGACCATCGCGGCAATGCGGAAATTCATCGAGAGCAGCACGGACCATCCCGCCTGCCTGCGAACTGCGCTCGATTTGATCGATTTTGGCGAGACAGGCATGGACGGCGTCATCAAGGATGCACTGGTGGCGCTGTCCGCCGGCGACATGCGCAATCTGGGTTCGCACTACATCCAGCCGGCGCTCGAGCATTTGCGCAAGACCGATCCCGCCTGGGTGAGCGAATGGGTGGCTACCCAGGTTGCCGAAGGCGTCCTCTACGACCACGAGTATTGGTTGCCGTTTGCCACAGACATTCCCGACGATCTCGTCGAGAAATCCCTGCAACGCCTCGAGACCGAAGACCTCAAAAACAGGCACTTCGGCGGCATGATTGCCGTCATTGCCGCGCGTGCAGACGCCAACCTTGCGGCGCGCGTGTTTGCAAGGCTGCGCGAGCTGCGGTGCCGGGTGGATGCGGAGCCTGGCGTGCGGCACGAACTTGAGTGGCAGGTGATGCGCCAACTGGAAGTTATGTTCCATCACCTTCCCGACGATATTGCTGTGGCTGGCCTTCTCTCGTCCGTTACTAGCGGCGATCCGCTCGACATCAAAGTCGCAATCGGCCTTTTGAGCAGAGTTGCCAGATCGGACGTGGAACCCCTGCGCATCACGGACGATAAACTGAAGGCACGCCTTCGGATCTACCTAAAAAGTAGCGTCGACATCATCCTGCGCCAAGACGACTTCAACGGCGAAGATAAAGCCAACCTGGCCTCGTCGATCGCGCAAGTCGGAAAACCCGAAGATATGGCTGACCTGGTGAGGCTTATCCATGCTGATATCGAGAGGGTACGCCGAGGACGGGCTGCTCGCGCTGCCGGCGACCATGGACCTATCGGAAATGGCGGCTGCATAAGCTACGCTAGCTGGCACATCGCCGCCGTCATGCACCTTGATCCGGATGGCGCCGAGCAGGTACTCATTGACCTGCTTGCCGAACCGGAATACCTCTCCGACGTGGCTGCTGCAATGGCGCGTGACTTCTTGCCAAAGCCGGAACACCCCTTCGGTCAGGCATTCCGTTACGACTTAATGTGGGCCACACGTGAAGGTCGCACTCCACCGACCGGCGACGGCCGGCGGCGCTCACGTTTTGCCGCCGCACTCAATGCAGAAATCAAGCGATTGCGAGAGCAGAACCAAGACGGGAAACACGCTGTAGGGCTGAAAGAGCTCGCAAAGGCGCTTGCTGCAATTGACGGCAGCGATTCCGCGTCAGCGGTGCTCGACGTGATTGCCACGCCTGGCCAATGGGACCAATACACCTGTCTCGACGCCGCCGAACGCCTATTGATAGCCGGTGTCGTCTTGCCCACGGCCACCGTGTTCGCTCTGGTCGATTCCGTACTCGAGCGGACAGAGAAATGGATGCAGGATTCAGACAGGTATCTTTTGCGTCGCGTCCTCGCGCTCTGCCCCTTCGTCGATGATCCTGCTGCAGGGATCGCCAAGATGCGTGATGTGCTTTCCAAACGGCAGCTGTGGGGACACGAACTGCGGGAGCTCGTCACTGCTCTCGGTGAGAGCCGATCGGATTCCGCCGTCGATCTTCTGTACGAGCTCGCGTCCGATGAGACGACGTTCAAGCAGTGCGAGGACAATTTTATCAATGCTCTCGCTGCACTCGACACGCCGCATGCACGCGAACTGCTGCTGGGTTTTGTCGATCCGGATATTCGTGGTATCGCGCTGGCACACCGTCCTCACCGCGAGGACGTTCTGGTCACACGACTCACGGAGCTGGCCGACCGTAGGCCCGAGGTGGCCACGCGGCTGCGAAATTTGTGCGAACGCGACCTGCCAGAACTCAATCGGCATGTCCTCTCGAAAGTAATGAACCGGCTCGAAACGCCCGAAGCTCTCGAAGCAAATCTGAACCTGATCGATGACGCTAAGCCATCGCCGGTTCCGCGAGGCATTTGGGACCAACTCGAAACCGCTTTCTTCGAGCGACGCCCCTATGGGCAAACTCCCAACGTCTTCACGCAACACGCACGGGCGTCAAACGAACTGCGCGTCCGGCTGTTCAGAATGGCGATTGGGGACGAGAAACGACGGAAGTCTGCCTCCATGCTTCTCGGTCAAATCGAGGAATGGCGCTTGGAGCATGGTAGGCCGACGGGTGAACCGCGTCATCCCGATCTCGCATCCGGCCATTCATGGCCACCCGAGGAGTCCTGATTTTTCCCCTGAATCCAAATAAATGGCCCCTGGTCATCCCCATCCTAGTGGAGCATCAAATCAGTCATCAGATGCCACAGAGGTCGTCGAAGAGCCCAACCAGTTCGGATCAGAGGGAAGTTCAGGTACTCGACAGTAGGCTGACATGAGCGACTACTGGGAGTCGAAACGAGTCATCTGATTATTTCAAGCAATCTCCGCTGCGCCTCCCACAACCTCGGCGGATTCACCGCCAAATCAAATATAGTCACATGATCGGGCAGCGTGTCGTCGAGTATGGCAGCCACGATGTCTGGCGCTAGGCAGGTCAGGTTGATCATGCGGCTCACATAGCTGTTATCGACGCCTTCCTTGTCGGCGATCTCCCGGAGTGAGCCAGCCTCGCCGGATTCCAGCATGGCCAGCCAGCGGTGCCCACGAGCCAACGCCAACTGCATGGGGGTGGGCGCATCGTCCCAGGGGCGTTTTGGGGCTACCCTCTCGCCACTGGGCAGCGTCACCAGCTTGCGCCGGCCCCGCTGTTTGATCCGGATCGGAACGGTGATGGCGAGCCGGCCGGCGCTGTCCTTAATGAGCTGTGCCTCACCTGCCTTTTCCACCCGCCGACCAGCGCTGGGCGAGGCGCGTTTCCTGGCTGGCTTCTTGGCGTCACTCATGCCGGCACCTCCTCGGCACTGCGCCGGAATTCCAGCGCCAGTCGCTCGATACCGTTTGGCCGCAGTCGTACCTCGATGTCATTGGGCGAGACGATCACCTTCTCGACCAGCAATTTGACGATCCGCGCCTGTTCATCGGGGAACAGCTGTTCCCAGATCTCGTCCATCCGCGTCATGGCTACGGTGACCTGCGCCTCGTCCAGCGTGGGATCGAGACGCACCGCCCGCCTCGCGGCCTCCTCCACCATCTGCGGAGCCCGCAGAATAGCGCGGATCTGCTCTATTACCGCCGATTCCAGATCCGCCGCCGGCAGCCGGGGCAGGCCCGACGCCCCGGCGTGCTCCTTGGCGTCGCGTTGGGGCTGGTAGTAGCGGTAGCGCCTGCCATAGCGGTTCTTGGTGTGGTAAGGCGACATGGCCCGCCCATCATTGCCGAACACCAGCCCCTTGAGCAGGAACGGCACCTTACCGCGGATGGCATTGGCCCGCTTGCGCCAGTTGGTTTCGAGGATGGCCTGGGCCTCATCCCAGAGCGCTTTGTCGATGATGGGCGGGTGCTCGCCTTTGTACCACTGCTCCTTGTGTTTGATCTCGCCCAGGTAGATGCGGTTGTTGAGCATCTTGTAGATCAGGCTCTTGTCGATGGGTTTTCCCTTCCGCACCCGGCCACTCTGGGTCACCCATGACTTGGAGGTGACGCCATCGAGCCGCAGTTCCTTTACCAGCAGGGTCGTGGAACCCAGCTGGACGAAGCGACGGAAGATGTGCCGGACGGTCTTAGCCTCGCGCTCGTTGACCACCAGGCGCCGGTCCTTGACATCGTAGCCCAGCGGCGGAATGCCGCCCATCCACAGGCCCTTCTTCTTGCTGGCGGCGATCTTGTCGCGGATCCGCTCCCCCGTCACCTCCCGCTCGAACTGGGCGAACGAGAGCAGAATGTTCAGCATCAACCGCCCCATGGAGTTGGTGGTGTTGAACTGCTGGGTCACCGAGACGAATGACACCCCGTGGCGCTCGAACAGCTCGATCATCTTCGAGAAGTCGGTCAGGCTTCGGGTAAGCCGGTCGATCTTGTAGACCACCACGATGTCGATGCGGCCCGCCTCGATGTCGGCCAGCAGGCGCTTGAGCGCCGGCCGGTCCATGTTGCCGCCGGAATAGGCCGGGTCGTCGTAGTCGTCGGCCACCGGGATCCATCCCTCGGCGCGCTGGCTGGCGATATAGGCGTGGCCGGCGTCACGCTGGGCGTCGATGGAGTTGTATTCCTGATCCAGCCCTTCGTCCGTGGAGACGCGGGTATAGACGGCGCAGCGCAGGCGGCGTTGAATGGCCTCACTCATCGCTCATCCTCCGCCTTGCGTCGGCTGCCCGGTTTGCGCAGACCGAAAAAGACCGGGCCGGACCACTGGGCTCCGGTGATCTCCCGGGCGATGCGCGACAGGCTCCGGTAGACGCAGCCCTGGTATTCGAACTGCCCGTCGTGGGTGACCGTGACCCGGTGCTCCACGCCCTTGTACTCGCGGATCAGCACCGTGCCCGGCACCGGACAGTAGTCCCGACTGCACTTGAGCAGCTTGCCGTTGCGGATGAGCGTCTGGATGCGCTTCTGGTTGTTCTGCAGGAGGTTCCGGTTCTCCTTGCGGAAGACGATCTCCTGCAGCTTGTAGGCGATGCGCCGTTCCAGAAACCGTCGATTGTGGGTGGGGGCCTCGAAATGGAACAGGCGTCGCCACAGCGCCCGGACCTCGTCGATCGGCAGGTCGGGCAGCTGGGCGATCTGCGCTACCACTGAGGGCGGCGTGGGCGGGATCTTGTCGGCTTTGCTCATGCGGACTCCTCTCCGGGTTCGTTTGAGGGAGTCACATGAACGCTCTCGTCGCCCCCGAAGCCAAGTCCCAACTCGCCCTTTCCAGTCCCGGCGTTGGCCTCCCGCAACCGGGCCAGCCCCGCCGCTAACAGCCCCGCAATCTCAGCCTGGCGCTGCTCCGGGCTCATGCGCTCTGGGGGAACCTGTTTGATGCTGTCCATCGGTAACCGCTCCTGACCTTCCAACTCGCTCGCAACCGTAAGTGTCTGTCTGAAAAGGTGGAATATCCAGCGGGACGTTGCGGGTTCATGGGGGAATATGGAGGGGTATGCCGACAGCCGCCAAGCGCGCCACTGAAGTACCGGGAAGTTTGCCGTCATGTTTACAAATGACAATAATTTTTCTATTCTGTAAACATGATGGAGAATCCCGTGTTTGGCGAACGACTAAAACTGGCCCGCAAGCGCGCCGGCCTCTCCCTGCGGGGGCTGGCCGAGGCCATCGACCATGCCGTGACTGCCCAGGCTATCGGCCGCTACGAGCGCGGCGAGATGCTACCCGGCTCGGAGGTCGCCATCCGGCTTGCCAAGGCGCTGGAAGTCCCGCTGAGCTATCTGTTCACCCCCTCGGACATCCGGCTCGAAGGCCTCGAGTTTCGCAAGACCGCCAGAACCTCCGCCAAGGACCGCGCTCGGGTAGAAGCCGCGGTGCTCGATCATCTGGATCGTTACCTGCAGATCGAGGAACTGCTTGGCGTGGCAAGCCACGAGTGGGACCGGCCCGAGGGTGCGCCCTACCGGATCCAGAGCCTGGAGGATGCCGAGGCGGCAGCCGAGCAGTTGCGCCGGGACTGGAACCTCGGTGGGGATCCCATCCCCAACATGACCGAGCTGCTCGAGGAGCGCGGCATCAAGGTCCTCAAGCTGAACTTTCCCCTGGCCGTGGACGGACTGACCTGTCGGGTCGCACGCCCAGACGACGAGGATGTGCCGGTCATCATCA
This sequence comes from Albidovulum sp., assembly GCA_026989275.1. Lineage (GTDB taxonomy): Bacteria > Pseudomonadota > Alphaproteobacteria > Rhodobacterales > Rhodobacteraceae > WFPA01. The sequence continues at coordinate 100,843 of JALSJQ010000006.1, forward strand.
GCTCAAACGCCAAATCGGTGGAGCGGCAGCGCTTCACCCTGGCCCACGAGCTGGGACATATGGTCGTGCACTTGGAAAACGGAGATCTGGACGAGGAAAAGGTCTGCCACCGCTTCGCCAGCGCCTTCCTGATGCCCCGCGAGGATCTGCTATTCGAGGTGGGTCAGCGGCGTCACAACTTTGGCTACACCGAGATCATCCAGATCAAGCACATGTTCGGCGTCAGCGCCGCGGCACTGATGGTGCGGCTCAAGGATCTCGAAGTCATTACCGAGGCAACCCTTACCCGCATCTTTCGTGGCATCGGCCGGAGTTGGCGCAAGTCCGAACCGATGCCGTTGCCCGACAACGAGCAGCCCCGCCGCTTCGAGCGGCTGGTGTTCCGCGCCCTGGCCGAGGACATCATCTCCTTGCCCAAGGCTGCGGAACTGCTTGGACAAAGTACGGCGGAGATCGCCCGCGCCATGGATGGACCCGGGGAGTAGCCGTTTGTGCGGGTGTTGGTGAGCGATGCTTCTGTCCTGATCGAGCTTTCGAAGTGGTCCCTCCTCGAAGCCATCTTCGAGCTGCCTTGCGAATTTGCGGTCCCGGACATCCTCTATGAGGACGAGCTGCTCGACCTGCATGGCCTGACCAGGGAAGACCTCGTGGACCTCGGCCTGCGGATTGAGCACCTGGACTCCGATGGCGTGACCCGGGCGGTTGGATACCAGGCGCGACGCCCGCAGCTGACCCTTCACGACTGTTTTGCTATCGCTCTCTCGGCGCTCAACGACTGGCCGCTACTGAGCAGCGACAAGCGCATGCGCAGGATGGCCGAGGAGGAATCCATCGAGGTTCTGGGCGTGTTCTGGGTCATTGATCAGCTCGAAGCCAAGGGGATCGTCCCGGCTGAAACACTGGCGGAAGCTCTGGCCGGCATGCTGGAGGACCCGCGAACACACCTGCCGGCTTCGGAAATCCGCAAACGGCTCAAGCGCATGAGAGGAAACGATTAACCACCACCGTCCCCTGAAAGCGGTCCTTCAAGGAGACATGCATGAAAGACGCCCAGAATCTCGCCAAACTGCTAGGCCACCTCCCGCCGAAGGTCTTTCGGGCCTTCATGATCGAGGAATTCAATGCCACGCTGCCTGAACTTCAGGAAAAGGATGGCAAGCGGAAACAACGTGCCGAGATGGCACAGGCCATCAACACCCTGCCAATCCCCAGCCGCCAGAAGATGGAGGAGATCGCAGAGAAGATCGTGCTTCTCTGTGATGCGCCAGGTCAAGATGCCATGGATGGCGTTCAGGATGAAATCTTCGATGACAACGGCCGCGAAACCTTCGACAAGCTGTCCAACCAATACGAACGAAGCCTGTGGCTCTACCGTAACGAGCAGGAACTTTTCCAGCGTGCGCTGGACTGGCGGCAGGCGGACTATCTGCACCAAAGCCAAATCTATTACGACGGCTTCATGGCACCGAAAGATCTCACCGTCTTGGATGACAAGACCTCCATTGACGACTTCCATGAGAAGCTGGCTGCGCATTTCAATTGCGACGTAAAAGACATCGCTGTACAGGTATTCCGCCGGCTACGGCCCAATGCCGAGGACGGTGACGACGTCGCCCTACATCAGATCAGCATCCACTACAACCGCCCACCTGAGTCCGTGGAGCGCGTGGAGGACAGCAATGTGGTCCCGCAGGAAATCATCCGTGCGGAGTCTTCCTTCGTCACCTACGAACCGGACAACGGAAACCTGGAGGTACTCTCTCGCGGTAAAAAGGGCCGAGAAGATCTGGCAAGATTGGTGGCGGACACCTTGCTGCAGTCGCCGATTACCGGCGAGAAGGTGCCCATCAAGCAATACGACTACCAGAGCCTGGCTGAGCCCAGGGAGTTCGATATCAGTGACGAGCCTGTCGCCTGGGTCAAGGTCACGGAACTGGGTTACAGCGTAGGCACTCGAAGCCTCCTGGTGAAGATGTGGTCCAATGATCCAGACGACATCTTTACCGCTGGTCGTTCTCTGGTCGGGCCGGATTTTGACTACCGCCGCAGGCCGCTCACCTACGCCAAGATCGCCGTGCGCCTGCGCAAGGAAGGCCGAGGGCGGGCGCGCACGGTATCGATCGTGCTGCGTGGCGACAACAAGTGCAACATCAAGGCAAAGCGCGAGAAGGATCGGGCCCTGTGCGACCGGCTGCTGGTTAAATGGGGGCTGGTCAAGGAGATCGGCAGTGTCGAGAGTCCCCATCCCGACGCCTCTGCTGCTTGAACTGCTTGCGCTGTTCGACCGGGCGCAGCAATCCATCGCGGGCGCCGAGAACATTCGCCTCCAGGGCATCCCCGGTTGGGAACTGTTCCGGGGTGAAGTGCCGTGCAACCCCCTGCTCGAACCCTGGCTCGAACGCGCCGGCGATGCCGGCTTCTATGTCGTAGATGCCGATCGGGAGCCGGTACCGGTCGAAATCGAATATGACCATGATGGGACCATCGGCTACCGCTGTCCCGACACCTTCAGGCATATACCACTCCATGACCGGGAAGTTGGGGTCTATATCGTCAACCCCCAGCCCTTGCTGACCCTCGTCGCCGATCTGCTGGATATCTCCCAGGCCGATCGCCGGTACCTCAACAGGGCACGCCTCGATGGCGCGCTTTGGCATCTCGGGTTCGCAAGGCTGGGACAGGTACGCACCGGGATCTGGCTGGCCCGTGATGTGGACGGCCGGTTGCCCGATCTTCTTCGCTTTTTCAACGATCGCACCCTGCCAGAAGACGGCCTGATTCTGAGCTGTGGCAACCCGCCCCCTGACATCGTCACGCCGCCCAGGGCGTATCGCTTTGCCTCACTGCCCGATGCCCTGATTCCCGTCAGCGAGGAGACGGATATCGATACCCACATGCTCGAACGCGTCCTTACCGCACCTGCGGGCATAACGACCGAGCCGTCGCCGCCAGTCCATTACGACAGCCATACCCAGACTCTCACCATTCGAGGAATCCCTGAGCCGTGGCAGATCAGGGGTGAGCGCCAGGCTCGAGCCATAGAGTTCATGTATGTACAGTGGCAGAAAGGCCGGGATCTTCTCGATGCAGCAGAAATCCTAAACGCGACCTATCCAGAGAAGCCTCACGCTCGAAGCCGTCGCATACAGAACCTGTTCGCCGGCAACCCGCAGTGGCGCACCTACATCGCCAACCCCGAACGCGGGAAATACGGCTTCAACATTCCCTGACTCGACTCCCCCACCCCACCAAGCCGCCATCGCGTGGCTTTTTTGTTGCCTGAACAAGGTCGGGAGGTACTCCGTACATTTCTCCGTACATCCGAGCCGGCGACGCCCGTACATCCTCCTTCCCAGAATCACCTCACGTTCCCGCAACAACCCATAGGAGCGAATCGTGAGTGTGAAACATCTGAACCAACGCCAACTGGCCGAACGCTGGGGCGTCAGCGAAGCCACGCTGGAACGCTGGCGCAGCGAGGGCATCGGCCCGATCTTCCTCAAACTGCACGGGCGCGTGCTCTACCGCGTGGAGGACATCGAGTCCTACGAGGCCGACTGTCTGCGCAAGAGCACCTCGGAGCGCGCAAGCGCGGGAGGTGCCGCATGACCGCCACCTTTATCTCCAACCAGGTGCTGGCCACGCCGCCCGGCGATCTCGCGAGGCAGCCCGCCGAAACCCTGTTCCGCATCAAGAACGACGCCGCCGACCTGCTGGCCTCGGCCCGCGCGCTTGTCGAGCACATCGACCGCGCCCTGGAGCTGAAGTACGCCGACCGGGCGCAGGCGGCTCGCCTGGCAGCCGGCAAGGACACCGGCGTGGTGCATTTCGACGATGGCCCGGTGCGCGTGACCGCGGACCTGCCCAAACGGGTCTCTTGGGACCAGAAGCGGCTCGCCGAGATCGTGCGCCGCATCGAGGCCAGCGGCGACGACCCCACCGAGTACGTCGAGATCACCTATCGCGTCCCCGAGAGCCGCTTCAACGCCTGGCCCGAGCCCATCCGGCAGGCTTTCGCACCCGCCCGCACCCTCAAGACCGGCAAGCCCGGTTTCCGTCTCGCTTTGATGCAGGAGTAACCGCCATGTTCAAGAAACGCACTTTGCTCGACCGTCTGCGCAAGCAGAACCTGTTTCTGGATGAACTCCCCTCGTTGATCCACGTGGACGGCACGGAGGTAGCGCTCGAGGAAGCCACGCTCGATCAGGTAGCGTTCGCCATCCTCGAGATGGAAGAAGGCCTCCGTCCTGTCAGCCGGCGCATGCACGCGCTCCGCGAGCTGGTGGAACAGGCCCGCAAACGCCGCGGCCTCGGCGCGCAGCGCATCGACGAGATCTTCTCCGACGAGGAGGCCCGGTCATGAGCCTGCCCATCATCTCCGCCGACCAGCGCATCAATGAGCGGCGGGGCGTCAAGGGGGTGCTGGTGGGCCGAAGCGGCATCGGCAAGACCTCCCAGCTCTGGACCCTGGATCCCGAGCGCACGCTGTTCTTCGACCTGGAGGCCGGCGATCTGGCCGTGGAGGGCTGGGCGGGCGACGCCATCCGCCCGCGCACCTGGCCCGAATGCCGGGACCTGGCCGTGTTCATTGGCGGGCCGGACCCGGCGCTGCGCAGTGATCAGGCCTACAGCCAGGCCCATTTCGACGCCGTCTGCGAGAAGTACGGCGACCCGTCGGTGATGGACAAGTACGAGACGGTGTTCGTCGACTCCATCACCGTCGCCGGCCGGCTGTGCCTGCAGTGGTGCAAGGGACAGCCGCAGGCGGTCTCCGAGCGCACCGGCAAGCCCGACATGCGCGGCGCCTACGGTCTGCTCGGTCAGGAAATGATTGCCTGGCTCACCCATCTGCAGCACACCCGCGGCAAGAACGTCTGGTTCGTCGGGATCCTCGACGAGAAGCTCGACGACTTCAATCGCCGCGTCTTCCAGTTGCAGATCGAGGGTTCCAAGACCGGCCTGGAGCTGCCCGGCATCGTGGACGAGGTCATCACCCTGGCCGAGATCCGCGAGACCGACGCCGAGCCGTACCGCGCCTTCGTCTGCCACACCCTGAACCCCTGGGGCTATCCCGCCAAGGACCGCTCCGGCC
>JALSJQ010000007.1 GCA_026989275.1 Albidovulum sp.
CCGCCTGCGCCAACAGATCCCGCGCCCCCTTGCGCAGGATCTCCGTCAGCGGATCGGGGGAAATTCCCGCTGGATCAGTGAACTGCAAAATCGTATCGTCTTTCATGTGGCATATCCTTTTCTCTTCGAGAATCGCGGCGTGTGAACACCGCCATGATATGCCACCCAATCAACCCATCACCAACTTTCGGGCATTGCTCGTTCACCTGCCGGGCGATCCTCGAATGGGCGAACGACAATGACGTCGACTGGCATTACATCGATCCTGGCAAGCCTCGGCAAAATGCCTTCATCGAACCGTTCGATGACAGCCTGCGTGACGAGCTTCTGAACGAGGAGCTGTTCGATACTCTCGATGACGCCCGCCGGAAACCGGCCCTGTGGCGCCATGACTGCAACAACGTCAGGCCCCACTCGTCACCGGGAACCAGACACCGGCCCAGGCGCGCCGGACGCTCGAACGCCCCGAAGGGCCCGTGCCCGGCGCGCTTGCCCGAACCGGAACCGCAGATCATGAAAACCAGACCCGCAGACTCTCGTCATGAATGAGGGACCATTGGCGGGCAGGTCACGGGAATGAGTGCAGAGCAGCGCTGGCGCAGGATTCGTGGGTTCAACGACTTGGCCAAGGTCATCGAGGGTGTGGAGTTCAGAGGTGGGGTCAAGGTGAACCGTGACACAGACGACAGCAGGAGCGCCGCCCGATCACTCCGTACACCAGAATTGACTATGTCACGGATGGTGGGACGATGGCGGACTTGCAGGCATCGGCAGGGCTTTCTCGTTTGTCCTCCTGGACGCCGTACCGAGCCTGTTGGCAGGACCGGCAATACAATCCTTCTTTCCCGAATGGGGTCATCCGGCAGGAGGTTGCGGGGAAGATCAACACGAGGAGGCGGGCGAGAGCGCGGCGGGGAAGCGCGAGAAAGGGTTTCGGGATGTCGGCGGCAACGCTGCGGTTCTCGGGAGCTGCAGCAGTTGCAGGAAAGCGCGGCCGTGCCCGACTTGCGGGCCGGAGGTGCCCGCGGTCGGGTCGACCGTTCCGCGATGGGCTCGGCCCTGCTTTTCCGGCCTTTGCAGTCCGGTCCCGTCCCGATCGCATTCCGTCAGGAGGTGCTTGCCGGGTGCGGCGTTTTCCGCGAAGCTGGCGGCATTCAGGGGGATGCAGGAAGTGATGCGCACCTTTCGCTGTCGGGCCCGGCTTCGGGGCAGAGCATTGATGATGGCATACGCCGTCGCCGCATGGATGCCCGGTCTTCTCCTTCTTGCGGCGGATCTTGTCGACCCGGCATGGGCGCTGATCGCGCTCATCTGGATCGTCCCTCTCGCATGGATCGCCGATCGGCTCCTTGCAGGCGTTTCCCTGGTGCCGACCGGGAGGGGAGGGGGATGGGGCCGGATCATTCCGACGGGCATTGCCCTTCTCCATTTCCCGCTGATGGGGCTGGGGGTTCTCCAGATCGTCCATGCCGAGAGCTGGGCGTGGATGGGGGTGCTGTTCCTCGCCCATGGCCTGCAGTTCGGCCAGGTTTCCGTTCCGGCGGCTCATGAGCTGATCCACCGGCGGCGGCGCCGGGAGCGTTGGCTCGGCATGGCCGTCTTCACCTCGATTCTCTTCGGGCACCACGCGACGGCGCACCCGGCGGTGCATCATGTCTGGGTCGCGACCCCCCGGGATCCGAACTCTCCCCGGAGAGGAGAGAGCTTCTGGCGTTTCTGGCCTCGTGCCTGGTTCGGCTCCTTTCGGGCCGGCTTCGCCGTCGAGGCCCGCAAGGCGCGCCATCTGGGCCGGTTCGTTCTCGGCCCCGGCAACCGCTACTGGGTCTATGTGGTCGGCGGGGCGGGAAGCCTCGGCCTTGCCGGCATGCTCGCCGGCTTTGCCGGCGTGCTCGCCTGGGCGCTTCTTGCGTTTCACGCCCAGTTGCAGCTTCTGCTCGGCGACTACGTCCAGCATTACGGCCTCGAGCGGCGCCTTCTGCCCTCGGGCCGCTACGAACCGGTCGCGCCAGCGCATTCATGGGATGCGCCGCCCCCTTTCAGCCGGCTGATGATGCTGAATGCGCCGAGCCATGCCGATCATCACCTCCATCCGGCCCGGGCGTTCCATGCCTTGGTCGAACCGAAGGAGAGTGGTGCGCCCCTGCTCCCTTTCAGCCTGCCGGTGGCGGCCACGGTCGCCCTGTTTCCGCGGCTCTGGCGGCGGCTTGTCGATCCGAGGCTCGATCGCGGGAAGGCGCCGGACCGGACGGCCGGGGCCAAACGGATGCATCAAGGGGGCTGAGGACGGGTCATCCGGTTTCCTCCTCTTCTTGTGCCGTGTCGTCAGGGGCGAGGATCTGCCAGCGCCGGAGCGCGTGGATGAGACGGGCCTTGCGGACGGGTTTCGTCAGGAAATCGTCCATCCCGCTGAGGCTGCACCGTTCCTTGTCGGCGGTCATCGCATGGGCCGTCAGGGCGACGATCGGCGTGGGAGCGCGGCCGGCCTCCCGCTCGAGGCGGCGGATCTCCCGCGTTGCCTCCAGCCCGTCCATCTCCGGCATCGAGACATCCATCAGGATGATGTCGGGCGGACGCTCCTGCCAGGCGGCTACGGCCGCGCGGCCGTCGGTGGCGAAGCGAGGGGAAAGGCCGAGACCTTCGAGCAGCTTGCCGATGACGAGTCGGTTCGTCCGATTGTCCTCGGCCACGAGCACGTCCCGCGCACGCCCCGCGCGTGGCCGGGGGGCGGATCTGCCGGAAGAACCGCCCCGCCCCGCGGCGGAGGGCGCGTTGCCGCCGTCGGATCCGGGGCCCTTGTCGGGCGGTGCGAGATCGGCCAGCGCCCGCAGCACGTCCTGGCGCATGCAGGGCTTGATCAGAACCTTGTCGAACAGCCCCTCGGGCACGTCGTTGCGGCCGAAGGTGACCGAAGACATGAGGAGAACCGGCAGATCGGGCCAGCGCTCCCGTATCGCCCGCGCGAGCGCAAACCCGTCCATCCCCGGCATGACGTAATCGGTGATGACGACATCGATCGCTTCTTCTTCGGCGTCGAGGACCTCGAGGGCCTCGCGCGGGCAGGCCCGGCATACGCAGGCGATCCCGGCCGCGGCAAGGTGGCGGGAGACGATGGTGAGATTGGGGGCGATGTCATCGACCACCAGCGCCCGTTTCAGCTGCGGGGGGATGGTCGGCGGCGCGGCCGGTGCAACGTCCGTGGCGATCGGCAGATCGATGCGAAAGCCGAAGCATGACCCCTTGCCGGGCTCCGATTCGACCCAGATCTCCCCGCCCATGAGGTCGATCAGTCCGCGGGTGATGGCAAGGCCGAGACCGGTGCCCTCGTAGCGGCGATTGGCGCCCTCCTCGGCCTGGTTGAATTCGCCGAAGACGTGATCGAGCTTGTCGGGCGGGATGCCGATGCCGGTATCTTCCACCGTGACATGGATTTCCTGCATGCCGGGCGTCTTCTCGATGCCCACCACGCGGATGAGCACATGCCCCTTTTCGGTGAACTTGACGGCATTGCCGAGCAGGTTGAGGACGACCTGCCTGATCCGCCCCGCATCGCCGATGAAGCGGGTCGGCATGAAGATGTCGTAATCGAGGAGCAGATCGACGCGTTTGCGGGCCACTTGCGGCCGGAGCAGCATCATCACCTCGTGGATGCAGGCTTCGAGGTCGAAGGGTTCGGGCTGAAGGGTGAGCTTGCGGGCCTCGATCTTCGAATAGTCGAGAATGTCATTGATGATGGTGAGGAGCGCTTCGCCCGAATGGCGGATCGTGTCCACATAGAGGCGCTGTTCCTCGTCGAGCTCCATTTCGCCGAGCAGCTCGGCCATGCCGATGATGCCGTTCATCGGCGTGCGGATTTCGTGGCTCATGTTGGCGAGAAATGCCGACTTGGCGCGGCTCGCCGCCTCGGCGCGGCGACGGGCTTCCTCGAGAGCGGCTTCGCGGCGGCGGGTTTCGGTAATGTCGAACCGCAGGGAGACGGTGTCGCCATCGGCGGTCCTGCGATCGACGAAGCGCAGCCACACGCCCCCCTTGTGGCGGACGATGGCATCGCTCTCGTTCTCGTTCTTTCGCCGATGCTCGAGAATGTCGGCCAGCCAGGCATCGGGGTCCCTGCCCTCGAGTTCGACCACGCCGGCCTCGAGAGCGATACGCGGGATCTCCGCATAGGCGATGCCGGGTCGGATCCGGTCTTCGAGCGGGTGGAAGATGGCCCGATAGGCCGAATTGGCGGCCACGAGCCGGTCTTCGTTGTCGAAAAGGGCGAAGCCGTCGGGGATGGCCTCGATGGCGTTCCACAATCGCCGCTCGGCGCGGAAGACCGCCTTGTAGGCCCGGTCGAGATCGTCGCTGGCGCGGGCGGCATCGGCCCGCAGACCCCGAATCTCGCTCGATTCGCGACCCTCTGCCTGCTCCGCCGCTTCGGCGCGCAGCCTTTCGAGCTCGTCCGAAAGGCGGGCGACGAGCTGCTCGGCTGCCTGGCGGGCCGCCCTCTCGAAGGCGAGCTCGGCTTCGAGACGCAGGATCTCGTTCATGGCCGCCCTCTCGGGAGAGAAGGCGCAGGCAGGCGTTCGCGGGGCCGGCAGGGCGCAATATCGGCAATCGGATCACGACACATGAAACCGTCCTTTTGGTCCTGTGTGGCGTGATTCGCGTTAGCAGAAGCTTAATGGCGATCGGCCTTTTCGCCGTCTGCCGCCGATGATTGCATAAAATTCGCTTCGTTCGCCGCCGGTCAGAGCCGCCGATGGCGGGTGATGTGCTGTGCGAGCGGGGCGATCCGGGCGAGCCAGTCGCGCACGAGCGCCGGGTCGGACGGCGCGGCGGAGACGCCGGGGCCGATGGTGCCCTCCCGCACCGCCTCGACCGCGAGCGACACCGGCACCGAGACGAGACGGGCCATGGCCGAGCCGCGCCCGTCGCCCACGGCGTCGAGCGCCCATATCCGGTCGAAGACGGGGGCGCCATCGCGTTCGGCCCTCAGACCGACGAACAGCACCACCCGGTCGGGCTCTCCTTCCCGATAGGCATGTTCTGCCCAGAGCCTTTCGGAGAGGGTGGCGAGCCCCGCCTCGTCGAGCGTCTCGACCCGTTCGAAGATGCCGGCCCAGGCCTCCGCCCAGCCTTCGAGGCGGATCGTGCCGCGCACGAAATCCTTCACGCGCCAGTCTCGACCGAAGCCGTATTGCTCGAGAAAGGGCAGGGAATCGCGATTGGGATAGACCTCGAAGGTTTCGGGGGTGGGCAAGGGCGCCTGCCAGCGGGAAAGCCCTTCCCATGGCCGTTCGATGCGCCATTCCGCGAAATCGCGGATGGCCCGTGCCGGAGATCGCAGCGCCTTCAGGACTCCGAGGGGCGACCAGGAAAACTTGTAGCGAAAGGCGTTCGGCCGCGCCGGGATGCCGCCGCAATAGGAGATGAAGGAAAGGGCGTTCTGTGGGTGGTGATGGCCGCCGGCGAGGTAGTCGTGCACGAGGTCATGGGCCATCAGGTGGTCGATCCCCGGATCGAGCCCGACCTCGTTGACGAGAGCGACGCCCTCCTGCCGGGCTTTCCCGTCGAGCGCCCGCATTTCGGGCGAAACATAGCTCGAGGAGACGAAATGGGCTCCCCTGTCGATCGCCATTTCGGCAAGCGGTACATGCCAGGATGCGGGCAGCATCGAGACGATGACATCGTTGCGCATGGCGGCCCCGGCGAGATCTTCGGGGGTGAAGCGGCGGATGTCGTCGGTGATGTCGCCGACGGCGGCCTCTGCCTTCTCCGGGGTGCGGTTCCAGACGGTGACGGGCAGCCCCCTTTCGATCAGCCGGCGCAGCCCCGGTATGGCCGAAAGGCCGGTGCCGATCCAGTGAATGCGTGACATCGTTCTCTCCCTTCAGCTTTCAGCCGTCGTTTTCCTGCCCTGCCGAGAGCCCGGCCAGATGCTCGTCGAACACCGCCCGGGCCCGCCCCCAGGGGCCGTCTCCGAGTCGGTCGGTCGCAAGGAGGAGCGGCAGGAGCTGCGCGGCGAAATCCTCCGAACTTTCCCGCGGCAGCATGGAGGGCAGGTTGTCGATCGCCATCACGTCGAGCGGGGGAGACTCGTGCACCCGCAGCACCGGCGCGGAGAAGGAGGTCGGTGCCTCGTAGCCGGGCAGGCGGATCGGCGAATAGGGCGTGCCCGGATCGCAGGCGATGTCGCCTATGACGGCAAGCTTCCTCGGGGCGGCAACGGCCTCTTCGCCGACGAAGAGCGGCGTGCCGGGCCGGGCGAGGATGCAGTTGAGGAAGATGTCGTGCGCGAGAATCTCCGGGAACGGGCCGCCATGGGCGGTTTCGGCCATATCCCAGCGGGTGAGAGGAAGACCGAGCGCGCGGGCGAGGTCACAAGCGCCGGTTCCGGTGCGCCCGAGCGCGCCGATGACGAGAACCGAGGGGCGTCGCTCGAAACGGGCGAGATCGGCCTCGAGCCGGCCGAGAAGCGCCTCCCTGCTCTCCTCCTCGGCGATCTCTCCCGGCCCCGGCCCGCCGTCCCGCATCTGCTGCGCGATCCAGGCCATCAGCGAAGCGGCGGCGCCGGCAAAGCCCGCCCAGTAGCCGAAGGCGGCGAGGCGCCGGCCGTGTTCGTCGGTCAGGTATTCGAGATCGTAGATTGCTCCGCCGCCCTCGGCAAAGCGGCGCAGAAGGGCTCCGGCACCGGGCTGGCCCTTGAAGGCATGGGCGAAGAAGACGTGGCGATGCACGAGCGGTGTGCCGTCGGCGGGCAATTCCTTCAGGCCGAGGATCAGGGCCTCGCGCGGCGCGGCGGGCCAGCTGCCTTCGGGAGCGATTTCGGCGCCGGCGGCGGCATAATCGGCGATCGGGAAGACGCGCTGGCCGCTTTCCTCCACCGTCACGCGGAAGCCCCGTTCGAGGAGCGTCTTCACCCCTTCCGGCGTCACGGGGGTGCGCCGCTCGCCGGGGCGGCTTTCGGCCCGGATCCACAGATGCGTCGTCATGGTCGTGTCCTGCCCTTTCCTTCGAGGGGTCGGTGCTTCCGGCATGTCATTCCCAGCTCACGTCGGCAAGGAAGATGTAGCCGGCACCGTAGATTGTCTTGATGAGGCGCGGGTTGCGCGGGTTCTCCCCGAGCTTCTGTCGCAGCCGCGAGATGCGCACGTCCATCGCCCGCTCGAAGCTCTCCTCGGCGGTGCCGCCGAGCTCGTCCTGCATCCGTGCGCGGGTGACGAGACGGTTGGGGTTTTCGAGAAAGAGCCGCAGCACCGCGCCTTCGGCCTGGGAGAAGGAAGTGCTCCTGCCGCTGGCATGGGTGAGGGTGTAGGTGTCGAAATCGGCGATCCAGTCGGCAAAGCGGGCGCGGGCGCGGCTTTCCGTGCCCCGTGGCCGGCCGCGGCGCAGATGGGCGCGCACCCGGGCGACGATCTCGACCGGCTCGAAGGGCTTGATGACGTAATCGTCGGCGCCGAGCTCGAGCCCCGTCACCCGGTCCTGCACGGCGGAGCGCCCCGAGATGATGATGACCGCCGCTCCCTGTTCCATCGCCAGACGATGCACGAGGGTGAGGCCGTCGCGGTCGGGCAGGCCGAGATCGACAAGGCAGACATCGGGCTGTGACTGGCGGAGCGCGGCCTCGAACTCGCGTGCCCGGCCGAAGGCGAGGGTGCGGAAGCCCGCTTCCTCGAGGGCGTTCGTCAGGATGGAGCGGATCTGGGGTTCGTCGTCGAGAATGGCGACGAGAGGGGGCTGGGCGGTCATCGCGCATCCTTTCGTGCCGGGGCGGCGCCGGTGGCCGCGGCTGCTGCGGGCTTTTCTCCTCTTTTCGCATCGCGGGCAAGATGGGTGCCGAGGCAATGTTCGATGAAGGTGGCAAGGGCGGCGGAATCGACGGGTTTGCCCGTCACCGGAGCGGTTCTCTCGGCGGCCCGTCTGCGCGGATCGCCCGCGGGCAGCGAGGTGAGAATGCCGCCCGGCAGGACATGGCGGGCGAGGAAGGCGTCGCCCCGTCCGCCACCCTCGAGCAGAAGGTCGGTAAGGATGAAGTCGATGCCGTCGATGGCGCCGATCAGCGTTTCGGCTTCTTCGAGGCTGCCCGCTTCCACCACCTTGTGCCCGAGCTCGCGCAAAAGGCGCCGGGTCTGGGCGCGGACGTCGGCCTCGTCGTCGAGGAGAAGGATCAGCAGTTCGCGGGCCTCGCCGGCCGGCCGCAGGGGCAGGCGCAGCATGACACGGGCACCGCCCTCGGGGCGGTTACCGAGAATGAGATGGCCGCCGGCGAGCTGCACGAAGTCATAGACCATCGACAGGCCGAGCCCGGTGCCGTCTGCGTTGCGGCGCGATGTGTAGAAGGGCTGGACGGCCTTCTCGAGGGCTTCTTCGCCGAAGCCCGGCCCGGTGTCCTCGACCCGGATCTCGATCCACTCCTCGCCGAGAGCGGTGCAGGCGACGGTGATGGCGCCCTCGGCCGGGGCGATGGCGTCGCGGGCGTTGAGCACGAGGTTGAGCAGCGAATCCTGCAGGCTCTCGCCGTCGAGCCAGAGCGGGCCGGGCAAGGCGCCGAGCCGGGTTTCGAGGCGGATGCCTTCGGGCAGGGAAGGCGCCGCGAGCGCGGCGGTCTCGCGCAGCAGGCGGGCGAGGTCGATGCGCTCGAGCCGCAGCGTGCGGGGGCCGGAGATGCGCGAGAGCCGTTCGAGGATGCGCCCGCCGCGCCGCGCGGCCGCCCGGGTCATCCGCGCCAGCTCGCGCACTTCCTCGGGGAGCTCGTCACGCTCGGCGATGCGCGACTGGAGGCCGAGAATGATCGTCAGGAGATTGGAGAAGTCATGGGCCAGGCCGCTGGTGAGCTGGGCGGCGAGGGTGCGCCGGTGGGTCTGGAGCAGCGCGGCTCGGGCCTGCGCCTCGGCGGTGATGTCCATGGAGAGGATGTAGACGCCGCGGATCCGCCCCGTCCCGTCGCGGTCGGGGGTGAGGGCCACGCGAATGCGCCGCCCTGTCGAAGGCAGCGAGATCTCGGAGGTCGAGGCCTCGCCGCCGAGCGCCCGTTCGAACGGGCCGCGGATGCGCGACCAGGCTTCCTCCCCGAGTGCCTGGGAGATATGCAGTCCGACGATCTCCGCCGGCCGCCCCGGCACCACCGTGGGCAGCTTGCGGTTCGAATAGGTGTAGCGCCCCTCGAGATCGACCCGGGCGATATGGGCCGGCATCATCTCGGTGGTCATGCGGACATGGGCTTCGGAGCGGGCCAGATCGTGCCGGGCCTGCTCGAGGGCCTTGATCGTCGCCTCGAGCTGCCGGTTCGAGCGGGCGAGCGCCTCGGAACGGGCCAGTAGCGCGTGGTGCAGTTTCTCGGAGCGGGTCTTGAGGAGGGTTTCCTGGCGGCGGATGTCGGTGATGTCGGTATAGACGGCGACCCATCCGCCCTCGTGCAGCGGGCTCCCCTCGATCGCGATCACCTGCCCGTTGGCTCGGGTGCGCTCCATGTAGTGCGGCTCGAAGGCCCGGGCCTGCTCGACCCGGTCGGCCACGAAACGGTCGATGTCGTCGATCGGGCCGTATTCCCCCCTCTCGGCAAGATAGCGGATGGTCTCGGCAAAACCGGCGCCGGGGCGCACGAGCCGGTCGGGCAGGTCGAACATCTCCTGGAAGCGGCGGTTGCTCACGACAAGCCGCAACTCCCGGTCGTAGATGCTGAGGGCCTGCTGAATGAGATTGAGCCCGGCGCGTGTGTAGCGGGCATAGACGTGATCCGGCAGTTCCATCATCGGCCTCCCGCTCCCATCCATATCATCGGGGTGCGGCATGCTGCCACCCTTCCCCGGCCGATTCGCCCTGCGCGCGCTCCCATTGCGGGCGGGTGACACGCGAAGGTTGTCGTCGCATGCCGGAAGCGCGTGCCGGGAGGTGCCGGCAGATCCGGGTGTCAGTGATCTTGCAACATTTCGTTGGAATCGTGAAAAACTGAAGAAAATATTGACGCGGAGGAAAGGACTGACGTTAGATCGTGCCGCTCCGACAAGAGCCATGAATGGCCCCGGAGCGAGGCCGGCCGATCGGCCGGCAAGCAGGGAGGACAATGTGGCGATGGAGGTCATCGAGCCGAGGCTCGACACCATTCCGCATCTCGTGATGCGCAATGCCGAGCGCTTTCCCGACCGGCCGGCCTATCGGGAAAAGGAATTCGGCATCTGGCAGGAATGGACGTGGAAGGAAGCGCTCGAGGAGATCACCGCCCTGGCCAACGGCTATCTCGCGCTCGGCCTCGGGGAGGGGGACCGGGTGGCGGTGGTGGGGCGCAACCGCCCTTCGCTCTACTGGGCGATGATCGCCGCCCAGATGGTGGGGGCGATTCCGGTGCCGCTCTACCAGGATGCCGTCGGCGAGGAGATGGCGTATGTGCTGGAGCACTCCGAGGCGCGCTTCCTCGTCGCCGGCGACCAGGAGCAGGTGGACAAGGTGCTCGAGGTGCAGGACCGGCTGCCGGCGCTCGAGCGCATGATCTACGTCGATCCGCGGGGGTTGCGGAAATACGACCATTCGCGCCTTCACGCCTATGCCGACGTGCAGGCCGAGGGGCGGGCGGCCCATGAGCGCTTCGAGACCGAGCTTGCCGAGCGCATGGCCCGGCAGGGCTACGACACCACCTGCGTCATCCTCTACACCTCCGGGACCACCGGCCGGCCGAAGGGCGTGGTGCTCTCCAATCGCAACATCATCGAGGCGACGAAACTGTCGGTGGCCTTCGACGGTCTCACCGAGAAGGAGGAGATCCTCGCCTATCTGCCGCTGGCCTGGGTCGGCGATTTCATCTTCTCGATGGGGCAAGCGACCTGGACGGGCTTTTGCGTCAACTGCCCCGAGAACGCTTCCACCATGCAGACCGACATGCGCGAGATCGGGCCGAGCTACTTTTTCGCTCCGCCGCGCGTGTTCGAGAACATGCTGACCAACGTGATGATCCGCATGGAGGATGCCGGCGCGCTCAAGCGGCGGATGTTTCACCGCTTCCTCGACCATGCGAAGAAGGTCGGCAGCCGCATTCTCGACGGCCGGCCGGTCTCGGCCCTCGACCGGCTGAAATATGCCCTCGGCAACATTCTGGTCTACGGTCCGCTGAAGGATGCGCTCGGTCTCGGCCGCATCCGCGTGGCCTACACCGCCGGGGAGGCCATCGGCCCAGAGATCTTCGAGTTCTACCGCTCGATCGGCATCAACCTGAAGCAGCTCTACGGGCAGACCGAGGCCTCGGTCTACATCACGCTCCAGCCCGACGGCGAGGTTTATCCCGACACGGTGGGCGTGCCGCCCGAGGGCGTCGAGATCCGCATCGACGAGAAGGGCGAGGTGCATTACCGGTCGCCGGGCGTCTTCGTCGAATACTTCAAGAATCCGGAGGCGACGGCCTCGACCAAGGATGCCGAAGGCTGGGTGGCTTCGGGGGATGCCGGCTTCTTCGACGCGGCAACCGGTCATCTGAAGATCATCGACCGGGCGAAGGATGTCGGCAAGATGGCCGATGGCAGCCTGTTCGCGCCGAAATACATCGAGAACAAGCTCAAGTTCTATCCGAGCATTCTCGAGGCGGTGGTCTTCGGTAACGGTCGCGAATACGCCACCGCCTTCATCAACATCGACCTCAACGCCGTCGGCAACTGGGCCGAACGCAACAACATCGCCTACACTTCCTATCAGGAACTTGCCGCCCATCCGGAAGTCTATGCGATGATCGAGAAGCATATCGAGGAGGTGAACCGCTCGCTTGCCGAGGACGAGAAGCTCTCCTCCAGCCAGATCCGCCGCTTCCTCGTGCTGCACAAGGAGCTCGATGCAGACGATGGCGAGCTCACCCGCACGCGCAAGGTGCGCCGGCGGATCGTCGAGCAGAAATATGCCGATCTGATCGAAGCGCTCTATGGCGGCAAGGACCGGGTCTCGACCGAGACGGAGGTCACCTACGAGGACGGGCGCAAGGGCGTGATCCGCGCGACGCTCGAGATCCGCGACGTGAGGACCTTCCCGCCGGCGAAAAGCACGAAAGAGGCAGCATGACCAGCGAAGCGATCACCCATGGCGGCGCCATGAACCCCGAAGGCGATGGCTGGGTCACGCCCGATGGTCGCCATATCGGCCCCGTGGTGCTCGAGGTGAAGAACATCACCCTGCGTTTCGGCGGGGTCACCGCGATCAAGGACATCTCCTTCGACATCCGCGAGGGCGAGATCCGCGCGATCATCGGCCCGAACGGGGCGGGCAAGTCGTCGATGCTGAACGTGATTTCCGGCTTCTACCACCCGCAGGAGGGGGAGATCTGGTTCCGCGGGCAGAAGCGGCCGCCGATGAAGCCCTTTCAGGTGGCCCGACAGGGTATCGCCCGCACCTTCCAGAACATCGCCCTTTTCAAGGGCATGAGCGTGCTCGACAACATCATGACCGGTCGCATCACGCTGATGCGTTCCACCATGGCCGAGGAAGCCCTCTGGTGGGGGCGGGCCGAGCGCGAGGAGCTGGCCCATCGCGAGGCGGTGGAGAAGATCATCGACTTCCTGGAGATCCAGCACATCCGCCGCACCCCGGTCTCCCGCCTGCCCTACGGCCTGCAGAAGCGGGTGGAGCTGGCGCGGGCGCTGGCGGCCGAGCCGAAGCTTCTGCTGCTCGACGAGCCGATGGCCGGGATGAACGTCGAGGAAAAGGAGGACATGAGCCGCTTCATCCTCGACGTGAACGACGAGTTCGGCACCACCATCGTGCTGATCGAGCACGACATGGGCGTGGTGATGGATCTCTCCGACCGGGTGGTGGTGATGGATTACGGCAAGAAGATCGGCGACGGGCCGCCCGACGAGGTGCGCAACGATCCGCAGGTCATCGCCGCCTATCTCGGCGTTTCCCACGAGTGAGGTCTGAGCCATGCCCGACCAGTTCTATTTCGCCCTCGAGGTCGCCCTCAACGGCCTTCTCACCGGGATCATGTATGCCCTCGTCGCGCTCGGCTTCGTGCTGATCTACAAGTCGTCGGAGATCTTCAACTACGCCCAGGGGGTGATGGCGCTCTTCGCCGCGCTGACGCTCGTCGGCCTTCAGAGCGGACAGGTGCCCTTCGCCGAGCTCATCAACGCGATCTTCGGCACCCATCTGAGCCATTTCGGCTGGCGGTTGCCGCCCCTGGTGGCCATCGTCCTGACGGCGGTGGTGATGGTGCTTTTCGCGATCCTCGTCGAGCGGCTGATCCTGCGGCACCTCGTCGGCCAGGAGCCGATCATCCTCTTCATGGCGACGATCGGGCTGGCCTATTTCCTCGAGGGGTTCGGCGACCTGATGTGGGGTTCGGAGATCAAGAAGCTCGACATCGGCCTGCCCCAGGGCCTGTCGGAAACCGTGGAGAGCCTGACCGACAGGTGGTTCGGCTACGGGCTCTTCATCGACAGGCTCGACATCGCCGCGGCGGCCGTGGCCGGCATTCTCGTGACGGTGCTGACGCTGTTCTCGCAATACACGAAGCAGGGCCGGGCGCTGCGGGCGGTGGCCGACGATCATCAGGCGGCGCTGTCGGTCGGCATCTCGCTTAGGTTCATCTGGGTGCTGGTCTGGTCGATCGCGGGCTTCATCGCCCTCGTGGCCGGGGTGATGTGGGGCGCCAAGTCGGGCGTGCAGTTCTCGCTCTCGCTCATCGCCCTGAAGGCGCTGCCGGTGCTGATGCTGGGCGGCTTCACCTCGATTCCGGGGGCGATCGTCGGCGGGCTCATCATCGGCGTGGGGGAAAAGCTGTTCGAGTTCTGGGTCGGCCCCCTGATCGGCGGGGCCACCGAAAACTGGTTTGCCTATGTGCTGGCGCTCGTCTTTCTCGTCTTCCGGCCCCAGGGGCTCTTCGGCGAGAAGATCATCGAGCGTGTCTGAGGCTCTGGCTGAAGGAGAGACGGAATGTTCTATCGCGAGGCCGGCGACTTCAAGACCTCCTATCGGGAAGACATGCAGACCTTCCCGATCCGGCTCGACCGGCGGGCCTACTGGACGATCGTGGCGCTGGCCTTCCTTGTGGCACCTTTCGTCGTCAACGACTACTGGACCAACGCCGTGCTCTTGCCCTTCCTCGTGTGGGCCACGGCGGCACTCGGGCTCAATCTTCTCACGGGCTATTGCGGCCAGGTCAGCCTCGGCACCGGCGGCTTCATGGCCGTGGGTGCCTTCGCGGCCTACAAGCTGATGACGGCATTCCCGGGCATGAACATCGTCTTCGTGGTGCTGCTGGCCGGGGTGGTGACGGCGGGCGTCGGGCTTCTCTTCGGGCTGCCTTCGCTGCGGATCAAGGGCTTCTATCTGGCCGTGGCGACTCTGGCGGCGCAGTTCTTCTTCGTCTGGCTCTTCAACAAGGTGCCGTGGTTCTACAACTATTCGGCCTCGGGGCAGATCACCGCGCCCGAGCGCACCATCTTCGGCATCCTCGTGACGGGGCCGAGCGCGGCGCCGGCGGCCAAGTATCTCTTCACGCTGACGATCCTGTTCGGTCTCGCCTGGCTGGCGCGCAACCTCACCCGTGGCAAGACCGGGCGCAGCTGGATGGCGATTCGCGACATGGACATCGCCGCCGAGATCATCGGCGTCGATCCGCTCAAGGCCAAGCTCTCCGCCTTTGCCGTCTCCTCCTTCTTCGTGGGGGTCGCGGGAGCGCTGTTCTTCACGGTCTATCTCGGCTCGGCCGAGGTGACGGAGGCCTTCGGGATCGACAAGTCGTTCCTCGTGCTCTTCATGATCATCATCGGCGGGCTCGGCTCGATCCTCGGCTCGTTTCTCGGGGCCGCCCTCCTCGTGCTCCTGCCGGTGTTCCTGAAGAACGTGATGGTGGATATCTTGCACTGGGAAACCTACATCGCCGCGCATCTCGAGCTGATGATCGTGGGCGGGCTGATCATCTTCTTCCTGATCTACGAACCCCACGGCCTGGCGCAGCTGTGGCGGCTGGCCAAGGAAAAACTGCGCCTTTGGCCCTTCCCCTACTAGGGCAGGGCCGCGGAGGGAGGACTTCCGCATCTCGACCATTGTCAACCAGGGAGGACCAGACAATGAAGCTGACCAGAATAGCAGCAGCCGCGGCGGCGGCGTTGGTGATGGCGGGGCCGGCCTTGGCCGAGCTCGTCTTCCCGTCGCTCAGCTACCGGACCGGCCCCTATGCCGCGAACGGCATTCCGTTCGCCGATGGCTATGCCGACTATTTCACGCTTCTCAACGAGCGTGACGGCGGCATCAACGGCGTGAAGACCAGGGTCGTCGAATGCGAGACCGGCTACAACACGCAGAAGGGCGTCGAGTGCTACGAGGCGACCAAGGGCGAGGGTTCGCTGGTCTACGAGCCGCTCTCGACCGGTATCACCTACCAGCTGATCCCGAAGGCCTCGGCCGACGGCATCCCGATTCATACCGGCGGATACGGCCGCACCTCGGCCAAGAACGGCCGGGTCTTCAAGTGGGTGTTCAACTACCCCATCAACTACTGGGACGGTGCCTCGATCGCCATCAAGTACATCCTCAGCCAGGAGAACGGCGATCTGAAGGGCAAGAAGATCGCGCTCCTCTACCACAACTCCGCCTATGGCAAGGAGCCGATCCGCACCCTGCAGAAGCTGGCCGAGAAATACGGCTATGAGCTGATGCTGCTGCCGGTCGATCATCCCGGCCAGGAGCAGAAATCCCAGTGGCTGCAGATCCGCCGCGCCAAGCCCGACTATGTGCTGATGTGGGGCTGGGGCATCATGAACCCCGTGGCGATCCAGGAAGCGGCCAACATCCGCTATCCGATGGATCATTTCATCGGCATCTGGTGGTCGGGCTCGGAGAACGACGTGAAGCCCGCCGGCATGAAGGCCGACGGCTACAAGGCCCTCAGCTTCCACATGCCGGGAGACGATTTCCCGCTCTTCAAGGACATCCGCAAGTATGTCGTGGATGCGGGCAAGGCGTCCGGCACCGGTGAATATGTCGGCACCGTGCTCTACAACCGGGGCGTCTATGCCGCGATGCTGGCCGCGGAAGCCGCCAGGAAGGCGATGGAAATCCATGGCACCAAGGACATCACCCCGGCCATGATGCGCGACGGTATGGAAGCCCTCGAGATGACCAACGAGAAGATGGCCGCGCTCGGCCTGCCGAATTTCGGTCCCGAGTTCAAGGTCACCTGCGCCAACCACGGCGGCAACGGCCTCGGCATCGTCCAGCAGTGGGACGCCAAGGCCGGCAAGTGGAAGGTCATCACCGACTGGATCGAGTCCGACAAGTCGGTGATCGATCCGCTGATCGAGGAGGACTCGATGGCCTTCGCCAAGGAGAACGGCATCACCCCGCGCGACTGCAAGGAGTGATCCTCTGACGATGGCGGCCGGCGCTGGCGTGCCGGCCGCCCCCGTCTCCCATACGAGCCACAAGACAGGGAGAACCCCATGCTGGACGCCGGAGCGACCCGGAACGCCCTTCTCGAGGTCAACAACATCGAGGTGATCTACAATCACGTGATCCTCGTCCTGAAGG
Organism: Albidovulum sp.; assembly: GCA_026989275.1. GTDB lineage: Bacteria > Pseudomonadota > Alphaproteobacteria > Rhodobacterales > Rhodobacteraceae > WFPA01. Next base: position 16,486 of record JALSJQ010000007.1, read on the forward strand.
GGGTGAGTCTCGAGGTGCCGAAAGGGAAGATCGTCGCCCTTCTCGGCGGCAACGGCGCGGGCAAGACGACGACGCTGAAGGCCATCTCCAACCTTCTGAAATCCGAGCGCGGCGAGGTCACCAAGGGCTTCATTTCCTATGCCGGCACCCATGTGCATCACATGGACCCGTCCGATCTCGTCCGCATGGGCGTGATCCAGGTGATGGAGGGGCGGCACGTCTTCGAGCACCTGACGGTCGAGGAGAACCTTCTGACCGGCGCCTACACCCGTACCGGGGGGCGGGCGGAGATCATGGCCGATCTCGAGATGGTGTATGAATATTTCCCGCGGCTGAAGGAGCGCCGCCGCTCGCAGGCGGGATACACTTCGGGGGGCGAGCAGCAGATGTGCGCCATCGGCCGCGCGCTGATGAGCCGGCCCGAGACGATCCTGCTCGACGAGCCTTCGATGGGGCTGGCGCCGCAGCTCGTCGAGCAGATCTTCGAGATCGTTCGGCGCCTGAACGAGGAGCAGGGCGTGACGTTCCTGCTCGCCGAGCAGAACACCAATGTCGCCCTGCGCTATGCCGATTACGGCTACATTCTCGAGAACGGGCGTGTGGTGATGGACGGGCCGGCCGCGGATCTGCGCGAGAACCCGGACGTCAAGGAATTCTATCTCGGCGTGTCCGAGAAGGGGCGGAAATCCTATCGCGATGTGCGGTCCTATCGCCGGCGCAAGCGCTGGCTCAGCTGAGCGGGCAGGGAGCGGCTGCCCCCTTCATGGCTTCGGTGGCGCGGGCACGACACGGAGAACGGCACGGGCATGGTGGTGCGCGGCCGACGGGATCGACAGGCAACGGAACAGGGAACGGCAGGACGATGACGGCAGGGGCAGGCGAACATTACGACGATCTCGAGACCCGCAGCGCCGACGAGCGCACCCGCTGGATCGCCGAGGCGTTGCCGCGACAGATCGCCAACGCGAAGACGAACGCCCCGGCCTATGCGCGCCTTCTGGCCGATGTCGATCCTGCAGCGATCCGCTCGCCGGCCGATCTCGCGGCCCTGCCCGTCACCCGCAAGGCGGCGCTGGTCGCGGCCCAGGCGGAGGATCCGCCCTTCGGGGGCTATGTCGCGCGGCCGGTGCACGAATTCGACCATATCTTTCAGTCCCCGGGGCCGATCTACGAGCCCGGCATGGTCCGGCGCGACTGGTGGCGCCTCGGCCGCTTCGCCTTCGCCGCCGGGGTGCGGACGGGCGACATCGTGCAGAACACCTTCGCCTATCACCTGACGCCCGCCGGCATGATGTTCGAGAACGCCGCCCGTGCCGTGGGCGCCACCTCGATCCCCGCCGGCACGGGGCAGACCGAGCTGCAGGTGCGGGCCGCCGCCGCCGCGGGTGCCACCGCCTATGCCGGCACGCCCGACTATCTCAAGATCATTCTCGAGAAGGCCGACGAACTCGGCGTCCGTCTTGCCATCGACAAGGCGCTTGTCGGTGGCGGTGCGCTGTTCCCGTCACTCCGGCAGTATTATGCCGAGCGCGGCATCCGCTGCCTGCAGTGTTATGCCACGGCCGATCTGGGTAACATCGCCTATGAATCCGAGGCGATGGAAGGCATGATCGTCGATGAAGGGGTGATCGTCGAGATCGTCCGCCCCGGCACCGGCGACCCCGTTCCCGAGGGCGAGGTCGGCGAGGTGGTGGTGACCACCTTCAACCCCGACTACCCGCTGATCCGCTTCGCCACCGGCGATCTGTCGGCGGTGATGCCCGGCCAGAGCCCCTGCGGGCGGACCAACATGCGGATCCGCGGCTGGATGGGCCGGGCCGATCAGACCGCCAAGATCAAGGGCATGTTCGTGCGTCCCGAACAGGTGGCCGAGCTGGTCGCCCGCTTCCCGGAGGTTCACCGGGCGCGGGTGATCGTCGAGCGCAGCCCCGACGAACGCGACGTGATGACGGTCGCGCTCGAGCTCGACAGGGAGGCGCTTTCGGGGGCCGATCCGGAACGTTATGGGAAAACGGTGGCGGAAATCCTAAAGTTGAAGGGCACGATCAACCTCGTCGAGAAGGGCAGCCTGCCCAATGACGGCAAGGTGATCGACGATCGGCGCGAATACGGCTGACCTTCAACACGGGAGAAACCCCATGATGCGGACAATCCGGCGGTGGCGGAGGCGGGGACCGATCTCCTCGCTCCTCCTTGCAGCGGTGCTTGCGAGCCTTTCCGGCCTGCCCGGGCCGGCGCTGGCGGAGGAAGTGGCCCTTCTCATCGGCAACAAGCGCTATCGCGCCCTGCCCTGGGTGGAGGGTGCCGACAGGATCGGTGCCATGGAACGGGCACTCGCGCAGGCGGGTTTCACCGTCATCTCGGGGCGCGACGTGGACAGCGTGGAGATGCGCGATCTCGTGGCCGAGGCGCTTGCGAAGGCCGATGAGGGGGACCGCTTCATCGCCGTCCTGTCCGGCCGGTTCGTCGAGAGGGCCGGAACGCGCTGGCTCCTGCCCGTCGATGCGCGGAGCGGAGAGGGCACGAGCCTCGCGGACAAGGCCCTGCCGCTGAGCGTCGTGCTGGCAGCGGCCGCCGAGCATCCTGCTCGGGCGGTGGTGGCGCTCGCTGGTGCCGCGCCCCCAGATCCGGCAACGATCCGGCAACTGCCCGCAGCGGCGCTCGTGCTTGCGGGGCCGCCCGAGGCGCTCTTCGATCTTGTCGCCGGACCCGTGGCCGAGGGGCGCGATTTCGCCGCGCTGCGGGCGACGGCGCCTTCGGCCGTGAAGGCGGCCGGCTTCGCCTCGAGACGAGGGGATCTCGCACCGCGTGAGGCGCCGCCCGATCTGGCGACGGTCAGGGAAGACGCGGTCTGGCGTTTCGTGCGCCGGATCGATGATCTGCCGCTTTACGAGAAGTTCCTTGCGGCCTGGCCGCACGGGGCACCTGCGGACGAAGCCCGTCGGCGGATCGCCTGGCTGCGTGATGCCCCGCTGCGGGCCGCCCGGACGGCCGAGGCGCGGCTTGGTCTCGGTCGTGCCGAGCGGCGGCGCATTCAGCAGGATCTCACCCGGCTGGGGCACGATACGGGGGGCATCGACGGTATCTTCGGGCGCGGCACGCGTCGGGCGATCCGGGCGTGGCAGGCAGCCAACGGTTTCGAGGCCACCGGCTATCTCGACGCCGAACAGATCGCCCTCATCCATCGGCAGGCCCGCGACATGGCCGGCGTGGAACGTGCCGAGGACGAAGCCACCTGGCAGCGCACCGGGGCTCTCGGCACGATCCGCGGGCTGCGCCGCTATCTCGCGCGCTACCCCGACGGCATCCATGCCGAGGAGGCCCGCCGCATGCTCGACATGCTCGAGGGGCGGCCGGTGATCACGCCGGCCGAACGGGCGGACTGGGAAGCGGCCCGTCGGCAGGACACGATCGAGGGGTATCGCGCCTATCTCGATACCTGGCCCGAAGGGGCCTTTGCCGGGGAGGCGCGGGACCGCATCGCCGCACTCGAGGAGCAGGCCGCCGAGGAGGCCCGCCGTCAGGCCGAGGCCCGCGAGAGGAAGCTCGGTCTCGGCAAGATGCCGAGACTCATCATCGAGACCCGCCTTGCCCAGCTCGGTCACGATCCGGGAGTGATCGACGGGGTGTTCGACGCGCAGGCCCGGGAAGCGATTCGTTCCTTCCAGGAGGCCAGCGGCATCACGCCGACGGGTTACATGGATCAGCAGACGATGGTGAAGCTTCTCGGGGCACGTCCGCGTTGAGACAGCCGCTCCGGGAACGATGCGCCGCACACACGAAGGCCGCACCCGAAGGTGCGGCCTTTCGTCGATCTCGGGATTCGGCCGATGGCATCGGCGGTGAGCGCCTCGGTTCGCGCCCCCGGTTCGGGCCCCTCGGCCCCGTGCCCCTCAGCCCTGGCGGGCCTTGAAGCGGCGCTGGGTCTTGTTGATGACGTAAACCCGGCCCTTGCGGCGCACGATGCGGTTGTCGCGGTGACGCAGCTTCAACGACCGGAGCGAATTCCTGACCTTCATCGGTCTTCTCCTGATTCGCGGCGCGCGTGCGCCGGGTTGCCATGCTCCCCGGAGGGAATTGCGATGGTGGGCGTAACTGGACTCGAACCAGTGACCTCTACGATGTCAACGTAGCGCTCTACCAACTGAGCTATACGCCCTCGGGCCGTCGGGCGGCCGGTGCGGCGGTTCTATAAAAGCTTGCCGCGGCAGGCGCAAGGCCCGATTGCGCGAAAAGCCGCACGGCGCCGCAACGACCATATGGCGCCGGCGGCGCGTGGCGTCTAGGATCTGGGAAGGACGAGAAACGAGGTTCCCATGCGCCCCTATCGGCTGATCCTGCCTGCGGAGACACGGACGGCGGCGGTCTTCGCCTCGCCTCATTCGGGGCGGGACTACCCGGCGGATTTCCTCGCGGCCTCGGTTCTCTCGCCGCTGGCGCTGCGCTCGAGCGAGGATGCCTATGTCGATCGGCTGATCGACAATGCCCCGGCCGAAGGGGCGCCGTTGCTCCTCGCCTCCCTGCCGCGGGCCTATGTCGATCTCAACCGCAGCCCCGAGGATCTCGATCCGCGGCTGATCGAGGGCGTTCATGCGCAAGGGCAGGGCAATGCCCGGGTGGCGGCGGGGCTCGGGGTGATTCCGCGGGTCGTGGCCGGCGGGCGGGAGATCCGCGCCAGCCGGATCTCCCTTCGGGAGGCACGTCGGCGCATCGAGAAAGTGCACCGGCCCTACCATGATGCCCTCGCCGAGCTTCTGGCCGGGCAGCGGCGCCGTTTCGGGCAGGCGGTGCTCTTCGACATGCATTCCATGCCGAGCGAGGCCCTCGTCGCGGCGCGTCTGCGGCAGGGCCGGGTGCCGGACATCGTCCTGGGAGATCTCTATGGCGCGTCGGCCGCGCAGGAGATCACCGCCGCCGTCGAGCAGGTGTTCCGGGCCGAAGGGCTCGTCGTGCGGCGCAATGCTCCCTTCGCCGGCGCCTATGTCGCCCGTCGACACGGCCGTCCCGGCCAAGGGCAGCATGTGGTGCAGGTCGAGATCGCCCGTGCACTCTATCTCGACGAGGCGCGGGTCGCCCCTTCGGCCGATTTTGCGGCCTTCCGGGCCCTGATGCACCGGCTGGTGGCGACGCTCGCGCGGCTCTGGGCGGGCAAGGCGGATCTGGCGGCCGAGTAAGCACCGCCGGGTCAGCCCTTGTCGGCCGTTCCGGTCTTCCCCGAAGCGGGTGCCTTTTCCTCGAGGCGCAGCAGGCGGCCATGCCTGAGGATGGCGTCACCATATTTGCGGCGCAGCGCCTCGGCCCCTTCCTCGAACGCACGCAGCCGGGCCAGATCCTTCTCGAGCAGGTCGCCGCCCCGGTCTGCCCCCTCGAGCGGGGCCAGTTCGCAGATGCCGACCCCGACAAGGCGGAACGGCCCCTCCCGAAGCAGTTGCGGAAGCAGGTTGCGGGCGGTGCGGAAGATACGTTCGGCCAAGGCGGTGGGGCTCGTCAGGCTCCGGCGCCGGGTGAAACTGCGATGGTCGCGGCGCTTGAGCTTGAGAATGACGGTGCGCCCCGCATGCCCCTTCGCGCGTGCCCGGTCGGCCACTTCGAGGGCGAGGCGCTCGAGATGAGCCTCGATGAGGGCGGGGTCGGCGGTGTCTTCGGCAAGGGTGATCTCGCGCGAGATGCTCTTCACGGGCGCGTCGGGCGAGACCGGCCGCGGGTCCTCGCCATGGGCCAGTTGCCACAGCCGCCGGCCGATGACACCGTGGCGCCGTTCCAGTTCTTCGGGCGGCCAGCGGCGCAGATCGGCAACGGTGCGGATGCCGGCCGCGACGAGCCGGGCCTCGAGGGCGGCGCCCACCCCCCAGAGCCGCCCCACCGGCATGTCGGCGATGAGATCGGCGGCTTCGGCGCGGCCGATGACGGTGAAGCCGCGCGGCTTGTCCATGTCGGAGGCCAGCTTGGCAAGGAACTTGTTGGGGCCGAGACCGATCGAGGCGGTGACGCCCAGCCGCGCTTCGAGGTCACGGGCCAGCCGGGCCAGCGTGACGGCAGGCGGCGCACGATGCAGCCGTTCGGTGCCGGCGAGATCGAGGAATGCCTCGTCGAGAGCGAGCGGCTCGACGAGCGGCGTCAGCGCTTCCATCATCCGGCGCATCTGCCGCGAGACCGCGCTGTAAAGTTCCGGTCGCGGCGGCAGGATGACGGCATCGGGGCAGCGCCGCCGGGCCTCGAACATCGGCATGGCCGACCGCACCCCCTTCAGCCGGGCGATGTAGCAGGCGGTGGCGACCACGCCGCGCCGGCCGCTGCCACCGATGATGACGGGCCTGTCGCGCAGCTCCGGCCGCTCGCGCTTCTCGATGGCGGCGTAGAAGGCGTCACAGTCGAGATGGGCGATGCTGAGGGAAAGGAGCTCGGGATGATGCACGAGACGGGGGCCGCCGCAGGAGGGGCAGCGGCGGGCGGCCGGATCGTCGAAGGTGTGCAGGCAGTCGCGGCACAGGCTGGGCACGGTCTCTCCGCCGGATCGTTTGCTCGCGGCAGCCGGGTTCGGGTGGTGCGTCGGGGGAATCGGGCTGCCGCAGAGACATGATGGCGCAGCGCCGTCGGCGAGGGAAGTTGCCGCGGGCGTTCGGAGAGGGCGGGCGACCCCGTCAGACGAGACGGCCCGGCCGCCACCGCAGGCTGTCCGGGCAGAGGCAGAGCCGCGAGAGGACCCTTGCCCGCATCAGCCAGGAAAGCGCGAAGGCGGTGACGGAAACGGTCTCGAGGCCGAAGATCACATTGGGCCAGACGGCACAGACGAGAACGCCGAATTTCTCGCGCAGGATCCATTCGGCGATGAGCAGCCCCTCCGTGCCGAGAATCGTGATGCCGCATAGGAGGTGAATGCGGCGGATCAGCCGCCGCCGGGGCAGGCGGATGTCGAACACGTCCCCGGCCCGGGCGAAGACGAGGCACAGAAGGCCGGCCCCGCCGAGAAAGAGCACCGAGCCGACCGTGTGCACGGCATTGATCCAGTTGCCGCCGCGCACGCCGCACGCTTCGCTGGCGACGGTCGGAAAGAAGGCGACCATCAACGCCCCGATGCCGGCGATACGGGCGATGATCTCGTCCTCGGCGCGGCGTCCGGCAGGTTGAAGCGGTGCCCGGTAGGTGACGAGGAAGAGCGCCAGCGCCACCATGGAGCCGACGAACACGTCTCGCAGCGGCGTGTAGTAGTAATGGCTGATGGAGGCGCGGGCCTCGATGCCGAGCATCCAGCCGCCGAGAAGCAGCGTCAGCGGCAGGGACAGGCCGATCACCCCGAGCAGGGTGCGCAGTTCGAGATGCGCCGATGAAAGGCGGTTGGCGATCTCGCGGATCTCGATATCCGGTGCGGTTTGCATTGATTCCCCCTGTGGTTGCGTTCCAAGTGGAGCATACCATGATAGGGGGAGCAGCGAGATGGTGGGAAACCCGTAGATTTACAGCTTCAAGTTGATGAAATCTCTTTCATAATCATTTCGGCGACGGATTTCGGTTTCGGCGCCTCGATGATCGGGCGGCCGACGACGATGTGATCCGCGCCGGCGACCAGGGCCTCGGCGGGGCTGGCGACGCGTTTCTGGTCGCCCTTCGCCGTTCCCCGGGGGCGGATGCCGGGGGTGACGATGAGCTTGTTCCGGGCTTCGGGCAGGGCGCGGATCAGGGCCGCTTCCCGCGGCGATGCGATGACGCCGTCGGCCCCGGCCTCGAAGGCGCGCGCGGCCCGCTCGACGACGAGATCGCCGATCTCTCCCTCGCGGATCAGCGCGGCGTCGAGGTCGGAGCGGTCGAGGGAGGTGAGGAACGTGACGGCCAGGATCCGCGTCGGCGACGCGCCGCGGCCCTCCACGGCGGCCCGCACCACATGGGGATCGCCGTGGACGGTGAGGAAGTCGTGGCCGAAGCGGGCGATGCCGCGCACGGCACGCTCGATGGTGGCCCCGATGTCGAACAGCTTGAGATCGAGAAAGATGCGCTTTCCCAGCTCGTCCTTCAGCTCGTTGGCCAGCGCGAGGCCGCCTCCCGTGAGCATGCCGAGCCCGATCTTGTAGAAGCGGACTGTCTCACCGAGCCTTTCCACCATCTCGAGCCCGGCCACGGCATGGGGCAGATCGAGTGCCACGATCAGCCGGTCCCGGGGGGCGACTTGCGGGCGGTCGTTGTCGGGAGGAGGCGGGGCGGCGGTTTTCTCGGGCATGGCTCACTCCGGGATGAAGGCGGTCCTTCTGCATTTGCCAAGGGGGCGGCCGTGTCAAGTCGATGGCGGAAGGCGGCGGCAGGGCAGGGGGCTGGTGCGGGGCATGCGCGACGTGCGACGCCCTTCCCGCGGGTGGATCCGCCGATCGGGAGAAGGCGCAAAGATGAGCGGAAAATCCGTGGAAAACGACGTTTCACGATCTTGTCATCGGCGAAGACGCCCCCATCTAGGGGCTGAAGGCTTGCCTGTTCGGGAGGCTTCGGCCTCAGCGGACGCGCGCCGCGAAAGGCGGGCGCAATGAGGGGCAAGTGCTTGAAAGGAGAACAAGAATGAACATCGAGAAATTCACCGACCGTTCCCGTGGATTCATCCAGGCGGCCCAGACCATCGCCCTGCGCGAGGGTCATCAGCGGCTGACGCCGATGCATGTGCTCAAGGCCCTGCTCGACGACGAGGAAGGTCTGGCGGCCAACCTCATCCGCTCGGCAGGCGGGCGCCCCGAAGCGGCGCAGCAGGCCGTGGAAGCGGCGCTGGCGAAGATCCCGCGCGTCGAGGGCGGAGACGGGCAGATCTACCTCGACACCAACACCGCCCGGGTGCTCGACGAGGCGGAGAAGATGGCCAGGAAGGCCGGCGACAGCTTCGTGCCCGTCGAGCGCATTCTCGTTGCGCTGGCGATCGTGCCCTCCGAGGCCGCCGATGCGCTCAAGGCGGCCGGGGTGACGCCGCAGGCTCTCAACGAGGCGATCAATCGCATCCGCCAGGGGCGGACGGCCGATTCGGCCTCCGCGGAGGAGAGCTATGACGCGCTGAAGAAATACGCCACCGACCTGACCGAGAAGGCCCGCAAGGGCGAGATCGACCCGATCATCGGTCGGGACGAGGAGATCCGCCGCACCATGCAGGTGCTTTCGCGCCGGACCAAGAACAACCCGATCCTCATCGGCGATCCCGGCGTCGGCAAGACGGCGATCGTCGAGGGGCTGGCGCTGCGCATCGTCAACGGTGACGTGCCGGAGAACCTCAAGGACAAGCGCATCATGTCGCTCGACATGGGCGCGCTCATCGCCGGAGCAAAATATCGCGGCGAGTTCGAGGAGCGTCTCAAGGCGGTCATCCAGGAGGTGACGGCCGCGGCCGGCGAGATCATCCTCTTCATCGACGAGATCCACACCCTCGTCGGTGCCGGCAAGACCGACGGCGCGATGGATGCCTCGAACCTGCTCAAGCCGGCGCTGGCCCGCGGCGAGCTGCACGCGATCGGCGCGACCACGATCGACGAATACCGCAAGTATATCGAGAAGGACGCGGCGCTCGAGCGGCGCTTCCAGCCGATCTACGTGCCCGAGCCGACGGTCGAGGAGACGGTGTCGATCCTGCGCGGCATCAAGGAGAAGTTCGAGCTGCATCACGGCGTCCGCATCACCGACGCGGCCCTCGTGTCGGCGGCGGAGCTCAGCCATCGCTACATCACCGACCGCCGTCTGCCCGACAAGGCGATCGACCTGATCGACGAGGCGGCCGCGCGGCTGCGGATGGAGATCGAATCGAAGCCCGAGGAGCTCGACCGGCTCGAGCGGGACATCCTGCAGAAGGAGATCGAGTTCGAGGCCCTGAAGCAGGAGGACGATCCTGCGTCGAAGGACCGGATGAAGAAGCTCGAGAAGGAACTCGCCGAGCTCAAGGAGCGTGCGCAGGAGCTGCGTGCCAAGTGGGAAGCCGAAAAGTCGAAGCTCGACAAGCTGCGCGAATATCAGGCCGAGCTTGACCGGGCCCGTGCCGAGCTCGATCAGGCCAAGCGCGAAGGCAATCTCGCCCGGGCCGGGGAGCTGGCCTATGCCGTGATCCCCGATCTCGAGCGCAAGATTCGCGAGTGTCAGGAGGAGCTGCGCGGCGACGTGCTCGTGGAGGACGCGGTGCGGCCCGAGCATGTGGCGGCCGTGGTCGAGCGCTGGACCGGCATCCCGATGCAGAAGATGCTCCAGTCCGAGCGCGAGAAGCTCCTCAAGCTCGAGGACCATCTGCGTCAGCGGGTGGTCGGTCAGGACGAGGCGGTCGAGGCGGTCGCACGGGCCGTGCGCCGGGCGCGCGCCGGGCTCAACGACCCGAACCGGCCTCTGGGTTCGTTCATGTTCCTCGGCCCGACCGGCGTCGGCAAGACCGAGCTCACGAAGGCGCTCGCCGAGTATCTCTTCGACGACGAGAAGGCCATGGTGCGGATCGACATGTCGGAATACATGGAGAAGCACTCCGTGGCCCGTCTCATCGGTGCGCCTCCGGGCTATGTCGGCTATGAGGAAGGCGGCGTGCTGACCGAGGCCGTTCGCCGGCGGCCCTATCAGGTCGTGCTGTTCGACGAGGTCGAGAAGGCCCACCCGGATGTGTTCAACATCCTCCTCCAGGTGCTCGACGACGGGCAGCTGACCGACAGCCAGGGTCACACGGTGGACTTCAAGCAGACGCTCATCATCATGACGTCGAACCTCGGCAGCCAGGCGTTGACGCTCCTGCCCGAGGACGCCGATCCGTCGGAGGCCAAGCAGGAGGTGATGGAAGCGGTGCGGGCCCATTTCCGCCCCGAATTCCTCAACCGTCTCGACGAGATCATCGTCTTCAACCGCCTGACGCGGGAGCACATGGGCGAGATCGTCGAGATCCAGCTCCGGCGGCTGGCCCGGCGGCTCGAGGAGCGCAAGATCTACCTCGAGGTGGACGACAGCGCCAAGGCGTGGCTGGCCGACAAGGGCTACGATCCGGTCTATGGCGCCCGTCCGCTCAAGCGGGTGATCCAGCGCAAGCTCGAGGATCCGCTGGCCGAGAAGATGCTCGCCGGCGAGATCGCCGAGAACTACAAGGTCCATGTCTCGGCGGGCGAAGGCAGTCTCGTCATCCAGGGCGAGCCGCTGCCGCAGGGCGGCGAGGACGAGGAGGTGGAGGTCGAGGAGGTCGGCTGACGACCCTTCGTCTCCCCCCGGCAACGACAACGACCATGAAGGCCCCCTTCCCTTGCGGAGGGGGCCTTTTCCTGTCTGGTCGTCCGCTCGCCGGGCACGCCGCATGTTTCAACCGCGAACGGGATCGTGAAGCATCGTGCATCCCCCTCGGGAGGCGGCGGGGTGTATGAAAGGGGAAGGCACCTGCGGCTGCACCACCCGTGCCTTTGCAGGCGGGACGGCCGAGCGGAACCGAAGGGGAGAGACGAAATGACGGAAACACGCCGCAAGAGAGGGGCGCCCGGGGAGAAGGGAGCGTTCGAGATTTTGCGACGCCGCTTCGCCGAGCCGGCCTCGGAGGAAATCACGCCGAAGGAGGTCTTCATGGCCTCGAAGGCAACGCGCCGCGCCCTTCTCGGGGGGATCGGCGCGGCATCGGTCGCGGCCCTCATGCCCGGAGAAGCGGCAGCTGGGGCGAAGCTCGGTGCCGTGCCGAGCTGCTGGTCCACCGACGAGCGGCCCAACTCGTTCGAGGACATCACCAGCTACAACAATTTCTATGAGTTCGGCACCGGCAAGGGGGATCCGAAACGCCACGCGGCCCGTTTCTCGCCGCGCCCCTGGTCGGTCGAGATCGGCGGGCTCGTGGAGCGGCCCGGCACGCTCTCGCTGGACGACATTCTGAGCGGTGTGCGGCTCGAGGAACGAATCTACCGGCTGCGCTGTGTCGAGGCGTGGTCGATGGTCGTGCCCTGGGTCGGTTTCCCGCTGAAGACGCTGCTCGATCGCGTCGGCGTGCGGAGCGGGGCGCGCCATGTCGCCTTCGAGACCGTCTATCGCCCCGAGGAGATGCCGGGTCAGCGCCGGCGGATCCTCGACTGGCCCTATCGCGAGGGGTTGCGGCTCGACGAGGCGATGCACCCGCTGACGATCCTGGCCGTCGGCGTCTATGACGAGCCGCTGCCGAACCAGTGCGGGGCGCCGATCCGGCTGGTGGTGCCGTGGAAATACGGGTTCAAGTCGATCAAGTCGATCGTCAGGATCACGCTCACCGATCGCCAGCCCCCCACCACCTGGTCGAGCGCCAGCCCGCGGGAATACGGCTATTACGCCAATGTCAACCCCGAGGTGGATCATCCGCGCTGGTCACAGGCCACGGAACGGCGCATCGGTGACGGCTTCTTTGCCCGACGCAGGCCGACGCTGATGTTCAACGGCTATGCCGATCAGGTGGCCGATCTCTACCGCGGCATGGATCTGAGGAAGTTCTTCTGATGGCGTCTTTCCGTGAAGCGGCGATGGCCGCGCCGGCGGCGGAAGCATGGCGGCGGGCCGTCGGCGCGCTCAACCGGGTGCTGCGGCGCCTTCCGCCCTCGGGCGTCTATCTCCTGGCTTTCCTCCTGGCGGCGCTGTGGTTCTGGCGGGCTCTTCAGGGCGCGCTCGGCCCCGATCCGGCTCGGGCGCTGGAACTGCAATATGGCGACTGGGCGCTGCAGGCGCTGATTGCCACCCTTTCGGTGACGCCGCTGATGCGGTTTGCCGGCATCCGCCTCATGCATCTGCGCCGCGCGCTCGGGGTGACGGTCTTCTTCTTCGCTCTCCTTCATCTCCTGGTCTGGCTGTTCCTCGACATGCAGCTTCTGTGGGCACAGATCGTGAGCGACATTCTCAAGCGCCCCTACATCACCCTCGGCATGACCGCCTTCGTGCTGCTGCTGCCCCTGTGGCTGACCTCGAACAACGCCGCGATTCGCCGCCTCGGGCGGGGCTGGCGGCGGCTGCACCGGCTGGTCTGGCCGGTGGCGGTTCTCGCCGCGCTCCATTTCGTGCTCGTCGTGAAGGGCTGGCCGCTGCGCCCCTTCGTCCATGCCGGGCTGATCGGGGCGCTTCTCGCGCTGCGCTTCGTGCCGCGGCGGAGGATCTGAGCCCTTTTCTTCTCCTTTTTGCGTTTTTTGGTATTTTCCCTCTTGCGGAGTTTTTGTTGATGTCCTAGATGGTGCTTCGCCGACGGGGGCTGGAAGGTTTCTGTTGGTGTCCGGTCTGGCTCCGAGGTTCCCGGTATGGGTGTTCGGGGTTTTGTGCCGGGTGAGGTTTGGGGATTGATCTGGCGATATCCGCTGGTTTTGTCTGGTGGGTATGGCTGGTTTTTTGTCCCCTGTTTTTTGACATTTGTGGTCTGAAGGGACATGCGGGC
>JALSJQ010000008.1 GCA_026989275.1 Albidovulum sp.
GGTGGTCGCTGGACTTCGTGCATGATCAGCTCGCCTGTGGTCGCCGCTTTCGCATGCCTCACGTGGTCGATGACGTGACACGGGAATGCCTCGCGGCAATTCCGGACACAATGATCTCGGGCAAGCGTGTGGCGCGAGAACTGGACAAGCTGATCGGGCGGCGCGGCAAGCCGGGCATGATTGTCAGCGACAATGGGACGGAACTGACCAGTAACGCGATCCTGGCCTTCGCCGCAGAGCGCAAGATCAACTGGCACTACATCGCGCGTCGTGCCGGAGGCACGCTTCCAGCGTGACGCAAGCCGATGCAAAACGGCTTTGTCGAAAGTTTCAACGGTCGCATGCGCGACGAGCTTCTGAACGAGACCATGTTCCGCAGCATGGCCCATGCGCGCGCCCTGATCCGGGCCTGGGCCGATGACTACAACGAAGAAAGGCCTCATTCGGCGCTCGGCTACCAGACGCCAAAAGCATTTGCCGAGCGCCTGTTCACCATGGGCCGGCAGCAGCGCTGCGCCAGATGAAAGCTCCGCGCAGCTGCCGGTTGCTCAACCTCCGCCAATCGGCGGATCAACCCAAAGGGCTCCGATCCAAACTGGATGAAAGTTCAGTGGCAGGTCGATCCCAAGACGGCACGGCGAAGAAGAAACGGTCGCACCAGGGCAGATAGCCCTGCCATTTGCGGTCGGCGACAAGATCCGCGCGCGAGGACTTGCACTCGACGACCCAGATCTCCCCGCGACGCCCGAGCGCCATCACGTCCACCCTCAGGCCGCGCTCGGGCACGAACTCGACGACCGGCATCATGTCGAGCGAGAGCAGAAGGCGACAGACACCGCGGGCAAGACGCCTTCCGGGGGTGGTGCCACGCGGCGGGGCGGAGGTGAGGGCGGTCATGGCCACATGAGAACACATGGGGAACACGCCGTCAAGCGCCCGGCCGACGCGCCGCCCGGCAAGGGCGCCGTGTCCGAAGACCGGGCGAATGGTCATCCGGCAACGCTGGCGGCCGTGCGCGGCAGCGGGGCGGCGTTCAGGAGGCGAGCGCCTCTTCCGTTTCGAGCGGCATCACGTCGTCGTCTCCGGTATAGCTGCCGGTTCGCACCTCGATCAGCTGCAGCGGCACCTTGCCGTGATTCTCGATGGCGTAGGGCTTGCCGAGGGGGACGAAGACGGTGGCGTTTTCCTCGAGGAAGATCTCCCGGTCCTCGAGGCGGATCCGACCGGCACCCTCGACGACGATGAAATGCTCCGCCCGGTGGTAATGGGCCTGCATCGGCAGCGCCGCGCCGGGGCGGATCACGAGATGGCGCACGCGAAAGCGCCGCGCCGCGAGCAGGTCCTCATGCGCCCCCCAGGGCATGATCCTGTCGCCCTGGTCGTGGATGTCGCCCCGAAGCGGCATTTCCATGCGGGTCATGTCGTGTCCCTCCCGTCGTGTCCATGTCCTCCAGCATCCGGACGAATCGGTAAACAAAAGGTAAATTTTCTGACGGAATTTGGGAAAATCCGGGCTTTCGCCCGGATGACGCCCCTTTTCGGGCTTCAGCCGAAAAGGGCCTGCCATGCCGGGCGCAGATCGTGGCTCATCGGCGTGGCGGCATGGACGGCCCGGGCGATGGCGCGCGCGAGTGTGCGGGCGGCGACATGGCCGAGCACGAGCAGATCGAGCGGCTCGGCAAGCGGCGTCGCGCCGGTAGCGACGGCGAAGACGAGATCGCCGTCATGGGGCGTGTGGGCCGGCACGAGGGCATGGGCGATGCCGTCATGGGCGGCGATGGCAAGGCGCTTGAGTGCCGCCTTGTCGAGCAGGGCGTCGGTGGCGACGATGGCGATGGTCGTCTGTCCTCGCGGCAGGGGAAGCCGCGGCAGGGCGAGGCGGGCCGGGTCGTGCTGCGGGGCCGGGCCGAGCCCGCCGAACTCGTCCGCCATTTCGAACGGGGCGGCCCAGAAATGGGGACCGCCGCCGACGACCGGCGAACCGACGGCGTTGACCGCCACCAGCGCCCCGACGGTGAACAGCGTCCGGCCGTCCCGCAGGATCCGGCAGGATGCGGAACCGAGCCCGCCCTTGAGATCGGCGGTCAGCGCGCCATAGCCGGCTCCGGCGCTGCCGATGACGAAATCGGCATGGGCGTTGCGAAAGGCCCGCTCGCCAAGGGCCGGGTAGGGCGAGGCGCTCCAGCCCTTGTCGCCGCCGTTGAGAAGATCGAAGAGGATGGCGGCCGGCACGATCGGCACCCGCACCGGCCCGACCGGATGGCCGCGCCCCGCCTCGCGGAGCGCAGCCATCACCCCTTCGGCGGCGCCGAGCCCGAAGGCCGAGCCGCCGGCGAGGACCAGCGCATCCACCGTCTGCACGCTTTCCTCGGGGGCGAGGAGGGCCATTTCCCGCGTGCCGGGGGCGCCGCCCGCGACATGCCCGGAGGCGGTGAGCGGCGCCGCGCCCGCGAGCACCGTCACTCCCGAGCGCAGCTGCGGGTCGTCGGCATTGCCCACGCGCAGACCGGCGATGTCGGTGATGAGGTTGCGCGGACCGGGAGCGAGGGTGATGTCGGCGGGCATGGGCGTCTCTTTTCGCGGTTTGCCGGGATGCGGCAGCGGCCGGCACCGTCAGATGCAGCGGCCGCCATCGACCTCGAGGGCCACGCCGGTGATGAGCCCGGCCTCGTCGGAAGCGAGGAAAGCGGCGGCATTGGCGAGATCGGCGGGGGTGGAGAACCGCCCCATGGGGATGGTCGCCAGAAAGCGGGCACGCGCTTCGGGGGTGTCTGCACCCATGAAGCGGGGCAGGAGCGGCGTGTCGCCCGCAACGGGGCACAGGGCGTTGACCCGGATGCCCTCGGACGCAAGCTCGACGGCCATCGCCTTCGTTGCGGTGATCATCCAGCCCTTCGAGGCATTGTACCAGTTGAGCCGCGGCCGCGGGCTGATGCCGGCGGTCGAGGCCATGTTGACGATGGCGCCGCCGCCGGCCCGTTTCATCCGCGGCACGACATGGCGGGCGGTGAGATAGACCGACTTGCAGTTGACCGCGAACACCCGGTCGAAATCCTCTTCCGCGACCTCCTCGAGCGGGGCCGGCAGATGGGTGATGCCGGCATTGTTGACGAGAATGTCGATGCCGCCGAGCCAGGTTTCGGCCGCTTCCACCATCCGGGCGACCGCCGCCCCGTCGGAGACATCCGCGACGAGCGCCTTGCCGCCGATCTCGCCCGCCACCGCCTCGGCCCTCTCCCGCTCGATATCGACCACCGCCACCCTTGCGCCCTCGGACGCGAACTTGCGGCAGATGCCGGCCCCGAAGCCCGATCCGCCCCCGGTGACGATGGCGCGCTTGCCTGCCAGCCGCATGGAACCCTCCCCCTCTCCTTTCCGGTTTCCTGTCATGCATCATGCGCGGTGCGGACACGGATGCAAGGCCTGCGGGCGCCCATGGAAACGCCGGCCTCTCCGTGCGGCCAACGACTGGCGCAAGCGCGCAGGCGGCCCTATGGTGGCGCGCAAAGGAGAGCGCCATGTTCACGCCGTCCCGCATCGTCAAGCTCGTTCTCGTCGTCATTCTCCTGATGGGGCTCGACTATGTCCTGCCCGATCGGGAGATCGTTCGCATCGTCGGCACCGAGGTGGTTCGCAAGGAAACGAGCACCGGCCAGCCGCGCGATGTCCGCTTCGTCAACGCCCAGTATCCCGACGGCAGCCCGCGGGTCTATCGCAACGAGGATGCGCCCTGGTATCTCAAGTTCGACAGCGGCAACCTGCAGGCCCGGGCCCAGGCCTATGCCAAGGCCGATCCGCCGAAATGGGTGGTGGTCAGGCATTACGGCTGGCGCATCCCTATCCTGTCGATGTATCCCAACGCGATTTCCCTGAAGGAAGTGCCTTCGCCCGATGTCCGGGTGCTTCCTTGGGAGCGGATCGTCCTCGCCGTCCTTCTAGTCGTTCTCTATTTCCTCGCGCGCCGGTGGTGGCGCCGCTTCCGCACCCGGCGGGTCGACCCGGTGCTCGAGGAGATCGAGGAGGCGCTCGACGATCTCGATGCCCGCTCCGACCGACTGACCGACCGGGCGCGGGCTGCATGGCACCGTTTGTGGCGGTGGCTTTTCGGCCAGCGCTGAAAGGGGCCGGGAACGGTGACGGCCGCGCGGCCGGCACTTGTCGGTCGGGCCGGTAGCCACCCCCATGCGGCCGGGTTTCACGCCCCCCAGGGGATCCAGACGGTCTTCGTGTCCGATGCGTGGTGCAGGAAAGCGGCGTCCTCGCCGGCCGGGCCGAACCAGTCCCGGGCCTTGCCGCAGCTCACCCAGGTGCGCTTGAGCGATGCAGCCGCCCGCCGCTCGATCTCGGCATCGAGCGCCGGATCACCGAAATGCCACAGCGCATGAACATCGTGATGGTCGGCCAGGACGGGCGCGAGTTCCTCGTGCCGCCCTGTCACCATGTTGAGCACGCCGGGGGGGATGTCGGAACTCTCGGCGAGGATCGTCAGATCGCGAATGACCAGCGGGAAGGCCTCGGAGGGCACCAGCACCAGCGCATTGCCGGTGGCGAGAGCCGGGCCGATGAGCGAGATCGCCCCCAGAAGCGGCGCCTCGGCCGGAGCGAGGGCGCCGATGACCCCCTGCGGTATCCGCATGGCCAGCGCCACCCCGCGCAAGGGCACGTCGCGCACCGCCCCGTCATGATGATCCGCCCGGGCGGCCCAGCCGAAGAGTCGCTCGATGGCGACGGCCACCTCCTCCTCGGCGGAAAGCGCGCTGCGTCCGGTGTGGGCGGCGAGCCGGGCGGCGATGTCGGTGCCGAGCGCATCGAGGTTTTCGGCGAGATAGTAGAGGATCTGGGCGCGCAGATGCCCCGGTGCCGCCGCCCAGCCGGGCTGGGCCTTGCGTGCCGCCTCGACGGCGTTGCGCATGTCCTTGCGATTGCCGCGGCCCACATGACCCGCGAGCCCCCCGTCCTTGTCGAAGACCGGGAGCGACTGGCCGCTGTCGGGACGCACCTGCCGGCCGCCGACGTAATGTTTCACGGTCTTGTCGATCATGCCGGGAACGGCGGGCACCGCCGGCTCACGCCCCCTGAAGGGAGCGGGGGGCGCCGCTTCGCCCGCCTCGGCCTCGACGGCCGGGCGCAGCCATTCCCGGATTCCTTCGACCCCACCTTCGCGACCGAAGCCCGATTCGCGGCGTCCGCCGAAGGGAGCGGCGGCATCGAACATGTTGGTGCCGTTGATCCACACCACACCGGCCTCGAGCCGGGCGGCGATATCGAGGGCGGTGTTGATGTTTTCCGACCATACCGCCGCGGCGAGGCCGTAGCGCGTGTTGTTGGCGAGCATCACCGCTTCGTCCGGGGTGCGGAAGGTGGTGCAGACGAGGACCGGCCCGAAGATTTCCTCCTGCATCAGGCGGCTCGCCGTATCGAGCCCGGTGACGAGAGTGGGGCGGCAGAAGAAGCCGGCATTGGGCAGGGCGATGTCGGGTTGACGAATCTCGCCCCCCTCGGCTTCGCCTTCGCGGATGAACGCCTCGATGCGCGCCTTCTGCTCCGCCGAGACGATGGCGCCGATGTCGATCGCCTTGTCGAGCGGATCACCCACCCGCAGCGTCTCCATCCGGGCCTCGAGGCGTCGCAGGAAGTCTTCGGCGACGGGTTCGTGCAGCAGGAGCCGCGAGCCGGCGCAGCACACCTCGCCCTGATTGAACCAGATGGCATCGACCACGCCTTCGACCGCGCTGTCGAGATCGGCGTCGTCGAAGACCAGGAAGGGCGACTTGCCGCCGAGCTCGAGCGTCAGCCCCTTGCCGGTGCCGGCGGTGACTTCCCGGATGCGGCGGCCGACATCGGTGGAGCCGGTGAAGGCGATCTTGTCCACCCCGTCATGGGCGACGATGAGCGCCCCCGTTTCCCCGTCCCCGGTGACGATGTTGACCACGCCCTCCGGCAGGCCGACCTCGCGGCAGGCCTCGGCGAAGCGCAGCGCCGAGAGCGGGGTCTGTTCGGCCGGCTTGAGAACGACGGTGTTGCCCGCCGCGAGGGCCGGGGCCACCTTCCAGGCCAGCATCAGGAGCGGAAAGTTCCAGGGGATGATCTGCCCCGCCACCCCCCAGGGCACGCCGCCGGGGACGAGGCTTTCGAGAAGCCTTGCCGAGCCGGCATGGTGGTAGAAGTGCCGGATGGCGAGGGGGATGTCGATGTCGCGGCTTTCGCGGATCGGCTTGCCGTTGTCGAGCGTCTCGAGGAGGGCGAAGAGCCGCGAATGCTTCTGCAGATGGCGGGCGAGGGCGTAGAGGTGCCGGGCGCGCTCGAAGCCGCTCAGCGCCTCCCATGCCGGCTGGGCGGCGCGGGCCGCGGCCACGGCGGCATCGACATCTGCCGCCGAGCCCCGGGCGATCTCGGCCAGCTCTTCGCCCGTGGCGGGGTTGATCGTCCTGAAGAAGCCGCCCTCGGCGGGGGGCACGAAGTCGCCGCCGACGAAATGACCGAAGCGCCGGCCGCGCCGCTCGAGCCAGTCGAGGGCGGGGCGGGGGTCTTCGGGGGCGGGTCCGTATTCCATCGTCGCGAAGATGTCCTTGATGCTCATGGGTGTCCCGTGTGCTGGTCTCAGGCGGCCGGGTGACGCCAGAAGGCGGAATAGCGGCCGGTGGCGGCGTGTTCGAGCTGCCGTTCGATGTCGGCGAGCAGCGAGGAGGCGCCGAAGCGAAAGAGGTCGGGCTCCATCCAGCGGCGGCCGAGTTCTTCCCGGAGGAGGATCAGCCATGCGAGCGCGTCCTTCGCGGTGGAGATGCCGCCCGCGGGCTTGAACCCGACCTTGAAGCCGGTCAGCGCCGCATAATCGCGGATCGCCCGCATCATCACCAGCGAGACGGGCAGCGTGGCATTGACGCGCTCCTTGCCGGTCGAGGTCTTGATGAAGTCGGCCCCGGCCATCATGGCGACAAGGGAGGCGCGGCGCACATTGGTCAGCGTGCCGAGTTCTCCGGTGGCGAGGATCGCCTTCATGTGTGCCGGGCCGCAGGCCTCGCGGAAGGTGCAAAGCTCGTCGTGCAGGGCTTGCCAGTCGCCGGTCAGCACATGGCGGCGCGAGATCACGATGTCGATCTCCCGGGCGCCGGCCGCCACCGATTCGCGGATTTCCTCGACCCGCAGCCGGAAGGGCGAGAGCCCGGCAGGAAAGCCGGTCGAGACGGCGGCAACGGGAATGTCCGTTCCCTCGAGCGCGGCCACCGCCGCCGGCACCATCTCGTGATAGACGCAGACTGCGGCGGTGGTGATGCCGAGATCGTCGGCCCCGAGCGCGGCGAGAATGTCGGGCCGGACCGGGCGTCCTGCCTTGGCGCAGAGCCGGCGCACCCGGTCCGGCGTGTCGTCTCCTGCCAGCGTGGTGAGGTCGATCAGCGTGACGGCCTTGAGGAGCCACGCCGCCTGCCACGCCTTCTTCACCGTGCGCCGGCCGCCGAGCGTGGCGGTGCGCCGTTCCACCGCCGAACGGTTCACCCGCGCGTGGCGGATGAGCGCCGCATCGAGATCCATTCCCTCGTTGCGGGCGAGGGGGGCGGGCGGGTTGACGGTCGGGGAAGCCGGTCGGACCATGAAACGTTCCCGGATTGCTGACAGGGGCAGGCGAATGTGTCTATCAATGCGGGAATTGGTGACATGGGCCGCCGCCGCCCGCAAGCCCGGAAGCGGGCGCGACGGCGACGGGAAGGCGGATGTCGGGAAACACCGGAAGCAGGGAGGACGCGCGGCCCTCGGTCGCCAGGATGCTGGCGCTCGTCGAGCGGCATTTCGGGGTGCGGCCCGAACGGATCAGCGCCCCCGGCGGCAAGGGGCGCGATTCGCTCCGGGTGCACCTGCCGGGGCGCACCGTCATCATGACCTTCCGCCCCGACCGGCGCCGCCGCGCCCGCGAGATCGTCGTGCTGCAACGCCTTGCCGCGGCCGGGGCGCCGGTGCCCCGCTTTCTCGGGGAGGAGGGGCCGGTGTTCTTTCAGGAGGATCTCGGCAGCTTGCGGCTTTCGTCGCGGCTCGAACACGCCCGGGCCAGCGGCCGGGAAGAGCTTGTCCGCAAGCTCGCGCGGCTCGCTCTCGCCTCGCTCGTCCGGCTGTCCGATCTGGCCATGCGGGCGGGGCTCGACGAGATCGTCCCGAAGATGGGGTTGCGGGCCGAATGGCGCCGCGCCCGCGTCGGCCGCATCGCGACCCTCTCCGAGAGACTCGGCGTGCGTCCTCCCCAAACCGACATGGACGCCTTCGCCGCGGCGCTGCGTCCGCGCCGGCTCGTCTTCGTCAAGTGGGATGCCCGTGCCGGCAACGCCGCCATCCATGACCGCCGGGTGAAATGGTATGACTGGGAATATTGCGGTCTGCGCGACGGGCTCGAGGATCCGGCCTTTCTTGCGGCTGACGAGTTCTGGCCGCTTGCACCGCAGGAGACGCTGGCGCTTCTTGCCACGGTCCGTCCGCTTTCGGAGGCCGATCGGGTCTGGCTCGCCGATTACGCCGTGCTCCACGCGGTGGAACGGCTGGGATACATCGTCGAGCAGGTGGAGAAGAACGGCTGGATCGACGAGGACCGCGCCCGTCGGCAGGACCGGATCGGCTATGCGCCGCGGCTTCTCGCCCGTCTTGCCCGCCACGGCGCGCAGTGGGCCGCGCTGAGCCGCCATGGCCAGGCCCTGTCGCCCTGGTTCGGCGAGATGGAAGCGGCGCTGCGGGAGCGGCATCCGCCCCCTTCCCCCGCCGCCACCGGCCCGGTATGAGCGGGGCATGGCATATCGGCTCGAAAGACTGACCGATCTCGATGCGCTGCCTTTCGACGAGGTGATCGACGCGCGTTCCCCCGCGGAGTTTGCCGAGGACCATCTGCCCGGGGCGCTGAGCCTGCCTGTGCTCGACGACGAGGAGCGTGCCCGCGTCGGCACGATCTACGTTCAGGAGAGCCGCTTCCGCGCCCGGCGGATCGGTGCGGCGCTCGTGGCCCGCAACGTGGCGAAGCATCTCGAGGGGCCGCTGGCCGACCGGCCCGGAGGCTGGAAGCCACTGATCTATTGCTGGCGCGGCGGGCAACGCTCGGGCTCCTTTGCGCTCATCCTGCGCGAGGTCGGCTGGCGGGCCGAAACTCTCGAAGGCGGCTGGAAGAGCTGGCGCCGCCTCGTGGTGCGGGCGGTGCAGGAGGATCCGTTCCCGGCGCCTCTCGTGCTCATCGACGGCAATACCGGCACCGGCAAGACCGACATTCTCGCAGCCCTCTCCCGAGGTGGCGTGCAGGTGATCGATCTCGAGGGACTGGCCAATCATCGCGGCTCGCTCCTCGGGGCACGGCCCGGAGGGCAGCCGTCGCAGAAGAGGTTCGAGGGGCGGCTGGCGATGGCCCTCGCCCGGCTCGATCCGCACCGGCCGGTGGTGATGGAAGCCGAATCGAGTCGCATCGGCCGGCTGAGCATTCCCCCGGCGGTCTGGAAGGCGATGAAGACGGCGCCGCGCATCGTGCTCGACGTCCCGACAGAGGAGCGCGCCCGCTACCTCGTGCGGGCCTATGCCGACGTGATCGCCGACCGCGCCCTGCTCGAAGCCCGGATCGAGAGCCTCAGGCCATGGCATGCCCGCGAGGTGATCGAGGCGTGGCAGCAGATGGTGCGGCAGGGGCGGTTCGAGGCGCTCGCGGCCGATCTCATGGCACGTCATTACGATACCCGCTATGCGCGCCAGCGCGCCCGGGCCGATGTGCCGGTGCGGATCCTGCCCCATGACGACCTCTCCCCGGCCGGGATCGAGCTTGCTGCGGGGCGGGTTGCGGCGTTGCTGCCCGAGCTGCTGCCGATACGGGCGGGCATGTAGGAAGCATCGCGCAGGCACCTGCGGCCGTCCCGGACGAAGACCTGTCCCTTTCGGAGCCCCATCGGCGCAGGAGCTGCCAGATCGGCGGTCTGCCTTCGTTCCAGGGGGTCGATCCCGGAGAAAGCGCCGCGCCGGCGTGGCGGTGATCGGGGCGGTGCCGGCGGCTGGGGGGCGGTTGCCGGTCGGTTGTCGAAGGCATGTGCGCGGACTTGTCCGGCCCCTGC
The DNA here is from genome assembly GCA_026989275.1 of Albidovulum sp. Classification (GTDB taxonomy): domain Bacteria; phylum Pseudomonadota; class Alphaproteobacteria; order Rhodobacterales; family Rhodobacteraceae; genus WFPA01. Next base: position 10,062 of record JALSJQ010000008.1, read on the forward strand.
CGTGTCGTTTCTTCCGGCGATCTCCGGCCGGAGATCGCCGGCGGTTCACGGGGCGGGTGCGGTCGCTGCGGACGGGCTGGTGAAGGCTGGTCGGGGCCCTGGTGAAGCGAGGCGGGAGTGATGCGGATTCCCCGGCGGCTGCGGGTTGTTCGTCGGCCGCACCCGCTTTGCGGCGCCGATCTCCGCCGGGAAGACCGGCCATGCCGAAGGCGTCTTGTCAGAACTGCGGTCCGCTGCGCACTTCCCCCCGATCGGGCACCTGCGCGCTGCCGGCCGGGATCTTGATGCCGGCCGGTTGTGGCGGAAACGACCGGGTGTGGCATTGCGCCGTTTCTCCTTCGGGACCGGCCGGCGTTTCCCGCCGCATTCGACAGAGCAACCAGCAAATGGCGAAACGGCTTCGGGAAACTCGGGAAACGGGCGTCTGGAAACAGGGGTGTCGTCATGTGCCCCTGCAGGAGCGGAGCTTCAGGGCCGCCTCGTCCGCGCGGCCGCCGTCCTGCTTCCCGGGCGGATGCCGACCGTCTGCCCTGAAAATGGAATTCGGGCAGGCAGAGCGAGGCGCTCGCCGGAAGCGCAAGCCGTTTCCGTTCTCTCTCGGAAGGGGCTGGCGCACCGGGGAGGACTCGAACCCCCGACCCCCAGATTCGTAGTCTGGTGCTCTATCCAACTGAGCTACCGGTGCGTCGGGGGGCTATGTAGTCCGCGGCCCCGGGGAGTTCAAGGGGAAATTCGGGGATCTCACGGGCCGGCGGCCGCGGTCGATGTCGCCGGGCCTCTCGGAGCCGGGAGATGGCGAGGCAGGATCAGCCCCGGCGGGCGTGCGATGCGCTACCCTCTTCCGCTTCGCGTGCGAAGGAGGCGTCCTCGTCACGCTCTGCGGGCGGACGGCCGATGGGAGGCGCTTCCTTCATGCGCCGCGGCAGGATGATGACGAAGCGCGTGCCCCCGGGGCCGCTCTTCTCGAGCGCGATGCGCCCGCCATGGCCGCGCACGAGTTCGTGGGCGATCGCGAGGCCGAGGCCGGTGCCGCCGCGCCGTGCGCCGCCGGCAAAGGGGCGGAACAGGTTTTCGAGCGCCTTGTTCGGCAGTCCCGGCCCCGTATCCTCGACGGTGATGTGCCACCCTTCGGCTTCCTCGCGGGCGCTGATGGCGATGCGGCCCTTGCCGCCATGGGTCGAGATCGCCTCGCGGGCATTGTGCACGAGGTTGAAGAGGATGCGGAACAGCTGCTCGGCATCGGCAAGAAGCACGGCATCGGCGGGAATGTCGGCCTGGAACTCGATGCCTTCGGCGGCTTCTCCCGCCGCGAGCCGTTCGCTTTCGATGACATCGGCGACGACATCCCCCAGCACCACTTCGCCAAGTCGTGGCGCCTGCTCCTCGGCCTTGCCGTAGGAAAGGGTCTTCTGGGCAAGGTCGATCGCCCGCTGCAGCGCGGCGAGAAGCTTCGGCAGGATCCGCCGCACCGTGGGGTCGCTGCTCCGGGAGAGCCGGTCGGCCAGAAGCTGGGCGGTGGTGAGGATGTTGCGCAGATCGTGGACGATCTTCGCCACCGCCTCGCCCAGCGCCGCAAGGCGGGTCTTCTGCCGGAAGGCGGCAATCAGCTCGAGTTGCAACGAGCGCAGCGCCTCCTCGGCCTCGCGCAATTCGAGGATGTCGCTCGCGGGCGTGATGACCCGGCGGGCATCTTCCGGTGCCGAGGCGTAATCCTTCATGTTGTCGATCACCCGGCGGATCGGCACCACCACGAAGCGGTGAAGCGCGAAATAGAGCAGGATCGCCGTCACGCTCGAGATGAAGGCCGAGAGCAGCATGATCCTGAGGCCGTATTCGAACATCGCTTCCTTCAGGGGGCGGCGCGGCAGGGTGATCTCGATCAGCTCTCCCGCTTCCTCGACAGGCACGCCGACCACGCGGATCACGACATCCGGGTTGCCGAAAAGGTCGGTGAAGGCACCGCGAATGGCGGTGACGATATCGTTCTGCCGCAGATCATAGGTGTGTTCGACCTCGCCCGGCATCGGCGAGGAAAGCACCAGTTCGCGCACCGCGTTGCGCCTGAGCACGACGTTGAGCACGCCCGCGGTCTTGAGAAGCTCGCTCTCGAGAGCGTCATCGACCATGTAGTCGGAGGCGGCGAGGAGCGCGAGGGCGGCGATCTGGGCCCGCTCGAGGCGCGATTCGAGGAATTCGAGCCGGAAACGGGCGATCGAGGGGACGAAGATCATCACCTCGGCCAGCATGACGAAAGCGATCGTCAGGGCCAGAAGCCGCCCGGTCAGGGTCCTTAAGAACATGCGCCGTCCCTCGTTCGGTGGAGCGAGATTAGGCGCAGGGGGCGGGTCTATCAAGGCGAATGCGGCGCCCAGGGCAACGGTCCCGCTGCCGGGACGGGGCGGCGAAGCGGCGCTTCCGGGGGCTCAGGGAAGGTGCCGCACCAGTCGGACGATGCGCCGCGGCCAGGCGCTTTCGAACAGCCGCGGGCCGAGCCAGGCACCGGCGATGGCCTTCGCGCTTTCGCCGAAGGTGGGGTAGGGACTGATCATGGCGGCAAGATCGATCAGCTTCATTCGCCGTGCAAGCGCCAGCGCCCAGAGCTGGATCTGTTCGCCCGCGAGCGGGCCGACGATGGCGACGCCCACGGGGCGGCCGCGCGCCACCATCAGCTTGGCGTGCCCTTCGCGGCGCCCTTCGCAGATGGCGCGGTCGTTGTCGGCGAGCGGCACCTGAACCACCTCGAGGTGCCGCCCGTGGCGGGTGCGGGCTGTCTCCTCGGTCAGCCCGACATGGGCCAGTTCCGGGTCGGTGAAGATCACGCGCGGCACATGGTCGTCCCGCATTCGCACCGGCAGGCCGAAGAGCGCCGCCCGGATGACGAGGGCGGCCTGCGCCCCGGCAAGATGGGTGAAGCCGCCGCGCCCGCCGACATCGCCGATGGCAAACACGCGGCGGTTCGTCGTCCTGAGATCGGGGCCGGTTTCGATGCCGCCGGGGCCGGTGCGGATGCCGGCCGCCTCGAGGCCGAGCCCCTCGACAGCGGGCCGCCGGCCGGTGGCGACGAGAAGATCGCTGCCGCCGACGGTGATGCGTTGGCCCTCCGCGTTCTCGAGATGCAGGACGACCCTGTCGGCCGCGTCCGTCGCGCCCCGGTTCGCCCGCACCACCTTGTGCCCGGCAAGGATCCGCACCCCTTCGGCGGCGAGCCGCTCGGCGAGGATGGCGGCAAGCTCGGGCTCCTCGCGCGGGGCGATGCGCGGGGCGGCCTCGATCACCGTGACCGCGGCGCCCAGCCGGGCATGGGCTTGGGCCATCTCGAGGCCGATCGGCCCGCCGCCGAGCACCAGAAGGTGCCGGGGAGGCATGGTGCGGGCGAAGATCGTCTCGTTGGTCTCGAAGGGGAGCTCGTCCAGCCCCGGGATCGGCGGGATGGCGGGGCGCGAGCCGGTGGCGATGACGAAGCGCCGCGCCCGGATGCGCCGACCGCCGGCCTCGACCTCCCGGGGCGAGACGAAACGGCCCGGGGCGCGGATCACCGTCACGCCGAGCCCTTCGAAACGTTCCTGGCTGTCATGGGGGGCGATGGCCGCGATGGCCCGGTGCACATGATCGTGCACGGCGCCGTGGTCGATGCGCGGGGTGGCGTGGATGCCGAAGCGGGCGCTTCCGGCGGCAACATGGGCGGCCCTTGCTGCGCTCAGCAGCGCCTTCGACGGCACGCAGCCGTGATTGAGGCAGTCGCCGCCCATCTCGCCCTTCTCGATCAGGACGACCTTCGCGCCGAGTTGCGCCGCGCCGGCGGCGACCGAAAGCCCGCCGGCACCGGCGCCGATGATGCACAGATCGGCGCGTTCGATGCCGTTTCCCTCTGTCATGCGCCCCTCCCGTCCTGCGCCGGCGCCTTGGCCACCGACGGGGGGGGCTTCGCCGCCCGTTCCCCGATCGTCCGCCACAGGGCCGGCACGAGCACGAGAAGGGCCAGCCCCGCCAGGGGGAGGGTGAGGCGCCAGTCGAAGAGGGTGTCCATCTCGAGCGGCGCATTCCCCTCGAGGAGCCTGCCGAGCCCGGCGCCGGCATGGGAGATGACGAGGGTGCCGGGCAGGATGCCGACCAGCGTCGTCACGACATAGTTGCGCGTCCTCACCCCGATGAGGGCCGGCAGCACATTGGCCACGAAGAAGGGCACGGCCGGCAGCAGCCGCATGGCCAGAAGGTAGTTGATCTCGTTCCGGCGCAGGCCGAGAAGCATGTGCTGAGCCCGTCCGCCCCGAAGATCGATTCGCCGGGTGAGGAACGCTCCCATGCCTTGGCGCACCATGAGAAAGATCACAATCGCCCCGATGCCCGCACCCGCGAGGTTCACGAGAGTTCCGAGCCAGGGGCCGAAAAGCCAGCCGCCGGCCAGGCTCATCACCAGCGCTCCGGGCAGGGACAGGCTGACGACGGCGGCATAGCCCGCCACGAAGACCAGCGCGGCAAGAAGGGGATGCGCGGCCCTGACCGCCAGGAGGGCGTCGCGATGGGCGCGCAGCGTCTCGAGGCTGAGCGGCGTGTCGAGAAGGAGAGCCGCACCGCTCCAGCCGAGAGCGACGACGAGCAGAAACAGGAAAAGCCTGCGCCGTCCGGTGCCCGGGCCGGGCGCGTGCGGCTTCGCCCTTTCGCGCTTCGCCCCCTTGCCCGCCTTCCCGCGGTGCAAGGAAAAAGTGCCGCCCCCCACGGGCCGGTCGTCCGCCATCCGCCTTTCCTTCCCCATCCTGCCCGTTGCTTCGGGCGGGGCCATAATGGGCCTTCCCTCCCCCACGGCCAAGCGCGAAGGAGGCGTGTCACGCCCTGTTGAGGTGGCGTGATGCGGGGCGGGCGGTCGGATCGGGCGGCAAAGCCTGCCGCTGCATGAGCCGATACACGCGGGATGGGGAAGGAGAGGGAAAGGCGGCATCGCGACGATCGACCACGATGATTGACAGCCTCCCGCGCCAGGGCTAAAGAGCGGCTTCCGAATGCATGCGACGACACCCGCCGCGGCCCCGGAGCTCCGGGAGAGCAGTTTTCTCCCTCCGGCGGCCGGGAGCCGGGAACGGCTCGTCGGGCGGGGCGACCAGATCTGGAGTTTGAGACATGAAGCGCACCTTTCAGCCGAGCAATCTCGTTCGCAAGCGCCGCCACGGCTTCCGTGCCCGGATGGCGACCAAGGCCGGGCGCAAGATCATCAACCGCCGCCGCGCCCGCGGCCGCAAGGTGCTCTCGGCCTGACATGCGCGCAGGCGGCCCCGGCAGGGCCTGCCGGAGCCGTTGGCATGACGGCCTCGACCGCGGCGGGCATCGGTGCCTTGCACCGCGATCGTGATCGTTGGCAGGGCCTCATCGGCCGCAGTGCCCTGTCGGCGGGCCGCCTTCCCTGCTTGTCTCGTGTTCTGCTGCGGTCCGGTCCGGCGGAGGTGCCGCCCGTGGGCAGCGATCGACGGAGGCGCGGATGCAGGAGGCAGGAAAGGGGCGGACCGTCACGCCACCGGCGGCTGGAGCCGACGGGAATCATGCCCCCTTGCCCCTCCGGGTGATGCGCAAGCGGGCCGAGTTCCTTCGCGCGGCCCGGGGGCGGCGAGTTCACGGCAGCGGTTTCCTGTTGCAGGCCCATCCGCCTGAAGGGGGCGGGGAAGAGGCGGCCGGGCCGGTGCCGATCGACGTCGGCTTCACCGCTTCGAAGCGGGTCGGCAACGCCGTCAGGCGCAACCGGGCCAAGCGGCGGCTGCGGGCGCTTGCCCGGGAAGTCCTGCCCGTTCATGGGCGTTCCGGCTGGGCCTATGTGCTGATCGCGAAGGCCGGCAGCACCGAAAGCCTGCCCTTCCTCGCGCTGAGGAAGGATCTGGTCCGTGCCCTTCGCAAGGCGCATCGCTCCCCCGAGCGGCAGAGGTGGCGGCAGAGGCCGGGTCGCCGCAGCAAGAGCGGCAAGGAAGGCCGAGGAGAGGACCGATGAACGGACCGCGCCCTTCGCCGCTCGCCCGGTTGCTCAAGGGGGCGGTGCGGCTCTACCAGCTCGTCCTCAGCCCCTGGCTCGGCAACAACTGCCGCTATCAGCCGACCTGCTCGGCCTATGCCATCGAGGCCATCGAGCGGCATGGCGCGCTCAGGGGCGGCTGGCTCGCCGCACGGCGCATTGCCCGCTGCCATCCCTTGGGCGGCAGCGGCTACGACCCGGTGCCGCCGGCACCGGAGGACGACCGGGGCAAAGCCGCAACGGCGGCAGGCGACGGGCGCCGGACGGGGGAGAAGCGATGAGCGGCAAGGCCGGCGAGATCGCCGCCGCCACGGCGGATCTCTCTTTGGGGGAGATGGCCGAAGCCGATCTGCCCCCCATCCTGCGTGGTGCACCCGCTTCGGGCAGCTTCCGCAAGCTGCGCAAGCGGCTCGTTCGGCAGGTGCGGGAAGCGATCGAAACCTATGCGATGGTCGAGCCCGGGGCGAAATGGCTCGTCTGCCTCTCGGGCGGCAAGGACAGCTACACGCTCCTGGCCATTCTCACCGAACTCAAGTGGCGCGGCCTTCTGCCGGTCGAGCTTCTGGCCTGCAATCTCGATCAGGGCCAACCCGGCTTTCCGGCGACGGTGCTGCCCGAATTCCTCGAACGGATGGCAATTCCCCATCGCATCGAGTATCAGGACACCTATTCCATCGTCACCGACAAGATCCCCCAGGGGCGCACCTATTGCGCTCTCTGCTCGCGACTCCGGCGCGGCCATCTCTACCGCATCGCCCGCGAAGAGGGCTGCACGGCGGTGGTGCTCGGCCATCATCGCGACGACATTCTCGAAACCTTCTTCCTCAACCTCTTTCATGGCGGACGTCTGGCAACCATGCCGCCGAAGCTGCTCAACGAGGAAGGCGATCTTCATGTGCTGCGTCCGCTGGCCTTCGTCGCCGAGGCCGATTGCGACCGCTATGCCCGGGCGATGAACTTCCCGATCATTCCCTGCGATCTCTGCGGCAGTCAGGACAACCTCCAGCGCATGGCGATCAAGCGGATGCTGGACGAGTGGGAGCGCCGTGCGCCGGGCCGGCGGCAGGTGATGTTCCGGGCGCTGATGAACGCGCGTCCCTCGCATCTGCCGGATCCGCGCCTCTTCGACTTCGCCGCTCTTGTGCGGCGGGAGTCCTGAAGCACGGGCGGCCCCCGTCGCGCCTCGTGTTCCGAGGCTTTTGAAGAAAATTCTCCGAAGAAATCCGGTTCTGCCGCAATGCGTTAAGGATTGGGGAAGGTTTCGGCGTCATTCTTGCGGAAAAGAACGCATGGGAGAGCGCCTTGGCCCTGTCCGACCGATCCACGGTTTCCGACCGTCCGAAACGTCTGCCCCTTCCCGAGGCACGCACCGCTCTGGCCTTCCTGCCGCTCCTCGTCGTGCTCGGCTGGTGGAGCCGGATCGACGCCGTCCAGATGGTCGCCAGCACCCTCCTGCCCTCCCTTCTGGCCTGGCATGTGCTCTGGCAGGAGCGGGGCGCGGCCCCGCTCGAACGGCGAGGGAAGGGCGTGGTACCATCCGTTCTCGGACGCGACGAGTTCATCGCCCGGCTCGACCGGTTCCTCGCGGTGCGCCGTCGCCGCGGCTGGGCGACGGCGGCGTTCTGCCTCGGCGTGGTCGATTACGCCCGTTTGCGCCGCACTCATGGCAGCGCTCATGCGGAGATGCTGGTCGCCGCTGCGGCCGAGCGGGTCCGTGGCCTCGTGCGCCGCGAGGATCTCGTCACCCTTCACGAGGCGGGCATGATTCTCGTCGCCCTTGCGCCGCGCCCGGAGCTCGATCGCGGGATGGCCGGTGCGATCGCCGCGCGGCTGGGAAAGGGGTTTCGTGCGCCGCTCGATGTCGATGGGGAGAAGGTTCACGCCAATGTCGCCGTCGGCTACTGTCTTTCGGCGCAGGCGCCGGCGGACAATGCCCGTTCTCTCATCGAGGCCGCCGAGATCGCCATGCAGGAAGCCCGCGCCGCCCAGGCGGACGAGGCGCGGCATTTCACCAGCCGCATGCAGCAGCGCGTTCGCGCGCGCGAGGCGCTGGCTGCCGAGCTTGGCGAAGCCTTCGTCCGGGGCGAGATCGTCACCCATTTCCAGCCGCAGCTCTCCATGGACGACGGCTCCGTGGCCGGGTTCGAGGCGCTCGTGCGCTGGGAGCACCCCGAGAAGGGGCTCCTCTCTCCCGGCGCGTTCCTCGACCTCGTGCACGAGACGGGCCGGAGCGACCGGCTGGCCCGCACCGTGCTGGCCCAGGCGCTCGAGGCCATGCGCAACTGGCAGCGCGCAGGTTTCGACGTGCCCACGGTCGGCATCAACTTCTCGACCGAACAGTTGCAGGATCCGCGGCTTCTCGAGCACATCAAATGGGAGGTGGACCGGCACGATCTCGCGCCCCGACGTGTCGCCATCGAGGTGCTCGAGACGGTGCTGTGCACGACCGATGACGACATTCTCGCCCGCAACCTGCGAGCGCTGCGCGAGGCCGGTTTCACCATCGATCTCGACGATTTCGGCACCGGCCATGCCGCCATCGCCAATATCCGCCGCTTTCGGGTCAACCGCATCAAGATCGACCGCGGCTTCATACGCGGTATTGACCGGGACGAAGGGCAGCGCATGCTGGTCGAGGCGATGATCCGCATGGCCGAGAGCCTCGGTGTCGAGGCGCTGGCCGAGGGGGTCGAGACGCCGGGGGAAATGTCGATCGTCGCCCAGCTAGGATGTCGCGTCGTCCAGGGGTATGCCGTCGCCCGCCCCATGCCCTTCCGCGAAACCCTCCGATGGCTCGCCGGGCAAGCCGCCGAGGCGAAGCCGCCGGTCATCGGGCGGCGCTCTTCCTGACGGGGCGCATGAACATGTTGCCGCCGTCGCAGGAGTCGCGAGCAGGTGTCGCCGGCCACGGGAGACCGGACCCGTCGAACAGGGGTCCGCCGCCGGCAGCCGAAGCCCGGACAGCCGAAGCCCGGAAGGGAGTCCTGCCCGGCTTTCATGTGCGCGGAGGGGTGGCCTCGAATATCGGCGCATGCGGCTCGGCACACAGGACAGACGAAGGCGCCGCAATGCCGTAACAGGGTTTTGCGACAGGGTCTTCGGACAGCCGCCGGGAACAAGCCGTTGCTCCAGGGAAGCACTGGCGCATGCGCGGAAGCCCTTGCCATGCGCGCCAGCGAGTGACCGCCTTCCGGGCCCCCCTGTCAGGGCCTCGGCTGCCGTGGGCCGGGTGGCGGATTGCGTCTTCCGACGTTCCCGCATGTCCCCTCCCATGACGCCTTCCCGCATGTGGCCCGGCCTGCGAGCGAAAGATCCGTCGCCCTCCGCATCTGGATGTCGTCATTCGGGCCGCGCTTCCCGGTCCGGCGGCTCCCCCGTTCCCCGCATGGGAACTTCGCCGTTTCGACGGCGCCATGCGCTACGAGTGGGTGCCGATCATCGTCTGCAGGTCGGGGTCCGTCCCGTCATGCGCCCGCCTTTCCGACCTTGCGCCTTTCGGCCGCGGCCGGGTAGGTGCCGAGAATGTCGAGATGGGAGGAGAAGTAGTCCAGCTCTTCGAGGGCGCGGGCGACCGCCGGATCTTCCGGGTGCCCCTCGATCTCGGCGAAGAACTGGGTAGCGTGGAACGAGCCGCCGAGCATGTAGCTCTCGAGCTTGACCATGTTGACGCCATTGGTGGCGAACCCGCCGAGTGCCTTGTAGAGCGCCGCCGGAATGTTGCGCACCCGGAAGACGAAGGCGGTCATCATTCCGTGGTCGCCGCGACGGCAGAAATCGGCCTCTCGGGCCATGATCAGGAAACGGGTGGTGTTGTTGTCGTGATCCTCGACATGGCGGGCGAGGATCTCCAGCCCGTGGATCTCGGCGGCAAGAGCCGATGCGAGCGCCGCCTTCGCCGGATCGCCGAGTTCGGCGACATGGCGCGCGGAGCCGGCCGTGTCGGCCCAGCTGCGGGCCCGGAGGCCGTGAGTGCGGAGGAAGGCGCGGCACTGGCCGAGAAGAACGGTGTGGCTGAACGCTTCCTCGACCCTGTCGAGCGAGCTCCCGGGTACCGCGAGGAGATTGATATGGACCCGAACGAAGGCCTCATCGACGATCCTGAGCCCCGATTCGGGCAGCAGGTGGTGGATGTCGGCAACCCGGCCGTAGGTGGAGTTCTCCACCGGGAGCATCGCAAGATCGGCCCGCCCCTCCTGCACCGCATCGACCACATCCTCGAAGGTGCGGCAGGGCAGGGGGGTGTGGTCGGGCCGGGCTTTGAGGCAGGCTTCGTGCGAATAGGCTCCCGGCTCCCCCTGGAAGGCGATGCGCCGCGTTCGCGCTTCGCTCCTCTCCTGTCCGGCTGGCTGTCCGTTCGTCATGGCCCCACTCCCGATCCGCCGCGCCGGCCTGGGCGCGAGCCGTGCCGCACTCAATAGCGGTCTGCCGGCCGAAGGGAAAGCCCGGCCCCGCCTGTCGGGCCTGCCAGGGCGTGTCTTCGCATCGGGCCGCATGAGAGCGGCAGAACGATGCCCGCCGAACCTGTCCTTCCATTCGGTATCGCCTGGGCTTTCCCGACCATCGCCGGATGATGTTTGTTCCTGGAGACCTACGGAAACCCCATGATTTGGCCGGGATGTCCGTTTGATTGGCGGCCTTGGCGGCCTTCGGTCCTGGAACCGTCCGCTTTTCAGGTTTGACAAGCAGAAATTTTGCCCCATTTTGCCTCGATCAGGCGCACTTCCCTTCTCGAGCCAGCGCCAGCGCTTCATGTTGCGGGCCATGCTGGCGCGCGCCATTCGAGGGCCGAGTGCGGGCGGTTTTCGTTTTGGTTCTCGATCCGGCCTCCAATCAACTCGGGAACGGCTCGCGCATCGGGCAGCGGGCCCAACTGGACGTAATCGCGCTTGAACGTATGCACGAAGACCTCGGCCATGCCGTTGGATTGCGGGCTTCGGAGGGGGAAGCACGGTTTCAGCCTTCAGCCTCGTCAGTGCCCACGCACGTGGTGTAATTTCTGCGCCGTCGCTGGTGCAGTTCCCGGGTGGCCATCGAGGTGTATGGTCGGGTGGAGTTTCAGAGATTCGAGCACGAACCACACGGAGACCCCGAGCCCCGGGACCAACATCGACCTTTCCGAACTTCAGGCCAAGCAGGACGGTGGCGATTTCCTTCGCGCCGTTGCCGAGGCCGTGCTGCAGCTTCTGATGGAGGCCGACGTCGTCGGTGACCTTTCCCCCGCCAACGCCCGCATTTTGAAGTGGAGTCTGCCCGGTTGGGAAGGGGCAAACGAATGCGAAAGAGCCGTTTCACGGAGGCGCAGATCATTGCGATGATCCAGGAACAGGAGGCCGGCATGCCGACGGCGGAGGTTTGTCGCCGGCATGGGCCGAGCCCGGCGCCGTTCTGCAAATGCAAGTCCGGGCATGGCAGCATGGGGCTTTCGGCCGTGAAGCGTCTGAAGATGCTGGAGGATGAAAACGCCGAGCTGGAGCGCCTGCTTGCCGACGCGATGCTGGCGGGCGCGGTCCCGAAGGATCTTCCGGGAAAGAACCGGCGGCCTGAGCGCGCGGCGTGATGCAGCGCTGCGGGCGATGCGGGATCATGGCGTCTCGCAGCGCCGGGCCTGCAGGCTGGTCGGTGTCGATCCCAAGACGGTTCGGCGCGAACGCCCGCCGGACCATCCGGAGATCCGCGAAGCGATGAAGCGGATCGCGGGCAAGCGCCACCGTTCCGGTTGTCGGCGGATCGGCGTGTTGCTCGAACGCAAGGAGCCCCATGAACCACGAGAAGCTCCATCGCCTGTATCGTGAAGAAGGGTTGTCGATGAAACGGCGGCGCGGGCGAGGGGCGCGCCGGATGCTCGAGGACGCCGATGCCCGAGGCGATCAGGCCGAACCAGCGATGGAGCCTGGACTTTGTCTCCGACACGTTCGGTGCTTCGCGTCGGTTCCGCATCCCGGCGGTGATCGACGATTGCTGTCGCGAGAACCTCTGCCTGGTTGCCGACACCAGCATCTCGGGCGCGCGTGTGGCGCGCGAGCTTGATGCGCTTGTCCGCCTCCATGGCAAGCCCGAATGCATCGTTTCCGACAACGGGACCGAGTTCACCAGTCGGGCCATCCTGAAATGGGCGGACGACAATAACGTCGACTGGCATTACATCGATCCTGGCAAGCCTCAGCAAAATGCCTTCATCGAGTCGTTCAATGGCAGCCTGCGTGACGAGCTTCTGAACGAGGAGCTGTTCGACACTCTCGATGACGCCCGCCGGAAACCGGCCCTGTGGCGCCATGACTGCAACAACGTCGGGCCCCACTCGTCACCGGGAACCAGACGCCGGCCCAGGCGCGCCGGACGCTCGAACGCCCCGAAGGGCCCGCGCCCGGCGCGCTTGCCCGAACCGAAACCGCAGATCATGAAAGCCAGACCCGCAGACTCTCGTCATGAATGAGGGACCATTGGGGAACCATTGGGGGGCAGGTCAGGCGGTATATGACTCCACCCATGCCGTGCCCCCGCGCCGCGAGCCGGCCTCGGGCCGCCCGGTCGAGGGCTGGCCCCGCCTGCCTTGTCCGGGCCGTTCATGCGGCAGGGAGTGCAGCGGGCGCAGGGGGAAGGTGGCGTTCGGGCAAGCGGCATCCGGGAAGGCCGTGCTCGTCTGCGGCGCAGCGTCCGACGACGATCGAGGGCGACCGACAGGTTTGCTCCCCGGCGGAACGCGCCTTCTCAGAGGTTCTCGGGCTGGGGCATGCCGAGGATGTGATAGCCGCCATCGACATGGACGATCTCGCCCGTGGTGCAGGCGCCGTAGTCGGAGGCGAGCCACGCGGCCGTGCCCCCCACCGCCTCGAGCGTGGCATTGGTCCGAAGGGGAGCGTTGGCCTCGGTGGTGCGGTAGGTCTTGCGGGCGCCACCGATGGCGGCACCGGCGAGTGTGCGCATCGGGCCCGGGCTGATGGCGTTCACCCGGATGCCCTCGGGGCCGAGGTCGTTGGCGAGATAGCGCACGGTACTCTCGAGCGCCGCCTTGGCCACGCCCATCACGTTGTAGTTCGGGAAGATCCGTCGTGCGCCCTGGAAGGTGAGGGTGAGAATGGTGCCGCCCTCGGTCATCATGGGCCGGGCGCGGCGGGCGAGGTCGATCAGCGAATAGCAGGAAATCTCGAGTGAACGGCCGAAATTCTCGCGCGTGGTGCTGACGAAGCGGCCGTTGAGTTCCGCCTTGTCGGAATAGGCGATGGCGTGCACGAGGATGTCGAGCCGATCCCACAGCTCCCCGAGCCGTGCGAAGACCCGGTCGAGAGACGCGTCGTCGGTCACGTCGGCATCGCCCACCACATGGCCGCCGAGGCTTTCGGCCAGGGGGATGACGCGCTTTCCGAAGGCCTCGCCCTGATAGGTGAAGGCGAGCTCCGCTCCTTCGGCCTTCATGGCCCGGGCGATGCCCCAGGCGATCGACTTGTCGTTGGCGACGCCCATGATGAGGGCGCGCTTGCCCTTGAGAAGATCCGCCATCGGCTCACCCGCGATACTTGCTGATGGCCAGGGTGGCGTTGGTGCCGCCGAAGCCGAAGGAGTTGGAGAGGATGGTGTCGTGCTCGACATCGTCGCGCCGCTCGGTGACGATCTCCTCGGGGTGGATCGCCGGGTCGAGATCGAACACGTTGGCCGAAGCGGCGATGAAGTCGTGCTCCATCATCAGGAGTGAATAGATGGTCTCCTGCACGCCGGTGGCTCCGAGCGAATGGCCGGTGAGCGACTTGGTGGAAGAGACGGGCGGCGTGCTGCCTTCGCCGAAGACCTCGCGAATGGCCTCGATCTCCTTGATGTCGCCGACCGGGGTCGAGGTGCCGTGGGCGTTGATGTAGGTGACCTTGCGGTCGGGCGCGAGGGTCGAGAGGGCGAGTTTCATCGAGCGCACCCCGCCTTCGCCCGAGGGGGCGACCATGTCGTGGCCGTCCGAGGTGGCGCCGTAACCGGTGACCTCGGCATAGATCTTCGCGCCGCGGGCGAGGGCGTGCTCCAGCTCCTCGAGCACGACGACGCCGGCGCCGCCGGCGATCACGAAGCCGTCGCGGTCCTTGTCGAAGGGCCGCGAGGCGTGCTCGGGCGTGTCGTTGTATTTCGAGCTCATCGCGCCCATGGCGTCGAACAGGCAGGAGAGCGTCCAGTCCACTTCCTCGCCGCCGCCGGCGAAGACGATGTCCTGCTTACCCCACTGGATGAGTTCGGTGCCGTTGCCGATGCAGTGGGCCGAGGTCGAACAGGCCGAGGTGATCGAGTAGTTGACGCCCTTGATGCCGAAGGGAGTGGCGAGGCAGGCCGAGTTGGTCGAGCTCATGCAGCGGGTGACCATGAAGGGGCCCATGCGCCTGGGGCTGCCCTTCTCCATCACGATGCGGTGGGCGTTGTAGAAATTCGAGGTCGAGGGGCCGCCGGAACCCATCACGAGGCCGGTGCGTTCGTTCGACACCTCGTTCTTCTCGAGGCCGCTGTCGGCAATGGCCTGCTCCATGGCGAGGTAGTTGTAGGCCGCGCCCGGCCCCATGAAGCGCATCTGGCGCTTGTCGATATGCTCGGCGGGGTCGATATCGGGCTTGCCGTGGACCCGGCTGCGGAAGCCGTGCTCGGCATATTCGGGGGCGAAGGTGATCCCCGAGCGGCCTTCGCGCAGGCTCTCGAGCACCTCCTCCTTGTTGTTGCCGATGCAGGAGATGATCCCGATCCCGGTAATGACGACGCGGCGCATGGCTGTCTCCTCGCTCTCCGGTCAGCTGCTGAAGAGGCCGACCCTGAGGTCCTTCGCGGTGTAGATTTCCTCGCCATCGGCCAGCATCCGGCCGTTGGCGATGCCGAGCTTGAGCTTGCGGTCGATGACGCGGGTGAAATCGACCAGATAGATTACCTTCTTCGTTTCGGGGGTGACCATGCCGGTGAACTTGACCTCGCCGACCCCGAGCGCCCGGCCGCGGCCGGTCATGCCGCGCCAGCCGAGATTGAAGCCGGTGAGCTGCCACAGCGCATCGAGCCCGAGGCAGCCGGGCATCACCGGATCGCCGGGAAAGTGGCACGCGAAGAACCACAGCTCGGGGGTGATGTCGAGTTCGGCCACCACATGCCCCTTGCCGTGTGCGCCGCCATCGGCCGAGATCTCGGTGATCCGGTCCATCATGAGCATCGGCGGCTCGGGCAGCTGCGGATTGCCGGGGCCGAAGAGCTCGCCCCGGGCGCAACGCAGGAGGTCTTCCTTGTCGAAGGAGGTCGGCAGGTCGGTCATCGCGTGCTCCTCATGGGGCCCTCGGCTTGCGATGGGGCGGAGGGCGGCGGCGTTTCCAGCTCCTCTATCACCCGCTTCGCCGCGGGGGCAATAGCCGCAACGCCCGGTCCCGTGACCGAAGCGGGCGAATTTGATCCTTTCGCTCCGATTGCCTATCATGGCCGCCATGCGCAGGGAAGACGACATCATGGCCGCGGAACCGCAGGGCGGAGAGGCGTCCGTTGCCGGGGCGCCGCGCGGGCGGTCGCGGCCCGATGCCGAGAGCTGGTTGCGGGGCGGCGGGCTGAGGGCGACGCGCCAGCGCATCGCCCTTGCCGAGGCGCTGCTCGGCGATGGAGGCCATCGTCATGTGACCGCCGAGCGGCTTTACTCCGAATGCCGCGCCCGGGGGGAGCCGGTGTCCCTTGCCACGGTCTACAACACGCTGCGGGCCTTCTGCGAAGCCGGGCTTCTGCGCGAGGTGGCGGTGGACGGGGAGCGTTCCTGGTTCGATACCTGCACCGAGGATCATCCCCATTACTTCATCGAAGATGCCGAGGGCGACGAGCGACTCCTCGACGCGCCGGCTGCCGCGCTCGAGATTTCCGGCCTGCCGGGGCCTCTGCCGGGAACGGAGCTGGCCGGTATCGACGTGGTGATCCGCCTGCGCCGCAAGCCGTCCGGGAAGCCGGCCGCGGGGTAGGGTCGGCGCCGCGCCCGCTCCCGTCCGCCGGCCGTGTCTTCTGCCCCTGCCCTCCGCCCATCGCCCGGATACCGGGGGAAGCAGGGGCGCGTGCCCTGTGCGGAGCGGTGCTGCCGGCTCGTTCCGGCGGCTCCGGCCGGAGCCGCGGCACCGGGCGTCAGAACCACTGGCCGGGCTCCATCAGCCCCAGATCCATCAGCTGGCGCGAGGACCATTCGAACCGCACCGAGTTGTGCCACATGAAGTTGTCCACCGCCCAGCGCGTGGAGGGGTTGCGCCTGAGCGCCTTCACGGCGCGGAAGGAGGCGATGGCGGCGGTCATGTTGTTGTGCCAGGGGCAGGAATAGGTGTTGTATTCCTCGTCGTTGAAGGTGTGGTCGGGGCGCAGCTCGAGCCCCTTGCAGGCGCGGAAGAGGGCGATGCGGTCGATCCGGCGCTTCTCCTCGGGGATCAGTTCCTCGTGCCGCCAGCGGATGCCGCCATGAAAGTCGAGCTGCCGTTCCTTCGGGTGGCCGTTGTCGTCGAGCCGGGGTGCGGCATAGTAGCCCGAACGGTCGAGATGGGCGTTCTCGAGGTCGATGCCGTCGGGATGGGCGTCGAGGTCGGCGGCATAGAGATCGATCACATAGCACAGCACCGAGTCGCGCCGCTCATCGGTCATGAAGGTGAGCATGTCGCGAATGGTGCGGCTCTCGCAGAAGGGGAAGAAGAGGAACTCGGCGTTGAAGCCGTAATGCAGCCAGCGGCCCTCGAGACGGGGGATGAGGGCGTTGACGATGCGGGCATGGGCATCCTCGGCCACGAGCGAGGTGCGGACGAAATGCACCTGCGCCGCGAGGCGCGGCGCGATCTCGACGCCCTCGTCGGCGAACACGACCACGTCGCCGAAGCCGAGGCCGAGATGATGGGCGACGGTCGCGTCGCAGGCGGCCTCGTCCTCGAGCATCAGGAGGCTGATCGGCCCCTTGCCGAGACGGCCGACACCACCGGAAAGGAAAGCGTCGAGACTGTCGAAACGCCCGTGCTGCATGGTGCCCCGTTCCCCGATGGGCGCGGCTCCCTTACCGGCGCCGGCCTCGCCGGGAAACTCTAGAAAGACCCGCCGCCCCTGTCCAGCGAATGGCGGGGCAGGGCGCCGGCCCCTGCGCTTCTCACCGCCGCTTCCCCTTGCGCCGGGCGTTGCCGCCGCGCCGGCCGGGCTTGCCGGCGGTGGAGCGGGGGCGGGCGGCGTCGATCTCGCCCTGGCGCGCGAACGGATCTTCGGCCACGACAAGCTCGACGGCCTCGAGGCGGCGGATCTCGTCGCGGAGCCGCGCGGCCTCCTCGAATTCGAGGTTCTCGGCCGCGGCCAGCATCTCCTTGCGCAGCGCCTCGACATGCGCCCTGAGATCGCCCCCCGGCGGCAGCTTCTCGACCGTGGCCGTGACTCGTGCCATGTCGGCATCGCCCTCGAACACGCCTTCGAGCACGTCGGAAACGTTCTTCCTGACGGTTTCGGGCGTGATGCCGTGGGCCTCGTTCCATGCGATCTGTTTCCTGCGCCGCCGCTCGGTCTCGTCGATCGCCCGTCGCATCGAGCCGGTGATGCGGTCGGCATACATGATCACCCGTCCCTCGGCATTGCGGGCCGCGCGGCCGATGGTCTGCACGAGCGAGGTTTCAGAGCGCAGGAAGCCTTCCTTGTCGGCGTCGAGAATGGCGACAAGGCCGCATTCGGGAATGTCGAGCCCTTCGCGCAGGAGGTTGATGCCGATGAGGGCATCGAAGGCGCCGAGCCGGAGATCGCGGACGATCTCGATGCGCTCGATGGTGTCGATGTCCGAATGCATGTAGCGCACCCGCACCCCCTGTTCGTGCAGATACTCGGTCAGATCCTCGGCCATGCGCTTGGTGAGCACGGTGACGAGGGTGCGTTGGCCCTTTCCGGCCGTCGCGCGGATCTCGGCCAGAAGATCGTCGACCTGGGTCTCCACCGGGCGGATGACGATTTCGGGATCGACGAGCCCCGTCGGCCGGATCACCTGCTCGACGAACACGCCTCCCGTCCGTTCCAGCTCCCACGGCCCCGGTGTCGCCGAGACATGCACCGTCTGCGGCCGCATCGCGTCCCATTCCTCGAACTTGAGCGGGCGGTTGTCCATGCAGGAGGGCAGGCGGAAGCCGTGCTCGGCGAGGGTGAACTTGCGCCGGTAGTCGCCGCGATACATCGCCCCGAGCTGAGGGATGGTGACATGGCTTTCATCGACGAACAGCAGCGCGTTGTCGGGGATGTATTCGAACAGCGTGGGCGGCGGCTCGCCGGGCTTGCGGCCGGTGAGATAGCGCGAATAGTTCTCGATTCCGGTGCAGTGCCCGGTGGCTTCGAGCATCTCGAGATCGAAGGTGGTGCGCTGCTCGAGCCTCTGGGCCTCGAGGAGCCTGCCCTCGCGGCGAAAGAATTCGAGCCGCTCGGCCAGTTCGGCGCGGATGCCCTTGATCGCCTGCTGAAGCGTCGGGCGCGGCGTGACGTAGTGGGAATTGGCATAAATCCGCACCCGCTCCAGCGAGGCGGTCTTCTCGCCGGTGAGCGTGTCGAATTCGGTGATGGCCTCGATCTCGTCGCCGAAGAAGGAGATGCGCCAGCCGCGATCCTCGAGATGGGCCGGCCAGATCTCGAGCACGTCACCGCGGACGCGGAAGGTGCCCCGCTGGAAGAAATTGTCGGCCCGGCGGTATTGCTGGGCGACGAGATCGGCCATCACCTTGCGCAGATCGTGGCTCTCGCCCACCGCCAGATCCTGGGCCATGGCGGTGTAGGTCTCGACCGAGCCGATGCCGTAGATGCAGGAAACCGACGCGACGATGATCACGTCGTCGCGCTCCAGCAGCGCCCGGGTCGCCGAATGCCGCATCCGGTCGATCTGCTCGTTGATCTGGCTTTCCTTCTCGATGTAGGTGTCGGTCCGCGGCACATAGGCTTCGGGCTGGTAGTAATCGTAATAGCTGACGAAGTATTCCACCGCGTTTTCGGGAAAGAAGCTCTTGAACTCGCCGTAGAGCTGGGCCGCGAGGGTCTTGTTGTGGGCGAGGATGATGGTGGGGCGCTGGGTCGCCTCGATCACCTTGGCCATGGTGAAGGTCTTGCCGGTGCCGGTGGCCCCGAGCAGCACCTGATCGCGTTCTCCCTTCCCTATCCCCTCGACGAGTTCCGCGATTGCCCGGGGCTGGTCGCCCGCCGGCTCGAAGGGCGCGTGCAGCACGAAACGGCGCCCGCCCTCGGATCGGGCGTGGGGGGCGCGAAAGCGGCTGGCGGAAAGGGTCTGGCTGTCGTCGGGCATGGCGAATCGTCCTGCGGTGCGAGGGCGGCTTCCAAGGGTGCCATAAAGATGGCGGCCATGCACGCGACGGCAAGGGGGCGGAGGGGCCGGGCAGGGCCGGGCGGCGGCCTCCGCCGCTCACGCCCGGTCAGGATCGCGTCAACCCGGCCTCGCATCCCGGCGGATGTCGCAGGTGGCGGCTTCCCTCCGGGAGGAAGCGCGGCGGCACATTCCTCCGCGGCTCCGGCCGATGCCCTCTCCGCCTTCTCGGCTTCCCTTGCCGCGTCCGGCGATCTCAGCCCTTTCTCGCCATCCGATCCGCGTCGCCGATCTCCTCGCCACCGGCGAGCCCTTCGATGATCGGGCAGTCGGGCCGGTCGTCGCCATGGCAGGCCGCGATCAGGTGGGAGAGGGCGGCGCGCATCCGCTCCAGCTCGGCGATCTTGGCGTCGATCTTGTCGAGATGGGCCTTGGCCAGCGCCTTGACTTCGGACGAGCTGCGCTGCTGGTCTTCGTAGAGCGAGAGAAGGGTGCGGCAGTCCTCGATAGAGAAGCCGAGGCTGCGGGCCCGGGCGAGGAAGATCAGCTTGTGCACGTCGCTCTGCCGAAAGGCGCGATAGCCGTTGGTGCCGCGCAGGGGGCGGATGAGGTCGATCTCCTCGTAATAGCGGATGGTCTTGGCCGGCAGGCCCGTGCGCCGTGCCGTCTCGCCGATCGTCAGGAGCATGTCGTCCCGTGCTGTCGTCACCGTCGCCATCCCGAGGACCTTTCCTTTCCTTGCCGAAGGAGGGGGCCGGTGCCGTGGCGGTCATCATGCATCGGGCCGGCCCCGGGGCATCATGCCACGAAATGGCGGCGCGGCAAGGCCGCGGCAGAAAACGCCGCGGCCCTGCCGGGTTCGCCGGCCGTGTCAGCCGGCGGCCGGCGCCGCTTCGAGGGGAGGCATCGCCTTGTCCTCCTCCCTGCCGGTCAGGGCGAAGGGCGGTTGCCAGCGGCGCAGTCTCAGCGCATTGCCGACCACGAACACCGACGAGAGCGACATCGCCAGCGCTGCCAGCATCGGGGAGAGCAGCGTGCCGTTCACCGGGTAGAGCACCCCGGCCGCCACCGGGATCAGCACGACATTGTAGGCGAAGGCCCAGAACAGGTTCTGGCGGATGTTGCGCATCACCGACCGCGACAGGGCGACGAGGTTGGGCACGCCCACGAGCTCGCCCCGCATCAGCACCACGTCGCCGGTCTCGATGGCGATGTCGGTGCCGGTGCCGATGGCGATGCCGACATCGGCGGCCGCAAGGGCGGGTGCATCGTTGATCCCGTCGCCGACGAAGGCCATCACCTCGCCTTCGGCCTGACGGCTCCGGATGACGTCGAGCTTGCCCTCGGGCAGGACGCCGGCCACCACCTCGTCGATCCCCACTTCGCGGGCCACGGCCTCGGCGCTGGCCGGCCGGTCGCCGGAGATCATCAGCACCTTGAGGCCGAGACGGTGAAGCGCGTCGATCGCCGCCTCCGCTTCGGGCTTGATCGGATCGGAGACGGCGATGATGCCGGCGGGGCGCCTGTCGAGGCCCACCAGCAGCACCGTGCGGCCCCGTGCGGCAAGTTCCGCGGCCTTCTCCTCGAGCGGGGAAGGGTCGATCCCGTTCTTCCGCAGCCAGGCCTCGGTGCCGACGACCACATCATGATCCGCCACCCGGCCGCGGATGCCGTGTCCGCTTTCGGCCGCGAATTCCGCGACGGGGGGCAGCTCGTGCCCCTCTTCCGCGGCCCGGGCGAGGATGGCGGCACCCACCGGGTGCTCGGAGCGGCTCTCGAGGGCGGCGACGAGCCCCAGGAGGCGATCGGTCGTCTCCCCCTCGGCCGGCAGGATCTCCGTCACCTGCGGCTCGCCGGCGGTGATGGTGCCGGTCTTGTCGAGGGCCACGGTGGTGATGTCCTCCAGCCTTTGCAGCGCCTCTCCGCGTCGGAAGAGCATGCCGAGTTCGGCGGCGCGGCCGGTGCCGACCATGATCGAGACCGGCGTTGCCAACCCCATGGCGCAGGGGCAGGCGATGATCAGAACCGAGATGGCCGCGACGAGCGCATGGGTCAGTCGCGGCTCGGGGCCGACGAGATACCACACCAGGCCGGCGACGAGGGCGATGGTCATGACCGCCGGCACGAAGCGGGCCACGATCCGGTCGGCCAGGGCCTGCACCGGCAGCCGGGCCGACTGGGCCTCCTCGACCATGCGGATGATGCGGGCAAGAACCGTGTCGGCGCCGACCGAGCGGGCCTCGATCACGAGGCTGCCCTGCCGGAGCACCGTGCCGCCGACGACCTTCTCGCCGGCGACCTTTTCCGCCGGCAGGGGTTCGCCGGTGATCATCGATTCGTCGACGAGGCCGCTCCCTTCGATGACGATGCCGTCGGTCGGCACCTGTTCGCCCGGCCGGACGATCACCCGGTCGCCCGGCCGCAGCCGCTCGACCGGAATTTCCTCGAAGCCGCCGTCCTCCCGCAGCCGGCGGGCGGTGCGCGGCCGCAGCGAGATCAGCTTGCGGATGGCCGAGGATGCCTGCGACTTCGCCCTTGCCTCCATCCATTTTCCGGCGAGGATCAGCGTGACGATCACCGCCGCCGCCTCGAAATAGACCCCGCGGGCATTCTCGGGCACGAGATCGGGGAAGAAGAGGACGACGGTGGAGTAGAGCCAGGCGGCCGCCGTGCCGAGGGCGACGAGGGAGTTCATGTCCGGGCGGCGGCGCAGCAGCGCGGGAATGCCGTGCACGTAGAAGCGCCGCCCCGGAAAGGCGAGCACGAATGTCGTCAGCACGAACTGCACGGCCCAGAGCGCCCGGAGCCCGAGCGTTTCCTCCGCCCAGGCGCGGAAGGGCGGCACGAAATGTTCGGCCATCGCGAGGAGGAAGACCGGAACGGTCAGAAAGGTGGCGAGGAGGAGATCGCGCTTGAGCCCCGCCACTTCGCGTCGGCCCGCTTCCTCCGCTTCCGTCCCGCTGCTTTCCCCTTCGACCACCCGTGCCTCGTAGCCGGCAAGGCTCACCGCCTGCGCCAGCGCCTCGGGCGTGGTGATGCCGGGGGCGTAGCGCACGCGGGCAAGCTTCGTGGCCAGGTTGACACGGGCGTCGAGCACGCCGGGTTCGGCCAGGAGGGCCTTCTCGACATTGCCGACGCAGGACGCGCAGCTCATGCCCTCGACGAGGAGCACCGCCTCGGCGATGGCCGGCACGTAACCCGCTTCACGCACCTTCTCGGCAATCCTGTCGGCGATCCCGGCCTCGGCCCCGCCTTCCCCGAGGCGGATCTCGGCAGTGCCGGTGGCGAAGTTCACCCGTGCCTCGCGCACCTCCGCGAGCTCGTTCAGGGCCTTCTCTGCCGAGAGGGCGCAGGAGGCGCAGCTCATCCCCTCGATGCGGAACCGCTTGAGAAGGGGGCCCTCGGCGTCGCCGTCACCAGCGCCGTCCGGGAGCTCGCATGCGGCCCCATCCGGGGAGGAGAGGGGGGTGGGCATGTCATTGTCGGTTCGTTCGGTCATGGCGACCTCCATGAGCGGCCCGTGCGGGGCCTTCAACGGCTGAGGACGGAGGCCGGATAACCGGCATCGGTCACGGCGCGGGCGAGGGTTTCGGGGGCCACGCCCTCGTCGTGTTCCACGGTGGCGCGCTTGCCCTCGAGATCGACCGAGGCCGCCTTCACGCCGGGAAGCGCCTCGAGGGCCTTCCTCACCTTCTCGACACAGGCATTGCAGCCCATTTTCAGCACTTCGAGTTCGGTGCGCATTTCCATTCCTCCTTCTGGGCACAGGTGCGGAAGCCCGACTCTGAATCGGGAGCCGCCGCCTTCGAGGAAAGAGATGGGGTTTCCAGTCGCTGGAAGGTCAAGAGGGGATGAGAAAGGAAAAGGAACCTTCCGGTCACGCCTGCGCGATCAGGAATCTTCGGGGGGTTTTCCGTTGCCGTCGGTGCGGCGCAGCACCCGTTCGAACAGGGTGACGAGATGGGCCTCGGCGTCGGCGAAGCGGGTGGCGCTGCGGTCGGGGCCGAGCACCGCCCGCACCTGCACGTCGAAATCGGCGTAATGCTGAGTCGTCGCCCAGATCGAGAAGATCAGGTGATGGGGATCGACCGGTGCGATCCGCCCTTCCTCGGCCCATCGGCCGATGACTGCGGCTTCGCGATCGACGATTTCCTTCAGCGGGCCTTCGAGCATGTCCTTCAGGCGGGGCGCGCCGCGCAGGATCTCGTTGGCGAAGAGCCGCGACTCGGCCGGGTAGTCCCGGGCCATTTCGAGCTTGCGGCGCACATAGCCGGTGATCTCGGCTATCGGGTCGCCCTCGGGATCGAGGCGGAAGAGCGGCTCGAGCCAGGTGTCGAGAAGCTGGCACAGGAGGGCGCGGTATATCTCTTCCTTGGAGGAGAAGTAGTAGAGGAGATTGGGCTTGGAGAGGCCGGCGCCTGCCGCGATGGCGTCGATCGTGGTGCCGCGAAAACCGTTCTTCGCGAACTCGGCCAGGGCGGCCTTGAGGATCACCTCGCGCTTTTCCCGCTGAATCCGCGTCTCCTTCCGCGCTTCGCTCGCCCGTGCCATCGCCCGTCTCCCCCTGCCGGCCGCGCCAGTCTAGCGGTTCGCTCAGGAATTTGCGAGATGGCCGGTGGCGGCGATGAACTCGCACAGGAGCCCCGCATATTCCTCCGGCTTCTCGACGCAGGGGATGTGCCCGGCACCGCGGATGAGGGCGAAGCGTGCGCCCGGGACGAGATCGGCGGTTTCGCGCACGAGGTCGGGCGGGGTCGAGCCGTCCTCGCTGCCGGTGATGGCGAGCGTCGGCAGGCGCAGCCGCGCGGTGCTCTCGGCGAGGTCTGCATGGCCCACGGCCAGCGCACAGGCCACATAGCCCTCGATCGGCTGGCGGACGAGCATGTTGCGCCATCCGACGATCTCCTCGGGGCGCTCCTCGCGGAAGCGGCGCGAGAACCAGCGTTCCATCACGCTGTCGGCCACCACCTCGATGCCGCCGGCCCGGATCCGGGCGGCCCGTTCCTCCCACATCTGTGGCGTGCCGATCTTGGCGGCGGTGTTGGAGATCACCATCGCCCGGACGAGATCGGGTCGTTCGGCAGCCAGCCCCTGGGCGATCATGCCGCCGATCGAAAGGCCGACGAAGAGGCAGTCGCGCACGCCGAGAGCGTCGAGCAGGGCGGCGGTGTCGGCCACGAGCTCCCCGAGCGACCAGCCGCCTTCGGGGGAACGGGGTGGCAGCGAGGAAAGCCCGTGGCCGCGCTTGTCGTAACGGATGATGCGCAGCCCGTCGGGCAGGTGGGGCAGAAGGGCGTCCCAGAGCCGAAGATCGGTGCCGAGCGAATTCGCGAAGACGAGGGCCGGCGCTTCCCGCGGCCCGCGGTCGTCATGATGGAGGACGACATCGCCAAGCCGGATCATCCGCATCGCTCTTTCCTCTCGTGCAGCTGCATTTTCGTCCATCATACCGGGCGCTCCCCGCCCGGAACAAGCCATGCGCGCGGCATTCTGCGCCCGTGCGGGGCCGGCCTTGCGTTGCGGCGCTCCGGGGCTTCCTGTCCGCCCGGTGGGAAAGCGGTGCGGGGATGCGCCGACCGGCCCGGGCCCTGCGGGCGGCACGAAGCGCGGCCCGGCATCCCTTCCCTGCGGAGACGACGGCCTTCTCCATGCTGCCGGCCTGCCGCATCGCTGCCCGGTGCATGCTCGGGCCGTTCCGGCCGGAAGGGGCTCCTCTCCCGCGGAACGCCCTCATCCTGTCAGAAGGGCAGGCCGACATAGTTCTCCGCCAAGGCGGTCCGGGCGGCTTGGGAGGTGGCGAGATAGGCAAGATCGGCCTCGCGAATGCGCCGGTCGAACGGCGTTTCCTCGGGGAAGCTGTGGAGCAGCATCGTCATCCACCAGGAGAAGCGTTCCGCCTTCCATACCCGGGCGAGGGCCCGGGCGGAGTAGCCGTCGATGGCATCCATCCGGCCGTGACGGGCCGCGATCAGGGCTTCGGCGAGGTAGTGGACGTCGGAGGCAGCGAGATTGAGGCCCTTCGCCCCCGTCGGCGGCACGATATGGGCGGCGTCGCCGGCGAGGCAGAGCCGGCCGTGGCGCATCGGTTCCGAGACGAAGGATCGCAGGGGGGCGATCGACTTCTCGATCGAGGGGCCGGTGACGAGAGCGGCCGCCACCTTCGCGGGCAGGCGGCGCTTCAGCTCGGCCCAGAAGGCGTCGTCGGGCCAATCCTCGATGCGGTCGGTCAACGGCACCTGAATGTAGTGGCGCGAGAGGTCGGGCCGGCGCATCGAGCAGAGCGCGAAGCCGCGCCCGGAAGCGGCATAGATCAGCTCCTCGGCCGCCGGGGGGGTGCGCGAGAGGATGCCGAGCCAGCCGAAGGGATAGGCGCGCCGATATTCGCGGCGGCGGCTTTCGGGGATGGCGCGCCTGCTCGCGCCGTGAAAGCCGTCGCAACCGGCGATCCAGTCGCAATCGAGCCGGTGCTCGCGGCCGTCCTTGCGCCATGTGACGAAGGGCGAGCTGCCGTCGATCCCGTGCAGGGCGACATCGGCGGCTTCGTGAACGGTCGGCATGCCTTCCCTGTCGCGGGCCTCGTAGAGATCGCGGGTGACCTCCGTCTGCCCCCAGACCATCACCTGTTTGCCGACCAGTTCGGCAAAGTCGATGCGGAACATGTCTTCGCCATGGGCGATGCGGATGCCGTCATGGGGAATGCCCTGGCGGGCCATCCTGTCGCCGACCCCGGCCCGTTCCAGGAGTTCGACCGTCTCCCATTCGAGAATGCCGGCGCGGATGCGGCCGAGAACATGGTCGCGCGTATGCTTCTCGATCACCACATTGTCGATGCCGGCGCGGGTGAGCAGCTGGCCGAGAAGAAGACCGGCCGGCCCGCCGCCGATGATTGCGACCTCGGTCCGCATCGATACCTCCCTGCTTGTCGCCCGCCTCGCGGAACGGGCATGATATGTCTGACCATTTTCTGCCCCCATTCGACAGCGAAAGCCAGCCTTTTCCGTGGCGGCGGGAGTGATGCGTTGTCGGGCGAATTGATTGACAATTCCTTTCCCGCCGCCCTTCATTGCGCAGGTGGAAGCCGGGGGAGGAAGTCGATGGGAGAACGGATACGGGCAGCCGTGACACGCGCTTTCGGAGCGCCGATGACGATCGAGGATGTCGTCCTTGCCGATCCGGGGCCGGGTGAGGTCAAGCTCCGGATCGGGGCGGTGGCGGTGTGCCATTCGGACATCTCCTATGCCGAGGGCGCCTGGGGCGGGCCGCTGCCGGCGGTCTTCGGTCATGAGGCGGCGGGCGTCGTCGAGGCGGTGGGCGAGGGCGTGCACGACATCGCCCCCGGCCAGCATGTGGTCGTCACCTTCATGCGTCATTGCGGACATTGTCCCCGCTGCGCTGCCGGGCGGCCCGCGATCTGCGACGCGCCCGGGGCGGCCGCCCCCCTCTCCCTGCCGGACGGCACGCCGGTCAATCACGGTCTCGACACCGGCGCCTTTGCCGAGAAGGCGGTGGTCCATCACAGCCAGGTCGTGCCGATCGGCGACGATGTTCCCCTCGAGATTGCCGCGCTTCTCGGTTGCGGCGTGCTGACGGGGGTCGGCGCCGTGGTCCATTCCGCCGGGCTGCGCCCCGGGGAAAGCGTGGTGGTGATCGGTGCGGGCGGTGTGGGGCTCAATGCGATCCAGGGCGCGGTGATCGCCGGGGCGTCGCAGGTGGTGGCGGTCGATGTCGGCGCGGAGAAGCTCGAGGATGCCCGTGCCTTCGGCGCCACTGCCGGCGTGCTTGCCACCGAGGACAAGCCCCATCGGAAGGTGAAGGCCCTTCTCGGCGGGCGGGGCGCCGATCATGTCATCGTCACGACCGGGGCGATCGCGGCCTTTCGCAGCGCGCCGCGATTCGGTGCGAAGGGGGCGAAGATCGTGGTCGTCGGCATGCCGCCGTCGGGTGAGAAGGCCGAATACGAGCCGGTCGTGCTTGCCGCTTCGGGGCAATCGATCATCGGCTCGCGCATGGGCGACGTGGTGCCGCGGCGCGACATTCCGTGGCTGATCTCGCTCTGGCGGCAGGGGCGGCTCGATCTCGATTCGCTCGTCTCGGGTCGCTTCGCCCTCGAGGAGATCAACGAGGCCATCGCCGCCACAGGGGCCGGCAAGGCCCGGCGCGGGCTTGTTCTCATGCGCTGATCCCCACGCGTGTTCTGACAGGCGCGGCACCCCGCGGAAGATCGTGCGGACATGCTCCGTCGGTCGGGCAGGTGCCGGCATGACGATGCGCCCGCCCCGGCGCTGATCCGTGCCGTCGAACCTGCGCCATGATGCCCCGGCGATGCGCACGGGCACCCGCCGAGGATTTGCCCTGATGACGGGTCCGTTTCCGGGCGGCCCGACCAGCCTGGACCGGCCTGCGCCCCTTGCATCGGTGGACAATCAATGGTTGTAATTGCCAAAGATGGATACCGCTTTGGTGATTCCGATGGATCGGCGCCGACGGGCCGGCGTGCCCCTGCTTCTTCTCGCGATGGCCCTGACCCCGTTCGGGGACGGGTTTGCGCGCGTTGCCGCCGCGAGCGGCTCGCCTCTTCTCGTCACGGCCGTGCGCTATCTCGGTGCGGGCGGCATCGGCCTCGCGGTGGCGTGGTTCCTCTCGCGGCCGGTGCATGTGCCGCGGCATGATCGTGCCGGCATCGTCGTGCGAACCGTGCTGATGATGGGCGCGATGACGCTTCTGGTCGAGGCGCTGTCGCTGGTGCCGCTTGCCACGGCGACGGGCGGCTTTCTCGTCGCCCCGGTGATGGCGACGGTGCTTGCGGCGCTGGTCCTGCGTGAACGGTTCGGGCCGAAGCGCTGGGTCGGCACGGCGCTTGCGCTTGCAGGGGCCGTGCTGATCGCCCGACCGAGGCTTGATGTGCCCGCCGACCATCTTCTGGGTGCCGGCGCGGCGATTCTCGGCGGGGTTCTGCTCGCCGTCTGGCTGGTGGCCACCCGGCTTGCCGCCTCGGCGGACGAAGGCAGGCCGATCGTCGATCCGCTCTCGACCCTCGTTGTCCAGAGCCTGCTCGGCAGCGCCTTGCTGCTGCCCCTGGCGCTGTATCTCGACGGGGCGGAAAACGCCGCGCGTATCGTCCCCTGGCCGATGCTGCCGCTCGGCCTCGTCACTGCCGCCTGCCATTTCCTGACGGTGTCGGCCTATGCACGCAGCGAAGCCTCGCTGCTCTCGCCCCTGCTCTATGCCAATCTTGCCTTCGCGGTGCCCGTGGGTCTGCTCTGGTTCGGCGAATGGCCCGACCCGGCAAGCCTTCTCGGTTTCGGCGCCATTGCCGCGGGCGGCCTTCTCGGCCTGCAGCCCGAGCGGCGGTCCCCCTCGTCGGTCGCCTTGTCGCCCCCTTTGCCGAATGATGCCGACGGGGGCGCCACCGGAGCACAAACCGGATGACAGGAGCGGGGAATCATGTTCCAATTCCGCATGCATCGTGCAACAGGGGAGGCATTGAGCCCATGACGATCGAAGGCCATCTGGCAGCCTTGAAGGAAAAGCACGCAGCGCTCGAAGCCGAGATCGAGAAGGCCTTGCAGAGCCCGGCGACCGATCCGTTGCACATTGCCGAGCTCAAGAAGCGCAAGCTCCAGATCAAGGAAGAGATCGAGCGGCTGAGCCAGAAAGCCGGCTAGGCGTCCGGCGGCCCCGCGGGCGGAGAAGCGGTCGTCATTCCCCTTCGAGAGTGAGGAAAGGGGGGCCTTCCGTCACATGGCCGATGACGGCCGCCTCGGGTTCGTGGCGGCGCAGTGCTTCGAGCAGGGCGTCGGCCTCCGCGGCCGGCACGGCTGCGAGGAGGCCGCCTCCGGTCTGCGGATCGAAGAGAAGATCGGCCACCGGGCCGGTGCCGAACCGCACGCGGGCAGCGGCGGCCGCGGTGTTGGCCGGCCAGATCGTCGAGCGGATCCCGGCTTCGGCGAGGGCGCGGGCACCGGGCAGGAGCGGCAGCGCATGCGCGTCGATCACGGCCGCGACGCCCGAGGCATCGAGCATTTCGAGCAGATGACCGGCCAGGCCGAAGCCGGTGACATCGGTCATCGCGTGGGCATGGCGTGCGAGAAGCCGGCCGGCCCCGATCTGCGGGCGCGCCATCATCGCCCAGGCGGCGGCCGCCTCCTCCCCGCGGGCCTGCCTGCGCATCTCGGCAGCGAGGATGACGCCGGTGCCGATCGGTCGGGTGAGAACGAGTGCGTCCCCCGGCCGTGCGCCGGCAAGGGTGATCGGCCGTTCCACGAGGCCGGTAATGGTGAACCCCACCGTCAGCTCATGTCCCATGCTGGTATGGCCGCCGACGATGGCGGCGCCGGCCGCGCCAAACACCCCGGCGGCCGCCGCCATGATCTCGCGCAGGGTTTCCGCCTGCATCCGCTCGCTCATGCGCGGCAGGATGATCTGGGCGAGGGCGGCCTGCGGGGCAGCGCCCATGGCCAGCACGTCGCCCAGCGCATGGACGGCGGCGATCCTTGCCATCAGCCACGGATCATCGACGACGGCGCGCAGATGGTCGGTCGTCACCACCTGCCGCGTGTTGCCACAGGCCAGAATGGCGGCATCGTCGCCGGCACCGGCGAGAATGTCGGGTCGCCGGGGCGCGGCGAGATCGGCCAGCACCCGGCCGAGCGCTCCGGGGCCGACCTTGGCACCGCAGCCGCCGCACAGGGGAGCCTCTCCGAGTGCCGCGTCGAGGGCCCGGGGCCGCTCGGGCGGCAGGCGCGGCGGGGCCATCTCCGGCAACTCGACGAACATGCGCATGAAGCGCCGGTCGATGCGGTCCTTCCAGTGCCAGAGCCATGCCCCGTCGAGCGGCAGGTTCCACTTGTCGGCCACCGCTCCCTTGCCGCCGGTAGAGATCAGCTTGAGGAAGTCGCGCTGCGGCCGGTAGCGCCTGAGCCGCCGGCCTGCCAGCGCGGCGCGAAGATTGTGGTGGAGAATCGGGGCCTCGCGGACGGCGAAGACCCCGGCCTTGGGGCGGGGTGCATGGTCGAGATGGGCGATGTCCCCGGCGGCAAAGACGGACGGGTCGGAAATGCTCTGCAGCGTCGGGCCGACCCGGATGAAACCCTCGTGCAGCGCAAGCCCGGTCTCGGTCAGCCAGGGCTGAGGCTGCGCTCCGGCGGCGCCGACGACGAGGTCGGCGGCGAGGTGACGCCCGTCTGCGAGGTGCACCCGGTCGGCAGCGACCCGCGCCACGGCGGCATCGGCGATGATGCTGATTCCGGCGCGGCGGAGGTGGCGCCGCAGCGCGGCGCGGGTGCCTCGGCCGAGCGTCGGCAGGATGTCGGGGCCGGCCTCGATGATGGTGATGTCGGGCGTGGCGCCGGCGTTCCGCAACCGATGTTCCATCGCCAGCGCCAGCTCGACACCCGCCACGCCGCCGCCGATCACCACGATCTTCGCCGTCCGCCCTCGGGAACGCGTGACGAAGGCATCCCACCGGCGGGCGAAGTCGTGCAGCGGCTTTGCCGGCAGGGCATGGGCGGCGAAACCCGGGATGTCGGGCAGATCGGTGGTGATGCCGATGTCGATCGAGACGAGATCGTAGGCGACGGGCGGCCTGTTCGCGAGAAGCACATGCCGCTTCCGGCGGTCGAGTCCCACGGCACGATCGAGCACGAGCCGCGCCCCGGCATGGCGCGCGAGGCGCACGAGGTCGATGTCGAGCTCCTCGAGCCGGTAATGGCCGGCGACGAAACCGGGCAGCATGCCCGAATAGGGGGCGGTTGGTTCGGGATTGATCAGGGTGAGCCGCACCCCGGGCATCGGCTTCATGGCCCATGCAAGGAGGGTGAGGGCGTGGGTATGGCCGCCGCCGACGAGGACGACATCGTTGACGAGGGGCAGGGGGGTGTCCATCGGAACTCGCTGGCCGGGAAGACGAATCACCCTGAACTTACGCGCATCGCCCGCTCCTTGCGAGAGGATGGTGACGCGATCGGGGGAATTGCGGGCGGGCTTGTCCCGTCGCCTCGAGAGCGCGGACAGCCGGATCGGGCCGCGAGGGTGCGGGAGAGCGGGCGCTCTTCCCGTCTGTCTTCCCGCGCTCGCGGGGTTCTGGTTCGCTTTTCCGGGCGCGGCCGCTCCGACCGGCGGACTTGTGGCGCTGCAGGGGGAGGGCTATGTGCGGGGCATGAACCTGCCGAACCTGATCCCTTTCCGGCGGCCGCGCGTTCCGGTCGTTCGCATGGAAGGCGTGATCGCCGCGGGTGGCCGCATGGCTGCCGGCGGTCGGATCAGCGACGCCGCCTTCGCACCGGTTCTCGAGCGGGCCTTCTGCCGCGGCCGGCCCGTGGCGGTGGCGCTGGCGATCAACTCTCCCGGCGGCTCGCCGGCCCAGTCCGCGCTCCTGGCCGCCCGGATACGCCGCCTTGCCGACCGGACCAAGGTGCCGGTCTTCGCCTTCGTCGAGGATGTGGCGGCCTCGGGTGGCTATTGGCTGGCCTGCGCCGCCGACGAGATCTTCGCCGATGCCACCTCGATCGTCGGCTCGATCGGCGTCATCCACGCCTCTTTCGGCCTGCATGACTTCATCACCCGTCACGGCATCGAGCGGCGGGTCTATACGGCCGGGGAAAAGAAGGGTTTCATGGATCCTTTCCTGCCGGTCCGCAGGGAGGACGAGGTGCGGCTCCGGCGGATCGAGAGCGAACTCCACGCCCGTTTCATCGCCCATGTGAAGAGCCGCCGAGGTTCGCGCCTGGCGCAGGAGGAGGACATCTTCTCGGGCGATTTCTGGCTGGGCGAGGCCGCTCTCGGGAAGGGGCTGATCGACGGCATCGGCCATCTCGAGCCGGTGATGCGCGAGCGCTTCGGCGAGAAGCTGCGCTTTGTGCCTTTTGGCCCCCGCCGTTCCCTGCTACAACGTCTGCGCCCCGGCATCGCCGAGGAAACGGCCTCCGTCTTCGAGGCGCGGCAATGGTGGGCGCGATACGGGCTGTGACCGGGGGCTCCGACATGATGAAGGTTGTATCCCTCTTTCTCGTGGTCATGGCCGTGCTCGCCCTCTTCGGCCGGCTCAGGGTGCCGAAGGTGGGGGCACGGAAGAAACCGAAGGCCATCGACACGCGCAAATGCCCCGAATGCGGAGCCTTCATCGTCGGCAAGGGGCCCTGCCCCTGCACCAGCAGGGATGACGGCAAGGGCGGTTGACGCTCCGGATCATCCCGCCTTCGCCTTCTCTCCGAACCTGTCGATGCGAGGATGCCCATGCTTGCAGCCCTTCTGATGACGCTGGCCGGCCTCGCGCTTCTGGTCCTTGCCGGGGATGCGCTCGTGCGCGGAGCGGTCAACCTGGCGCTCAGGGCAGGGGTGCCGGCGCTTCTCGTCAGCCTGACGATCGTGGCTTTCGGCACCTCGGCTCCCGAGCTGCTCGTGGTCATCAAGGCAGCGGCCGAGGGCTATCCGGGCGTGGCGATCGGCAATATCGTCGGCTCCAACATCGCCAACATCCTGCTGGTGGTGGGTGTGCCGGCGCTCATCTCCGGCATCGTGATGGACGGGGAGAGTGCCTTCAGGAACTACGTCTTCATGATGGGCGCCAGCATCGCCTTCATCGCCCTTGCCTGGCTCGGGCCGCTGGACATCCCCCACGGGGTGGTGCTGCTTGCCCTTCTCGGGCTGATGCTGTTCGATGCCTGGCGCTCCGCCCGGCGCCATCGCCGGGCGCACAAGGCGGCGCGCGCGGCGCAGGCGGCGGCCGCGGCAGAGGCGGGCGAGATCGAGGAGGTCGATCCGGGCCTGCCGGGCTGGAAGATCGCCCTTCTGCTCGTGATCGGGATCATCGGGTTGCCGCTTGGGGCGGATCTGCTCGTGAAAGGGGCGGTGGATCTTGCCGAGGATCTCGGCGTTTCCGACACGGTCATCGGCCTGACGGTGGTGGCCGTCGGCACCTCGCTGCCCGAGCTGGCAACCACCGTGGCCGCGGCGCTGCGCCGTCATACCGACGTGATCCTCGGGAACGTGCTTGGCTCCAACGCCTTCAACCTTCTGGCGATCATGGGCCTCGGCAGCCTGTTCGGGCCGCTCGAGATGCCGCGACGGGTCCTCGACTTTGATCTGTGGGTGATGCTGGGCACGGCGCTTCTGCTTGCGCCGTTCATCATCTTGAGGTTGAATATCTCCCGTGCCGTCGGCGCCATCATGCTGGCGCTCTATGCACTCTATGTGGCGCAGCTGGTCTGATCTGAGGAGGCGGGGATGCGGCAGGGCCGGGCATTGGTGACCGGAGCGGCGCGGCGCATCGGCCGGGCCATGGCTCTCGGTCTTGCCCGGCGCGGTCTCGACGTGGCGGTGCATTATCATGGCTCGCAAGCGGCGGTCCGCGAGGTGGTGGCCGAGATCGAGGCCATGGGGCGGCGGGCGGTGGCTCTCGGGGCCGATCTCCTCGACGAGGCAGAGGTCGAGCGCCTCGTGCCGCGGGCCGTTGCGGCGCTCGGCGGGCCGCTGTCGGTTCTCGTCAACAACGCCTCGATCTTCGAGCATGACCGGATCGAGACCACCAGCCGCGAAAGCTGGGACCGGCACATGGAATCCAATCTCCGGGCGCCGGTGGTTCTGACACGCCATTTCGCGGCCGGGGCGCCCGAACCGTTGACCGATGCCGCGGGCGAGCCGGTGGCGCAGGCGGTGATCGTCAACATGGTCGATCAGAGGGTCCGCAAGCTCACCCCCGAATTCGTGAGCTACGCCCTTGCCAAGTCGGCGCTGTGGACCTTCACGCGCATCGCGGCCATGGGGCTTGCCCCGAAGATCCGGGTCAATGCCATCGGCCCCGGTCCGACATTGCAGGGCCCGCGGCAGAGCGCCGAACATTTCGCCCGTCAGCGGGCCGCCACCGTGCTGGGGCGCGGGTCCGACCCCGAGGATATCGTGCGCGCGCTCGACTTCATTCTCGACACCCCGTCCTTCACCGGCCAGCTCCTGTGCATCGACGGCGGCCAGCACCTGGGATGGCAGACGCCGGACGTGATGATTCGCGAATGAGGCCGGCCGAGGGAGAGCCGAGGCGAAATTTGTCCACCAGCATTCGGCGGGCGGTCACGAAGTCGTCAAATCCTTGCGATCAGGGAATTTTCTTCCGCGCTGGAATGTTTTATCCATTTCCGTCAATGGGTTGCATGATGAGCAACCATATTGGGGATTTGTTAACCCTTTGATCTTCCGTCGAGTTGCCTCAATGTTCGCGATTCTGCCCACAAGGTTATCCACAGGCTGACGCCGGGTGCGATCGCGTGACGCAGGGGGAAGGGCCGCACATGCAGGACGAAGCGGAGAAGCGGGCAGGAGAGGCTTCCGCCATCGAAGCGGAGGCGACGGCCGAGGGGGCTCCCGAAGGCGCCGTCACCCGTGCGGCGGGGCCGGACGGCCGCCCGTTCACGGGGCATGCCCTTATCCGCCATCTTCTGCCGACCCTGCCCCATCGGCCCGGCGTCTATCGCATGCTCGACGAGAAAGGGGCGGTGCTCTATGTCGGCAAGGCCCGCGATCTGCGCAAGCGGGTGGCGAGCTATGCCCGGCCCACGGGGCATGGCGAGCGTATCCGCCGCATGATCGCCGCCACCCACGGCATGATGTTCCTCACCACCGGGACCGAGGCCGAGGCGCTCCTTCTCGAGCAGAGCCTCATCAAGCAGCTCAAGCCGCGCTTCAACGTGCTTCTGCGGGACGACAAGAGCTTTCCCGAGATCCTCGTCACCCGCGACCACCCCTTCCCGCGGATCGTCAAGCACCGGGGCAAGCGGCGGGTGAAGGGACATTATTTCGGCCCGTTCGCCTCGGCGGCGGCGGTCAACCGCACCCTCAACCAGCTGCAGAAGATGTTTCTCTTGCGCAACTGCACCGATGCGGTGTTCGAGGGGCGGACACGGCCCTGCCTGCTCTACCAGATCCGCCGCTGCGCCGGCCCCTGCGCCGGCAAGGTGAGCGAGGCGGAATATGCCGGCCTCGTGGCCGATGCCGAGAAATTCCTCTCCGGCCGCTCCCACGAGTTGCAGGCGCGACTCGCGCGCGAGATGGAGGCGGCGGCGGCGCGGCTCGATTACGAGCGGGCCGCCGTGCTTCGCGACCGTATCCGCGCGCTGAGCGAGGTGCAGGCGACCCAGATCGTCAACCCGCGGGGCATCGCCGAGGCCGATGTCGTGGCGCTTGCTCTAGAGGGAGGCGAGGCCTGTGTGCAGGTCTTCTTCATCCGCGGCGGTCAGAACTGGGGCAACCGCGCCTTCTTTCCCCGCACCGGCGCCGGTGCGGGCGCCGCCGAGATCCTCGAGGCCTTCCTTGCCCAGTTCTACGGCCGTCGGCCGCCCCCGCGGGAGATCATCCTGTCCGACGCGGTGGCAAATCCCGACCTTCTGGCCGAGCTTCTTGCCGCTCGGCGCGAAGGACGGGTGCGGCTGACCGTGCCCCGCCGCGGGGTGCGGGCCGATCTCGTCGCCGCGGCACTCCGCAATGCCCGCGAGGCGCTGGCGCGCAGGCAGGCGGAAACGGCAAGCCAGGTGCGGCTTCTGGAACGTCTTTCCCGGATCTTCGAGCTGCCGGCGCCGCCCGAGCGGATCGAAGTCTATGACAACTCCCACATCCAGGGCGCCCATGCCGTCGGGGCGATGATCGTCGCCGGCCCGGAAGGGTTCATCCGGTCGGCCTATCGCCGCTTCAATATCCGGGCTGCCTCGGGGGACGACGATTTCGCCATGATGCGCGAAGTGCTGACGCGCCGCTTCTCCCGTCTGGTGCGGGAGGATCCGCGGCGCGAAGGCGGGAACTGGCCCGATCTTCTCCTGATTGACGGCGGCAAGGGGCAGCTTTCCGCCGCCCGCGAGGCGCTGGCCGGCCTCGGGATCGACGATCTGCCGCTCGTGGCCGTGGCCAAGGGCGAGGCGCGCGATGCGGGGCGCGAGATCTTCCATCGTCCCGGCCGTCCGCCGCTGGCGCTGCGCCATGACGAACCGGCCCTCCATTTCATCCAGCGACTGCGCGACGAGGCCCATCGCTTTGCCATCGGCAGCCACCGCAGGAAGCGGGCCGGGGCGCTGGGGCGCAGCCCGCTCGACGAGATCCCGGGTGTCGGTCCGGCACGCAAGCGGGCGCTTCTGGCCCATTTCGGCTCGGCGAAGGCGGTGGCCGATGCTCCGCTTGCCGATCTGAAGGTGGTGAAGGGGATCTCGCGCCAGCTCGCCGAAACCATTTACGCCCACTTCCATGACGAATGATCCGTGCCCGTGACGAAGGGCGGCGGGGCGGCATGCGCTTTCGTCTGGAAATGGGAGGCGGATCGGGGCTAGATGCCCTCATGCGATGGACCTTGCCGAACACCCTGACCGTCGGCCGGCTGGTGGCCGCGCCCGCCATTCCGGTGGTCTTCCTCTATTTCGCCCGTCCCTGGGCGGACTGGTTCGCCATCGTCCTGTTCGTGCTTGCGGCCCTTACCGACTGGCTCGACGGCTGGCTGGCC
Source organism: Albidovulum sp. (assembly GCA_026989275.1). GTDB lineage: Bacteria > Pseudomonadota > Alphaproteobacteria > Rhodobacterales > Rhodobacteraceae > WFPA01. The sequence continues at coordinate 46,803 of JALSJQ010000008.1, forward strand.
CGCCGCTGGCGGCAGGAGAGCAATTTCGGCCGCATGCTCGACCCGATCGCCGACAAGGCGATGGTGTTGATGGCGATGATGGTGCTGGTGGCGCTGTGGGATCTCGACCCGCTCGTCGTCCTGCCGGCCACGGCCATCATCTTTCGCGAAGTGTTCGTCTCGGGGCTGCGGGAGTTCCTCGGCGACCGGGCCGCGGCCCTGCGGGTGACGCGGCTTGCCAAGTGGAAAACCACGGTGCAGATGCTGGCGATCGCCCTTCTCTTCTCGCAGGGGCTCTTCAGCCATTATCTGGTGACCGGGATGTATGGCATGGACAAGCCGCTCGTCGAGGCCATTCTCGGGGGGCGCGAGGAGGATCTGTTCGGCCTGCGCTGGAAATACTGGGGCACGCTTGCTACCTATTGGGGCGGGCTCGGGGCGATGTGGATCGCCGCCCTGCTGACGCTCGTGACGGGGGCGGAATATCTCTCCAAGGCCATGCCCCACCTGAAGGACGGGAGAGGACCGGAATGATCGACGTTCTCTATTTCGCCTGGGTGCGGGAGCGTATCGGGGTGCCGCGCGAACAGGTGGAGACACAGGCGCGCACCGTGGCCGAGCTCGTCGAGGAGCTGAAGGGCCGAGAGGCGCGCTATGCGGCGGCCTTCGCCGACGTTTCGGCACTGCGGGCGGCGGTGGATCAGGATCTGGTTGACGACTTCTCCGCCTCGATCGAGGGGGCGCGCGAGGTTGCCTTCTTCCCGCCGATGACGGGGGGCTGAGCCATGGACGGCGGAGGAGAGGGCATGTCCGCAGGGCGCGTGATCGTGCAGGAGGCGCCTTTCGAGCCGGCCGACGTGCTGCGCGACTTCGCCCGCGGCCGCGGCGATGTCGGCGCCGTCGTCAGCTTCACCGGGCTTGTGCGCGATGCCGATGCCGGCCCGCTCGTCACCATGCAGATCGAGCATTATCCGGGCATGACGGAAAGGGCGATCGGCCGGATGGTCGAGACGGCGATCCGGCGCTGGTCGCTGGCCGACTGCCTCGTGATCCATCGCCATGGCGAGATGCGCAAGGGCGAGGTCATCATGATGGTCGCGACGGCAGCGCGCCACCGGGCCGACGCCTTCGCCGCGGCGGAGTTCCTGATGGACTATCTCAAGTCCCGTGCCCCGTTCTGGAAGAAGGAGCTGACCGAAGACGGGGCCGAATGGGTGGCGGCGAAGGAAGCGGACGAAGAAGCGCTGCGCCGCTGGTGAGGTGCCGTCTTCCGCGGCTCTTTGCATGACGGGGCATCGGGTGCGGCAGGCGGGGAAGGCGGCATGAGGGAGCATCCTTCGCCCGTGCCTGCCCCCTCCCCGAAGCCGCGCGAGGCAGGGACCGGACCGCCTGCCGGCAGGGCGCGTCGGCAGGGGGGAAGGCGAACGGGCCGGGTTGCGAGGCGGTGCCTCGCCCGAGGTCGGCACGGGCAGGGCGAGAGAGGCACAACCGGCGAGCGGAGATGCTTCGCCAAGGCCGGCACGGGCGGCGGGGCGCGTCATGCCGCCTGTCATGGCCATGTCCGGGGAATCATCCGGGCGAGGGGCATCCGGGCAAGAGCGGCGCATTCGCCCCCGGCATTGCCCGTTTCGACCTTTCCCGTTTCTGCCGGTGGGGGCGAAGGCGGTCTGCTCGCTGTCCGGCATGGCCCCGTGGCACTGCCGGCCTGTTCGCCGCGGCCCTGCCGGGGGTCATCCGGCACTGTTCTGTTCGATCCAGCTCTTGAGTTCGTCGTTTTCCCGGCGGCAGTCACCGAGGGCCTCCATTGCCGCCTGAAGCTCGGCATTCGTCTGGTTGAGCTGGTTGATCAGCTCCTGTTCGCGCGCCTCGACATAGGCGATCGCCTCGTCGCGGATCCGTTCGGCTTCGTGCAGTTCCTGCGCCAGCCGGTCGATCTCGGACATATCGTCGCTCGAGACATGGCGCAGACGTGCCACGATCACCGCGGCGAGCCAGCCTAGGGCGAAGGCCAGGAACAGGATGGCGGCAAGGCCGATGACGAGCTGGGTTCGATCCATGTCGCTACTCCGAATTTGCGGCCGCGGCACCACGACCCGTGGCGGCATCGCCGGCCGGCGCGGCCGTGCCTCCGCCCGCCGTTGCGGCGGGTTGCGCTTGTGCCGAAGCGGCGCCGGCCTGTGGGGCTTCCTCCGCCTTTTCCGCCTCCAGGAGGCGAAATTCGATCCGCCGATTCTTCCGCCGACCTTCCTCGGTTCGGTTGTCGGCGATCGGTCGGCTTTCGCCATAGCCCCTGGCGACGAGATTGGTCGTCAGCACCTCGCGGGCGAGGAGGGCGTCGATCACCGCCTGGGCCCGGGCCTGGGAGAGGGCGAGGTTCATCGATTCGCGCCCCTGGCTGTCGGTATGGCCGCCGACTTCCATCTTCACGTCGCTGCACTTGTCCATGATCTCGGCGATTTTGTCGATCACCGGCAGCGATTCGCGGTCGATCACCGCCGAGCCGGGGTCGAAGGTGATCTGCTTCTTCGCGAGAATGGCGTTGATTGCCTTGACGCAGCGGGCACCGTCCCATTTCTCGGGCTTCGGCACGAGAGCGGGATCGAAGCCGATGGCAAGGTCGAAACGGGCCCCGCTCCCGAGCCGGGCGAGGAGCAGGCGGGTGGCGGCTTCCCGGGTCCCCTTGTCGCCGCTCGCGCCCGAGATCGTCATCTCGCCCCCCTCGACGACGAGAGCACCGTGATGCAGCAGACCGAGGGCCTCGATGCCGGCGATGACCCGTTCGCTCCAGCCTTCGGGCAGGTCCGGGTCCTCCTCGATATTGCTGTGAATCTCGCTGCCGGGGAAGCGGGCGGCGGCCAGTGCGGTGGCGGCTCTCGCCGTCAGCTCGTCGGACATGAGGCCGCGCAGCTGGACGATGTTCTCCGGGCTGCGGGTGACGACGAAGCGCGGCGTGCGGGCCTTTTCGGCCGGGGTCTTCGGTCGGGGGGGCGGGGGCAGTTCGGCCTTGAGGGAGAAGACCGGCGGCAGACGCTTGCGCAGCCGATCGACCACATCGGTGAAGGCGGCTTCGTCATGGCCGGCAGGAGCCACCAGCGTGACATCGACATCGACGATCGACACCCGATCGCCACCGAGCGCCGCGATGGCATCAAAGGCGGCGGCGGCGGCTTCGGGCCAGCGCGTGGTCGGTGCGCCGAGGGCAAGCGTGCAGGAGAGGGGGCCGGCAAGGCCGGCCTTGCCGGCGGCTGCGAGGATCTGCCGGCGGGATGCCTCGTCGGGCGCGGCGCAGGTGTCGAGATGAAGCTTGCCGTCCCCGTGTCGCGAAACCCGCAAGGTATAAGGGGCGAGCACGGGGCGCGGTGCGCCGATGTCGAGATCGAGAGTGATGCCGGGCCGGGCCAGCCGTCGGAGCCGCTTTTCGAGGGTTTCCCGCGCCGCGGCGCTCTCCGCCGCGCCATGCACCGTCACCTTGCCGGGCGCGACGGCGATCTTCGCCTGCTCCAGCACGCCGATCACCGCAAGAGCGGTTTCGAGCGCTGGGTTCCAGTCGTCGGGCCGGGGGGCCTCTGCGACCTCGACGAGATCGGTCATCAGCCCGTCCGGGCCGATGATGGCGCGCAGCCGCTTCAGAAGCGCGCGCCGCTCCTCGGCCGAGGGCACGAGTCCGATCACCGAGATGCGCTTGCCGGCCCTGAGCAGTTCGGCTTCGAAGCGCGGCGGGGCGGGTGGCGCCTTGGGGGCAACCTTCAGCCGATCGACGATCCGCCCGGCCGCCACCACCCGCCCGGCGGCTTCGAGAGCGTTGAAACGGTCGATCTCGGAAGGGGCTTCCCCCTCGAGAATCACCCGCAGCCCGTCGCTCCTCACCTGCGCCCAGTCGATGCCGGAAATCGCCAGCTCGTTCTTCACGGCTCCTGTGCTCTTTGCCTCGATCCACCGGGCGAGGAAGACTCCCGTGCCGACGGCGGTGCCAAGAGCGACGAGAAGGACGAGCGGCACGATGAGCGAACGCAGGGGTTTCATGGGGCCTCGGAGGGATGTTGCGTGAGCTGATTATCGGCCCGTGCCCTGCGCATCAATTGGCGAATGCGTGAAGAAGGGCGGCGGTGGCGAAAAACAGCGCGGCGAGGAGCCCCGCATCGCGGTTCGAGCGAAACAGCGTCAGGCAGATCGCGGCGTCGTTGATGTCGAGCCGGCGCAGCTGCCACAGAAGGTGCAGTGCGAAGGCGGCGGCTCCGGCAAGGGCGAGAGCGGCGACGGGCGGCCCGCCTCCCCCCATCCGCGCCGCGCCCAGGGCTGCGAGGCCGAGGGCCGCGCCCGTCAGGACGAGAAAGAACGCAAGCCAGCCGCGGGTCTTCCCGCCGAAGAGCCGCGCGGTCGATTTCACGCCGATGAGGGCGTCGTCCTCCCGGTCCTGATGGGCGTAGATCGTGTCGTAGAACAGCGTCCAGAAGATGCCGCCGAGATAGAGGACCACCGCCGGCCAGTCGAGACGCCCCGCATGGGCCGCCCAGCCGAGAAGCGCGCCCCAGTTGAAGGCGATGCCGAGAAAGGCCTGCGGCCACCAGGTGAAACGTTTGGCGAAGGGGTAGATCGCCACCGGCAGGAGCGCGAGGATGCCGAGCATGACGGCGGCCGGGTGAAAGGTCAGGAGGATGAGGAAGGCCACGAGCGCTTGCAGCACCAGCCACAGCAGCGCCTGGCGCACCGTCACCTGGCCCGAGGGCAGCGGGCGCGAGCGTGTGCGGGCGACGCGGGCGTCGATGTCGCGGTCGGTGATGTCGTTCCAGGTGCAGCCGGCGCCCCGCATGAGGAAGGCGCCGAGGGCGCATGCGAGCGCAAGCCAGAGATCCTGCCAGCCCAGGCGGTCGGGGTAGGCGAGAATGGCCAGCGCGAGCGACCACCAGCAGGGGATGAGCAGGAGCCAGGTGCCGATCGGCCGGTCGGCGCGGGAAAGCCGCAGATAGGGACGGGCCCAGACGGGAGCCTTCGTGTCCACCCAGTTTCGCGGCACCGCATCGGCGACCGAATCATGCGGCTGTGCGGGGGATGCTTTTCCGGCAGGCGTCATGATCTTTTCCTCCGGCTGACGGCGCCCCTTCGGGGCGACTCACCTCTGGCATCCTGCCGCGTCCCGGGCTACCTCTTTCCCATGAACGGGGCCGGCAGGGGCGAACGCGAGAAGATCCGCCTCCATGTAGAGGGGGCACTCGGGGCGGGGCAAGAGGTGCTTCTGCCGCGGGACCAGACCCATTATCTCGCCCATGTGCTGCGGCGCCGGCCCGGAAGCCGCGTCGGCCTCTTCAACGGGCGCGACGGTGAGTGGCGCGCCGAGATGGTGGAGATCGGCAGGGCGGGGGCGCGGCTGCGCATCCTGGAGCGGATCGCTCCGCAGGGCGCCCCGCCCGATCTGTGGCTGCTTTTTGCACCGGTGAAGAAGACGCGGACCGATTTCATCGTCGAGAAGGCGGTGGAGCTGGGCGCGGCTCGCGTCCTGCCGGTGCGCACCCGCTTCACCAATACCGAGCGGCTGAAGAGCGAGCGTCTGCGGGCCCGCGCCGTCGAGGCAGCCGAGCAATGCGGGGCAAGCTGGGTACCGGAGATCGCGGAGCTGGCCCCTCTCGGGGCGCTCCTTGCCGCCTGGCCGGCAGAGCGGCAGATCTTCCTTGCCGACGAGCGGCTCGCCGGCTCCGGCGCTCCCGTCTTTCCGCCCGAGGCGACGGCGGGGCCCGCGGCGGTTCTCGTCGGCCCCGAGGGCGGTTTTTCCGACGAGGAACGCGCCCGTCTCCACGCGCTGCCGGCCGTGCGGCCGCTCAATCTCGGCCCGCGGATCCTGCGCGCCGAAACCGCGGCCGTGGCGGCGCTGGCCCTTTGGCAGGCCCGCTTCGGCGACTGGCAGGGAGACTCTGCCGGAGACGCACCGTCCACAGGAGGCGAGGAGGGGGAGCGATGAGCCTCATTCGCCCTGAACTGAAGGCCCGGATCGTGCGCTGGCGCGAGGTGATCGCAGGTGCGGCGCTCGTCCTTTTCGGACTCTTTCTTCTTGCGAACCGGCTCGAGGGAGACTGGATGCGCCTCGCCCTTGCCGGGGTCTTCGTCCTTGCGGGCGCGGCCCTCATTGCCGTCGGCCTGCCGCGGGGGCGCTTCCGCGGTGCCGGGGAAGGGCCGGGCGTGGTTGCCGTCCGCGAGGGCCGCATCGGCTACATGGGGCCGGCGAGCGGCGGCACGGTCGGGCTCGACGAGATCACCGCCATCGAGGCCGACGGACCGCCGCCGACGCTGATCCTGCACCGCGGCGCGGGGCCCTCCGCCGAACCGCCCCTCGTCATCCCGCTCGGGGCGCAGGGGGCGGAGATGCTGTTCGATGTGCTCATCGTGCTGCCCGGCCTCGACGGGGCGATGCTGGCCCGGGCCGGCACGGCGGAAGGGCGCGTGCTTCTGTGGAAACGCAGGGGAGCACCGCCGCCCCTTGCCGTGCTCGACGGCCCGGCGGCAGCGCGGCGCGGGCGGCTGCATTGAGAAACGCGGCCGGCTTCGCCGCTTGACAAGACGGGCGGCGGGCGCCAGTCAGGCCGGATCAGAAGCGAGGCAAGGCAATGTCGATACCCCAGACGGGCGGCGGCCCGATCGAGCGGCGCGAACAGTTGGTCGAGTATCTCGAGGAAGGGTGCAAGCCGGCCGAAGACTGGCGCATCGGCACCGAGCACGAGAAATTCGGCTTCACCTGGGATGCCCTGAAACCGTTGCCCTATGACGGTCAGCGCTCGGTGCGGGCCATGCTCGAGGGCCTGCGGGACGCCTTCGGCTGGAAACCGGTCGAGGAAGGCGGCTATCTGATCGGCCTCGAGAAGGACGGTGCCAACATCTCCCTCGAACCGGGCGGGCAGCTCGAGCTCTCGGGGGCGCCGCTCGAGACCATCCATCAGACCTGCGACGAGGTGAACGACCATCTCGCCCAGGTCCGCACCGTGGCCGACCGGCTCGGCATCGGTTTCATCGGCATCGGCGTGGCGCCCGAATGGCGCCATGAGGACATGCCCGTCATGCCCAAGGGACGCTACCGGCTGATGACGCCCTACATGGACCGGGTCGGCCGTTACGGCAAGGTGATGATGTATCGCACGGCCACGATCCAGGTGAATCTCGACTTCGCCTCCGAGGTCGACATGGTGAAGAAGATGCGCGTCGGTCTGGCCCTTCAGCCGGTGGCGACGGCGCTCTTCGCCAACTCGCCCTTCTTCGAGGGCCGGCCCGTCGGCTGGAAGAGCTTTCGCTCGCGCATCTGGCAGGATCTCGACCCGGCGCGTACCGGCATGCTGCCCTTCGTCTTCGAGGAGGGGTTCGGCTTCGAGGCCTGGGTGGAATACGCGCTCGACGTGCCGATGTATTTCGTCTATCGGAACGGCCGCTACATCGACGCTCTCGGCCAGTCCTTCCGTGATTTCCTCGAAGGGAGGCTGCCGGCCCTGCCGGGCGAGAAGCCGACGCTCTCCGACTGGGCCGATCATCTGACCACCATCTTTCCCGAAGTGCGGCTGAAGCGTTTCATCGAGATGCGCGGCGCCGACGGCGGGCCCTGGCGGCGGATCTGTGCCCTGCCTGCGCTCTGGACCGGGCTGCTTTACAGCGGCTCTGCGCTCGATGCGGCCTGGGATCTCGTCAAGGGCTGGGACGCGGAAACCCGCGAGGCCTGGCGCGTGGCCTCCGGCCGCGATGCCCTCGAGGCCGAGGTGAACGGCCGGAAGATGGTCGATCTTGCCCGCGAGGTGGTGGCGATCGCCGAGAGCGGCCTCAAGGCCCGTGCCCGCCCCGGCCTCGGCGGCATCCTTTCCGACGAGACCCATTTCCTCAATGCGCTGAAGGACATTCTCGACCGCCGCGAGACCCAGGCCGACGAGATGCTGCGCAAGTATCACGGCTCCTGGGGCGGTTCGCTCAAGCCGGTCTATCACGAATACGCCTATTGAGGGCCGGATCGGCGGCCATGGCCGCAGCGGCCGCACCGTTCGCGGTGAAGCGCCGAGCAGAAGGCCCGCCGGTCAGAACTCCAGCACCATGCGGTCGCCTTCGATGGAGATGCGGCCGAAGCGGCGCAGGAAATCCATGCCGAGCAGCGAGACGTCCATCTCCCCTTCGCTGACGAAGGCGCGCACGCGGCCGAGCTCGTGTCCGGCGAGGCGCACGTTGCGCAACGTGACGGGGGCGATGGCCACGGGGCCGTTGGCCGTCATCGCCTCGCCCACGGCGACGAGGCGCGTGGTGTCGATACCGATGCGCCCGGCGTCGCGGGCCGAGAGCACGATGTTGCTCGCTCCGGTATCTACGAGAAAGCGCAGCTTCACCCCGTCGATCTCGAGCGGCAGGTAGAAGTGGCCGTCGGGGGCGCGGGTGATGATGATGCGGTCGCCCTTCGCCTCCACCCGGCTGCCGACGAAGAGCTGGCGGTCCAGCGTGTCCCGCAGCCCGTAGAGCGAGACGAGGCCGAGGAAGATCATCACCCACATCAGAAGCTGTTGCAACGCCCGCGAGAGGTCGCGCCGCGCGCCGGCCCAGACCCAGCCGCCGATGGCCACGATCAGGATGAGGAGATAGAGAAGACTGGCCCAGTCGTCGCTGCTCATCCGCCACCTCCGGGCACGAGGCCGAAATCGCGCAGCCCGTCGAGCACGAACTGCACCGAAAGCGCCGCGAGCAGCATGCCGAGAAGCCGGGTGACGACATTGATGCCGGTATGTCCCAGAAGCCGCTCGAGCAAGGAACCGGCGAAGAACAGGACGAGGACCAGGGCCAGCACCGCCAGCATGGCCGCGCCGAGCACGAGATAATCCGCCGGGGCGTGGCTGCGGCCGGCGAAGAGGATCATGGTGGTGATCGCTCCGGGTCCGGCGATGAGCGGCGTCGCCAGCGGAAAGACCGACGGGTCGTCGGTCAGAACGGCGCTCTTTTCCCGCCTCTGGCTGCGCCGCTCGAACAGCATCTCGATCGCCGTCAGGAAAAGCAGAAGCCCGCCGGCGATGCGGAAGGCGGGCATGGAAATGCCGACGAAGGACAGCACCTCCTCGCCGAAGAGACCGAAGAGCGCGAGGATGAGGGCGGCGATCAGCACGGCGCGGGTGGCGATCCGCCGCCGCATCTCGGCAGTGGCGCCGCGGGTGAGGGCGACGAAGAGCGGCGTGAGGCCGATCGGGTCGATGATGATGAAGAGCGCGACGAAGGCGCTGACGGCCTCGTTCAGTCCCATGTCCCGTTCCCTCGTTCCGCCGCCCGGCACGGCGGCGCCGGTCGGTCCTTCGCCTCAGTCCTTCGCGGTGTCCGCTTCTCCGCCGCCGGCAAGGGCGGCCTCCTCGGCCTCGAGCCGCGCCGTGGCTTCGAGCCATGCGTCCTCGGCCGCGGTCAGCGCCCTTTCCAGATCGCGCCTCCTCTTCTGCCATTCCTGCGCTTTCGGAGCCAGACCGTTTTCGTAGAGCGCCGGGTCCGCGAGGGCGGCATCGAGTCGGGCCTTCAGGGCCTCGAGCTTCTCGAGCCGGGCTTCGGCCCTGGCCACGGCCTGCCTGAGAGGGGCGAGGCGGCGGCGCCGCTCGGCGGGCGAAAGCGGCCGCGGGCCGGCCGGCGCGTCTTTTGCCGCCCTTGCCGGCCGTGCCTTCGGGCCGGTTCCGCGTTCGGCCAGCAGCATGGCGCGATATGTCTCGAGATCGCCTTCGTATTCGCACACGCGGCCGCCCTTCACGAGCCACAGCCGATCGACGGTGCGGGCGAGAAAGTCGAGATCGTGGCTGACGACGACGAGCGCGCCTTTCCAGCGGCCGAGGGCTTCGGCAAGCGCGCGGCGGCTGTCGATGTCGAGATGGTTGGTCGGCTCGTCGAGAATGAGGAGATGGGGTGCTTCGAGGGTGGCGAGCAGCAGCGCCAGGCGCGATTTCTGCCCGCCCGAAAGCCGCGCCGCCGCCAGATCCGCCACCGCCGCCCCGAGACCGAACCGGGCGAGCCTTTCCCTGAGATTCGGCTCCGTTTCCTCGGGCAGGCGGGCGGCGAGATGGTCGAGCGGTGAGGACGCAGGGTCGAGCATCTCGATCTGGTGCTGGGCGAAATGGCCGACGCGCAGCTTGCGGGCGCGGGTGATCGTGCCTTCGAGCGGGGCGAGGCGGCCCGCAAGCAGCGCGGCGAGGGTGGACTTGCCTTCGCCGTTGGCGCCGAGAAGGGCGATGCGATCGTCCGGGTCGATCCGCGCATCGATGCGCGCCAGCACCGGCCGGCCGTCATGGCCGACGGCAACCTTCTCGAGTGCCAGCGCCGGCGGGGCCACCGGCTCGGGATCGGGAAAGGTGAAGCGCGTCTCCTCGGGCAGGGGCGGCGGCGCGATCTCGCCGAGTTTCTCGATCATCTTCAGCCGCGCCTGTGCCTGACGGGCCTTGGTGGCCTTGGCGCGGAAACGATCGACGAAGGATTGCAGATGCGCCTTCATCTCGGCCTTGCGCCGCGCCTCGGCCGCGGCATGGCGCAGCCTTTCGGCATGGCGCCGCTCGAAATCGTCATAACCGCCGGCATGGAGCGCAAGCCTGCCGCTCTCGAGATGGAGGATGTGGCCGACAGCCCGGTTGAGAAGGTCGCGGTCATGGCTGACGAGCAGCACGGTATGGGGATAGCGGGCGAGATAGGTTTCGAGCCAGAGCGCCCCCTCGAGATCGAGATAGTTGGTCGGCTCGTCGAGAAGGAGCAGATCGGGTTCGGCGAAGAGCACCCCGGCAAGGGCGACGCGCATGCGCCAGCCGCCCGAGAAGTCGCGGCAGGGGCGGCGCTGATCCTCCTCGGAGAAACCGAGTCCCTTGAGGATTGCCGCCGCGCGTGCCTCGGCGGCATGGGCGCCGATGGTGGCGAGGCGGTCGTGGATCTCGCCGATCCGCCCGGGGTCGCTCTCGGCTTCGATCGCGGCAAGAAGCGCGGCCCGTTCGCGGTCGGCGGCGAGCACCACCTCGATCAGGCTTGCCGCCGAGGCCGGCGCCTCCTGCTCCACCCAGCCGAGCCGCGCTCCCGCGGGCAGGCGGATCGCACCCGATTCGGGGGAGAACTCGCCGCGGATGAGCTTGAGGAGGGTCGTCTTGCCGGCACCGTTCTTCCCGACGAGCCCGACCTTGTGCCCGTCGGGAATGCGGGCGGAGGCGCCGTCGAGAATGGTGCGGCCGCCGAGACGGAAGGTGACGCTGTCGATCTCGAGCATGGTCCGGCTCTCGCCCGCAGGCGCGGCATTGTCAATGGCGGCTGGCGGAGAAGCGGGAGGCGGTGCGAACCGCCCTCTCACGGGTTCCGGGGCGCAGACCGGGCTGTGGCGCGCGGGGGCGCCGCAGCGCAGCCGCCCGGCGCTTTTCAAAGCCGCAGGCTCGTGCTATGCGCCGCGCGGACATTCGCTGCGGCACGCTGTCGCCCCATTCAGACCATCCCAGGAACGAGGTTCACCATGGCCATCGAACGCACCCTCTCGATCATCAAGCCCGACGCCACCCGCCGCAACATCACCGGCAGGATCATCGCCATGCTCGAGGAGGCGGGGCTGCGGGTCGTCGCCCAGAAGCGGATCCGGCTCACGAAGGAACAGGCCGGCCAGTTCTACGCTGTCCACAAGGAGCGGCCCTTCTATGACGAGCTGTGCGAGTTCATGGCTTCGGCGCCGATCGTCGTGCAGGTGCTCGAGGGCGAGAATGCCATCGCGAAGAACCGCGAGGTGATGGGCGCGACCAACCCGGCCGAGGCCGCCGAGGGCACGATCCGCAAGGAGTTCGCCCTTTCGATCGGCGAGAATTCGGTTCATGGCTCCGACAGCCCCGAGACCGCGAAGGAGGAGATCGCCTTCTTCTTCTCCGAGCTCGAGATCGTCGGCTGAGACAACGCGCCGGCCGCGTTCTTCGCCGCACTGGATGGAAGGGTCGCTCGTCGGGGCGGCCCTTTCTCGTCGGAGCCTTCGGTGAGGAGACGGAGTGAAGGCCCGCCTCGGCCCGCCGCGTTACGCCGAGGTGCTCCCGTCCGGCGGCCAGCGCATCTCGACGGGGCGCCTGTCGCCCGCGGCGAAGCGGCGCAGCACGGCCGGGTAGAGCCTGTGTTCCATGACGAGAACCCGGGCGGCGAGCGCCTCGGGCGTGTCGTCGGCGAGGATCGGAACCCGGGCCTGGCCGAGGATCGGTCCGTCATCGAGGGCGGCCGTCACCTCGTGCACCGTGCAGCCGGCTTCCCGGTCGCCGGCCGCGATCGCCCGGGCATGGGTATGAAGGCCGCGGTATTTCGGCAGTAGCGAAGGGTGGATGTTGAGCATCCGCCCCTCCCAGCGGGAGATGAACCAGGGCGTCAGGATCCGCATGAAGCCGGCAAGGCAGAGAATGTCGGGCCGGTAGGGCTTCAGGGCGGCTTCGAGCGCCTCCTCGAAGGCGCGGCGATCTTTGCCGAAGGGCTTGTGATCGACAACGGCCGTGGCGATGCCGCGCGCGGCGGCCTTGCCGAGCCCGCCGACGCCGGGTCGGTTCGAGAGCACCAGCACCGGCTCGGCCGGGTGCTGCGGGTCGGCCAGCATGTCGTCCGCGAGAGCGGCCATGTTCGAGCCCGAACCCGAGATCAGGATGGCGACGCGCTTGCGGCTCACGAGAGGCTCCCGCGATAGCGCACCCCTTCTCCCTCGATCACCCGGCCGATGACAACCGGCCGCTCCCCTTCGGCTTCCAGCATCGGCACGAGTGTCGGGGCCAGGGAAGGTGAGGTCACCAGCACCATGCCGATGCCGCAGTTGAAGGTGCGGAGCATTTCGTCCTCGGGGATGTTGCCGGCCTCCCGGAGCCAGCGGAAGACCGGTGGCAGGGACCAGGAATCGAGGTCGATCCGGGCCCCGAGGCCCGGGGGCAGGATCCGGGGGAGGTTTTCGGAAAGCCCGCCGCCGGTGATGTGGGCCGCCCCGTGCAGGGCCCCGGCCCAATGGGCCGCCATGAGCGGCTTGACGTAGATGCGCGTCGGCGTGAGGAGGGCCGCGCCGAGCGTCTCTTTGCCAGCGAAGGGTGCCGGATCGTTCCAGCCGAGCCCCGAGGCCTCGACCACACGGCGCACGAGCGAGAAACCGTTGGAATGCACCCCGTTCGAGGCCAGCCCCACCAGAACGTCACCGGCGGCGATGTTCTTCGGCAGTCCCATGCCCCTTTCCATCGCCCCGACGGCAAAGCCGGCCAGGTCGAAATCGCCCGCCGCATACATGCCGGGCATCTCGGCCGTCTCTCCTCCGATCAACGCCGCGCCGGCCGCAAGGCAGCCCTCGGCAATGCCGGCGATCACCGATGCCGCCGCCTCGACGTCGAGCCTGCCGGTGGCGAAATAGTCGAGGAAGAACAGCGGTTCCGCCCCTTGGCATACGAGATCGTTGACGCACATCGCCACGAGATCGATCCCGACCGTATCGAGCCTGCCGGTGTCGATGGCCAAGCGCAGCTTGGTGCCGACGCCGTCGGTGGCGGCCACGAGAACCGGGTCGCGGAAGCCGGCATCCCCGAGGTCGAACAGGGCGCCGAAACCGCCGAGACCGTCGGTCACGCCGGAGCGGGCGGTGGCGGCGGCAAGCGGCTTGATGCGCTCGACGAGGCTGTTGCCGGCGTCGATATCGACCCCGGCATCGCGATAGCGCAGGGGGCGGGGGGGCGTGGCGCCCCGGCGGGTCTCGGACATGGCGGCTCCTCCTGCCCGGCCTTTAACGCAGAATGCCCGGCATGGGAACGGGGTGCGCCTCCGTTGCGGTGACATCGAAGCGGTTGACCCGGAAAGGCGGCGTGCTAATCAGGGAGCGGGCCCGTAGCTCAATGGTCAGAGCAGAGCGCTCATAACGCTTTGGTTGCAGGTTCGAGTCCTGCCGGGCCTACCAGCCTTCCCCTTCCTCCGGGAGGTCGGGTTCTGCCCCCTCCGCCCGCCGGCTCGGGAAGGCGGCTGTGGGGCAAGGGGGAAAGCACGGGGAAAGGGCGACGGGAACCGCCGCCCTTCCTTTCGGTCGGAAATCCCTATCATCCGGAAAGGATCGGAACCCCGGAGGAAAAACGAGGGCATCAGGCGCTCAGAGGCATGCCGCGCACGAAGTGGGACCGCTTGGTCATGGCGAAATCGCCGGGCGCGACCCGGGCCAGGGCGCCTTCGCGCAGAAGCTGCCCGAAGGCGCGCAGAACCTCTTCGCGCTGGATGCCGAAATCCTCGCAGATCGGCGCGATCATCTCGGTGATCTCCAGCCGGGTGAAGCGCGTGCGGCCTTCGCCATAGGTGATCCAGGCCGCCGCAGCCTCGATCAGCGCCTCGACGGAGGTGACCTCGATGGCGGCGATGAAACGCTCGAAGCTCGCCGATTCGCTCAGGGCAAGCTCCCATTTGCTCGGGGCGGCCACCTCGGCCGGGGCGGCCACGGCCTTGACGGGCTTTCCGGCTCTGATCGGCTCGACCAGCACCAGCGGCGGGCGCCCGGACGCGGGATCCCCGCTTGCGGGTCGGACCGATTCGATCTCGGCCAGATGGCGGCGGAACTCGCTGACCTTCTCGGCGCCCTTGCGGGAACGATGCTCCGGAGCGAGGCTCTCGTCGGAGCGGGTGGCGGCGATGGCGGCCTTGAGATGGCGGATCTCGTCGCGCTTGCGGGCGATCTCGGCCTGGTTCATCCGCTTGTCGGCGGCCTCGAGAAGCCGCTGGAGGGCGAGTTCCTCACGGGCGATCCGCTTGCGGATCCGCCGTTCCATGCGCGGGCTGAGCGCTGGTGCGGCTTCTTCCGCGGAGCCCGCCGGTGCACTTCTTCCGGCCTTTTCGGCTTCGTCCCGAAGCGCGGCGGCAAGAACCTCGGCTTCTTCCTCGTGCCCGTTCTTCACCCCGTCTTCCATTGCGGCGGCGGTCGCTCCGGGCGTTTCTTCCGCCGGTGCACGATCGCGCCCCCGGGCCATTTCGCGGGTGAGGACGAGTATGTTGTCGCTGCGTGCCGCCTGCGCCTCCTGTCGGGTCCCGGTCGCGGGAGTCTCTTCGGCAGATTCGGCCTCCGCTTCTTCGGTCGTGCTTTTCCCGGCCGTCCTTTCCCCGGCGGGGGCGCTTGTCCGCTCTTTTCCATCGTCCCCGGCCGGAGCAACCTTGTCGATGGCCGTTTCCCCGACCGCGTTCGTCACCTCCCCATCCGCACGGGTGTCTGCGGGCGTGCCCGTTCCTTCGGCTTCCGGCATGTCGACGGGCTGCGCTTCCACGATCCGCCTTTCCGCCGCGTCCGCCGGTTCGTCGGTGGCGTGTTCCGTCGTGTCTGTCTGCAGATCGAGTGCTTCGCGAATGCGGCGGATCCTGGCGGCGACACGGGCGGGGATGTCGTCGTGCGTCGCCGTGTCTTCGGCCGCGGTGGCCGGGCCCGTGCCTCGGTGAGCGGCTTCGGCGCCGGTTTCCCGAACGACGGGTGCGGCGGCTGCGGCATGGGGCGGAATGGACGTGGCCCGGGCCGCCGTCTTCGCGGCTTCCGGTTCGGGAGAAACGGTTTCGCCTTCCGCCTGCGGAGCGGGGCCGGAAAGCGCGTCTTCCTTGCCGACTGCGGCGGGCTCCTTTCCGACCGAAGTTCCGACCGCGGCGGAGGGCGCTTCCGCTCCGCGGGTCTCCCCGGGGGCGGTCGTGCGGCGGTGACTGTGGAAGAGGATCGGCGCCGCCTCCTCTCCTTCTTCTTCCCCGCTTTCGGCCACGGAAGTTTCGGCAGCAGGCGCCCCGGCGGCAGGTCGCAGGATCACGCCGTCCTCGAGCTCCTCGGTCTCGACCGGACGACGGATCGTCTCGCTCGCCAGGCGGTTGAGCACCGCCGGGTCGGGAGTGGGAGGCTCGGAGCCGAAATAGCGGTCACGGTTGGAAAGTTCGCGAAAATACTCGGCGACGACCTTCATTGTCTCGACAGGGTCATCAAATCCCTCGAGGGTGCATGAAAAGGTGCCGTAGGAAACCGTCAGAACCTTGCTCGAATGAAGCATACTCGTCACACTCTCTCGTTACTGCATGAACAGTGCATGATCAGCTCCCACCGAAGGCAAGGATACCATGAGCGGCCGGGCGTCCCAAGGAAATCGGTGGTCCGGGCCGGTGACCGTGGCAACAAAAATGGAGCATTGCATCCATGTGCATGGATAATCCCGCAGACCAGCCGATCATTGTTGATCGCGAATCAGGGGTGACCCTTCTCGGCGGGGTTGAAACCAGTCAGGGAATCCTGACCGAATCGCTGCAACATGCGCCGACGCTGGTCGCCGCCGACGGCGGTCTCGATCAGGCGCTGGCCCTCGGGCACGTTCCCGCCGCCGTCATCGGTGATCTCGACAGCGCCTCGCCTGCCGCCCTTGCGCGGATGCCGCCGGGGAGCGTGCACCGCGTCGCCGAGCAGGAAAGCACCGATTTCGAGAAGGCGCTCTCGCGCATCCGGGCGCCGTTCGTCATCGCCACCGGCTTTCGCGGCGGGCGGTTCGATCACGAGCTGGCGGTGCTCTCGGCGCTCCTGCGCCACAGGACGCGGCCGGTGCTCCTTCTGTCGAAGGAGGAGGTCGTGTTCCACGCGCCGCCCCGGCTGGCGCTGAAACTCGCGCCGGGCATGCGGGTGTCGCTCTTTCCGCTTCTGCCCGTGGAGGGAAGAAGCCGCGGGTTGCGCTGGCCGATCGACGATCTCGTCCTGGCGCCGGGGGGGCGCGTGGGCACGTCGAACGAGGCCGCCGCCACGGAGGTGCATCTCGAAGTGGCGGGACCGGGACTTCTCGTGCTTCTGCCCCGCGAAGCGCTGGGCGAGGCGGTGCGGGTGCTTGCGCCGGGGTTCGTGCGCTAGAGGGGCCTGCGCCCTCAGCATTCGGGCAGGGTAACGGGCAGATGTGCCGCGAGGCCGCCGAGGGCGGTTTCCTTGTATTTCGCGCTCATGTCCTCGCCGGTCGTGCGCATGGTGCGGATGCAGACGTCGAGCGGCACCAGGTGATCGCCCGTGCCCCGGAGGGCGAGCGAGGCGGCAGCCACCGCCTTCACCGCGCCCATGGCGTTGCGCTCGATGCAGGGGATCTGCACCAGCCCCTTCACCGGGTCGCAGGTCATGCCGAGATGATGCTCGAGGGCGATTTCGGCGGCGTTCTCCACCTGGGGCGGCGTGGCGCCCATCACGGCCGCGAGCCCCGCCGCCGCCATGGCCGCTGCCGAGCCGACTTCCGCCTGACAGCCGCATTCGGCCCCGGAGATCGAGGCGCCGCGCTTGATGAGGCCGCCGATCGCGGCGGCGGTGAGCAGGAAGGTGCCGGTCGCCTCGCGCGTCGCTCCCGGCACATGGTCGAGCCAGTAGCGCAGCACGGCCGGGATCACCCCGGCGGCACCGTTCGTCGGGGCGGTGACGATGCGTCCGCCCGCGGCATTCTCCTCGTTGACGGCCATTGCGAAGGCCGCGAGCCAGTCATTGGCGGCATGGGGTGGCACGAGGTTGCGTCCGCGTTCGGCCTCGAGCTTGCGGAAGATCTCGCCGGCGCGCCGCCTGACCGCAAGCCCGCCGGGCAGGGTGCCCTCGGCGGCAAGGCCGCGGGCGATGCTGTCCATCATGGCGCAGAAGATGCGTTCGATCCCTTCATCCAGATCGGCGGCGCTGCGGGTGGCAAGTTCGTTCAGCCGCTGCACCTCGGCGATCGCCAGCCCCTCCCGGCGGCAGATCGCGAGC
This sequence comes from Albidovulum sp., assembly GCA_026989275.1. Classification (GTDB taxonomy): domain Bacteria; phylum Pseudomonadota; class Alphaproteobacteria; order Rhodobacterales; family Rhodobacteraceae; genus WFPA01. The sequence continues at coordinate 64,465 of JALSJQ010000008.1, forward strand.
AGCGCGTCGGCCGTGTCGAAAGGGTGGGGGACGGCCGGGCCGCCCTTTCCGCTCCTGCCCATCTCCTCCGGCGTGACGACGAAACCGCCGCCGATCGAGAGAAAGCTCCGTTCGTGGATGACGTCGCCCTCGGCGTCATGAGCCCTGAGGAGAAGCGTGTTGGGATGATGGGGGGTGGGGCTTTCATGGTCGAAGAGGATGTCGCGGGCCGGATCGAAGCGCAGTCTTCCAAGCCCCTCGGGTGCGAGAAGGCGCCGCTCGCGGGCCGTGCGGAGGATCGCCTCGGCCTTCTCGGGGGTGTGGTGCTCGGGCGTGAGGCCGCCGAGGCCCAGGATCACCGCCCGGTCGGTGGCGTGCCCCTTTCCGGTGAAGGCGAGCGAGCCTTGCAGAACTGCCGAGACGGCGGCGACCGAGAAGGGCAGTGCCCGCAGCTCGTCGAGAAAGCGCGCGGCGGCCAGCATCGGCCCCATGGTGTGGGAGCTCGAAGGACCGACGGAAATCTTGAAGATGTCGAAAAGGGAAAGATGTGCCATCCGCCGCTCCGCCTGGGCTCGTTCCGTGGGCTCCGCGCCACAGGCCCATCCATAGCCCGTCGCCCGGCGTCCACAACCGCTTTTGCGACCGCCGAAGGCCCCGGGGCGGCATGCGGGACGGCAGCCGGGGGATGGCATGGGAGAGGGTGACGCTTCTTGCCACAAGGGGCGGTTTGATCTCGCATGGGCCGCACGGGGTGCGTATAAGGGCGGGGATGACGCCCCCTGCACCGCATGAGCCGGGCGAAACTCCGCCGCGGGCGCTGCGGGGGCGGCGCAGGATCGAAGGAGAGGGAGAGGGATGAGCGAGGAAGTCACCCCGGTCGAGATCGCCAAGTATGCCGCGGCCCGCAAGGCGGTCGAATATGTCGAGGACGGGATGCGTCTCGGCCTCGGCACCGGTTCGACCGCGGCGAAGATGGTGCAGCTTCTCGGTGAGCGCGTGCGCGAGGAAGGGCTCAAGGTGGTGGGCGTGCCGACATCGGAGCGCACCGCGGCGCTCGCGCGCGAGGTCGGCGTGCCGATCGCCACGCTCGACGAGGTGCACTGGCTCGACCTCACCATCGACGGGGCCGACGAGTTCGACCCCCAGTTCAACCTCATCAAGGGCGGTGGCGGGGCGCTCCTGCGCGAAAAGATCGTCGCCACGGCTTCCGACCGGATGATCGTCATCACCGATGTTTCCAAGGAGGTCGAGCATCTCGGTGCCTTTCCCCTGCCGATCGAGGTGGTGCGGTTCGGCTGGCAGACCACCAAGGCGCTGATCGAGGAGGCGCTGATCAATCTCGACGTGATGGACCGGGTCGGCACCTTGCGGCTCGATCGGGACGCACCCTTTCTCACCGACGAGGGGCACCACATTCTCGACTTCCACCTCCGGCGGATCGGCAATCCGCGCCAGCTCTCGCTGGTGCTCAACCAGATCCCGGGCGTGGTCGAGAACGGACTGTTCATCGACATCTGCGACGTGGTCATCATCGGCAGGGGGGATGGCGCGGTCGAGGTGCGCGACATCAACAACGGCATCGTCGAGAGCGACCGGGTGGAGATCGGCGAGAGCGACAACATCTTCCGCGATCTCGGCTGAGGCGCTCGCCGCCCGCCCCGGCGCTCCGGCGCCAGACCACCGACGGGAGCGCAGGGCGGGGCCTGCGTGGGGCCCTGGGCGGTTTCCCGCGCGTGGCGCTCCTTGCCGGGCGTCTCGGAGGTGGCGGGTGTGCGGGCGCCCCTTTCCCGCCGACGCTTGACCGGTTCGCCGACGGGGCGCAGAAGGGCGGCGAATGCCGGGCGGGGCCCAGCCTGTCCGCCCTGTTGGAGAGAGGACACGATGGCTTTTGACTACGATCTTTTCGTCATTGGCGGCGGCTCGGGCGGTGTGCGGGCCGCCCGGCTCGCGGCGGAAGACGGTTTCCGCGTCGGCCTTGCGGAGGAATACCGCATGGGCGGCACCTGCGTCATCCGCGGCTGCGTGCCGAAGAAGCTGATGGTCTTCGCCTCGGAGTTCTCGAGCCATTTCGAGGATGCCGCCGGCTATGGCTGGCGTATCGGCGAGACCGGATTCGACTGGGATGCCTTCCGCCGGGTCCGCGACGCCGAGATCGACCGGCTCGAAGGTCTCTATCATGCCAACCTCGCCAGGGCCGGGGTGGAGATCTTCGGCACCCGTGCGCGGCTGGTCGATCCGCACACGGTCGATCTCGGGGGGCGCAGGGTCGTGGCCCGGCATATCCTGATCGCCACCGGCGGCGTGCCCTTCGTGCCCGAGTTTCCGGGCTCGGAGCATGTCATCACGTCGAACGAGGTCTTTCACCTGCCCGATCTGCCGAAGCGGATGCTGGTGGTGGGCGGCGGCTACATCGCCTGCGAATTCGCCTCGATCTTCAACGGGCTCGGCGTCCATGTCACCCAGTTCTATCGCGGTGCGCAGATCCTGCGCGGCTTCGATGACGAGCTGAGGGGGCATCTGGCCGAGGAAATGCGCCGGCGCGGCGTGGATCTGCATGTCGGGACCGATGTCGAATTCGTGCGCCGGCGGGAGAACGGGTCGTTCTTCGTCAAGAGCGCCGACGGGCGCGAATGGAGCTTCGATGTCGTTCTCTATGCCACCGGTCGGCGTCCGAATACCGCCGATCTCGGGCTCGAGGAGGCCGGTGTCGAAACCGGCCGTTTCGGCGAGATCCGGGTGGATGCGTATGGGCGCACCTCGGTGCCGTCGATCTTCGCGGTGGGGGACGTGACCAACCGAGTCAATCTCACCCCGGTGGCGATCCGCGAGGCGGTGGCCTTCGTCGAGACCGTCTTCCGCGGCAATCCGACGCCGATGGACCACGAACTCGTGCCGACCGCCGTCTTCACCCAGCCCGAGCTCGCCACCGTCGGCAAGACCGAGGAAGAAGCGCGCGACGAGCGGCCGGTCGAGGTCTATCTGTCCGCCTTCCGGCCGATGAAGAACATCCTTGCCGGGCGCAAGGAACGGATGCTGATGAAGATGATCGTCTGTCAGGAAACCCGCAAGGTGATGGGGGTGCATCTCGCCGGCCCCGCTGCCGCGGAGATGATCCAGCTCGCCGGCGTCGCCCTCGGGATGGGGGCCACGAAGGAGGATTTCGACCGCACCGTCGCCGTCCACCCGACAGCGGCCGAGGAGCTGGTGCTGATGAAGAAGCCCGTCCGCAGCTGGTAGGGCGGGAGGGCGGCCGGCACACCCGATCGTGAACGCGGGGGCTGCCCGGGGCCGGATCCGGGGTCTTTCGCCCGTTGCTCCCGCCCGCAAAATGAACCAGACTCCCCCCCAACCGGGTTCGCCGCGGCGGATTCGAGGGCAATCTTGCAGATGCGCCGCGCAGGGCGGCACGAAGGATGACAGGAGGAGGCCGCATGGCTGGCAATTCCAAGGGCCCGTGGGGCGGTGGTGGCGGCGGCGGAGGCCGCGATCCCTGGCCGCCGCGCAAGGACGGGGGCTCGCCCCAGATCCCCGACATGGACGCGATCGTCCGCAAGGGGCAGGAGAAGCTCAAGGTGCTGATGGGAGGCGGCGGCGGCCGCGGAACGGGCGGTGGCCGCTCCGGCGGCGGTGGCGGGCTCGGCCGCGGCGCGATCGTGCTCGGGCTGCTGTTTCTCGCGGTGCTGTGGTTCCTGGCCTCGTTCTATACCATCAAGCCCGAGGAGCGGGGCGTCGAGCTCTTCCTCGGCAAGTATTACCGCACCACCGAATCGGGCCCGCATCTTGCGCCCTGGCCCCTCGTCAAGGTCGAGATCGTCGAGACCACGCGGGAGCGGACCGAGGACATCGGCGTCGGCACCAACTCGACCTCCGATGCCGGCCTCATGCTCACCGGGGACGAGAACATCGTCGATATCGACTTCCAGGTGGTGTGGAACATCTCCGATCCGGCCGATTATCTCTTCAATCTCGCCGATCCGCCCGAGACCATCCGCGCGGTGGCGGAATCGGCCATGCGCGAGATCATCGCCCAGTCGGAGCTCTCCCCGATCCTCAACCGGGATCGCGGCATAATCTCCGAACAGCTGCACGATCTCATCCAGTCCACCCTCGACAGCTACAATTCTGGGGTGAACATCATCCGGGTCAACTTCGACCGCGCCGATCCGCCGCGCGAGGTGATCGACGCCTTCCGCGAGGTGCAGGCGGCCGAACAGGAGCGCGACCGGCTCCAGAAGCAGGCCGACGCCTATGCCAACCGCGTGCTGGCCCAGGCCCGCGGCGAGGCGGCCAGGCTCGTCGAGGAGGCCGAAGCCTACCGCGCGCAGGTGGTCAACACGGCGGAGGGCGAGGCCTCCCGCTTCGAGGCCGTGCTCGGCGAATACGAGAAGGCCCCCGATGTCACCCGCAAGCGGCTCTATATCGAGACGCTGGAGAAGGTTCTGGCCGATGTGGACAAGATCATCATCGACGACCAGGTGAAGGGGATCGTGCCCTATCTGCCGCTTGACCGCATGCAGGGTGGCCAGATGAAGACGGGAGCGCAGAAATGAACCGCAAGCTCAACATCCTGATCGGAGCCCTCGTCGTTCTGCTCTTCCTAGTCTCTTCGGCGGTCTATATCGTCGATGAACGCGAGAAGGCGCTCGTGCTCCAGTTCGGCAAGGTGAAGGCGGTCAAGGAGGATCCGGGGCTCGCCTTCAAGATCCCCCTCATCCAGCAGGTGGTGAAGTATGACGACCGCATCCTGTCGCTCGAGACCCGGCCGCTCGAGGTCACCCCGCTCGACGACCGCCGGCTGGTGGTCGATGCCTTCGCCCGCTGGCGCATCGCCGATGTGGTGCAGTTCCGCAAGGCGGTGGGCGATGGCGGCATTCCGCTCGCGGAGCGGCGCATCGAGCGCATTCTCAATGCCGAGATCCGCGAGGCGCTCGGGCAGGTGGTCTCGAATGCGATCCTCTCCTCCGACCGCAAGAAGCTGATGGAGCGGATCCGTGACAGGGCGCGGCAGAAGGCCGAGGCGCTCGGCGTGGAAGTCATCGACGTGCGGCTCAAGCGCACCGACCTGCCGGCCCAGAACCTCGAGGCGACCTTCGCGCGGATGCGGGCGGAGCGCGAACGCGAGGCGGCCGACCAGGTGGCCCGGGGCCAGGAGGCGGCGCAGAAGATCCGGGCCGCGGCCGATCGCACGCGGGTCGAGATCGTCTCCAAGGCGCAGAAGCAGGCCGAGATCATCCGAGGCGAGGCCGATGCCAGGCGCAACGCGATCTTCGCCCGTGCCTATGGCAAGGACAAGGAGTTCTTCGAGTTCTACCGTTCGCTGAGAGCCTATGAGCAGGCGCTGAAGCGGGAGAATTCGCGGCTGATCCTGTCGCCCGACAGCGCCTTCTTCAACTATCTGAAGTCCGAGAACGGCCGCTGAGCAAAGCTGTGAACGGCGAAAGGGGAAGGGCCGGTGCGATCGTGCGCCGGCCCTTTCTCTCTGGCGGGTGCCTTCGCAGGGCGGGGAGGGCCGAGGAGGGAAGTTGTGGCCAAGCCTCGTGTTCTGCGCTAGGTTGCTCGCGTCAGCCTTCGGGAATTTCACGGGAATTTCATGGGCGGAGAGCCGAGTTGAGTTGTATCTTTCCCCGCGACAGGCGCAATTGACAACAGTGCCCGGGCCTTGCCCGCACGCGCCCGGCACCGTGCCGGCGCAGGCACGCAGAACGGCAATTCAAGGAGGACAGACGTGTTCGACATTCCTGCAACCGTGGAGCGCAAGAGCCGCGCCCTGATGCGGGCGACGCTCGCGCTCGGCCTCGGCATCGCCCTTGCGCTCGGCAGCGCCACCGCTCCGGGAGCACGGGCCGAGAGCCAGAAGACGATCCCGGCGAGTTTCGCCGACATCGTCGAGAAGATCAGCCCGACGGTGGTCAACATCACCACCACGACCCTCGTCGAGGGCGGGATCGAGATGCCGATGGTGCCCAAGGGGTCGCCTTTCGAGGATTTCTTCAAGGATTTTCTCGACCGCAACGGCGGAGAGAAGGGCAAGCCCCGCAAGAAGCCGCGCCAGCGGGCCACCGCTCTCGGCTCGGGCTTCATCATTTCGCCCGACGGCTACATCGTCACCAACAACCATGTGGTGGACAAGGCCGACGAGATCCAGATCGAGTTCTATTCGGGCAAGCGGCTCGATGCGAAGGTGATCGGCACCGATCCGCTGACCGACATTGCCGTTCTCAAGGTCGAGAGCGACAAGCCGCTGCCCCATGTCGAGTTCGCCGACAGCGACAAGCTGCGCGTCGGGGACTGGGTGCTGGCCATCGGCAACCCGCTCGGTCAGGGGTTCTCGGTTTCGGCCGGCATCGTCTCGGCGCGCAACCGCAATCTGCGCGGTCCCTATGACGACTTCATCCAGACCGACGCCGCCATCAACAAGGGCAATTCCGGCGGGCCGCTCTTCAACCTCGAAGGCAGGGTGGTGGGCGTCAACACCGCCATTCTGAGCCCGACGGGCGGGTCGATCGGCATCGGCTTCTCCATGGCCTCGAACGTGGTCAGGCAGGTGGTCGATCAGCTCATCAAGTATGGCGAGACCCGCCGCGGCTGGCTCGGCGTCCAGATCCAGGACGTGACCGGAGAGATCGCCGACGCCATCGGACTCGAGGCGGCCCAGGGGGCGCTCGTGACCGATGTTTTCGACGGCAGCCCCGCTGACAAGGCCGGCATTCGCTCGGGTGACGTGATCATCGCCTTCAACGGCGAAGAAGTGGACGACACCCGCAAGCTCGTTCGCCTCGTGGCTTCGGCCGAGGTCGGCGCCAGGGTGCCGGTGACGGTATGGCGCGACGGCAAGACGGTCGATCTCACCGTGAAGCTCGGTCGGCGCGAAGAAGCCGAACCGATGATCGCCGGCAAGCAGGGCGTACCGGAAAAGGCGCGGCCGAAGAGCGTGCTCGGCCTCACGGTGACCCCGCTCGACGATGCCATGCGCGAGAAACTCGGGCTCGATGCCGACCGGAAGGGGCTGGTGATCGTCGATGTCGATCCGGCGAGCCGCGCGGCCGAGAAGGGGCTGCGGGCCGGTGACGTGATCGTCGAGGCGGGTCAGGAGCAGATCGCCACCGTCGCCGATCTCGAGAAGGCGGTGAAGAAGGCGCGCGAGGCGGGCCGCAAGTCGGTGCTGCTGCTCGTCCGGCGCGACGGGCGGCCGCGCTTCGTGGCGCTGCCGGTCGAGGAAAAATAGGCCGGAAGCAGCCCTCGGAAACCGGAAAGGAGAGGCGCGCCCCCCGGGTGCGCCTTTCTTTGTAGTGCGGAAAGGCCGTGCCGCGCCCCGGCTTGGAGGAGTCTGCCGGCACACCGGGCATGAAAAGGGGGCCTCGCGGCCCCCTTCTCTCTCGTTGCGCCCGGAAGGTTCAGGCGGCTTCCTGCGTCTCGGGGCCGAAGCGGCCGTAGAAGGTTTCTCCCTTCGCGGCAAGCTCGCCGAGAAGCGCCGGCGGGGCGAAACGGTCGCCGTATTTCGTCGCCAGTTCCTCGTCGAGGGCGAGCGCCTGCTTCGGGCCGACCATGTCCACCCAGGAGAACGGGCCGCCCGACCAGGGGGCGAAGCCCCAGCCGAGGATGGCACCGACATCGCCTTCGCGGATGTCCTCGAGCACGCCTTCCTCGAAGGCGCGGATCGCTTCGTTGACCTGCACGAGCAGGAGCCGGTGTTTCACGTCCTCCACGGGCGGCTGCTCGGCCTTGGGCGACCACAGCTCGCGCAGCCCGGGCCAGATCCGCACCCGCTTGCCGGCTTCGTCATACTCGTAGAAGCCGGCCTTCGCCTTGCGCCCGAGTCGGCCGAGATCGGCCAGCTTGAACAGCACGTCGTCGGCCGGGCTTTCGGGATAGGCATCGCCGAGGGCGGCCCTGGTCGCCTTGGCAATGCGCACGCCGAGGTCGATCGAGGTTTCGTCCACCAGCTGCAGCGGGCCCACGGGCATGCCGAGCAGTTTCGCCGCATGTTCGATCAGCGCCGGCTCGACGCCTTCGGCCACCATCCGCACCCCTTCGTTGATGTAGGGGATGATGCAGCGGTTGGCGTAGAAGAAGCGGGCGTCGTTGACGACGATCGGCGTCTTGCGGATCTGGCGCACGTAGTCGAGCGCCTTGGCCACCGCCCTTTCGCCGGTCTTCTTCCCCTTGATGATCTCCACGAGCAGCATCTTCTCGACCGGCGAGAAGAAGTGGATGCCGATGAAATCCTCGGGGTTCTTCACATGCTCGGCGAGCTCGGTGATCGGCAGGGTCGAGGTGTTGGAAGCAATGATGCATTCCTCGTCCACCACCTCCTGGGTCTTGCGATAGGCCTCGGCCTTCACGCCCGGATCCTCGAACACCGCCTCGATGACGAGATCGCAGCCGGCCAGGTCGGCATAGTCGTCGGTCGGCAGGATGCGCGCGAGTACCTCCGCCTTCTTCTCGGGCGTGGTCTTGCCGCGCCGGATGCCCTTGTCGAGATAGCTTTCGCTGTAGGCCTTCCCGCGTTCGGCGGCCTCCCTGGTCTGATCGACGAGCACGACCTCGATGCCGGCCATGGCCGAGACGAGGGCGATGCCGGCCCCCATCATGCCGGCGCCGAGGACGCCGAGCTTCTTCACCCGCTGATCGGGGATGCCCTTCGGCCGCACCGCCCCCTTCTCGAGGGCCTCCTTGTTGAGAAAGAGCGAGCGGATCATCGCCGAGGAGGAAGGGTTGAGCAGCACATGGGTGAACCAGCGCGCCTCGATCTGGAGCGCCTTGTCGAAAGGCACCAGCGCGCCTTCGTAGATCGCCGAGAGCATCGCCTTCGGGGCCGGATAGACACCCCAGGTCTTCGCGTGGACGAGCACGTTCGCGCCCATGAAGGTCATGAAGCCCTTGGGGTGATAGGGGGCGCCGCCGGGCATCTTGTAGCCCTTCTGGTCCCACGGCTTGACGAGGTCGGCCTCGGAGGCCGAGAGCACCCATTCCTTCGCCTTCGCGAGCAGCTCCCCGGCCGGCACCACCTCATGCACCAGCCCTGCGGCCTGCGCCGCCCCGGGGTTGGCGAGCTTGCCTTCGAGGAGCCAAGGCGCGGCCGCCATCGCCCCCATCAGCCGCACGAGGCGGGTGGTGCCGCCGGCGCCGGGGAAGATGCCGACCTTGATTTCCGGCAGTCCGATCCTCGCCTTCGGATTGTCGGCGACGAAGATGCGGTGTGTCGCCAGCGGGATCTCGAGGCCGATGCCGACCGCCGTACCCGGCAGCGCCGCGGCGATGGGCTTGCCGCCCTTCTTCGTCTTCGGGTCCATGCCGGCAAGTTCGATCTTGCGCAGGAGGCGGTGGATCTTCATCACCCCCTCGAACAGGCCCTCGGCGGGGTTGTCGCCGGCCTGCTCGCGCATCCTGGCGAGCACGTTGAGGTCCATTCCGCCGGCGAAATCGGGCTTGCCGGAGGTGATGACGATCCCCTTCACGGCCTCGTCGGCCAGGGCGTCGTCGATCAGCGCCTCGAGCTCTGCGAAGCCCTCCTCGGTCATCACGTTCATCGACTTTCCCGGGAGGTCCCAGGTGATGACGGCCACGCCGTCCTTGTCCTTTTCCATGGTGAAGCTGGTCATGGTGCAATCCCCTTCAGGGTTTCAGTATCCGGTTCCGTCGCGGCGGGTGAAGCGAAAGCCCGCCGCGGTCTTGAAGGCCATCAGGTCGTCATCGGGGTAATGGGCCGTCTCCTCCACGGCCCGGGTGCCGATCTCGAGATAGAGCGCCGGGCTGTCGGAGCGGTTGACGAGATGGTGCCCGTTCGGGACGCCGGCAGGAAAGGCCGCCGCGTCGCCTGGGCGCAGCACCGTCTCGCCCTCGTCCTCGACAAGGACGAGCTCCCCTTCGAGCACATAGACGAACTCGTCCTCGCGCTCGTGCCAGTGCCGCAGCGCCGACATGGCGCCCGGGGCGAGCCGGGTGAGGTTGACGCCGAACTGGGAGATCCCGCCGGCATCGCCCAGCCGTTTGCGCTCCCGTCCGCCGACGCGCGCGGCGAAGGGGGCGGGATAGCCCGTGCCGCCCTTCCAGGGGAGCGCCCCGATGTCGATCTTCGGCATGAGTCACACCCGCTCGATGATGGTGGCCGCTCCCATGCCCGAGCCGATGCACAGCGTGGCGAGGCCGGTTTCCTTGTCGGAGCGCTCCAGCTCGTCGAGCAGCGTGCCGAGGATGATGGCTCCCGTCGCCCCGAGCGGGTGGCCCATGGCGATGGCGCCGCCATTGACGTTGAGCCTGTCGTGATCGACGTCGAAATAGGTCATGAAGCGCAGCACCACCGAGGCGAAGGCCTCGTTGACCTCGAAAAGGTCGATGTCGCCGATTTCCATGCCGGCTTCGCGCAGCACCTTCTCGGTGACGGGCACGGGGCCGGTGAGCATGATGGTCGGGTCGGTGCCGATCTTGGCGGTGCGGACGATGCGCGCCCGCGGTTTCAGCCCCCATTTCTCGCCGAATTCCTTCGAGCCGATCAGCACGCCGCCGGCGCCGTCGGCGATGCCCGAGGAGTTGCCGGCATGGTGGACGTGCTCGATCTTCTCGAGCTCGGGATATTTCATGATGGCGATGTTGTCGAAGCCCGGCATCACCTCGCCCATCTCCTTGAAGGAAGGCTTGAGCGCACCGAGGGTCTGCATGTCGGTGTTCTCGCGCACCATCTCGTCATGATCGAGGATCGGCAGGCCGTTGATGTCCTTCACGGTGAAGATCGAGCGGTCGAAACGGCCTTCCTTCTGGGCGCGTGCGGCGCGTTTCTGGCTCTCGACGGCGTATTCGTCGCACATGGTGCGGGAGAAGCCGAACCTGGTGGCGATGATGTCGGCCGAGATGCCCTGGGGCACGAAATAGGCCTTCATGGCCAGGTAGGGATCGACGGCGATGGCCCCGCCGTCCGAGCCCATCGGCACGCGGCTCATGCTCTCGACGCCGCCGGCGATGTAGCCGTCTCCCATGCCGGCCATGACGTGGGAGGCGGCGAGGTTGACCGCTTCGAGCCCCGAGGCGCAGAAGCGGTTGACGGAAACGCCGGGAATGCTCTCGTCGAGATCGGAATAGAGCACCGCCGAACGCGCCAGGCAGGCACCCTGTTCGCCGATCTGGGTGACATTGCCCCAGATCACGTCCTCGACGGCGTGTCCGTCGAGGTTGTTGCGCTCCTTGAGCTCGTTGAGAACGAGGGCCGAGAGGCGCACCGCCGGCACCTCGTGCAGCGTGCCGTCCGGTTTGCCCTTGCCGCGCGGCGTGCGGACGGCGTCATAGATGTAGGCGTCTTTCATGGTCGTTCTCCTTCAGGATTTTCAGGCCCGGTCCGACGGATTGCCGGGCATGAGGTCATAGGGGTGTTTCCAGCCCTCGATCGCCTCGATGCGACCGAGCCAGGCGTCGATATTGGGCCATTCGCTCCGCTCGAAACCGAAGGGCTCGGGGTAGAACAGGTAGCCGCAGGCCGAGAAGTCGGCCATGGAGGGGCTGTCTCCGACGATCCAGGCGCGCCCCTCGAGATGCCGGTCGAGCACCTTGAGGCTCGCACGCAACCGCCCCTTGAGAAAATCGGTGACGGCCGCGGGCGGGCGCTTCTCCTCGGGCAGGAAGTTGAGCAGGAAGCGGGTCTGCCCGGCGATGGAAGAAAGCTTGTGATTGTCCCACAGCACCCAGCGCCAGATCTCCCGGCGCTCCTCGGGCGTGCTGCCGCCGAAACGCCCCGTCTTCTCGATGATCCAGTCCTGGATCACGCCCGACTGGCTCAGCACGGTATCTCCATCGACCAGCACCGGCACCTCGCCCATCTCGTTGAGCCGGCGATATTCGGGGGTGCGGGTTTCGCCGTGGAAGAAATCGACGAAGACCGGTTCCCAGTTGAGGCCGGAAAGTTCCAGCGGCAGGGCGGCCTTGTAGGAATTGCCGCTTTCACCGAAACAGTAGAGTCTGGCCGTCATGGTTCTTCTCCCTGTTCTGAAGTGCCCGGGTTCCGGGCACGCCCGCAGCGCATCTTCATCCCCTTTCGTGCTCGCGGCCCCCTTTTCCGGCCCCGTGCTGCCCTTCGTTGCCCCTCGGGGCGGCTCGTGATCGGCACCTGCGGTCGCAGTCGGGCGATGGGTCGTCGTCGTCATCAGAGGTTGCGTGCGATGATCTCCTTCATGATCTCGTTGGTTCCGCCGTAGATCCGCTGCACGCGTGCATCCGACCACATCTCGCCGACGGCGTATTCCAGCATGTAGCCATAGCCGCCATGCAGCTGGAGGCATTCGTCGAGCACGGCGCATTGCTCGTCCGTCAGCCAGTACTTGCACATCGCCGCCTGCTCGACATCGAGCCTTCCGGCAAGATGGGCCTCGATGCAGCGGTCGAGAAAGATGCGGGCCACGGTCGTGCGGGTCTTGCACTCGGCAAGCCTGAAACGGGTGTTCTGGAAATCGATGATGGGCCGGCCGAAGGCCTCGCGCTCGCGGGTGTAGGCGATCGTTCGCGCCACCGCTCCTTCCATCGCGCCGACGGCGCCGCAGCCGATGATGAGGCGTTCCTGCGGCAGCTGTTCCATCATCTGGACGAAGCCCTGCCCTTCCGTGCCGAGCAGGTTCTCGCGTGGCACCGGCACGTTGTCGAAGAAGAGCTCCGACGTGTCGGCCGCCCGCAGGCCGATCTTCTCGAGCTTGCGGCCGCGGGTGAAGCCGGGGGCCTCCTCGGTTTCGACGACGAGGAGCGAGACGCCCTTCGCCCCGGCTGCAGGGTCGGTCTTGCAGGCGACGATGATCAGGTTGGCATGGCCGCCATTGGTGATGAAGGTCTTCTGCCCCGTAAGGCGGTAGATGTCGCCCTCCCTCACGGCGCGGGTGCGGATCGCCTTGAGGTCGGAGCCGGCCGAGGGTTCGGTCATGGCCAGCGCGCCAACGAGCTCCCCCGTGGCCATGCGCGGCAGCCAGCGCTTCTTCTGTTCCTCCGTTCCGTAGGCAAGGATGTAATGGGCGACGATGCCCGAATGGATGCCGTGCCCCCAGCTGGCGAGGTTGAGCCGCGCGGCTTCCATCAGGATCACCGCTTCATGGCCGAAATCGCCGCCCGCTCCGCCATATTCCTCCGGGATCGAGGGCAGGAGCAGGCCGAGGGCGCCTGCCTCCTGCCAGGTCTCGCGGTCCATTTCGCCCCGTTCACGCCATTTCGGCAGGCGCGGCAGCCATTCGCGGGTGATGAAATCGGCGGTCATCTCCGCCAGCATGCGGTGTTCGTCGGTCATCCAGGGCGAAGGAAACAGGGGAAGCTCACTCATGGCTGGCTCCATCGGCTGGCGACGGGTTGAGGCGTGCGTCGCGATCGGTGCGGCACGCCACGAGGGCACGGGTTGCGAAGCATGGGGAGGCTGGGCGCCGGCAATGCGGGGTCATCGCTTCTCCTCCCCGCTTGCGGGGCGCTGACGGTGGCGGCCGTTGAAGCGCTCGAGTGCCTTTTCGAGCCGCACCGGATCGGTCAGCCGGTCGAGTTCCTCGAGCAGCATGTTGAGGAGCGCCTCGCGCGGCTGGCGGGTTTCGGCTTCGAGCCGGCGCAGCCGCCGGTCGGCCTGCGGGGTGAGGCCGATCCGCAATTGCCGCGCCGTCCTGAGCCTTGCCCGTTGCATCACGCCTCCTGCCATTTTCCCTTCGCCTCCCGTCATGCCCGGCTTGCGGGGCAGGGCCGGGGTTCGGTCGCCCGTGCCGCGCTCTCCCGAGCCGGGCTGTCCGGCGGCGCGTCGCGCGGGCGTGGTGTGGCGCTGCCCCTTTGGCGCCCTGTCCGCCCCCGGCCACGCCGCCTTCCGGCCCGATCCTTTCGGCCGTTGTGAAGCGCCGGCCGGCGGCACCTTCCTCGCCTCTCGCCCCGGCCCGGGGCGCGCCGTGGCCGAGAGCCCGTTCAGAACTGGTCCTCCCCGAGCGCCATCAGCGCCTCGGAGCCGGTGGTGATGCGCTCCAGATGCAGCGCCGTCGCCGGCAGCTGCCGCTGCATGTAGTAGCGACCCGTGGCGATCTTGGCCTCGTGGAACTTCCTGTCCCCGGTGCCGGCCTCGAGCGCGGCCATCGAGGTCTTCGCCATCTGCGCCCACATGTAGCCGAGGCAGACATGGCCGAAGAGGTGCATGAAGTCGTAGGAACCGGCGAGGGCGTCGGCCGGGTTCTTCATCCCCGCCTGCATGAAATACATCGCCGCTTCCTGGAGCCGCTTCGAAGCCGCCTTCAGCGGATCGAGGAAGCCGCTCTTCAGCGATTCGTTGCCCTCGTTTTCCTTGAGGAAGCGCTTTATCATCTCGAAGAAGGCCATGGCATGCCTGCCGCCGTCCGAGCCGAGCTTGCGGGCGACGAGATCGAGCGCCTGGATGCCGTTGGCGCCTTCGTAGATCATGGTGATGCGGGCGTCGCGCACGAACTGGCTCATGCCGTGCTCCTCGATGTAGCCGTGCCCGCCGAAGACCTGCTGCGCCTCGACGGTGGCCTCGAAGCCCTTGTCGGTCAGGAAGCCCTTGATGACGGGGGTGAGGAGCGAGATCAGCCCCTCGGCGTCCCTGTCGCCCATGTGCTTGGCCCGGTCGATCAGGATCGACGACCAGAGGATGAAGGCCCGTGCCCCTTCGACGAAGCTTTTCTGGTTCATCAGCATCCGCCGCACGTCGGGATGCACGATGATCGGATCGGCCGGCCGGTCGGGGTGTTTCGGCTGCGGAATTGCCCGGCCCTGCAGTCGCTCGCGGGCGTAGAGGACGGCGTTCTGATAGGCGGCCTCGGCCTGGGCCAGCCCCTGGATGCCGACCCCGATCCGCGCCTCGTTCATCATGGTGAACATGTTGCGCAGGCCGCGGTTTTCTTCGCCGAGGAGCCACCCCGTGGCGCCGTCATAATCGAGCACGCAGGTGGCATTGGCATGAATGCCCATCTTCTCCTCGATCTTGCCGACGCTGACCGGGTTGCGTTCGCCGAGCGAGCCGTCCTCGTTCACGAGGTATTTCGGCACGATGAAGAGCGAGATGCCCTTGGTGCCCGCCGGTGCGCCGGGAATGCGCGCCAGCACGAGGTGGACGATGTTCTCGGCCAGATCGTGGTCGCCGGCGGAGATGAAGATCTTCTGGCCGGTGATCCTGTAGGAACCGTCGGGCTGCGGCTCCGCCTTCGTCCGCAGAAGCCCCAGATCGGTGCCGCAATGGGGCTCGGTGAGGTTCATCGTGCCGGTCCACTCGCAGGACACGAGCTTCGGCAGCCACCGCGCCTTCTGCTCCTCGGTGCCGTGGGCGTGAATGGTGGAATAGACGCCGTGGGTCAGCCCCGGATACATCATGAAGGACTGGTTCGCGGCCACCAGCATCTCGCCGACGGCGGTGCCGACGAGATAGGGCATGCCCTGTCCGCCATAAGCGGGGTCGCAATCGAGACCGGTCCAGCCGCCTTCGCGCAGCTGGTCGAAGGCTTCCTTGAAGCCGGCGGGCGTGCGGACGACGCCGTTTTCGAAATGGCAGCCCTCGCGGTCGCCGGGCAGGTTGAGCGGGGCGAGTACCTGCGAGGCGATCTTGCCGGCCTCCTCGAGAATGGCGCCGGTCATGTCATCGGTGAGGTCGTCATAGCCGGGCACGTCCTGCCGGCTGATGCCGAGGACCTCGTGCAGCACATACTGCATGTCGCGGACGGGGGCTTCGTAGATGGGCATGGAACTCTCCTCGGATCGATGTTGGCGTGCGCTCCCTTGGGGAGCCGGCATGGATGCCTGCCGCCTATTCGGCGGCCCCGGCATTCTGGAGCCGCTCGAGCTCGGCGAGCTTGCGTGCGCCCCAGGCGAGCTGTTCCTTCAGATCGGCAATCGCCCTGTCGAGTTCGGCGCGCTGTGCCTCGAGCTCGGCCAGATGCTTCAGCGCCAGCTCGTAGGTCGCCTTGTACTGGGTGTATTGCTGATCGCCGACATGGTAGAGATCGAGCAGGCGGCGGATCTCCTCGAGGGTGAAGCTGAAACGCTTTCCCTGCAGCACGAGCTTGAGCCGCGCCCGGTCGCGCCGCGTGTAGAGCCGGGTCTGCCCCTTGCGAAGCGGTGCGAGCAGCTCCTTCTGCTCGTAGAAGCGCAAGGTTCGGGGCGTTACCCCGAATTTCTCGCACATCTGGCGAATGGTCAGAAGCTCGTCGTTCACGATGGGCGGTCCTCCGTTCTCTCAGAGCAGCCTTCGCTGGCGCAGGCCGCGCCTTCCCGACAAGAAATGGCAGCGGGAACGGAGTCACTCAAGAAGAAAGTTGACGTTTGCGTCAAGTTCGACGCAACGTCACGAAACCGCCGCATCTGCGGAGCCGGCCGCTCCGGGCGGCCGGGGCCGCTTCCTCCGCCGGTTGCCCCTCTCCACCGGCAACGGGACCGGCGGGAGCCGCACGGGGTTCAGTCACCGGCGCGTTCTCCGGCCTCTCCGGCGGGATTTCCGGCCCGCTCGGCCTTCTTCATCGCCTCGAGGTCGCGCCGTGTCTGGTTGCGCAGCTCGCGCAGTTCGCGGATCGCTTCCTCGAGCTGCCGCCGTCGTGAGACCAGCTCCTCGAGCTGCCGCTCCGACATCTCGAGCAGCCTTTCCTTCTGCAGCCGGGTCGTCGGGTCGATGTCGTAGAGGTTGAGCCACTGGCGGATCTCCTCGAGGGAGAAGCCGAAGCGGCGACCGCGGAGAATGAACTTCATCCGCACGATTTCCCGCGGGCCGTAATAACGCGTCCGGCCTTCGCGTTCGGGCGCGAGCAGCTCGATGTATTCGTAATGCCGCAAGGTCCGCGGGGTCACGCCGAAGCGCGCACACATCTCCTTCAGGGTCAGCCTTTCCTCGGGCATGGGCCTTCCTGTCCGCATTGCGGCCCCGGGAGGGGGCGGATGGGCGCATGATGGCTTCTGACGGTTCAAAAGACAAGCGGGGCACGGGGCTTGCGCCGGTCGGTGCGGCGGGCGAAAAGGGACGGGCAAGGAGGCACGGATGCGCAAGGAAGACGGCAGGACGGCAGGTTCCGGCACGGGCCGCCCCTCCCATGAGGAAGTTCTGGCGAAGCTGGCGCGCCAGTTCATCGAGGCCATTCCCCATGCGAAGGCGCTGGGCATGGTGCTCGAGGAGATCGGCGCCGGCGAGGCCGTCATCTCCCTGCCCTGGCGCGAGGATCTGGTGGGGGACCCGAAGAGCCGGGTGGTGCATGGCGGTGTGGTGTCGGCCCTTCTCGATACCGCGGGCGGCGCGGCGGTCATGTCCCATCCGGCCGGGCCTGCGGGCACGGCCACGCTCGATCTGCGGATCGACTACATGCGCCCGGCCCGCCCCGGCGCCCGCGGAGAGCGACGCGCCGCAAGAGGAGGGGAAGGAACGATGAGGCGCGGGCCCGAACCGGTCCAGAAGATCAAGGAGCGGCGCGACAAGGCCCTCGAGGCGCTTGTCGGCCAGGTGCCCTATATCCGCTTTCTCGGCGTCGGGTTCGACCGGCGCGGTGACGAGCTGACCGCCGTCATGCATTACGACGAGAAGCTGATCGGCAATCCCTTCCTGCCGGCGCTTCACGGCGGGGCGACGGCGGCCTTTCTCGAGATCGCCGCCATCATCGGCCTGGCCTGGAGCCGGATCTTCGAAATGACGGAAAGCGGCGTTCTCACCCTCGAGGATCTCGAAGCCGGCAACATGCCCGATCTGCCGAAGACGATCGACTTCACGGTGGACTATCTGCGCCCCGGTCTGCCCCGCGACGCCTATGCCCGCGCCCGGGTCAACCGTTCGGGGCGGCGCTATGCCTCGGTTCATGTCGAGGCATGGCAGGATCGGCGCGACAAGCTCTTCGCGCAGGCGACGGGCCACTTCCTCATGCCGCGGATCGACGAGGCCGCCGCGCCGGGGCGGGGATGACGGCGGCCGCCGCTTCGGAGCCGGGCAGGCTCGGTCATCGCCGGGTGCTGGCCATTGCCCTGCCGATCGTCATGGCCAATGTCGCCGTGCCGATACTCGGGGCTGTCGATACCGGCGTGGTCGGCCAGCTCGGGAAGGCGGCCCCGATCGGGGCGGTGGGCATCGGCGCCTCCATCATCACGGCGATCTACTGGGTCTTCGGCTTCCTGCGCATGGGTACCACCGGCCTCACCGCCCAGGCGATGGGGGCGGGGAACGAGGCCGAGGTCGCGGCCAATCTGCACCGGGCCCTGCTCGTCGGAATCGTGGCGGGGCTGGCCTTCATCCTCCTGCAGCGGCCGCTCTTCGCCGCCGCTCTCGCGCTGGCGCCGGCTTCGGCGGAGGTGGAGCGGCTGGCCCGGCTCTATCTCTCGACCCGCGTGTGGTCGGCGCCGGCGGCGATCGCCCTTTACGGGGTGACGGGCTGGCTGATCGCGCGGGAGCGCTCGCGCAGCGTGCTGCTGCTCCAGCTGTGGATGAACGGGCTCAACATCCTGCTCGACCTCCTTTTCGTGCTCTCTCTCGGCTTCGGGGTCGCCGGGGTGGCGGCGGCGACGGTGATCTCCGAATGGAGCGCCCTGCTGCTGGGGTTCTGGCTCTGCCGCGACGGGCTCGGAGGAGCGGCGGAAACGCTCTGGCGCAAGGTGGCGGAACGCGAAGCGCTGATGCGGATGATGCAGGTCAACCGCGACATCCTCATCCGTTCGGTGCTGCTCCTGGCAGCCATGGTCGGCTTCACCTTCCTCGGGGCGCGCTTCGGCGACCCGGTGCTTGCGGCCAACCAGATCCTCCTGCAGCTCTTCTACGTCACGGCCTATGCGCTCGACGGTTTCGCCTTCGCGGCCGAAACTCTCGTCGGTCAGGCGCTCGGGCGGCGGAACCGGGCCGCGCTGGTGCGGGCGGTGCGGCTGGTCGCGCTCTGGACCGCCGGAGTGGCGGTGGCCCTTTGTGCCGGTTTCGCCCTCTCCGGCCCTCTCCTGATCGATCTGATGACCACTGCGCCCGAGGTGCGGGCGCTGGCCCGGCTCTACCTGCCCTGGGCGGTGGTCATTCCCCTCACCGGCGCGGCCACCTGGCTCCTCGACGGCATCTTCATCGGGGCGACACGGGGAGCGGACATGCGCAACATGATGGCGGCCTCCTTCGCCATCTACCTTGCGGCGCTGGCGGCGCTCCTGCCGCCCTTCGGCAATCACGGGCTGTGGCTCTCGCTCCACGTCATGCTGATCGCCCGGGCGGTGACGCTTGCTCTGCGCTACCCGCGCATTCTCGCCGCGGCCGAGGGGCGAGGCTGAGACGGGCTTCCCTCAGAGAATCTCGAGCACCTTCTCGGGGGGGCGCCCCAGCACCGCCCTGTCGCCGCGGATGACGATCGGCCGCTCGATCAGTTTCGGATGGGCGACCATGGCCCGGATCAGCGTTTCGTCGTCGCTGTCCTGCGCAAGACCGAGTTCGCGAAAGAGCTGCTCCTTCGTGCGCATGATCTCGATCAGCCGCTTGCCGAGCCGCGCGAGCACCTTGCGTATCTCCTCCTCGTCCGGCGGCTCGTCGAGATAGCGGCGCACCTTCGGGGTGATGCCGTGCGCCTCGAGCAGCTTCAGGGCCGCGCGTGACTTCGAGCAGCGCGGGTTGTGCCAGATGATGGTCTCGTCGCTCATCTCGTCCTCCTTTCGGCAGGAAGGTGGGGCCGGGCGGCTCAGGACGCAAGGGGCCGATCGGCCCATTCCTCCCGCCCCGTCCCCACCGCCTCGCTCAGGCTGGCGAACCCCTCCCGGGCGAGGATGGCGTCGAGGCCGGCGAGGATCCGGGGCACGAGCGAGAGACCGCGATAGACGAGGGCGGTGTAGATCTGGAGGGCGGAGGCGCCGGCGCGGATCTTCTGCCAGGCGTCTTCGGGCGAGGCGATGCCGCCGACGCCGATCAGCGGCAGCCGCCCGCCGGTCTCGCGATGGAGGCGGGCGAGCACCTGCGTCGAGCGGCGAAAGAGCGGACGACCCGAAAGCCCCCCCTTCTCGGCGGCCACCGGCCCCGAGACGCCGGGCCGGGCGATGGTGGTGTTGGTGGCGATGATCCCGTCCACCCCGTTCTCGAGGGCGACGGCGGCAATGTCGGCGATCTCGGCCTCGGTGAGGTCGGGCGCGATCTTGATGAAGATCGGCAGCGGACGGTCGAGCCGGAGCGCTTCGCGGGCCTCGAAGGTACGGGCGATGATCCCGGTCAGGGCATCGCGCCCCTGAAGCTCCCTGAGCCGCTCGGTATTGGGAGAGGAGACGTTGATGGTCGCGAAATCGACATGGGGTCCGCACAGGGCCAGCACGCGGCCGTAATCCGCGGCTCGATCGGGCGAGTCCCTGTTGGCACCGAGATTGATGCCGATGATGCCGCCTTCCGGCCTGCGGGCGAGCCTGCGGGCGACGGCCTCGGCGCCTTCGTTGTTGAAGCCGAAGCGGTTGATCACGGCGCCGGCCTCGGGCAGGCGGAAGAGCCGCGGGCGCGGATTGCCCGGCTGGGGGCGCGGCGTGACGGCGCCGACCTCGACGAAGCCGAAACCGGCCATGAGGAGCGGGGCCACGGCCACGGCGTTCTTGTCGTAACCGGCGGCCAGGCCGAGCGGGTTCGCGAGATCGATCCCGGCAAGGGACGTGCGCAGGCGCGGCAGCTCCAGCACCTGCGGCAGCGGCGCAAGGCCGAGCTGCAGCGCCTTCAGCGAAAGATCGTGCGCCCGCTCCGGGTCGAGCCGGTGCAGGAGCGCAAGCCCCGCCCTCTCCAGCACTGTCACACGAGTGCCTCGAGTAGCGGGCGGCCCTCCTCGTCGAAGACGACGGGGCGGCACCACAGGACTTCCTCGAGCCGCAGGGCACGGTAGAGATGCGGGAAACGCTGGCCGCCGCGGGCCTCCTCCCAGCGGAGCTTCTCGCCGAGCAGCGCCTCGTCGATCGCGGCGAGGAGCAGTTCGCGCTCCTCGGCGAAATGGCGGCGCATGGTCTCGGCCAGCTGCTCCATGGTGGAGAAGTGGATGAAGCCGTCGCGGATGTCGGCGGCCGAGCCGAACGTCTGCCCGTGCTGCTCGAGCGTGCGCCACTCTTCGATGCGGAAAACCTTGTAGATCATGCCGCAAGCCTAGCGCGCGGCCGCTCCCGGCACAAGCGCGAATTCCCTCCACGCCCGAAGGGGAGAGGGGCAACCGCTTGCGTTCCTTCGGCTTTCCCCGGCCGACACCTCTTTCCCCTTGTCAAGCGCAAAGGGGAAAGGCAGGGAAGATGGGGCGTCGTTCGGGTCGCCGGCGGCGCGTCGGTCCGGGAAGGCGTGACGGAGGAGACGGCATGGAAGGGCGCGTTCGCTTCGGGACATTCGCGGCGTTGGCGGTGGTGCTGGGGGCGTTGGGCGCCTGTGGTACGCCGGAATATCGCGCCGAAAAGGCGGCATGCGAGGCCGAGTGGACGCGGCGCATTCCGCCGAAGATCGTCGAGAAGGTGGTCACCCGCACCCGGCTCGTGCCGATGGGAGAGGAACTCGTCTGCGACAGGACCGCCGCCGGCACCCGCTGCGTGCGCAGGCCGGTGATGGTCGAGGAACCGTATGAGGCCGTCGAGGCGATCGACGTCAACGAGCCGCGGCGCGATGCCGAAATCGCCCGCTGCACGGCCGAACGGTGCGCCCGCCGCTATGGCGACCCCGCCTGTCGCGTGAAGGGCTGACGGGCCAGGGGCGGCGCGGCCGGCCCCGAGGCTGCCTTCCTTTCAGGGCAGAAGCGGGAGCAGCCGGCGGGCCTTGAGCCAGCTCTCGAGGCCCGGGCGCGTGTTCTGGGCACCGGAGCGGCGGGCCTCGTCGATCACCTGGCGCACTTCGGTGAGCGAGACGGCACGGAGCAGCTCCTTCACCGGGCCGATCGAGGTTGCCCGCATCGACAGGGTGCGGATGCCCATCGAGGCGAAGGCCAGCGCTTCCAGGGGGCGGCCGGCATCCTCGCCGCAGAAGGAAAGCGGCGTGCCGTTGAGGCGGCAGCGCTCCACGATCTGTTCGATGAAGGTCAGGAAGCTGACATTGAGCGTGTCGTAGCGGCGCCGCACGCGCTCGTTCTCGCGGTCGGCGGCGAAGAAGAACTGCTTGAGATCGTTGCCGCCGATCGAGATGAAATCCGCCATCTGGAAGAACTGGTCGGGGGCGAAGGCGAGCGAGGGCGTCTCGAGCATGGCGCCGATCTCGACCCTTTTCGGCATCCGCGTGCCGTGGGCCTCTTCCCAGGCCAGCGTGTCGAGGAAGATCTGCCGCGCCTTCCGGAACTCCTCGAACTGGGCGATGAAGGGAAACATGATGACGAGGGGGCGGCCGCGCGCGGCCCGGATCAGCGCCTGAAGCTGCATCCTGAGGATGCCGGGCCGGTCGAGGCCGACGCGAATCGCCCGCCAGCCTAGGGCCGGGTTGGGCTCGTCCTCCCGTTTCATGTAGGGCAGCACCTTGTCGGAGCCGATGTCGAGGGTGCGAAAGACGATGCGCTTGCCGCGGGCGGCATCCATCACCCTGCCGTAAAGCTCGACCAGCTCGGTGCGTTTCGGCAAGGTGGTCCGGTTGAGGAATTGCAGTTCGGTGCGAAAGAGGCCGACCCCTTCGGCGCCCGAGCTGGCGAGCGAGGGCAGATCGACCATCACCCCGGCATTCATCATCAGCCGGATCCGCACCCCGTCGCGGGTGATGGCGGGTTTCTCGCGCAGCGAGGCATAACGCCGCAGGGCCTCGGCCTGCATCGACAGCTTGTCGCGGTAGGCGGAGAGCACGTTCTCCTCGGGGCGCAGATGCACCACGCCCTGATCGCCATCGATGATGATCGTATCGCCGTTGAGCGCCTCGGCAGTGACGCCTTCGGCATGGATGACGAGCGGAATGCCGAGGGCACGGGCGACGATGGTGGCATGAGAGCCGACGGAGCCTTCCTCGAGCACCACCCCCTTCAGCCGCCTGCCGTAATCGAGCAGCTCCGCCGGGCCGATGTTGCGCGCAACGAGCACCGGGTCGTCGGGCATGACATTCGTGTCCTGCCGCCCCTGGCCGGTGAGCAGGCGCAACAGCCGGTTGGTGAGATCGTCGAGGTCGTGCAGCCGCTCGCGCAGATAGGGGTCGCTCATGCGGGCCATGCGGCCCCGGATCGCCGACTGTTCCTTCTCGACCGCGGCCTCGGCCGACAGGCCCGAACGGATGTCGGCCTTCATGCGCTCGAGCCAGCTGCGCGAGTGGGCGAACATGCGGTAGGCCTCGAGCACCTTCAGATGCTCGCCCTCGACGGCCGTGTTCTCGCTCGCGAGCATGGCGTCGATCTCGCGCTGCATGGTTTCTAGTGCCGCCTCGAGACGGGCGATCTCGGCTTCCGGATCCTCGGCCACCGGATTCGAAACCACGACGCGCGGCTCATGCAGCAGCACCCGGCCGATGGCCACCCCTTCCTGTGCGCTGCCGCCGCGGAAGGTGATCGGATGGCGGTGGGGGGCGCCGAGCCCGTCATCTTCCTCGAGAAAGGCGCCAAGCTCGGTCATCTCCGCGAGCACCATGGCGACGATCTCGATGGCGTAGATCTCGTCGTCGGTGTATTCGCGCCCCTCCCGACTTTGCACCACGAGCACGCCGAGCGTGACGCCGAGCCGCTGGATCGGCACGCCGAGGAAGGCGAGATACTTCTCCTCGCGCGTTTCGGGCATGTAGCGGAAGCCCGGTTCGGCCGGCGCGTTGGCCGTGTTGATCGGCTGCCCCCGGAGCGCGACCTTGCCGACGAGCCCTTCGCCGATCCGCAGCCGCGTGCGATGCACCGCCGCCGGATCGAGCCCGTGGGAGGCGGCGAGCTCGAGCGTGTTCTCGTCGCGCCGGAGATAGATCGAGCAGACGTCAGCCCCCATCCCCTCGGCTATGGTGCGGGTGATGCGGTCGAGCCGCTCCTGGCCGGGGGCTTCGCAGGCAAGCTCCTCGCGCAGCTGGCGCAGGATCCTGCGCGACTTCTGACCGGCCGTCGCCTCGCTCATGGTCCCTCGGATGCCGTCTCGATGCCGCCAATCCTGTCGAGCTCGAAGGCATCATGCAGCGTCTGCACCGCGAGTTCCATGTATTTCCGGGCGACAAGGACCGAAATCTTGATCTCGGACGTGGTGATGACCTCGATGTTGATGCCCTCGCGTGCCAGCGCCTCGAACATGCGGGCCGCCACGCCGGCATGGGAGCGCATGCCGATGCCGACCACCGAAACCTTGGCGACGTCCTCGTCACGGATCATCTTGTCGAAGGCGATGTCCCCGCGCGCGGCCGCTTCCTCGAGCGCCTTTTCGGCCCGGAGCACCTGGTTGGTGGGGCAGGAGAAGGTCATGTCGGTGCGGCCGTCCTCGGCCACGTTCTGCACGATCATGTCCACATTGACGCCGGCCTCGGCCAGCGGGCCGAAGATGGCGGCCGCCACGCCGGGGCGGTCCTCCACGTCGGTGAGGGTGAACTTGGCCTCGTCGCGCGAATGGGCAATGCCCGAGACGACCCTGCTTTCCATGATCTCCTCCTCGTCGCAGACGAGCGTGCCGGGCTCGTCGGAAAAACTCGATCGCACCTGCAGGCGGACCTTGTAGCGCATGGCCAGCTCGACCGACCGCGTCTGCAGCACCTTGGCGCCGAGCGAGGCAAGCTCGAGCATCTCCTCGTAGCTGATCTTCTCGAGCTTGCGGGCCTTGTGGGTGATGCGCGGATCGGTGGTGTAGATGCCGTCCACGTCGGTATAGATGTCGCAGCGTTCGGCGGCGAAGGCGGCGGCGAAGGCGACGGCGGTGGTGTCGGAGCCGCCACGGCCGAGCGTGGTGATGCGCCCGTCGGGGCCGACGCCCTGGAAGCCGGCGACCACCGCCACCTTCATGCCCTCGGCGAACTTGGCGTCGATGTTCTCGCGCGGGATCTCGACGATGCGGGCCGCGCCGTGGGCGTCGGTGGTCTTCACCGGCACCTGCCAGCCCTGCCAGGAGCGGGCCGGCACCCCCATCTCCTGCAAGGTGAGGGCCATCAGGCCGGCGGTGACGTTCTCCCCGGAGGAGACCACGGCGTCGTATTCGCGGGCATCGAAAAGGGGAGAGACTTTCTCGACCCAGCCGACAAGCTCGTTGGTGCGGCCGGCCATGGCCGAGACGACGACGATCACCTCGTGCCCGTTCTCGACCTCGCGTTTCACCTTCCCGGCCGCGTTGCGGATGCGTTCGAGATCGGCCACGGAAGTGCCGCCGAATTTCATCACCAGGATCGACATGCCGCATCTCCGTCCGCAGGGGCCGGCGGCCCCGCCACATCGCCCGCTTCATATGGAAGGGGGGCCGCAAGGGCAAGGCGGGAAGGCGGCGCGGCAGAGACGGAAAGTCCCTCGGCAGGGTCGTGGTCCTTGCGCTTCTCCGTCCTTGCGGGCGGCGGGCCGGGCCGCCCGGCCTCAATGGGTCTTCTTCTTCGGGATGAAGGGCAGGGGGGTGACGGGCAGCCCCTCCTCGGCGAGCGTCCGGGCCTCTTCCTTCGTGGCCTCGCCCCAGATCGGCCGGTTGGGCGCCGTGCCCTCGTGGATCGCCCGTGCCTCGCGCGCAAAGCGCGGCCCGACATAGTCCGCCTTCTCCTCGACGGCCTTGCGGATGGCGCGTATCAGCTTCTCGACCGCCGGTGTTCCGGGAGAAGCCGTCTCCTGCGCCGACGCGGCCGCAGCGCCGCCCGCCGTCACGTTCGGGGCCATCGGCGCCTTGGTGATGCCGGTATCGCCACAGATGGTGCAGGCAATCCGCCCCGTCTCGCTCAGCCGGTCGTAATCATCCGACGAGCGGAACCAGCTTTCGAATTCATGGCCCCTGGTGCAGCGCAGCCGATAGAGGATCATCGTCGTTGCCTCGTCTTCTGACCCCAAGCTAGGCCGGGTGCGGGCGGGAGGGAAGGGGGATCACCGGCTCGTGACGTCCTCCTGATCCGCCCCGGGGCCGCGGGCGGGACCCGGGGAGGGGGCGGCGCTTGCTGCGGCCATGGCCTCCAGCGACTTGCCGAAGCGCCGGATGAGCCTTGCGAGTTCCGCCTCCTGCACCTTCCGTGCCGCCTTCTTCGGGCCGAACCACTTGCGCCGCCTTTCCTTGCGTTCGGGAAAACGGTCGGCCAGCGTCTCGACCGCGACCGGCCAGACCTCGACCGTCAGCGGGATTTCCTCGCCGTCGGCAAGGGCCTTCGTGTAGCCGTAGCGCCCGATCGGGGCCGAGGCCGCGCGGCCGCGTACGCCGGCCTCCTCCCAGGCTTCGACGAGTGCCGATCCGGCTCCGTCTTCGCCGGGCACGGGCCAGCCCTTGGGGATGATCCAGCGGCCGGTGCCGCGGCTGGTGACGAGCAGGATCTCCGGCTCTCCCTCCCGCATCCGGTAGCAGAGCGCGCCATGTTGCAGATCCGACCGCGTGCCGGGCCTCTTCGCGGCGGCCCTGCCCTTTCCGGCCTTGCCCATGGGCGCCTATCGCCCGCTCTTGCGGTCGCGCTTGGCCGCCACCGGCTGGTAGGCCAGCGCCACATGGGCCTCGCAATAGGGCTTGCCCGGCTGCACCGGCAGACCGCAGAACCAGAATTCGTCGGTCGCGGGGTCGCCGATCGGCCATTTGCAGGTGCGTTCGGTCAGCTCCATCAGCGAGAGCTTGAGTGCCTTCTTCTCGACCTCGCGCACCGTGGCGAGCGTTTCGGGGTCGATCTCGGCGGTCGAGGGCTGGGGCGGCAGCGGCTGCCCGGGCACCGGGCGGCGCTGGGGCAGCTGGGTCACGTTCGACATGTCCGCCTCTTCGCCCGCGGTCGGTGCAGCCTCGGTCGCGGGTGCTTCGGTCGCCTCGGCTTCGGCGGCCGCCTCGGGCCGGGGCGGGGTGGCTTCCACGGGCGCTTCCTCTGCCGGGGCGGCGGCTTTCGGCGCCGTCTCCACCTTCGCGACCCTGGCCTTGCCGCCACCCTTGCCGCCATCGCGGTTCGAGAGGCCGAGGCGGTGAATCTTGCCGATCACCGCATTGCGGGTGACGCCGCCAAGTTCCTTGGCGATCTGGCTGGCGCTCTTGCCTTCGGCCCAGAGCTTCTTGAGGATCTCGACGCGTTCTTCGGTCCAGGACATGATGTTCTCCGCTTGCGATCCGGCCCGTCGCCGGCGGGAATGGGGGCACGACACGTCCG
The DNA here is from genome assembly GCA_026989275.1 of Albidovulum sp. Taxonomy (GTDB): domain Bacteria; phylum Pseudomonadota; class Alphaproteobacteria; order Rhodobacterales; family Rhodobacteraceae; genus WFPA01. Next base: position 91,526 of record JALSJQ010000008.1, read on the forward strand.
AAGGCGCGGCCGGGATCCGGGGACATGGCCCCTCCCGCCGCGCCGCCTTCGAGGCGGATCGAGACGTGCGCCCCTCCCTTTCAGCTTGCCGCATATCCTATCGCAAAGCCGAAGAGGGTTACAAGGCGGCCTCCGCCCCCGACCGCCGGGGCTGGACATGGGGGGCGGTTCGTGCCACAAGCCGCGCATGAAAAGGACCGCTGCGCATATCCGCCGCCGCCGCATCCGGCCGGTCGCCCCGTTCCGACGAGGCTGAGCAGCTCCGCACGACGCGGCCCGTCCCCCCATTCCTTCCTGCCAGAATGACCGTTCGTTCCGCCTTGGCCATTGACACCGGCCGGGCGATGGCAATTGTGGTCCCCGAAGAAACGAGGCTCCCATGATCGACCCCGTGATGCCGACCTATGCCCGTGCCCCTCTCCACTTCGTCAGGGGGGAGGGAAGCTGGCTCCTGACCGATGACGACCGGCGCTTTCTCGACTTCGGCGCCGGCATCGGCGTGGTTTCCCTCGGCCATGCCGATCCGCGGCTCGTTGCGGCGCTCGAGGCGCAGGCGCGGCGGCTGTGGCATGTCTCGAACCTTTATCACATCGGGCCGCAGGAGGCGCTGGCGCGCCGTCTCGTGGCCGAAACCTTCGCCGATACGGTGTTCTTCACCAATTCCGGCACCGAGGCCGCCGAACTAGCGATCAAGATGGCCCGCCGCTTCTGGCACGAGGAGGGGGCGGCGGAGCGCCACCGGATCGTCACTTTCGAGGGGGCCTTTCACGGCCGGTCGATGGCGGCGATCTCGGCCGCGGGGAGCGACAAGCTCACGCAGGGCTTCGCGCCGCTCCTGCCGGGGTTCACCCAGGTCCCGTTCGCCGATCTGGATGCGCTTTCCGCCGAGCTCGGGAAGGGCGACGTGGCGGCGGTGATGCTCGAGCCGGTGCAGGGCGAGGGTGGCATCCGGCCTGTCGCGCCCGGGGATCTCGCGCGCATCCGCGCCTTGTGCAACGAAAGCGGCGCCCTCCTCGTTCTCGACGAGGTGCAGTGCGGCACGGGGCGGACCGGGCGGCTCTACGACCATGAATGGGCCGGCATCACGCCCGACATCATGATGGTTGCGAAAGGGATCGGTGGCGGCTTCCCCCTTGGCGCGGTGCTTGCCACCGAGCGGGCGGCGCGGCCGATGGTGCCGGGCAGCCACGGCTCGACCTATGGCGGCAACCCCCTTGCCTGTGCGGTCGGTCTTGCGGTGATCGACGCGGTCGCCGAGCCGGCCTTCCTCGAGGAGGTGCAGGCGAAGGCGGCGCGGCTCCAGGCCGGGCTCGATGCGCTGGCGACGAACAGCAACGGTGTCTTCGCCGGTTGGCGTGGTCGCGGGCTGATGCTCGGCCTCGAATGCCGCGTTCCCAATGGCGAGGTGGTGGCCGCGGCCCGGGAGGAGAACCTGCTGCTGGTGCCGGCCGGGAGCAATGTCGTGCGGCTCCTGCCGCCCCTCACCATCGGCGAAGACGAGATCGACGAGGGGCTGGCGCGGCTCGCGCGCGCGGCCCGGCGTCTGGAGGAGAAGGCATGAGACATTTTCTCGATCTCAAGGATGTGCGCCCCGAGGCGCTGCGCACCATGCTCGACGCCGCCCATGCGATGAAGGCCGCCCGCGCCGGCCGTCCCCGCGGTGCGGCCGATGACGTGCGCGCCCTCGAGGGGCGGGTGGTGGCCCTCGTCTTCGAGAAGCCCTCGACCCGCACCCGCGTCTCCTTCGATGTCGGCACGCGGCAGCTCGGCGGGCAGACCCTGGTTCTCAACGGTGGAGAGATCCATCTTGGGAAGGGGGAGAGCGTGGCCGACACGGCGCGGGTGCTCTCGCGCATGGTGGACATGATCATGATCCGCACCTTCTCGGAAGAGACGCTGCACGAGATGGCGGCGCATGCCGCCGTGCCGGTGATCAACGGGCTGACCGACCGCTCCCATCCCTGCCAGGTGATGGCCGACGTGATGACCTACGAGGAGCATCGCGGCACCATCGCCGGGCGCAAGGTCGTCTGGCTCGGGGACGGCAACAATGTCTGTGCCTCGGTGATCCAGGCCGCGGGGCAGTTCGGCTTCGATTTCACCTTCGCGGGGCCGGAGGAGCTCGACCCCGACCCCGAGGACATCGCCTTTGCCCGTGCCCGCGGCGCCGAGATCGTCATCGAACGCGATCCGGTGAGGGCGGTCGAGGGGGCCGATCTGGTGATGACCGACACCTGGCTGTCGATGCACGATGCGCCCGAGGAACGCGAGAAGCGCCACGCCCTTCTCGCCCCCTATCAGGTGAATGCCGCGCTGATGGCCCATGCCCGGCCCGACGCGCTTTTCATGCACTGCCTGCCGGCCCATCGCGGCGAGGAGGTGACGGACGAGGTGATGGACGGGCCGCAATCGGTGGTGTTCGACGAGGCCGAGAACCGCCTGCATGCCCAGAAGGCCGTCATGCGCTGGTGCCTCGAGGTCTGAGCGGCGGGACCGGCCCCGTTCGCGGGCGCGGCAGGGCCTTCCTCGGCGCGGAACGCCCGTGACGGTCGGCCTGCCTGCCTGCGACATCTCCTTTTCCGCGGCGCCGAGGCCGTGACGGCTGCCCGACTCCGGCTTTCTGCCGGGAGCAGTCGGCAGGGTGCGTTTCCCATCCGATCACCGACCGCCGGGAAGGCACGAACGGCGAGGCGGACGACCGAACGGCTTTCCGTCTCCGCTTCCGTCGTATCGGCCGAAACTCTCCTCTCTCCGCCATTGCACCTTGGCCCGAAAGGCAATACACGCGCGAAAGATCGAATGAGAGCGGCCCGGGGCCGCAGACAGTCGGAGGGCGTCATGACATCCGTGCCGAAAAAGGTCGTTCTTGCCTATTCCGGGGGGCTCGACACCTCGATCATCCTCAAATGGCTTCAGGTCGCATACGGGGCCGAGGTCGTCACCTTCACCGCCGATCTCGGACAGGGCGAGGAGCTCGAGCCGGCGCGCAGACGGGCCGAGATGCTCGGCGTGAAGGAGATCTTCATCGAGGATCTGCGCGAGGAGTTCGTTCGCGACTACGTCTTCCCGATGTTCCGCGCCAATGCCCTCTACGAGGGGCAGTATCTCCTCGGCACCGCCATTGCCCGGCCGCTGATCGCCAGGCGGCTGGTGGAGATCGCCGAGGAAACCGGTGCCGACGCCATCGCTCATGGCGCCACCGGCAAGGGCAACGACCAGATCCGCTTCGAGCTTTCCGCCTATGCCCTCAACCCCGACATCAGGGTGATCGCCCCGTGGCGCGAATGGGATCTCACTTCGCGCACGAAGCTGATCGAGTTTGCCGAGGCGCATCAGATCCCGATTCCGAAGGACAAGCGCGGCGAGGCGCCCTTCTCGGTCGATGCCAACCTCCTGCACACCTCTTCCGAAGGCAAGGTGCTGGAGGATCCGGCCGTCGAGGCGCCCGACTACGTCTATCAGCGCACGGTCAACCCGGAAGACGCGCCCGATGCGCCCGAGCATGTCGAGATCACCTTCGAGAAGGGCGATGCCGTTGCTGTCAATGGCGAACGGTTGAGCCCGGCGGCACTCCTGACCCGGCTCAACGAGCTGGGCGGCAGGCACGGCATCGGCCGGCTCGATCTGGTGGAAAACCGTTTCATCGGCATGAAGTCCCGCGGCATCTACGAGACGCCGGGCGGCACGATCCTGCTCGAGGCGCATCGCGGTATCGAGCAGATCACGCTCGATCGCGGTTCCGCCCATCTCAAGGACGAGCTGATGCCCCGCTATGCCGAGCTGATCTACAATGGCTTCTGGTTCTCGCCCGAGCGCGAGATGCTGCAGGCGGCGATCGACCGTTCGCAGGAGGCGGTGAGCGGCACGGTGCGCCTCAAGCTCTACAAGGGCTCGGCGAAGACGGTCGGCCGCTGGTCGGAGAACTCGCTCTATTCGGAGGCGCATGTCACCTTCGAGGACGATGCCGGTGCGTATGACCAGAAGGACGCCGAAGGGTTCATCAAGCTCAACGCGCTGCGCCTCAAGCTTCTGGCCGCGCGGGAACGCCGGCTCCGCAAGAAGGGCTGAAGCGGCCCGGCGCCGCGGGGGCGTTCCGATTCGAACATTGCCCCGATCTGAAGGCGCTCCGATACCTGTCCTTCTCCTGGCCTTTCTCCAGCGGCCGGTCGGGAGAGCGGGCTGTTCCGTCGTGGCATGTGGGGCGTCCGCTCCTGCGGGGCTTTCCTGGGGGCTGGGGGCGATTGGAGCGTCGCGAGCGCCGGCTGCTGCGCTCACCCGCCCCCTTCGCCGGCGAATTCGGCGAGGTAGTCCTCGAGATCGAAGAAGCGGGCCTTTTCGCGCCCCGGCTTCGCCTTGTCTATGAGAACGATCTTGCGCGTGACCTTGTCTCCCTGCACCCGGCGGTAGCGGAAGGGCTCGTCGGTGAAATTTCCCGGCTGCATCACCCAGCGGGCGATCGAAGGCATCAGGCCGCGATAGGGGGCGATGATGTCCACGATCCAGAGCCGGTTTCCCGAGTTCCAGTCTTCGGGCAGGAGATAGCCTTCCTCGAGATAGCGCCGCTCGGCCTCCGGCCCCAGCCGGGCCCATGTGAGCAGGCCGCGGGGCACGTCGTCGAAGCGGAAGATGTTGTATTGGCCGGTGAGGATCGGCGGTTCGAAGGCGAGGCGCAGGGCGCTCAGCCGCATCGCCCGGTGGCGCGGGCTGCGGAAGGCGAGGAAGAGGAAATCGCCATAGACCCTGAGCCGCGCCGCGTCCGGCATCTCGATCGGCGGCAGTTCCTTGCCGGTGACATCGACGCCGCGGCGCGGAGAGATGGGGCTGGATGGCGTGTCGTTCATGCCGCGAACCGGTGATGAGAATGGTGGATGGTTCCGCTGCTCCGGTTCACCGCCTCAGGCCGCCTTGTCCACGGCAGTCGTGGCGGGGAGGGCACGCAGCACGGCAGCTTCCCAGGAGGCGAGAGCCGGCCGCGCGAGCGGGCCGAAGGCTCCGGGGGCCAGAGCAAAGGTGAAGTTGCGGCGAAAGAGATCTCCGAGCGCCTCGGACCCGATCTCGCTGAGCGTCCACGGCCCGGGGTAGAAGCTTTCGGTCGGTGCGCCCTCGGCGATCAGCACCTCGTGCCTGTCGAGCAGGAGGTGGTAGTATGTGATCTCTTCGGTCGGGGGATCCTGCACGACGCCATCCCCGTCCACGAGATCCTTCGCCTGGACGAGAACGGCGGGATGGCCGAAGAGATAATCGACGCGCCAGTCCTCGATCAGCATCCGGTGGTTGGGGGAAACCCGCAGGTCGCGCTCCGGGCATCCGGGCCCGAGCGCGCCGGCCCGGATGCGGATCGGAGCAAGGGCGGGGCAGGCGGCCAGCTCCTCGCGGCTGATCTTTCGCCGGCCGATCCAGCGGACGGGTTGCGGGCCGTGATCGCGGGTGAGGACGAGATCGCCTTCCCGCAGCGCCTCCACCGGGCGTGCGCCCGTGGGCGTGGCAATTCGCATTCCCTCGGCGAAACAGATCAGGAGGTCGATGATGACGGTGTCCTGATCCGTGCCGCCATTCGGAAGGGTGCCGGTAACGATGAAGCTGATGGTCTGGCTGGCGCCGCTTGCCTGCACGGCAGCCCAGTCGATGGTGAAGGTGAACTGGCCGGTGACGGGGTCACCCGTGAGCGTGCCGAAGCCGGGGTTCGAGAGCGGACCGAAGCTGTAGGAGAGGGCCTCTCCGGTGCTGGTATTCGTCCGCATGTCCACCATGTCGAAGTCGCCGGAGACGACAGTCATGCCCTGGCCGAGAGTGACCGATGTCTGCCAGGTATCCAGCGGCACGACGTCGGTGAACGTGCCGCTGACTTCCTCGATGTCATACCAGCCCATGAAGGTGCCCGTATCCTGCCGCGATTGCCGGGCGGCTCTGGTGACCGCCTCGTTCCGCCTGACCGATAGGGGGGGAATGCGGCGAATTTATGGCGAAAGGCTTGCGGTGGCGTGGAGGACGAGAGCGGCGTGGCTCCCGTGGAATGGTCCGGTGGGCGATGGCGCGAGAGCGGAGATCAGCCGTAGAGGTTGTTGAGAATGACGATTCGCAGCGCATAGACCGCGATCATGACGACGAGAGGGGCGAGGTCGAGCCCGCCGGTATCGGGCAGGAAGCGGCGGACGCGCGAATAGACCGGCTCGAGGAGCCGGTTGAGGCCGCTCCAGATCTGGGCGACGAGCGGCTGGTGCAGGTTGAGCACCTGGAAGGAGATCAGCCAGCTCATGATGATGTGGGCGAGGATGAGATACCAGACCACATCGAGCACGAGGAGCAGGATCTGCATCAGGGACGTCATGGCGGCCTCGCTTGTTTGCGGCGGCGCCCGGTGCGCCGCCCGTCCCATCTAGGAGCCGGCCCCGCGCATGGCAAGGGCCGACCCCCGTTTTCGCGTCATCGTTCCGCGGGTCGTTCCGGGGCGCGTCAGGCCTCCGCTGCGGCGGTCTTGCGCGGCTTGCGGCCGAGTCCGATGCGCTTCGCCGTCTCCGCCCGGGCGCGGCTGTAGGCGGGTGCGGTGAGGGGATACTCCTTCGCGAGGCCGTAGCGGGTGCGATAGGCCTTCTCGTCGAGCCCGTGGGCGCTTTTCAGATGTCGCTTGAGCGAACGGAAGGGCTTGCCGCATTCGAGGCATATGATCTGCTCCTCGCTCACGGACTGCTCTATCGGCACTGCCGGCTCGAAGTTCTCCTGCGGCGCCGGTTCCGGTTCGGCTTCGCTTGTCGCGGAAATGGCGGATTCCTCCGCCGCGCCGTCGTCGAGCGCCGCCCTGACCTTGCGGATGAGCCCGGGCAGCTCGTCGGCCGGCAGGGCGTTGTTCGAAACGTAGGATGCGATGATCTCGGCAACCAGGGTTTTCTCGTCTGTGGAAGTGGACATGGTGTTTCCTCCATTTGCGATGTGAAATGATTCAAGCACATGAAGGTGGAAGTTGAAATATCCGCGCAGGCGATTTCTCGTGTCCACCGTGCAGCGTTTGTCGATTCTGCGCCCGCATGAGCGGAAATCCGTCACTTTCTCTCCCTTTCACATTGTCCCGTGTCATTTTCGATGGGGCAGGGATTGATAAGACGTTCCGTGATGCATGATCGACGCTGTCCGCAGAGATGTTCGCGGGCGGGTGATGCCCCGTGACTTGCGGGAAATTCGGTCGCCGGATGGTCATCATGGTTGAGCCCCGGCTTCGGCGGGGATAAGTCCGGGGCGGGAGGGGAATGTGGCATGGGACGACGCAAGGGGCCTTCGGGCGGCATCAGGAGCTTCATCGCGCTGCCGCTGCCACGGCGCCAGCGGGCCATGCTCGCGGCGCTGGCAGACCGGCTCGACCTTGCCGACCCGGTCCCCGAGGACAACTACCACATCACCCTGGCCTTTCTCGGGGACGTGCCGCCGCCGATGCTGGCCGAGGTCGATCTCGCGCTCTCGGGCCTCCTCTTTCCGCCCTTCGAGGTCGAGATTCGCGGGATCGGCGTTTTCGGCACCTTCGAGGCGCCCCGCTCGCTCCATGCGAAGGTCGTTCCGGCCCCGCCACTCTCCCATCTCCAGCGCAAGGTGGTGCGGGCGGCGGAGATGGCAGGGCTGGAGCTCCGGCGCCGGCGCTTCACCCCGCATGTCACGCTGGCGCGTTTCGGCCGCAGTCGTCCTCCCCATGACCTCATGGCCCGGATCGCCGCCGAGGGCGATTTCGCCCTGGCCCCCTTCACCGTGCGCAGCTTCGTGCTCTACCGCTCGGAGCTCACCCGCCACGGCCCGTTCTACGAGCCCCTGGCCCGTTACCCCGAAGAAGCGGAGATCGACGTATGACCAGCCTTCCCGCCGATGCCTCTCCAACCTCCCCCTTCCCGCCTCCTGGGTCTTTGCGCCGTGTTCTGGTGACGGGGACGGCCGGGTTCATCGGCTTTCATCTGGCGCGGCTTCTTCTGGCGGAGGGGTTCGTCGTTCACGGGTTCGACGGGATGACGGACTACTACGACGTC
>JALSJQ010000009.1 GCA_026989275.1 Albidovulum sp.
CCGGCGAGCTCAAGACCAAGCCGACCCAGCATTCGGTCAAGGAGATGCGGTCGATCGGCCTGCAACCCGACATCCTGGTCTGCCGCTCGGAGCATCCGATCCCGCAGACGCAGCGCGACAAGCTCGCCCTGTTCTGCAATGTCCGCCCCGAGGCGGTGATCCCGGCCTACGATCTCGATTCGATCTACAAGGCGCCGCTCGCCTATCACCGCGAGGGACTCGATGCCGCCGTGCTCGACGCCTTCGGGATCGCCCCGGCCCCGAAGCCCGACCTTTCGCGCTGGCTCGATGTCGCCGAGCGGATCGACAACCCCGAAGGCGAGGTGCGGATCGCCGTCGTCGGCAAGTACACCCAGCTCGAAGACGCCTACAAGTCGATCGCCGAGGCGCTCACCCATGGCGGGCTTGCCAACCGGGTGCGGGTGAGGTCCGAGTGGATCGACTCGGAAATCTTCGAACGCGAGGACCCGACCCCGTGGCTCGAGGGTTTCCACGCCATTCTCGTGCCCGGCGGCTTCGGCGAGCGCGGCACCGAAGGCAAGATCCGCGCCGCCCGCTTCGCCCGCGAACACGGCATCCCCTATTTCGGCATCTGCCTCGGCATGCAGGTCGCGGTGATCGAGGCGGCGCGCAACCTCGCGGGCATCGCCGATGCGGGCTCGGAGGAGTTCGACCACGAAGCCGGCGAAAGACGCTTCACCCCGGTGATCTACCATCTCAAGGAGTGGGTGCAGGGCGAGACGAAGATCGAGCGGCGCCCCGAGGACGCCAAGGGCGGCACGATGCGCCTCGGCGCCTACAAGGCAATCCTCAGGGAAGGCAGCCACGCCCACCGGATCTACGGCACCACCGAGATCTCCGAGCGGCACCGGCATCGTTACGAGGTGGACACGCGATACAGGGATGCGCTCGAGGAAAAGGGGCTGCTCTTCTCCGGCATGTCCCCCGACGGCAAGCTGCCGGAGATCGTCGAGATTCCCGAGCATCCCTGGTTCATCGGCGTGCAGTTCCACCCCGAGCTGAAGTCCAAGCCCTTCGATCCCCACCCGCTCTTCGCCGATTTCATCCGCGCCGCGGTGCGGCAGAGCCGGCTGGTATAGGCACCGGCCCGATGCGCCGCGCGACCTGGCGGGCAGGACCAGACAGACACGAAGGATCAATATCTTGGCCGCATGTCTTCACCTGCAATGTGAGACATGTGGGCGAACATGCTGACCGGGCTCCCCGTCTTCGGAGCGGCCAGGCAGGGGCGGCAGGCAGGAATGCCGGAGAAGCAACCGGCAGGCCATTGATATCCTTGGACCTTGCATCGGAAGAGCACCCCGCGGGCCGGCGCTATTTCCCGCTGTTTTCGCCGGTCTCCGCTTCCACCTGACGGCGCTTGAGCGCGATCTCGGCCTGACGGCGAATGAGGGTCTGGCGCAGATCGTGCATGGCCAGCAGCAGCGGCTGGGCGATCGTCTCGACAAGCTCGTCCGGCGCCTTCGTCTGCAGCTTGTGCGCGGTGGCGTTGAGATGGTCGATGGTTCGGAAGATGTCGTCGATCTCGCGCCGGGCCAGCGTCTCGCGCCGTTCGGCCAGCCACGCCTCGATCCGCCGCATCTCCTCGGAGCGGATGGTGCGCCCGCCGAGCGGCTTGATGCGGCCGTTGCCGAGATTGACATTGGCAAGCGGCTCGAATTCGAGACGCCGGCTGCCCCGGTCGGTGCGGATACGGAAGACGGTGGCGGCCCCGTCCCGGGTGCGGAAATAGAGCTCGGGCAGCGTGTCGCTCATCGGACCCTCACGGCTGACCTCTCCGCCATGCCCTGCCGCGCCGCGCAGGTCAAGCGCGGGAGTGCGACGGAGCCGCGGTGCACCCTCCCGCTGCCGCTCGCCCGGTGCGGACCGGCGCGGCGGCTCAGATGGTCGAAAGCTGCTCGATGTTGAGGCGCTCCGGGTCGAAGCCGACCATCTCCGCCAGTTCGGGCCGCGCCGGCTCTTCCCATATCCAGGCGGCCTTCTCGATCACCCGGGCCGAGGTGTGGAGGTCGAGATAGCGGGCCCGGCCCCGGAGGGGGCAGGCGAGGAAGTCGTCGCGCGGCTCGAAGAGCGACATCGCCACATCCTCGCGCGGCATCACCACCTGCGGCGGCCGCCCCGGCAGACGGATCTCGCACGCGCGGCGGCTCTCGGCGATCACGGCGCCGCCCGTCCGCACGACCCAGTTGCCCCCGGCCTCGATGACGCGGATCTCGTCGCTCATGCCTCTCTCCCCTGTTCCGTTTCCTCTGCGGCGCCGCCCGTGCGGCGATGTCCGGGGCGACACCGTCGGCTGCGGCAGCCGCATGCAGCGGCAACGCGGCCCGCAGGTCACGCGCCTATCGCCGCTATCATAGCCGATGAAACGATGCCGCGCCCGGTGGCAGATCGGCGCATGGCCCGTCGCCTCTCACAGCGGCCGGGTCGCCTCGGCCAGCCAGGCGCGGCTCTCCTCGGGCAGATGGGGCGCGAGCGTCTCGAACACGCGGGCATGATAGCCGTCAAGCCAGGCGCGCTCCTCCCGGTCGAGAAGGTCGGGCAGGATCAGCCGCCGATCGATCGGCGCGAGGGTCAGCGTGTCGAAGCCGAGCATGTCGCGTCCCTCCTCGGCCGCCGCCTCGCGCACGACCACCAGGTTCTCGATGCGGATGCCCCATGCACCCTCACGGTAATGGCCGGGTTCGTTCGAGAGGATCATGCCGGGCTCGAGCGGCACGGTGCCGGTGCGGGAAATGCGCTGCGGCCCCTCGTGGACCGCCAGATGGACCCCGACCCCGTGACCGGTGCCGTGGTCGTAGTCGCACCCCATCCGCCAGAGCGGTGCCCGGGCGATCGGGTCGAGATCGGCGCCGGCGCAGCCGGCGGGCCAGCGGGCGAGGGTGAGGGCGATCATGCCCTTGAGCACGCGGGTGAAGGCCTCGCGGGCACCTTCGGCCAGCGCCTCGAGCGGCGGAGCAAGGACGGTGCGGGTGATGTCGGTGGTGCCGTCGAGATATTGCGCCCCCGAGTCGATCAGCACCAGTTCGCCGGGGCGCACCGGCCGGTTGGTGCGCTCGGTAACGCGGTAATGGACGATGGCGCCATGCTCCCCGGCTCCGCAGATGGTCTCGAAACTGATGTCCTCGAAGAGCGGCTGACGGGCGCGAATCTCCTCCAGCCGGCGGACGATGGCGATCTCGTCTAGGTCGTGGGCGGGCCGGGCAAGTCGGTCGTCGAGCCAGTGGAGGAAGAGCGCCATCGCCACCCCGTCGCGCTCATGGGCCGTCGTCGTTGCCCGGATCTCGGCCGGGTGCTTGCGGGCCTTCGGCAGAAGGCAGGGGTCGGGGCCGCGCTGGGGTTCGGCGCGGCCGCTCTCGAGCGCATGCCACAGCCGCAAGGGCGCGCTCTCCGGGTCGATCCGCACCAGCCCCTCGAGCCGGGCCAGCGCCCCGATCAGCTCCTCGGGCGGACGGCACCGCACCTCCTCTCCCAGATATGCCGCCACTTCGGGCGGCACCTTGGCCGGGTGGATGAAGAGATCGAGCGTGGCATCGGCATGGAGGATGGCGAAGGCATGGGGAACGGGGGTCCGGGGGATGTCGCTGCCGCGGATATTGAGCAGCCAGGCGATCGAATCGGGCAGCGTCAGCACCGCCGCCGCCTCGCCCCGGGCCGCGAGATCGGCCGCCACGAGCCGCCGCTTCTCCGCATGGCTGCGCCCGGCAAGACGCTCGGGCCAGATGCGGACCGGACCGCAAGGCGGCGGAGGCTGGTCCTGCCAGATGCGATCGACGAGATTTTCGGCAAGCGGCACCGGCACGATGCCCGAGCCCTCGAGCCGGTTCTCGAGCCGGGCGATCCAGTCGGGGGTATGGAGCCAGGGATCGAAACCGACCCTGCCGCCCTCGGGAAGATGCTCGCGCAGCCAGTCGGCCGGGCGGGTCTCGGGCCAGGGCACGGGTGTGAAGACGGTCGTGTCCACCTCGTATTTCACCTGCACCCGGTAGCGGCCATCGACGAAAAGACCGGCCGCCTCCTCGAGCGCGACGAGGAAGCCGGCCGAGCCGGTGAACCCCGTGAGCCAGGCGAGCCGCTCGTCACGGGGGGCGACCCATTCGCCCTGATGGGCGTCGGCCCGGGGCACGATATAGCCCCGAAGCCCCTCCCGCGCCATTTCGGCCCGCAGCCGCGCGAGGCGTCTCGGGCCCTGAGTGGGGTCGGTGCGGGCGGTGAAATCCTGCAGCATGGCGTTTCCTCGACTTTTGCGGGCTCGCGCGGCGGGCAGCCCCGCCCCTTCCCCGGCGCCTCCTTCGCGCGGCACGCCCCGGCCGGAGCACGGCATCCACGCGGCCGCCTGCGCAAGGCCGCCCCCGCAACCCTCAGGCGGCGCGGCCGCGGCCGCGTGCCCGGCGACGCGGATCGTTCTCGAACAGCGCGGCAAGCTGCGCCGTCATCGCCCCGCCGAGATCGGCCGCGTCGGTGATGGTCACCGCCCGGTCGTAATAGCGGGTGACGTCATGGCCGATGCCGATCGCCAGGAGCTCGACATCGCCCTGCCGCTCGATGAGGGCGATCACGTCGCGCAGATGCTTCTCGAGATAGTTCGCCGGATTGGTCGAGAGGGTGGAATCATCGACCGGGGCGCCGTCGGAGATCACCATCAGGATCTTGCGCTGCTCGGGCCGGCGCCTGAGCCGCCGCCAGGCCCATTCGAGCGCCTCACCGTCGATGTTCTCCTTGAGGATGCCCTCCTTCATCATCAGCCCGAGATTGTTCTTCGCCCGCCGCCAGGGCAGATCGGCCGGCTTGTAGATGATGTGGCGCAGATCGTTGAGCCGGCCCGGCATCTGCGGCCGCCCCTTCTCGACCCAGAGCTCGCGGCTCTGCCCGCCCTTCCAGGCCCGGGTGGTGAAGCCGAGGATCTCGACCTTGACCTGGCACCGTTCGAGGGTGCGGGCGAGAATGTCGGCCGAGATGGCGGCGATCGATATCGGCCGACCGCGCATCGAACCGGAATTGTCGATCAGGAGCGTGACGACGGTATCGCGGAAATCGGTGTCGCGCTCGACCTTGAAGGAGAGCGGCGTGGTCGGGTTGGCGACGACACGGGCAAGGCGGCCGGCATCGAGCAGCCCTTCCTCACGATCGAACTCCCAGGCGCGGTTCTGCTGGGCCTGTAGCAGCCGCTGCAACCGGTTCGCGAGCCGCGCCACCGCCCCGCGCAGGGGCGCGAGCTGGGTGTCGAGATAGGCGCGCAGCCGCTCGAGCTCATAGGGATCGGCCAGCTCCTCGGCGGCGATCTCCTCGTCGAAACGGCTGGTGAAGACCCGGTAGGCGGGATCGGCCTCGGAGGCGGACGCGGCAGCCGGCAGTTCCTCGGAAGCGTCGCTCTCGGCACTCGCCTCATCGGTGCGCTCCTCGAGCGCCTCGTCCGACATCTCGAGCGCGGATTCGGAACTCTCCTGATCGGCGGCGCTGCCGTCCTCGAGCTCCTCGTTGCCCTCTTCCTCGTCCTCGCTGCTCTCGCGGCTCCGGGCCTGGGGCTCCTCGCCCTCCTCGCCGGCGTTCTCCCCGTCGTCGGCCTGGTCGTTCTCGCGGCTCTCGGGATCCTCGCCGAGCTGGTCGCCATAGCCGATCTCCTCGATGAAGCGGCGCACGAGCCGGGCGAAGGCGGCCTGATCGTCGAGGGCCGTGTCGATCTGGTCCAGAAGATCGCCGGCCTGCGCCTCGAAGAAGTCGCGGTGGAGATCGAGAAGATGCTTCGCCGCCGGCGGCAGCGGCCGCCCGGTCGCCTTCTCGCGCACGAGATAGGCCGCCGCTTCGGCAAGCGGCGCCTCGGCCGGGTCGGTGATGCGGTCATAGCCGCGGGCCTCGGCCTCGTGGGCGATGCGGGCGTCGATATTGCGCGCGGTGCCGCGCATGAGATTCGTGCCGAGCGCCTCGCAGCGGGCCGCCTCCATGGCATCATAGAGCGCCGCCGCCGCCTCGCCCTCCGGGCGGAAACGGGCATGGGTGCCCTCGTCGTGGAAGCGGATCCTGAAGGCGAAGGAATCGGCCGTGCCGCGCGCGCGCATCACCTCCGCCTCGCTCATCCGGCGCGAGATCTGCGGCAGCCGCACCCCGCGCCGCGTCATCCCCGGCTGGTCGGCGGTGAAGCTCACCTCGAGATCGGGATCGTCGGCAATCGTGCGGGTGGTTTCGACCAGCGCCTTGCGCAGCCGCTCGGCCGGGTCGGCTTCGTGACGTTTCATGGATGGTTCGCTCCTCGGCTCTCCCCCTCCATCTAGTCATTCGCCCGCCCCGATGGAAGGCGCCCCGCCCCGCCGGTCCGGGTGCGGCGGCCGGCCCCAGCGGCCCCGGAGGGGCACGGGGCAGGTGCAGGGCGGCAGGCGGCCCGCTGCTGCGGCCCGCCTCAACCGGCGGCCGGCTCCTCCCGGTCTTCCCATTCGCCGCGAAAGCCCTTCGGCACGAGAATGATGTCGCGGCCGATCTCCCCGATCCGGCGGCGGCCGCAGAGCGCCATCGTCATGTCGAGCTCCTTCTGCAGGATCTCGAGCGCCTTCGTCACCCCGGCCTCCCCCATGGCCCCGAGCCCGTAGATCCAGGGCCGACCGATCCAGGCCGCCTTGGCCCCGAGGGCCAGCGCCCGGAGCACGTCCTGCCCCGAACGGATGCCGCCATCGACATGGACCTCGATCCGGTCGCCCACCGCGTCGAGAATGTCCGGCAGCGCCCGGGCGGAGGAAACGGCGCCGTCGAGCTGTCGGCCGCCGTGGTTGGAGACGATGAGCGCATCGGCCCCGCTCGCCGCGGCGCGGCGGGCATCCTCGACATCGAGAATGCCCTTGAGGATCAGCGGGCCGCCCCACATCTCGCGAATCGCCTCCACATCGTCCCAGTCGAGGGTCGGGTCGAACTGCTGATGGGTCCAGGCGATGAGATCCGACGGATCGTCCACCCCCTTCACATGGCCGACGATGTTGCCGAAGAAGCGCCGCTTCGTCCCGAGCATGCCGAGCCCCCAGCGCACCTTGGTCGCCATGTCGATGATGTTGCGCAGGGTGAGCCTGGGCGGCGCGCCGAGCCCGTTCTTGATGTCCTTGTGGCGCTGGCCGAGAAGCTGGAGATCGAGGGTGAGCACCAGCGCCGAACAGCGGGCCGCCTTCGCCCGGTCGATGATGTCGCGCAGAAAGCCCTTGTCGCGCATCACGTAGAGCTGGAACCAGAAGGGCCTGTCGGTGTTTTCGGCCATGTCCTCGATCGAGCAGATCGACATGGTGGAGAGGGTGAAGGGCACACCGAACCTTCCGGCCGCCCGGGCGGCGAGGATCTCCCCATCGGCATGTTGCATCCCCGCAAGCCCCACCGGCGAGAGCGCCACCGGCATCGTCACCTCCTGGCCGATGATGGTGCTCGCGGTGGAACGGTTGGTCATGTCCACCGCCACGCGCTGGCGAAAGCGGATCTCGTCCCAGTCGCGCTCGTTGTCGCGGAAGGTCTGTTCGCTCCAGGAGCCGGTTTCGCAATAGTCGTAGAAGACCTTAGGCACCCGCTTCGCATAAAGTGCCTTGAGATCGTCGATGCAGGTGATGACCGTCATTCGCCGTCCTCCCTCTTGCGCCGGCCTCTTGGGGCAGCCGCCCCTCGACGATCTCGTTATGCCCATTGACTTGCAAGTGCAATTCCCCGAAAGAGGGCGCCGGAGGCGCATGGGAGCGCCTGTCAGGACGCGGAACAGGATGCTCGAGCTTCTCGGCAGCAATGTCCTCCTCGGCGGCTTTCTCGGCTCGCTGATGGCCGCGGGGCTCACGACGCTGGGCGCCACACCGGTGTTCTTCCGCAAGTCGCTCTCGGTGCGCAGCGCCGACATCCTCCTCGGCTTCTCGGCCGGGGTGATGCTGGCCGCCTCCTTCTTCTCGCTGATGATCCCGGCGCTCGATTTCGCCCATGCCATGTTCGGCTCCAAGGTGATCGCCGCCGCGGTCGCGGCCGTCTCGATCCTGGCCGGGGCCGCGACGGTGTGGGCGCTCAACACCTTCCTGCCCCACGAACATTTCCACAAGGGCTATGAAGGGCCACAGGCCGAGCGCGAGGCGCTGGCGCGGGTGTGGCTCTTCATCATCGCCATCACCATCCACAACTTCCCCGAAGGGCTGTCGATCGGCGTGAGCTTCGGCACCGGCAACGTGATGGACGGGGTGGCCGTGGCCACTGGCATCGGTCTGCAGGACATCCCCGAGGGGCTGGCGGTGGCGGTGGCGCTCGTCGGCCGCGGCTATTCCCGCGGGCAGGCCTTCTTCATCGCGATGCTGACGGGGCTGGTCGAACCGGTGGCGGGGCTGATCGGCGCGGCGGCGGTGGCCGTTTCCCAGGCGGTGCTGCCCTGGGGGCTCGCCTTCGCCTCGGGAGCGATGCTCTATGTCATCAGCCACGAGATCATCCCCGAAACCCACCGCCACCACCACGAGAAGCTGGCCACGGCCGGGCTGATGATCGGTCTCGTGGTGATGATGGCCCTCGACTACACCCTCGGCTGAAAGGGCTTGCGGGAAAGATCTGCCGGCGCCGACCACGGACCTCGGCGGCGGCTGCGGGCCTCGGCGGCTGCGGAGGGATTGCGGACGAGGCGCACCGCCCTGCCCTCTCCTCCACGTCCTGCGGGAATCGGGTTCCCCGGATGCGGGACGCCGCCCGTCATGCGGAAAACCGGCAGCCCGATGCCCTTCATCGGCCGACGCCGGACGCGCCGGAAGCCGGCAGGCCTTTCAGGCGCGGTGCACCCCTTCGGCGAGGCTGCGGACGAAATCCAGCACCGCCTCGGGCCGCTCCCCGGCGCCGATGCGGCTGACGATGGCCGAGCCCACCACCGCCCCGTCGGCGACGCGGGCGATGGCCTCGGCATCTTCCGCCGTCCTGATCCCGAAGCCGACGCAGACCGGCAGTTCGGTCCTCTTCTTGATGCGGGCGACCTCGGGAGCGACCTGATCGGCGCTCGCCGCCCCGGCGCCGGTGATGCCGGTGATCGAGACGTAATAGACGAAACCCGAGGTGTTCTGCAGCACCCTGGGCAGACGCGCATCATCGGTGGTGGGGGTGGCCAGGCGAATGAAGTTGAGCCCGGCCCCGAGCGCCGGCAGGCAGAGCTCGGCGTCCTCCTCCGGCGGCAGATCGACCACGATCAGCCCATCGACCCCGGCCGCGCGCGCATCGGCGAGGAAACGCTCGACGCCGTAGATGTAGATCGGGTTGTAATACCCCATGAGAACGATCGGCGTGCCGTCGTCCCCGGCGCGGAAATCCCGCACCATCTCGAGGGTTCGCGCCAGGGTCTGCCCGGCGGCAAGGGCCCGCTGGCCGGCAAGCTGGATCGTCGGCCCGTCGGCCATGGGGTCGGTGAAGGGAAAACCGAGCTCGATCACGTCCACCCCGGCCGCCGGCAGGCCGCGGACGATCTCGAGCGCCGTGTCGTAATCGGGATCACCGGCCATGACATAGGCGACAAAGGCCTTGCGCCCCGCTTCCCTGAGACGGGCGAAGGTGCGGTCGATACGGGTTTCCCGGACTGTCTGCATGTCTCTCTCCCTGCCTTTCCCCTCCAATGGGCGATCCGGCCGGGAAAATCAACGCGTCCCTCCGGCGGACACGCTGGCCGGGCGGAGCAGGCGGGCAGGTTCGCCCTCCGGCTGGTCCGCGGCCGGCGCCGCCGGGCCAGGCTCACCCGCAAACCGCCCGCAGGAACGGCCGGGCACGCTTCCCCGGCCCAGCCCCCTCAACTCGGATGGCCCGCATCGCCCGGAGCAGGACGCAGCAGGAGCGCAAGGGCCGCCAGCGTCAGCACCACGCCGAGGGCGACGCGCGCGGGCGGCAGCGCATGGCCGAGGGCGAATTCCCAGACCAGCACCCAGACGGGGGTGAGATAGGTGTAGGCCATCACCTTCGAGGAAGGCAGGCGCAGCGTGGCGAACTGCAGCAGCAGGAAGGTCGCAGAAGAGGCGAAGACCGCGAGATAGAGGACCGCGATCCAGACGATCGGCGGCAGGGCGCTCCAGGCGGTGCGCCACAGATCGGACCAGCCCCATAGCACGAGCACGAGGAGCCCGCCGAGAATGGTGCCGAAGGTGAAGGCCGTGGCCGGCTCGCCGCGGTTGAGACGGCGGACCATGGGCGTATAGAGCGCATGAAAGGCACAGCCGACGAGATAGATCAGCTCTCCCCGGCCGATGGCGAGCCGCAGCAGTGCCGCCGGGTCGCCCCGGAAGATCACCCAGAGCGCACCGCCGGCCCCGAGCCCGAGCGCCGCCAGAAGACGCGGCGGCGGCGTCTGCCCCACAAGCCCCCAGCCGAAGAGGGCCGCCATGAAGGGGGTGAGGGTGAAGACCGCCGCAGCCGACACCGGCGCCGCCGTCTTCAGCCCTTCGAACATGAAGACGAAATAGGCCACGAACAGCCCCCCCAGCACGAGGAAGCGCCAGGGAGCGCGGAAATGGCGCGGTGCGAGATCCCCCCGAAGCGCGGCCAGCGCCCCGACGATGGCGCCGGCGATGGCAAAGCGCAGCGCGTTGAGCGCCGCGGGGGCGATCTCGCCCGCCACCATCGCCCCGAGCGAGAACGATCCGGCGACGAGCAGCGAGAACAGCAGCATCGCCCCGTGGCCCCGGAGGGCCTCGCGACTCGGCCCGCGGCGGATGGTGACGGCTTCGCGCGGCATTTCCCCTCCCTGTCCCCTCCCGGCCCCTTGTCCCTTCCCGGCCCCTTCGTCCGGCCCCTGCCCTTCGCCCGGCGCATTCGTTGCCAGTGCCACGAGAGCCGCAGGGAGACAAGGCCGGCCCGCCTTCCCCTTCCCCGCCCCTTGCGCTATGGCTGGAGCGGGCGCCCCGGCATGCAGGCCCCGGCGCGAAAGCCCGCAGCGAGAGGAGAAGGCACGCCATGAACGAGCGGACCGATCCGGCCGAGAGGGAAACCGCAGGTGCGCGCTCCGGCGAAGATGCCGCACCGCCGGCCTTCCGCGCCCGGTTGCGGCGCGATCTCGCGAACCCGGCCGAACGCCATCCCGAGAAGGCGCACCGCCCCGACCAGCCTCAGCCGCGCAAGCCGAAATGGATCCGCGTCAAGGCGCCCGGCAGGCCGGAATACTTCGCCACGAAGAAGATCATCCGCGACAACCGCCTCGCCACGGTCTGCGAGGAGGCCGGCTGCCCCAATGTCGGCGAATGCTGGTCGCAGGGCCACGCCACCATGATGATCATGGGCGAGATCTGCACCCGCGGATGCACCTTCTGCAACATCGCCACCGGCCGCCCCGAGCCGCTCGACCCGTTCGAACCCGCCCGCGTGGCCGATGCGGTGGCAAAGCTCGGTCTCAAGCATGTGGTCATCACTTCGGTCGATCGCGACGATCTCGAGGATGGCGGCGCCGAGCACTTCGCCCGCACCATCCGCGCCATTCGCCGCAAATGCCCCGGCACCACCATCGAGGTGCTGACGCCGGATTTCCTCAAATGCCCCCCCTCGGCGCTCGAGGCCGTGGTCGCGGCGCGCCCCGACGTCTTCAACCACAATCTCGAGACGGTGCCGGGGCTCTACCCCTCGGTCCGGCCCGGCGCCCGCTACTTCCACAGCCTGCGGCTTCTGCAACGGGTGAAGGAGATCGACCCCGGCATCTTCACCAAGTCGGGAATCATGGTCGGACTCGGAGAGCGCCGCGAGGAGGTGCTCCAGGTGATGGACGACATGCGCGCCGCCGATGTCGATTTCATCACCATCGGCCAGTATCTCCAGCCGACGCCGAAGCACCACAAGGTCGATCGTTTCGTCACCCCGGAGGAATTCGCCGCCTACGAGAAGGCGGCCTGGGGCAAGGGTTTCCTGATGGTCTCGGCCTCGCCGCTCACCCGTTCCTCCTACCATGCGGGGGACGATTTCGCCCGCCTCAGGGCCGAGCGCGACCGCCGCCTCGGCCGCGGCTGAGAAGGCGGCCGCCGCCGCGAGGCCGATGCGGCCTTCCTGCGCGCCCCGCCCTGTCGGCGCATTCCGTCTGCCCGCCCGCGACATCCGCGGCCGGCGGCTCCGCTGCCCCGAAGAACGGACAAGCCCCGGAACATTTCCCGGCGATTTTCGCGATTTCCCCCTTGCGCCCCCCTCCGGCTTTCCCTAAATAGCGCCGCGTGAGGCGGGTGCCCAACCACATTAAACCGCCGAACGAACGGGGCCGTAGCTCAGTTGGGAGAGCGCTTGAATGGCATTCAAGAGGTCAGGGGTTCGATTCCCCTCGGCTCCACCATCTTCTTCCCCTTCAGATCCTGCACATCCTGATCGGCCGGGGCCGCGCCTGCGCTCAAAGGAATGCGCCGGGCCGTGCGAATGCTCCCCGGAGCAGTCGAAGCCGGGCGGCCGGAGCGCCTAGCGACCGGTAACGGTGCGGTAATAATCGCCTTCGCCGCCGCTCAGCGCCTTCACGCGGCCGATGGCCTTGCCCAGCCGCATCAGCGCCCGGAAGAGCGCCGGCCCCGGCCGCAGCGGAAAGAGCGCCAGATGGCCGAGAGCGAGCGTTACATCGCCGGCAAGAGCGACCGGCAGCCGCAGCCAGCCTCGCACACCGCCCCCCTTGCCAAGGCGGCGCTGGCGCGTGGCGGTGGCATCGGCGAAGCGGCGCAGCACATGGCCCGGCGCAAGGCGCGCATGGGTGGCTCGCTCTCCCACGACCGCCTCCGGCACCCAGTCGAGCCGCCCCCCCGCCCGCACCACCGCGGCGCGGAAGGCGCCGTCCTCCCCGGCCGAGAGGGCATGTCCTTCCTCGAAACGCAGGTCATGGCGGCGCACGAAATCGAGATCGACGAACCAGTTGCCGCAACGCACATGGAGTTTCCGCCGGTCGCCGCGGGCGAGATGACGCCGGTTGCGCCTGTCGATCCGCGCCTCGAGATCGCGCCAGCCCGCCAGCATCCACCGTTCCATGCGCCCGAGCGGCCCGGACGGATCGAGCACCTGCATCGCCCCCCCCGCAAGCACCGCCTTCCCGGCGCGGAAGGCGGCGACATGGGCCGCGAGCCAGAGCGGATCGGCCTCCTCGTCGTCGTCGAGGAAGGCCAGCGCATCGGCACCTTCCGCCAGGGCGATCGCGAGCACCCGGTTGCGGGCGAAGGGAATGCCGAGCCGCGGCTCGGCGGCCGCGATCACCCGATGGCCGGTCGTTTCGGCGAAACGGTGCGCCAGCGCCTCGACATGGAGCGACGTGTCGTTCTCGACGAAGATGAACAGCGGAGTGACATCCGCCGGCATTTCGAGCCGCTCGAGCGCGGCAAGGCAGTCGGCGAACATGCGCGGCCGCTCGCGAGTGATGACCCCGACCGCCACCTCGAGCGGCCCGGCGCGCCCCGCCGGCGGCCCGCCCTTCCCGTTTTCCGTCCTGCCTGTCATGCCCCGCTTCTCTCCCGCCCATGCCGCCGGGTCAAGCACCCGACCGGACGGCGGAGCGCACCGGGCAGACGGTCGGGGAGCTGCAAAATTCTGGCAACATTCCTTGCCTAGCAAGGCGGGGCCCGGCCGCGTCAGCCTGTCGCAGCCTGCCGGGCAGTCCGGAGATGTGCCCGAGGACGCCGGAGAATGACGGAGAGCACCCGATGGATTTCGAGCTGAGCGAGGAACAGCAGGCCATCTTCGACATGGCCCGCGATTTCGGACAGACGGAGATCGCCCCCCATGCCGCCGAATGGGAGGAGGCCGGCACGATTCCGAAGGCGCTGTGGCGCGAGGCCGGCGCGCTCGGACTCGGCGGCATCTATGTCGGCGAGGAGCACGGCGGCGCCGGGCTCGGGCGGCTCGAATCGACCATGGTCTTCGAGGCACTCGCCATGGCCTGCCCGGCGGTCGGTTCCTTCCTCTCGATCCACAACATGGTCGGCGGCATGATCGACAAGGCCGCCAGCCCCGAGATGAAGGCGAAATGGCTGCCCGCTCTCGCCTCCATGGAAAAGATCTTCTCCTACTGCCTGACCGAACCGGGCGCCGGCTCCGATGCCGCCGCGCTCCGCACCCGTGCCGAAAAGGTCGAGGGGGGCTGGAAGCTCAACGGCACCAAGGCCTTCATCTCGGGCGGCGGCTATTCCGATGTCTATCTCGTGATGGCCCGCACCGGCGAGGACGGCCCGCGCGGCATCTCGGCCTTCCTCGTCGAGAACGGCACGCCCGGCCTTTCCTTCGGCGCGCCCGAGCGCAAGATGGGCTGGAAGGCCCAGCCGACGGCCCAGGTGCAGTTCGACGATTGCGTCGTTCCCGACGAGAACCTCGTCGGCGAGCTCGGCCACGGGTTCCGCTACGCCATGGCCGCGCTTGACGGGGGGCGGCTCAACATCGCCGCCTCGGCCCTCGGCGCCGCCCAGGCGGCCTTCGATCGCACGTTGCGCTACATGGGAGAGCGGCGTGCCTTCGGCCGGACGCTCGACCAGTTCCAGGCGTTGCAGTTCCGCATCGCCGACATGGAAACCGCCCTGCAGGCCGCACGGGTCTTCCTGCGCCAGGCCGCCTGGAAGCTCGACCGCGGCGATGCCGACGCCACCAGGCATTGCGCGATGGCCAAACGCTTCGTCACCGATGCCGCCTTCGAGGTGGCCAATCAGTGCCTGCAACTGCATGGCGGCTATGGCTATCTCGCCGATTACGGCATCGAGAAGATCGTCCGCGATCTCAGGGTGCACCAGATCCTCGAAGGCACCAACGAGATCATGCGGGTGATCGTCTCGCGCGCGGTGCTGAAGGAGCATGGGCGCAATGCCTGACGGCGCCGCCCCGCCCGCCCGGCCCGTGGCCGGATCGGGGAAAGGCGCGGCAGGACACGGAACCGAAGGCGATTCTTCACGGGAAGGATGCAGAACGTGGAACCGCTGACCGAGACACGGGACATCGTCATTCGCCGCGAGGGGCGCGCCGGACACATCACCCTCAACCGGCCGCGGCGTCTGAACGCCCTCACCTGGGACATGTGCCTCGCCATCGAGCGGGCTCTCGCGGCGTGGCGCGAGGACGAGGACGTAGAGCTGGTGATGATCGACGGCGCCGGCGAACGGGCCTTCTCGGCCGGCGGCGATCTCGCCGAGATGTATCGCACGGGTCGGGCGGGCGATTACGATTACGGCCGCCGCTTCTGGCGCGACGAATACCGCATGAATGCGACCATCGCCGAATACCCCAAACCCGTGGTCGCCTTCCTCCACGGTTTCGTGATGGGCGGCGGGGTCGGCGTCGGCTGTCATGGCCGCCACCGCATCGTCGGCGCCACCAGCCGCGTGGCCATGCCCGAATGCGCCATCGGCCTCGTGCCCGATGTCGGCGGCTCGCTGCTTCTGGCCACCGCCCCCGGGCGCAGCGGCGAGTTCCTCGGCGTCACCGGCTGGCGCATGCGGGGCGAGGACGCGCTCTTCGCCGGCTTCGCCGACCACTACATCCCCGAGGAACGCTGGGACGCGCTCAAGGCGGCGCTGGCCGGGACCGGCGATGTCGCCGCCATCGAGGCGGCGGCCGAACGCGCGCCCGAGAGCCGCCTCGCCGCGCTCCAGGAGGAGATCTGGCAGCTCTTCGAGGGCGGCGACATCCACGCCATCGCCGCCGCGCTCGAAAGCGGAGAGAGCGCGCTTGCCGCCGAAGCGCGCCGTCTCATGGCCGGCAACGCGCCGCTCTCGATGGGCTGCACGGTCGAGATCATTCACCGGGTGCGGGCCGTGCCGACGATCCGCTATGCCCTCACCCAGGAATTCCGCTTCACCTTCCGCTCGATGGAGAAGGGCGACTTTCTCGAGGGCATCCGCGCCCGCATCATCGACAAGGACAACGAACCGCGCTGGCGCCATGACGGCATCGCCGCCCTGTCGCGCGAGGAGGTGACGGCGATGCTGGCACCACTCGGCAAGGACGAACTCGAATGGGAGGATCAGCCATGAAGATCGGATTCATCGGCCTCGGCAACATGGGGGCGCCCATGGCGCGCAAC
The DNA here is from genome assembly GCA_026989275.1 of Albidovulum sp. Classification (GTDB taxonomy): domain Bacteria; phylum Pseudomonadota; class Alphaproteobacteria; order Rhodobacterales; family Rhodobacteraceae; genus WFPA01. The sequence continues at coordinate 15,983 of JALSJQ010000009.1, forward strand.
CTCGCTGCGGCAGGCCACGAGGTGCGGGGGTTCGACATCGCCGCGCCGGTTCCCGGGGGCGTCGTGCCCGCCCCTTCGGCCGCAGGGGCGGCCGAAGATGCCGAAGTCGTCATCACCATGCTTCCGAACGGCGACATCCTGCGCGCCGTGGCCGGGGAGGTGATCCCGGCCATGAAGAAAGGTGCGGTATTCCTCGACTGCTCGACCGTCGATGTCGAGAGCGCCCGCGCCGTGGCCGGGCAGGCGGCCGAAGCCGGGCTTCTGGCGATGGACGCCCCGGTCTCGGGAGGGGTCGGCGGGGCTCAGGCCGGCACGCTCACCTTCATGGCCGGCGGCCCGGCCGAGGCCTTCGAGATCGTCAAACCCCTATTCGACGTGATGGGGCAGAAGGCGGTTCATTGCGGCGCGGCCGGGGCCGGGCAGGCGGCCAAGATCTGCAACAACATGATCCTCGGCGCCACCATGATCGCCACCTGCGAGGCCTTCGCCCTGGCCGACAGGCTCGGCCTCGACCGGCAGAAGATGTATGATGTCGTCTCCACCTCCTCGGGCCAGAGCTGGTCGATGAACGTCTATTGCCCGGCTCCGGGGGTGGGGCCGCAATCTCCGGCCGACAACGACTACCGGCCGGGCTTCGCCGCCGAGCTGATGCTGAAGGATCTCCGCCTCGCCCGGCAGGCGGCCGAGACCTCGGGCGCCCGCACGCCGATGGGAGCGGAGGCGGCCCGGGTCTATGAGGAATTCGTCGAACGAGCGGGCGGGCGGGGCCGCGACTTCTCCGCCATCCTCCCCTGGCTTGCCGGCGAATTCGGAAACGAGGGCTGAAGGGCAGGAGCATCGCCGAAAATCCGGGGCGGCATTCCGCGACCACCAGGCCCCCCGGTTCTTCCGGCATGCGCGCGGGCCCGATCCGGTGTCTTCCGTCTCCGAGGCGGCAGGACGAGCCTCTCCGCGTTCTCCCGCCCCCGGGCCAGCACGGCGGGGCGCAACGGATGGTGCGGCGGAGCGAACGATTACCCCCTGCACGGCGGCCCGCCCGACCCTGCCCGGCGGAGCAGTCCCCGGCCCGGCAGGGCGTCTCGCCCCCTTTCCGCCATCTTTTCGACCGCTTCCGGCCGCTTTTTCTTCCCAAACGGCCATCCCTGCCCTAACTTGGTAGTGCAACGGGAGAGGGCATGACGCCCCCGCCTGCACGAGACGCCGCCATGTGCGGCAAGCCAAGCGAGGAGGACGTGCCATGCAGAAGAATGTCGGTTCGCTCGATCGCGCCATTCGCATCATTCTCGGAATCGTGCTTCTGGCCCTGATCTGGATCTATCCCGACAGCCCCTATCGCTGGTGGGGGCTCATCGGGCTGATCCCGCTGCTGACGGGGCTGTTCGGCACCTGCCCGCTCTACTCGGTCCTCGGCATCAAGACCTGCAAGGATTGCTGAGGCGGGCCGTATCGTCCGGAACCGGCAGGGGCGCCCCTGCCGCATTTCCCCACCCGGAGCCCGCCCTCCTCAGCGCGCACTGTCGAGAATGCTGCGGATGCGGGATGCCATCGCCTTCGTCTGACGGTGCCCTTCGGCGATCGTCTCCGCCGCCTTGTGGAAATCGAGCACGCCGATGCCGGGCAGGACCAGATCGACGAGCACGCTCGGCGGGTCGCCGGCAAGACGCGAGCGACGCACCCGTTCCACCAGAATGTCGATCGATGCATCCACCACTTCGAGATAGCTCGGCGGCCGCGGCGTGCGTCGTTCGCGGCCGAGGAACTCCCCGAGCCAGCTCCGCACCGCCTCGGGCAGGCTGCGGGTGCGGGCCAGTTCCGCGACCTCCCGTTCGAGCACATGGGGCTTGTCCTCTTCCGGTCGCCAGATCCCGTCGAGCAGGGCACCGTTGGGGTTGACGGCGATCACCCGATCGGCACCGAGGGCCCGCACCGCCGAAACCGGGATCGGGTTGCTCATGCCGCCGTCGAGCAGCCAGCGGCCTTCGTGACGATGGGGGGAGATCACCCCCGGCAGGGCGACCGAGGCCCGCACGGCATCGGCCAGCGAGCCTTCGCGCAGCCAGATCTCGCGCCCCGTCGCCAGATCGGTTGCGATGGCGATGAAGGGGCGCGGCAGCTCCTCGATCCGCTCGGGAAGATCGTGCTCGCGGAAAAGCTCCAGCACCTTGCGCGCGCCGACAAGCCCACCCCCGGCCCCGAGAAAATCGAGCATGCGGGCAAAGCGGCCGGGGGTGATGGCGCGGGCGAAACTCTCGAGCGCATCGAGCTTGCCGGCGGCATGAAAGGCGCCGACGAGGGCACCGGCCGAAGCCCCGGCCACCACCTCGGGCACGCACCCCATCTCCTCCAGCGCCCTGAGAGCGCCGATATGGGCCCAGCCGCGGGCCCCGCCGGAGCCGAGCGCCAGGCCGATCACCCGCTGCACCATGTCTTTCCCTTTCGCTGGCCGATCCTGTCGCCGACCCCGGTCGGACAACGCGCCGACCGGGGCAGACCCGCCATCATCCTGCCACGAACGGGGAAGGAGAGAAAGCGCAGCCCGCCCCTCGGGCGTCGGCAGGGACGGAAAGGCGGCTTTCGGCCGAGCCCGCTCCGCCTTCCGGGGCGGCAGACGCCCCGTCGCCCTGCGGCCGTCCGCCGGGGCGGGGTTCGGGGGAGAGGGGCCGGCACATCCCGCCACATTCCCCGGCCCGCAGGCAGGCCCCGAGCTTCGGACCGGGCGGCAGACGGGCGCCGCGCGCATCGCCCCTCGGGCCGCCCCGGCCGGGCATCCCCGTGGCGGGCAGGCCATCGCGCCCGGCGGCGCGCGGCAGACGCCCCGCACCCGCCCCGCCTCGCCCTCTGCACGAAGAAACGGCGGCCGTTCGAAGCCGGTGCCGGCTTCCGCCCCCCCGCAAGGGGCCGCCTTCAGGCGGCCGGAGCGCGGTTCTTCCGGCCGGTGAGGATCCGACGCAGATAGCGGCCGGTATGGCTTTCAGGGACGGCAGCCACTTCCTCGGGCGTGCCGACGGCCACCACCCGGCCGCCACCCTCCCCCCCTTCGGGGCCGATGTCGATGATCCAGTCGGCGGTCTTGACGACGTCTAGATTGTGCTCGATCACCACCACCGTGTTGCCCTGCTCGACCAGCTCGTGCAGCACTTCGAGCAGCTTCTTCACGTCCTCGAAATGCAGCCCCGTGGTCGGCTCGTCGAGGATGTAGAGCGTGCGGCCGGTGGCTCGGCGCGACAGCTCCCTCGCGAGCTTGACCCGCTGCGCCTCGCCGCCCGAGAGCGTGGTCGCCGGCTGGCCGACCTTGATGTAGCCGAGGCCGACCCGGCGCAAGGTTTCCATCTTCTCGCGAATCGCCGGCACGGCAGCGAAGAATTCGGCCGCCTCGTCCACCGTCATGTCGAGCACGTCGGCGATGCTCCGCCCCTTGTAGCGGATTTCCAGCGTCTCGCGGTTGTAGCGCGTGCCGCCGCAGCTTTCGCAGGTGACATAGACATCGGGCAGGAAGTGCATCTCGATCTTGATCAGCCCCTCCCCCTGGCAGGCCTCGCAGCGCCCGCCCTTGACGTTGAAGGAGAAGCGCCCCGGCCTGTAGCCCCGCGCCCGCGCCTCGGGCAGCCCGGCGAACCATTCGCGGATCGGGGTGAAGGCGCCGGTGTAGGTGGCCGGGTTCGAACGCGGCGTGCGCCCGATCGGCGACTGGTCGATATCGATCACCTTGTCGAGATGCTCGAGCCCGTGCAGTGCCCTGATCGGCGCCGGGTTCTGCCGTGCCCCGTTGAGCCGCATGGCCGCATGGCGATAGAGCGTCTCGATCACGAGGGTGGACTTGCCCGAACCCGACACCCCCGTCACGCAGATGAAACGGCCGAGGGGGAATTCGACATCGACATCCTGCAGATTGTTGCCGCGTGCCCCTTCGATGCGCAACACCGCGCCGCTGCCCTGCCGCCGCGCCGCCGGCACCGCGATCTGCCGCCGACCCGCGAGATAGGCGCCCGTGAGCGAATCGGGGTGCGCCGCGATCTCCTCGGGCGTGCCCGCCGCCACCACCTCGCCGCCATGCACCCCGGCCGCGGGGCCCATGTCGATCACATGGTCGGCGGCACGGATCGCATCCTCGTCATGCTCGACGACGATCACCGTGTTGCCCTGGTCCCGCAGGTTTTCGAGCGTGGCGATCAGCCGGTCGTTGTCGCGCTGATGCAGGCCGATCGAGGGTTCGTCGAGCACGTAGAGCACCCCCGTCAGCCCCGAGCCGATCTGCGAGGCGAGGCGGATGCGCTGGCTCTCGCCGCCCGAGAGCGTGCCGGCAGCGCGCGAAAGGGTGAGATAGTCGAGACCGACATTGACGAGAAAGCCGAGCCGCTCGCGGATCTCCTTGAGGATCGGCCGGGCGATCTCGCGCTTCTGGGCCGACAGCGTGTCGGGCACGGTGTCGATCCAGGCATGGGCGGCGCGGATCGACATCTCGCTGACCTCGCCGATATGCCTGCCGGCGATCTTCACCGCCAGCGCCTCGGGCCTGAGACGGTAGCCGCCGCAGGCCGCGCAGGGGCGGTTGTTCTGATAGCGCTCGAACTCCTCGCGCACCCATTTCGAATCGGTCTCGCGCCAGCGCCGCTCGAGATTGGGCAGCACCCCCTCGAAGGGGCGGGTGACGTTGTAGACCCTCCCGCCATCGTCATAGCGGAAGGGGATCGCCTCCTCGCCCGAGCCATGCAGGATCACCTGCCGCACCCGCTCCGGCAACGCCTGCCAGGGCGTCTTCGGGTCGAACCCGTAATGGGCGGCCAGAGCCTGGATGGTCTGGGTGAGCCAGGGGCTGCGGCTGCGCCGCCAGGGGGCCACCGCCCCCTCCAGGAGCGAGAGGCTGCCGTCGGGCACCACCAGCGCCGGGTCGAAATAGAGCTCGACGCCGAGCCCGTCACAGGCCGGGCAGGCGCCGTGCGGCGCGTTGAAGGAAAAGAGCCGCGGCTCGATCTCCGGAATGGTGAAGCCCGAGACCGGGCAGGCGAACTTCTCCGAGAAGACGAGCCGCTCGGGCGCCCCCTCCCCCTCGCGTGGCGCCGTCTCGAGCACGGCGATGCCGTCGGCAAGATCGAGTGCGGTGCGCAGGGAATCGGCCAGCCGGGTCTCGATGCCGGCGCGCACGACGATGCGATCGACCACCACGTCGATGTCGTGGCGGAGCTTCCGGTCGAGCGGCGGCACGTCCTCGATCTCGTGGAACTGCCCGTCCACCTTCACCCGCTGGAACCCCTGCTGCATCAGCTGGGCGAGCTCCTTGCGATACTCGCCCTTGCGGCCGCGCACGACCGGCGCCAGAAGATAGGCCCGCGTGCCCTCGGGCAGGGCCATGATGCGGTCCACCATGTCCTGCACCTGGCTCGCCTCGATCGGCAGGCCGGTGGCGGGGCTGTAGGGCGTGCCGGCACGGGCGAAGAGCAGCCGCAGATAGTCGTGAATCTCGGTGACGGTGCCGACCGTGGAACGCGGATTCTTCGAGGTGGTCTTCTGCTCGATCGAGATGGCGGGGCTCAGACCGGTGATCTGATCGACATCGGGCTTGCCCATCATGTCGAGGAACTGGCGGGCATAGGCCGAGAGGCTCTCGACATAGCGCCGCTGCCCTTCGGCATAGATGGTATCGAAGGCGAGGGTGGACTTTCCCGAACCCGACATGCCGGTGATCACCACCAGCTTGTCGCGGGGGATGTCCACATCGACATTCCTGAGATTGTGCTCGCGCGCGCCGCGCACGGAAATGGTCCTGAGATGCGCCATCGTGCTCTCCAGAGGCTGTCCCAGAGCTAGGCGAGCACGGCCCGAATGCCAAGGGCCGCATCGCCGAGGAGAGGGAATCCGCGGAAAAGATGATTGAACATGTCGTGAACACCAACCGTTTCCCGCCATCCCCCCGCGCGCGGCTCGGCAGCGGCAGCGCTCATTATCATATACATATTGATATATTGATATTATTGTCGCACCCCCTTGCGCCCACCGCCCGATTGGCCCATCTGGGGGGCACGCGAACGGGGCATGGCCCGTCGGGAAGGCGCCCCCCAAGGGGCCTTCGTGAAGGGACTACAACCGATTTGAGTCGCACAACCAGTTGAGAAAGCCTTGAAATCCGTTCGGACCGGAACCCGGACGGGGAAAAGACAGGAAAGGAAATCGCCATGAATTTCGCCATGCGCAACTCCGCATTCAACACCGGACGAGTCGAGAGCATCTCGCCGCGCGAAGCCCGCAGGATGGCCGATCAGGGCGCCGTGCTCCTCGATGTGCGCGAGCATGCCGAAGTCCAGGCATCGGGCAAGGCCCGGGGCGCGGTGCACATTCCGAACGCGCTCGTGCCGATCAAGGCCGATCCGCGCAACCCCGATCACGAACCGCGGCTTTCGCCCGAGCGGCCGGTGATCGTCTATTGCGCCGCCGGCGGCCGCGCCCAGATGGCGGGCGAGACGCTGCTGCGCCTCGGCTACACGAAGGTCTACAACATGGGCGGCTTCCGCGACTGGGTCGCGGCCGGCGGTGCCACCGAATAGGCACCGCGCCCGTCCTTGCGAACATTGCGACGGGGTGTCCCGATCTCCCCTCCCTCCCTGTCCCGTCGTGATGCGAACCCCCGGCTGCCTCCCCGGCCGGGGGTTTTCTTCGTCCGACGCGGAAAGCCGAAGCACCCGAAGCCCCGGGAAGCGACCACACCGGCGGCGCCGGCGCTCCCCGGAAGGGGGCTTGCACATGAAGCGCGGATTCCGGGAAACCGCCGCGCCGATCGCCCTCCTGCCCCTTCCCGGCCGGAGATTGCGGCCGGAGCACGTTCGGCGCTCGATCCGTTCACAGGGTTCAGGACCTCCCGCGGCCCGCCCCAGCGCCGCCCCGCAGACCCGCTTCAGGCCGCATTCATGCCGGGAGAGGGAGCGCGCCGTTCCCGATCATCGAGGGGGCTGCCTCATGCCCGCCCCCTCACTCTTCCGCCATTTCCCGGCGCCGGCCGGCCGCCCGCGAAGGAGCCGCGTTCGCCCCGCCGGAGGGGGCCTGCCCCCGGCAGCGCCATGAAGCCGCATGCAGGGCGACGCAGACATGTTGAGGGGAGCACGCCCGAAACGGCTCGCGCCCCTCCTGCCCGTCAACGGCCCTCGTGGCGCGGCTTGCGCTTCTCGAGGAAGGCGCGCACCGATTCCTTGAAGTCGCGCGTGCGCCCGGCCTCGCCCTGCAGTCGCGATTCGAAGGCATACTGGGTCTCGAAATCGTTGTCGAAACTCGCGCGCAGCGCCTGGCGGATGCGCTTGTAGGCCTGGGTCGGCCCTTCGGCGAGCTGCCTGGCGCGGGCGCGCCAGACGGCGTCGAACTCCTCGTCGGGCACCGCCTCCCAGATCAGCCCCCATTCGGCCGCCTTGCGGGCCGGCAGCTTGTCGCCGAAGAGCGCCAGCCCCATGGCCCGCGCCAGCCCCACGGAGCGGGGCAGGAAATAGGTGCCGCCGGCATCGGGGATGAGGCCGATGCGCGAGAACACCTGCATGAAATAGGCGCTCTCGGCTGCAATCACCACGTCACAGGCAAGGGCGATATTGGCACCGGCCCCGGCCGCAGGCCCGTTGACCGCGGCGATCACGGGGATGGGCGCGTCATGGATGCCGCGAATGAGCGGCCCGTATTCCTTCTGCAACACCTGTTCGAGGTCGATCTCGGCCGCCCCGGTGCGATCGCCCAGATCCTGCCCCGAACAGAAGCCGCGCCCCTTGCCGGTGATGACCAGGACCCGCGCCCTTTCGCCCGCGCGGCGGATGGCGTCGGCCATCTCGGCCCGCATCTGCACGTTGAGCGCGTTCATCTTGTCGGGGCGGTTGAGCTTGAGAATGGCGATGCCGTCCTCGAAGCGCAGGCGGATGGTCTCGTAGATCGTGGCCGTGTCCTCGCTCATCTCTCCCTCCTCGTCGGGGCGATTCGCACCCTCGCATTGCGGCCCGACGATAGCGGGATCGTTGCGAAAGAAAAGATCTCCGCCGCGTCACCTCCCGCCCTTTCCCCGTCGCGGGCGCGAGGCCGGCGTCACCGCCCGGAACCCCGCTCCGGCACGGGCACGAGCCGACCACGCTTCCCGGAAGCTCTCCCGGCACGCGGGGCATCCCTCGCCCGCCACCCCGATACCGGACCGGGCGAAGCCTCGATGAAGCCTCAGCCTTCCTGCCCGCCCTCCTCCCCGAGCAGCCGGGCGAGACGGGCTTCCTCCTCGGGGTCGAGGGGCGTGGCCGGTTCGGGCGCGCTCGCGCGGCGGCGGACATGGAGGAAGGCGATGGCGAGGCCGATCACGAGCAGCACCGGCCCGGCGATCCACAACCAGAGGGTGGCGCCGTTCACCGGCGGCTTGAGCAGCACGTATTCGCCGTAACGATCGACGATGTATTGCACCACCTGCTCGTCGCTGTCGCCGGCCTTGAGCCTTTCGCGCACCAGAATCCGCAGATCACGCGCGAGATCGGCATTCGAATCGTCGATGTTCTCGTTGCGGCAGACGAGGCAGCGCAGATTGCGCGAGATTTCCCGGGCCCGGGCCTCGAGCGCGGGATCGTCGAGCATCTCGTCGGGCCGCACCGCCCCCGCCTCGCGCGGCGCGAGGAGCAGGACGCCCACGGCCAGAAGCAGGAGCCAGCGCATCACCGCCCCGGTGCGCAACCGGTGCCGCGGCCCATCCCCGGCCTTCCTCCATCCCGTCATGGCAACCTCATCCTTCCCTTGCCCATGTGCATGATGCGCGCCTGCGCACCCGACCGTTCACCCGACGCCCACCCGGCCGCCCGCTCATTCGGCCGGCACCAGCCGTGCCTTGCGGGCCGCTCCGGCCGCCACGCGCAGGCGCCGGTCGCTGAGGCTGAGAAGTCCGCCGAGCGCCATCAGCAGCCCGCCGATCCACAGCCAGGGCGCAAAGGGCTTGATATAGGCCCAGACTGCCCAGCCGCCATCGTTCTGCCGATCGCCGATGACGACATAGACGTCACGCCCGAGGGTGCTGTCGATCGCGGCCTCGGTGGTCGGCATGCCCGAGACCGGATAGACCCGCTTCTCGGGATGCAGCGTCGCCAGCACCCGGCCCTCGCGATCCATCAGCGTGAAGGTGCCGCGCGTGGCGCTGTAGTTCGGCCCCGGCACGTTCTCCTCGACCTTCTCGAGCCGCAGCCGATAGGGGCCGAAGGCGTAGCTTTCGCCTACCCGGACGACGCGGATGTCCTCGTATTGCCAGGCCAGGAGGGTGGAGACGGCGAAGATCGTCACCCCGAGCCCGGCATGGGCCACCGCCCGCCCCCAGTCGCTGCGGGGCAGCCGCCCGAGCCGGCGGAGGGTCTGCCCGAGCGGCTGGCGCGGCCAGCCGGCGCGCACGAGCAGATCGTCCACCGCACCGAGCACCACCCAGGTGGCCAGCGCCACCCCGATCGGGGCAAGCAGGCTGCTCCCGGTCTGGAGCCACCAGACGAGCCCCCCGAGCGCCAGCGCCAGCGCCAGCACGCCGCGCAGTGGCACGAGCGCCGCATCGAGGCTGGCCCGCTTCCAGGGCAACAGCGCCCCGATCGGCAGCAGCATGGCGATCCCAACCATGAAGGGGGTGAAGGCCATGTCGAAGAAGGGCGCACCGACCGAAAGCTTCCGCCCGGTGGTCATCTCGACGACGAGCGGCCAGATCGTGCCGATGAAGACCACGAAGGCAGCCACGATCAAGAGCACGTTGTTGACGACGAGGGCCGATTCGCGGCTGACGAGGGCGAAGGTGCCCTTGGGCCTGAGCACATGCGCCCGCGCCGCATAGAGCGTCAGCGAACCGCCGATGGCGACGGCGAGGATGAGGAGGATGAACACGCCGCGCTCGGGGTCGTTGGCGAAGGCGTGCACCGAGGTGATGACGCCGGAACGGACGATGAAGGTGCCGATCAGCGAGAAGGAGAAGGCGAGGATCGCGAGCAGGATCGTCCAGCTCTTCAGCACTTCGCGCTTTTCGGCGACGATCGCCGAATGCAGGAGCGCCGTGCCCACCAGCCAGGGCATGAAGGAGGCGTTCTCGACCGGATCCCAGAACCAGAAGCCGCCCCAGCCGAGCTCGTAATAGGCCCACCAGGAGCCAAGAGCGATGCCGATGGTGAGGAACATCCAGGCCATCAGCGTCCAGGGCCGCACCCAGCGCGCCCAGGCGGCATCGACCCGCCCCTCGAGGAGCGCCGCCACGGCGAAGGAGAAGGATGTCGAGAGGCCGACATAGCCGAGATAGAGGAAGGGCGGGTGGAAGGCGAGGCCGGGATCCTGGAGGAGCGGGTTCAGCCCCTGCCCGTCGAAGGGCGGCACCGCCGTGCGCAGGAACGGGTTGGAGGTGAAGAGGATGAAGGCGAGGAAGGCGACGCCGATCATCGCCTGCACCGCCAGCACCCGCGCCTTCAGCGTCGGCCGCAGATTGCGCCCGAAGAGGGCGACCAGCATGCCGAAGAGCGACAGGATGGTAACCCAGAGCAGCATCGAACCTTCATGGTTGCCCCAGGTGCCCGTGATCTTGTAGAGGAGCGGCTTCGCCGTGTGGGAATTGCTGGCGACGAGGATCAGCGAGAAATCCGACAGGATGAAGGCCCGCATCAGGGCGGCGAAGGAAAAGGCGATCAGCACGAACTGGATGACCGCCGCCGGCACGGCGCTCGCCATCCAGTCATACCAGCCCCGGCTCGCCCCGACGAGCGGAACCACCGCCTGCCACAGCGCCACGAAGAAGGCCAGAACCAGGGCGAAATGGCCAAGCTCGTCGAAGCCGAAGCCGGCGGCGGAAAACATCTCGAGCATGGGGTCCCTCTCCTGTGAAGCCCGCAGGGCTGCATCCGTGTGCCGGCATAATAGGGAGGGCGGGGAAAGGGTCAAATAACATTCCCCGTGAGCGGCCGGGACACCGGGCCGCAGGGCGCCTCACGGCGACGGGGCAAGAGCGACGAGGGGAAGGCAACGGGGCGAAGGGCGGGTGCGCGCCCCGCCACGCCGCAAGGCCGCCGTTCCGCCCCCTCAGGGCCGGTTTTCGTCGTCGCCCGCTCCGGCCGCCGCCTGCCGGCGCCGCAGCTCCTGCCAGCGGACAAGAGCCGGGTTGTCGGAGCGAGCGACCGGGGCTTCCGCTCCGGCGTGCGCCGGTAGAACCGCAGTTTCCGGCTTCGACGAGGAACCCGCCGCCTTCCTTTCCGCCGCCCCGGCCGCCCGGTTCATGGCGCGGCCGAGGCGACGGTAATGCAGCTCGCGGGCGCCGAAATAGAAGGAGATCACCGCACCGAGCAGCCACCAGAGCGGCTCCGGCACGAGGGCGAGACCGGCCATACGGCGGGCGAAGGCGTCGGGGGCGAGCATGGCATGGAGGAAAAGGGCGATGGTGCCGAAGGCGAAGGCCGGGCGCGGCAGGCGGTTGAGCGCGTCCACCAGCCGGTCGAAGCGGCCGGGTCGCGGCCGCCCCTGCTCGCGCGCCAGTTCCGCGAGCGCGGCGGTTCTCAGCGCGGCCGCCCGGGCCGCCTCGGCCTCGGCATTGGGGCGGAACAGCGTGCCGGTCTCGACCAGAACGTTGCGCCCCCCACCGAAGAGAAACCGCAATATCCGCCCGATCATCGCCCCGCCCTCCCCTCTTCCGCGCCCGCGGCCCATGCCGCCACGCGGGCCCTGTGCTCCTCCGCCGTCAGATGACGGGCCGGCGAGATGAAACGCTCGGCCCTGCGGATCCAGCCGCCCTTGCCGCCGTCGCGACGGGTGACGAACTTGCGCAGCCGCGGGTGGCGCGCCGCCAGAGCATAATACCAGTTGCGCCGTTCGATGCCGTAGGCGTCCACCACCAGATCGGGCGCCGTCGCCATCGCCGCGCGCGCCGCCGCCGCCGTCCGCGGCCCGATGACCCCGTCCACCTTCAGCGGAAAACCCATCTTGCGCAGCATCCGTTGCAACAGCCGCACCGCGGCCGCTCCGGCATGCACCTGCATGTCGAACACGCTCGGCTGGAGCGGCTCGGGCAAACGGTCGATCCGCGGCCGGTGATAATAGTCGGCCAGGAAGATCTCGGCGGCGGTATCGGCATCGAGCGCCTGCAGATCGGCACTGTCGATCCGCCCGTCGCCGGTGATGTCCCGGCCGAGGCGGCGCAACGTCGCCAGGGTGACGCCGTGATTGGTCGGCCCGCCCGGATCGTCCGGGTCGTTCACAAGGCCGCCTTCACGCGCCACGATGTCGCGGGCAATCCGTTCGGGTTTCATGCACCTCTCCCCATCCGTCGCCCCGAGGATGCGGCTGCAGGAAGGAAAAGGCGCTAAGGCACCGTGCGGTGCTGCGGTCATCGGGGCAACGGAGGGGGCGGGCGGCCTCTCGCCGCCGACCCGCAGAAACGGCGGAACGACCGGTCTGCGGGCGGGCCCGCACCGGCCCGCTTTTCCACCCCCGGTCTCACGACGTCATCCCCTGCCGGCAGGGCGCCCCGGAACAGGTGCCCCACCGCGAAGGCGCCGGAGCGGCGGCAGCCCCCCTGTCGGACAGCGGGGCGCGTCACCGCGGCCGCGGCCCGGCCGCGTGCTCACGCCGGAAAGGCCGTCAGGGGAGCCGACGGAGAAGGGAGGCATCCCCTCTCGCCCTCTTCAGCGGTTGTCGGCCACGCTCGTGCCCCGTTCGCGGAAGAAGACCGGCAACTTCCGGGCCGCGGGGTAGGTTTCGGCGATGCGGTCGAGTTCCACGGGCACATCGCGCAACAGCCGGCTGCCCTTGCCGAGAGGGCCGAAGACCCGATCCCCCTGGCGCAGGTAGAGATAGCCCCCGTTTCCGGCGCGGATCACGACCTTCTCCAGGCTGGCGGGGATCGGCCAGGCCTCGCCTTCGTTGAGGATCCGTTCGAAGAGCACGCTGCCATCCGCGCTCCTGACCCGCACCCAGGCCGGGATCGCGGCCACGATCTCGACGGGCGGCGGCGGGGCCGCTGCCGGATCGGCGGCGGTGACCGGAGGAGCCGGGGCAGCGGCGGGGGCGAGGGTCTCGCCACCGAGAGCCAGCGCCACCTCGGCCGCGCGGCTGACCGGGGGGCGTTCCGCGCCCTCGGCCACCCGCAGCGGCGCCAGAAGGCCGGTGCGCTCCGGGTCGATTTCGGCGATCGGGCTTTCGATCATGTCGGCATAGGCGCTGGCGGGGATGCCAGGCGCGGCGGCGGTGGCAGGCAGGGCATCACCGGCCCCCGTCGCCCCGAAACCCCGGCCCGCCCCCTCGAAAGCGGCCCGGACAGGCGCCGCCGCCCCTTCGCCGGCTCGAGGCGTTTCGGGAATCTCGACAATGATGTCGGATGGTTGCGGCGCGATCTTCACCTGCTGGATCTCGCGGAGGATCGCCCACCCGCCATAGCCGATCCCGGCAATCAGAAGCAGCATGACCGCCAGCCCGCCGATCGCGCCGGGGGTGAGCTCGGCCAGAGGAGCACGCTGGGCCGTCTCGAAGACGCGGAAACCGGAGGCCGCGGCGTGACGGGCATCCCGCCCCTTCCCGGAGGGTCGCTGGCGGGGCCCCGCGCGTTCATGGCCGAGTTCCCCGGCCACGCCGTCGAAGCCGCTCTCGGCGCAGAACTTCTCGTAGGCCCATTCGGGGTCGAGGCCGAGATAGCGGGCATAGGAGCGGACGAATCCGGGGATGAATCCCGGTGTCGGGAAGGCGGACGGATCGGCGTTCTCGATGGCGGCGATGTAGCTGGCCTTGATGCGCAACTCGCGTTCCACATCGAGGAGCGACTTGTTGCGCGTCGCCCGTTCGCCGCGCATCATGTCGCCGAGGCGCACCGGAAAATCGTCGAAGCTCTGAGGTTTCGGCGTGACCATGCCTTCCCGTTCCTGCCTGTTCCGGTCGGGGCCGTCGGGGAAGAGACGCTTCGTCAGTCCAATGCGGAATTCGGCCGGATCGATCTCGATCTGTGCCATCTTGCCTTCCTGCCCATCGCGCCGGCTCTGCGGCCGGCCGCGTGCCCCCGTTGCCGCGGGTGTCATCTGCCGGCACCGCCGCGCCCGCCGTCACGCCGCCCCGGCTGCACCACCTCGCCGGCGGCGCTCCGCGCGGACATGCCGCCCGGATACAGCCCCCAACATCTGGCGCGAGCCCCCACTCGTTACACAAGAACCTGCGTCACAACCTGGCCTCTGCCCGGAACAGCAGATGATTCCCGTCCCTGTGAGGAAGGTTACAGGGCGCGGCCCCTTCAGGGAAGGCGGAAGCCGCTCAGGCGCTCAGTTCGGCGCGATTCAGCTCACAGCGGGACCACAGGGCATCCATCGCCGCCACCAGGGCATCCATCTGTTCGGGCGCGTGCACGGGCGAAGGGGTGAAGCGCAGCCGCTCGGTGCCGCGGGGCACGGTCGGGAAATTGATCGGCTGCACATAGATGCCGTGCTCCTCGAGCAGCATGTCCGACAGCTTCTTGGTGTGCACCGGGTCGCCAACCAGCACCGGCACGATATGGCTGCCATGATCGAGCACCGGCAGGCCGACGGCCTTGAAACGGGCCTTGAGGGTGGCGGCCCGGTTCTGATGGATCTCGCGGATCTCGGGGTGCTCCTTCAGCCAGCGGATCGAGGCGGCGGCACCGGCGGCCACGGCCGGGGGCAGCGAGGTGGTGAAGATGAAGCCCGGCGCATAGGAGCGGATGGCATCGACCATCTTCGCGCTCGCGGCGATGTAGCCGCCCATCACCCCGAAGGCCTTGCCCAGCGTGCCGTTGATGATGTCGATCCGGTCCATCAGCCCGTCGCGCTCCGCCACGCCGCCGCCGCGGGGGCCATACATGCCGACGGCATGCACCTCGTCGATATAGGTGAGCGCCCCGAATTCATCCGCCAGGTCGAGAATTTGCGCGATCGGCCCGAAATCGCCGTCCATCGAATAGATCGATTCGAAGGCGATCACCGCCTGCCGCCCCCTGCCCGCATGCGCCTCGAGCAGCGCACGCAGATGGGCCACGTCGTTGTGGCGGAAGATGTGCTTCTCGGTGCGCGAATGGCGGATGCCCTCGATCATCGAGGCATGGTTGAGCTCGTCGGAGAAGATGACGAGATCGGGAAAGAGCCGCGGCAGGGTCGAGAGCGTGGCCTCGTTGGCGATGAAGGCCGAGGTGAAGAGCAGCGCCGCTTCCTTGCCGTGCAGATCGGCCAGTTCGGCTTCGAGCCGGCGATGGTGAACGGTCGTGCCCGAGATGTTGCGCGTGCCGCCCGAGCCGGCGCCGGTGCGATCGATCGCCTCGTGCATCGCCTCGAGCACCACCGGGTGCTGCCCCATGCCGAGATAGTCGTTGCCGCACCAGACGACGATCTCGCGTTCGCTGCCGTCGGGGCGGCGCCAGGTGGCGACGGGGAAACGGCCGCACCGGCGCTCGATGTCGATGAAGACCCGGTATCGGCCTTCCTCGTGCAGACGGTCGATCGCCCTCGCAAGACCCGCTTCGTAATCCATCACTGGCTCCTTTCCCTGTCCTTCCATTCTTCCCGGCTCTCTCCCGGACAGCGCCTTCCCCCGCCCGGTCCCCCGTCGGCGTTCCCGGCCGGAAGGGGCGTTTCCCTGCCGCCCCGGGCCCGGATGCCCGCCCCATAACAGCTGCACGCCGATTTGTGAACCGATGATGCATGATCGGTCCACTTCGGCCAATGGGGCAGATGGTCCCATCAACGAGATGTGAAGCCGCGGCCGGGGGCGGCGGCGGCGAGGCCCCTGCCCCCGCCTTCCGCCTGCGTCGCCGGCGGCCTATGGTGGCCGGGAAGAAGCCCTGCCCTGCGGCCGGAGCAAGGGGGGGAGGCTGGCGGGGCAAGGGATGGGACAAGGAAGAAGGACATGGCCAGGGGATACTGGATCGCCCAGATCGACGTGACGGACCCGGAGCGCTATCGCGACTACATCGCCGCCAACCGCGCCGCCTTCGAGAAATACGGTGGCCGCTTTCTGGTGCGCGGAGGCCGGGCCGAGGTGGTGGAAGGGCAGGCACGCACGCGCATCGTCGTCATCGAGTTTCCGAGCTTCGAGGCCGCCCACGCCTGTCATGATTCGCCCGAATACGCCGCCGCGAAGGCGATTCGCGAGGCCGCCTCGGTCGGCGATCTCGTCATTGCCGAGGGCTGGGACGGGGCCATGCCCGCCGGGAACGGAAACGGAAGCGGAGGCGCTGCATGATCGGCCGGATCCTCTCGCGCCTCAGCCAGGCGCCGCGCCCCGAGGCGCCGGCCGACGAGCGACTGGCCCTTGCCGCCCTGCTCGTTCGTCTTGCCCGGGCCGACGGAGTCTATGATCCGGCCGAGATCGCCCGGATCGACAAGGTTCTGGCCGCCCGCTTCGCCCTCCCGACCGGGGAGGCGGCCGCGCTGCGCCGGCGGGCCGAGGCGCTCGAGTCCGAGGCGACCGACACGGTGCGTTTCACCCGCAAGATCAAGGACATGGTGCCGCTCGAGCAGCGCATCGCCATCATCGAGACCTTGTGGGAGATCGCCCTGGCCGATTCCGCTCTGGACGACGAGGAGGCGGGGTTGATGCGGCTTGTCGCCAGCCTCCTCGGAATCAACGACCGCGATTCGGCCCTGGCCCGCCAGCGGGTGCGCGCCCGAGAGCGCGGCTGACCCGGGGCTTGCAGGACCCGCTGCGACGCTTCCCGGCAGGCCCCTGCCCGCGCATTCCCGAAGCCCCGGCCCCGCACATTCCGCAGGCGCCGCCCGTGCCCCATGCAGCGCCCCCATGCATCCGGACGCGGCACCCCGCGGAATGCCAAGGGGGCCATGTTCCCATGCGGCCGGCGCGGCGGGCCGGACGCGGTGACCGCGCGGGCTTGACCCGACCGCATGGGGAAGTCCATCACGGGGCAACAACCGCGCGCGGCACCGAGGCCGTGTCGGTGCCGCACCGGGAACGACGCGACGCCGTGACCGCAACATCGCCCAGGGAGACGCCCATGCCGCCTGCCATCGACCCTCCCCCTCCGCCCCGGAACGGGCCGCCGGCACCCGAGCGCCGGACGAACGATCGGGAAGCGCCACGCGGCGGCGGCGCCGACCGCGCCCTGCCGGTGATCGAGGCACGGGATCTGCACAAGCGGTTCGGCGATCTCGAAGTGCTCAGGGGTGTCGATCTTGCGGCGCACAAGGGAGATGTCGTCTCCCTGATCGGCTCCTCGGGCTCGGGGAAATCCACCCTGCTGCGATGCATAAACCTGCTCGAGAACAGCCAGAAGGGCGAAATCGTCTTCGAGGGCGAACCGGTGCGCTGGACCGGCAGCGGCGAGGACCGGCGCCCTGCGGACCGGGCCCAGGTCATCCGCATCCGGACCAATCTTGCCATGGTGTTCCAGCAGTTCAACCTCTGGGCGCATCTGACCATTCTCGAAAACGTCATGGAAGCGCCGATCTCGGTGCTGGGGCAGCCGCGGGACGAGGTCGAGGAGCGGGCCCGGCGCTATCTCGCCAAGGTCGGGATCGCCGACAAGGCCGCGGCCTATCCGGCGCAGCTTTCGGGGGGCCAGCAGCAGCGCGCCGCCATTGCCCGGGCGCTGGCGATGGAACCGCGGGCGCTTCTTTTCGACGAGCCGACATCCGCCCTCGACCCGGAGCTCGAACAGGAGGTGGTCAAGGTGATCCGCGATCTGGCCATGGAAGGGCGAACCATGCTTCTCGTCACCCATGACATGCGCCTTGCCGCCGATCTCTCCGACCATGTGGTGTTCCTCCACCGGGGACGCATCGAGGAGGAAGGGCCGCCCGACGCCCTGTTCGGCAACCCGCAATCGGAGCGCCTCCGGCAGTTCCTCAGCCATGTCGATTTCTGAGCGCGGCACACCGGCCAGAACCGGTCCGCAAAGGCCGAAAGGCTGAATGCGCCACAGACGCTCGACACCTCCACACGCGACAGCACCGCGTGATTCCACGCGACGGCACCGCATGATGCGTCCCTGCGGCGACAGCCGGCCAACGGACACGACCGCCCGGAACGGCACCCCGTCGTCGGGCCGTCCCGAAGCGCCCTGCCCGACGCTTCGCCTCCTCAAGGCACCGCCCTGCCTTGCCCTGCCCGCACGATACTCCCTGCCGCTCGCCCCTCTGCCGATCGATTCGCGCGCCCGCAGGCTTACCCCGCGTCATCGGTTCCCAAGATGGCCCGGTAAATGCTAACATCACGTTACCGCGACCCGGAAAACACCCAATCCAAGCAAGACAGGGAGCAGGAAATGAAGAAAATTCTCATGATTGCCGCCGCCCTCGCCTTCGGCGCCGGCATGGCCACGGCCAAGACCATCCGCATGGGCACCGAAGGCGCCTACCCGCCCTACAACTTCGTCAACGACAAGGGCGAGGTGGACGGGTTCGAGCGCGAACTCGGCGACGAGCTGTGCCGCCGCGCCGGCTATGACTGCGTCTGGGTCACCAACGACTGGGACACCATCATCCCCAACCTGATCGCCGGCAACTACGACACCATCATGGCCGGCATGTCGATCACGCCCGAACGCGACAAGGTGATCGACTTCACCCAGGAATACCTGCCGCCGGATCCGTCGGCCTATGTCGCCCTCGCCGGCTCCAGCCCCGATCTCGAAAAGGGCGTGATCGCGGCCCAGACCGGCACGATCCAGGCGGGCTACGTTCAGGAAAGCGGCGCGACGCTGGCCGAATACGCCACGGCCGACGATACCATCGCCGCCGTGCGCAACGGCGAGGCCGACGCCGTGCTCGCGGACAAGTCCTTCCTCGAGCCGATCGTGAAGGAATCGGGCGGCGAACTCGTCTTCGTCGGCGAACCGCTCTATATCGGCGGCGGTGTCGGCATGGGGGTGCGCGAGTCGGACACCGAGCTCAAGAAGCGCTTCAACGACGCCATCACCGCGATGAAGAAGGACGGCTCGCTCAACAAGCTCATCAGGAAGTGGTTCGGCGACGACGCCAAGACCTTCGAGTGACTGTGTCCGCCCTGGTGCGGGAAGACCTTTCCCTGCCACTGCGGGGCGACCGGGGAAGGGGGCGGCTCCGCGGAGCCGCCCCTCTCGTGCAGCGGAGGCTCCCGCATGCCGGGCCGGAGCGTTACGCGAAAGGGGGGCGATCCGGCGCGCCCGGCACACCCGCCGCAAGGGAGCACGCGAGCAGCCCGGAGCCTGATCGACATCCCGCTCCGCAGGCGGTGGCGCGCAAGGCGGAACGACAGGGACGCGAGGCACGATGTTTTCCTTCTGCACCGATCCATCGACCCTGCCCGACTGGCAATGGTGGGCCTGCTATCTGACCACCGGCAAGCACCTCGCCTTCTACGCCTCCTTCGGCACGGTGCTGCTGCTGCTCGCCCTCGCGGCACCCGCCGCGCTGGCGCTCGGCCTTGCCGGCGCTCTCGCTGCCCGCTCGACGAACCCGCTCCTCGCCTGGCCCGGCCGGATCTACACCGCGATGGTGCGGGGCGTGCCCGACATCATCTTCTTCCTGTTCGTGCCGCTGGCCCTCGACCAGCTCTTCGAGATCATCCGCCACCGGATCAAGTGCCCCGACTGGGAGCAGCCGATCTGGCAGGGCAACGATTTCGTGGTCTGCCCCGCTGCCAAGCTGCCGCTCTCGAGCGCGCCGCAATGGGTCCATGAAGTCTACGGCTTCACACTGGCGCTCATCGCCTTCGCCATCGTCTTCGGCGCCTTCGCCGCCAACACCCTCAGGGGGGCGATGGACGCGGTGCCCAAAGGGCAGATCGAGGCGGCCGAGGCCTACGGCTTTTCCCGCGGGCAGATCATCCGCCGCATTCTCCTGCCGCAGATGTGGATCTATGCCCTGCCGGGGCTCGGCAATCTGTGGCAGATCCTGATCAAGGCGACCCCGCTGCTCTTCCTCCTCGGCGTCGAGGACGTGGTCTACTGGGCCAAGGAGCTGGGCTCGTCCAAGACCTCCGCCTTCGCCTATCCCCATCCCGACTGGCGGCTGTGGTATTTTCTCGCGCTGCTCGTCTGGTATCTCGGCCTGACGAAGATCTCCGAGGCCGTCTTTGCGCGGCTCGATGCCCGGGTGAGCCGCGGCATCGTCACCGTCAAGGGGGGGAACGGGGCATGATGAGCTGTGCGGAAGCGATCTCGGCCTACGGGCTGCGGGCGATCGGCATCGGCGAGCGGCTGCTGCCGAAGCATGACATCGGATTGTGCGAACAGGTGGTGCTGATCGGCTCGGGGCTGATCTGGAACATCTATTTCGCCTTCTTCGCCCTCCTTTTCGGCTTCTTTCTCGCCACGGCCATCGCCCTGGCCAGGGCCTCGGAGCGCTGGTGGCTGCGGAAGCCGGCCGGATGGTTCATCTTCATCTTTCGCGGCTCGCCGCTCTTCATCCAGTTCTTCTTCGCCTACGAGCTTTTCGTGCTGCTGCCGAAGATCGGCATCGACATCCCCCTCGGCTTCACCACCATCACCGTCGAGACCCGCTGGCTGACGCGAGCCTGGCTCGGTGCGCTGATCGTGCTGCTGCTCAACACCTCGGCCTATGCCGCCGAGATCTTCCACGGGGCGCTCAAGGCCGTTCCGCGGGGAGATATCGAGGCGGCCGACGCCTACGGCCTTTCGGGCTGGCGGCGCTTCCGGCGCATCGTCTGGCCGACCATGCTGCGGCTCGCCTGGCCCTCCTACACCAACGAGGCGATCTTCCTCACCCATGCCACCACGCTGGTGTTCTTCTCGAGCTTCCCCGCCTGGCGCCAGGAGGGCGACGCGCTCTATTACGCCTCCTATTTCGCCGAAAAGACCTTCAACCCCTTCGTGTCCTATCCGATCGTCGCGGCCTATTTCGTCGCCCTGACGCTGACGATCATCTTCCTCTTCGGCCGCATCAACCGCCGCCTCAACCGTCATCTGCCCCGAACCGGGCGGCCCCGTCTGAGGATCCGCCCCCGCTTCCTGCGCTGACGGGAAGAGCGCGGAGAGGGCACCAGCGCCGGGGCACGCCATGCCGCGCCGTTGACGGGACGGGCGGCAGGGTGGCAGATGGGGGAAATCGAGGACCATCCGATGACCGGCACGCCCCCTTCCCCCGACATGGAAACCATCCGCGCCTGGCGCCGCGCCCATTCCGGGATCGACTCGCTGCGCGTCGCCGTGGCCGATCTCAACGCCATGGCCCGGGCCAAGCGGCTGCCGGCCGACGCGCTCGAAAAGGTCTGGACCGAAGGCATCCGCATGCCGCTCTCGGCCGGCAATCTCGACATCTGGGGGACCGACATCGAGGACAGCCCCCTCCTCTTCGCCAGCGGCGACGCCGACGGGGTGGTGCTGCCGACCGGTCGGGCGCCGCTGCCGATGGGCTGGCTCGCACGGCCCGCGGCTCTCGTTCACGGCTGGTTCTTCGAGGAAACGGAAACGGGCGCGCTGCGCCCCTTCGCCGGTGACGGCCGACAGGCGCTCGCAGGGGTGCTCGCGCAATATGCCGCCCGCGGCTGGCGCCCGGTCGTCGGCAGCGAGATGGAGTTTCACCTTCTCGCCCGCGGCGCCGAGCCGCCGGAGCCGGCAATCTCGCCCTCGACCGGCCGCCCCTTCCGTTCCTCGGAGATCCTCTCGCTACGGGAGCTCGACGCCGTCGATCCCTTCCTCTCGGCCCTCTACGACAGCCTCGCCGCGATGGATGTGCCGGCCCGGGCCGCCATTGCCGAGAGCGGCACCGGCCAGTTCGAGATCGACATCGGCCATCAGGCCGACGCCCTCAAGGCCGCCGACGACATCTGGGCCTTTCGCCTTGCGGCCAAGGGGGTGGCGGCACGACACGGGATGACGGCGACCTTCATGGCCAAGCCCTGGCCCGACCAGCCGGGGAACGGGCTGCATTTCCACGTCTCGGTGCTCGATGCCGCCGGGCGCAACCTTTTCGACGACGGCACCGCCCGGGGCGGCCCGCTTCTTCGCTCCGCCATTGCCGGCATCCTCGCGGCCCTGCCCGATCTCGCCCTGGTCTTCTTCCCCCATCGCAATTCCTGGCGGCGGATGCAGGCCGACAGCCACGCCCCGACACGCGCGAGCTGGGGATACGAGAACCGCACCGCCGCCATCCGCGTCCCCGGCGGTCCGGCCCCGGCCCGCAGGCTCGAATTCCGCGTGGCCGGAGGCGACGTCAACCCGTGGCTCGCGCTCGCCGCCCTTCTGGGGGCGATGCTGCGGGGCATGCAGAGCGGTGCCACCCCGCCGCCCCCCGTCTGCGGCAACGCCTACGAGGCCGCCGAGGCGCCGCCGCTGCCGCGCGACTGGAAAGGCGCGATCAAGCGTTTCGCCTCGAGCCCGTTCGTCACCGAAATCTTCGCCCCGGAGCTGATCGACGGCTATGTGCGCTGCAAGCGGCAGGAACGCGCCCGCTTCGAGAAGCTGATTGCCGAAAAGGGCGAGGAAGCGGCCGACGCCCTCGAATTCTCCACCTATCCCCACCGGCTGTGAGCACGGCTCAGCGCAGCTTCGGCGGCCGGTCCGGGTCGCTCCCCGGCGGCAACGGCAGATCGGGGCTTGCCAGCGGGATCGGCCGGAAACCCGCCCCCCCGGGTGCGGCCCCGATCGACAGGGCCAGCGATGCCCCCTCGGCAAGGAAGGCTGCGGCGATGGCAAGACGCGCGCGAAGCGGCGCCTCGTGGGGGGGCGGCAGCCCGGCGAGATGGAGATGGGCGTCGGGTCCCGCCGCGCCGGGCCGGGGGGAAGCGACTGTCCGGAGCCAGGCGCCGTCGAGCAGCCCCGCCACCGGCGCCAGTGCCGCGTCGAGCGCATGGTGAAAGGCGGGCGGCAGGAGCGACGGATCGCCCGCCGCCCCCTCGTCGGGTAGCCGCTTCACCACCTGCCCGAGCCGGCCGAGCGAGGCGAACCAACCCAGCTCTCCCGCCGTCAGAAGATGGGGCGTCTGCGTCGTCGGATCGAGCACCACCCCGGTATCGCGACGCTCCAGAAGCGTCCCCAGCTCCCGCAGCGGCAACCAGACCACCGGGCGCGGTGCTCCATCCGCAAGCGCCGCCTCGTCGCTGTGGACCAGGAGGAAACGGCCCGATCGGGTCGTGACGGCCTCGGGGGCCGGGGCGCCATCCGCATCCGCCGGCATCACGACATCGAAGAGTGCGAGACGGGCCAGGAGCATCATCCGCACCGCCTCGTCCCCGGGATGGGCGGCGAGGTGACGGATGAGGGGGGCGAGAGGGGTTGTGGTCATGTCGTGCCGTCCTCCTCGGCAGATGAAGCCATGGAGACCGCCCGGGCCAGCTCCTCGGCCACGCGGCGGCGCAGATGGGGCAGGAGCTCGGCCTCGAACCAGGGGTTGCGCCTGATCCATGCGGTGTTGCGCCACGAAGGGTGCGGCAGCGGGATGATGTCGGGGGCGAAATCGCGCCAGGCGCGAACGGTCTCGGTCACCGAACCGGCCCGCCGCCCCAGATGCCATCTCTGGGCATGACCGCCAACGAGCAGCGTCAGCCGGATGCCGCGCAGGGCCGCCATGAGCGGCGCGCGCCAGCTGCGGGCGCACAGGGGCGGCGGCGGCAGATCGGCCTTGCGCGCGTCATAACCCGGAAAGCAGAAGGCCATGGGCACGATGGCAATGCGCCGCGGATCGTAGAAGGCGGCGCGATCGATCCCCATCCAGCTTCTGAGCCGCTCCCCCGACGGATCGTCGAAGGGCAGGCCGGAGCGATGCACCCGCATTCCGGGCGCCTGCCCGGCCACCAGAACCGAGGCCTGCGGCGACAGCCGCAGCACCGGCCGCGGCGCATGGGCGGTGGCCGTGGCCGCAAAACGGTCGGCGCAGAGCCGACAGGCGGCGATCCGCTCCGCAAGATCGGCAAGACGGCCCGCGGGCGGGGCGACGACAACGCCCGTGGCCCTGACCGGATCCTCGTGGTCGGAAGGGGACGGTTTCATGGCGCGAGCTAACCGGGGCGGGCGGCAGGACGCAAGCCCCCGACAACATCAGGAGGCGGCGCCCCCTCCTTCCTTCGACAGCATCCACCGGTGAGCGAAGGACGACGAGCGCATCCCATCGGAGAGACGGGGCACGAGGCAGGGAAGATCAACCGCATTCTCCAGCGGTATCAGAGGGCGGAGAGATGGGGCGTTCTCCCCGACGGATCCGCCCCTTCTTCCGCAGCCGGGGCGGGAAGGCAAACCCGCTCCGGGGCTGTTCCGGCCCCTGCCCCTCTTCCGCGGCGGGCGCTCCTTCCTTCGTGGCGCCGCCCGACGCTCACCGGGTGCGGCACGCGGAAAGGGCGCCCCGCGGGGCGCCCTTCGACCGTTCGTCGGCATGTCCCTGCAGGCGGTTCAGAGCGTGCCGGCGGCGTAGCGCTTCGCCATCTCGTCCATCGGGATCGGCTTGATCTTCGAGGCGTGACCGGCGGTGCCGAAGGCCTCGAAGCGCTCGCGGCAGACCTTCTCCATCGCCTCCATGGCCGGGATCATGAACTTGCGCGGGTCGAACTCGCGCGGCTTCTCCTTCGCCACCTTGCGGAACTGGCCGGTGGCGGCCATGCGCAGATCGGTGTCGATGTTCACCTTGCGCACCCCGTGCCTGATGCCGCGGACGATCTCCTCGACCGGCACGCCGTAGGTCTGGGGCATCTCGCCGCCGAACTCGTTGATGATGTCCTGCAGCTCCTGGGGCACCGAGCTCGAGCCGTGCATCACGAGATGGACATGGGGGATCTTCTCGTGGATCTCGGCGATGCGGTCCATGGCGAGAATGTCGCCGGTGGGCTTACGCGAGAACTTGTAGGCGCCATGGGAGGTGCCGCAGGCGATGGCCAGCGCATCGACCCGGGTCTTCTCGACGAAGTCCCTGGCCTGGTCGGGGTCGGTCAGGAGCATGTCGCGCGTGAGCTTGCCCTCGGCGCCCGAGCCGTCCTCCTTGGCGGCCTCTCCAGTCTCGAGCGAGCCGAGAACGCCGAGCTCGCCCTCGACCGATGCGCCGACCCAGTGGGCCATCTCCGCGACGCGGCGGGTGATGCCGACATTGTATTCGTAGGAGGCCGGCGTCTTGGCATCGGCCTCGAGCGAGCCGTCCATCATCACCGAGGTGAAACCGTAGCGGATGGCCGACAGGCAGGTGGCCTCGTTGTTGCCGTGGTCCTGATGCATGACGACGGGAATGTCGGGGAACATCTCGACCAGCGCCTTGATCATGTGCTGGAGCATGATGTCGCCGGCATAGGACCGGGCGCCGCGCGAGGCCTGGATGATCACCGGGCTGTCTGTGGCCGCGGCCGCGCGCATGATGGCGAGGCCCTGTTCCATGTTGTTGATGTTGAAGGCCGGCACGCCGAAATCGTGCTCGGCGGCATAGTCCAGAAGCTGGCGAAGGGTGATGAGAGGCATTTGGCGTCTCCTTTCGGATCGTCTTGCGGATCGTCGGGTGGGTTCGCGGATCGTCGGGGACCGTCCGGCGGAACGCGGAAGGGGGCGGCCCGGCCGCCCCCTGCGCCGTCAGAGGAACCGGGCCATGGCCACGGCGGTGTCGGCCATGCGGTTGGAGAAGCCCCACTCGTTGTCGTACCAGGAGAGGATGCGACAGAAATTGCCGTCCGTCACCTTGGTCTGGTCCATGTGGAAGATCGAGGAGCGCGGATCGTGGTTGAAGTCCACCGACACGTTCCTGTCCTCGGTATAGCCGAGAACGCCGTTCATCGGCCCGTCGGCGGCGGCGCGGATCGCCTCGTTGATTTCCTCGACGGAAGTCTCGCGCGCGGCTTCGAAGACCAGATCGACCACCGAGACATTCGGCGTCGGCACGCGGATCGCCACCCCGTCGAGCCGGCCGGCGAGTTCCGGCAGCACCAGACCGACGGCCTTGGCCGCGCCGGTGGAGGTCGGGATCATGGAGAGCGCCGCGGCGCGGGCGCGGTAGAGATCCTTGTGGAGGCGGTCGAGCGTCGGCTGATCGCCGGTATAGGAGTGGATGGTGGTCATGAAGCCGCGCTTGATACCGATGGCGTCATTGAGCACCTTGGCCACCGGGCTGAGGCAGTTGGTGGTGCAGGAGGCGTTGGAGACCACCAGATCCTCGGCGGTGAGCGTGTCGTGGTTCACGCCGAAGACGATGGTCTTGTCCGCCCCCGAGCAGGGCGCCGAGACGAGCACGCGCTTCGAGCCGTTCTCGAGATGGGCCGCGGCCGCCTCGCGCTTCGTGAAGAGGCCGGTGCACTCCATGGCGATATCGACCCCGTCCCAGGGTAGCTCCCCGGGATCGCGAATCGCCGTCACCTTGATCTTGCCGCGGCCGATATCCATCCAGTCCTCGCCGGTGATGATCTCGCCGGGGAAACGGCCGTGGACGCTGTCATAACGCAAGAGATGGGCATTGGCCTCGACCGGACCGAGATCGTTGATGGCGACGACCTCGATGTCGTCGCGGCCCGATTCGTGAATCGCGCGCAGCACGTTGCGACCGATGCGGCCGAAGCCGTTGATGGCGACCTTGACTGTCATTCTCTCTCTCCTGTTCCTCGTCTCGTTCAGACCAGTTTCCGGGCGGCCTCGGCCACCTTGTCGGCAGTGATGCCGAAATGCTCGAACAGGGCCGGGGCCGGCGCCGACGCGCCGAAGCCCGTCATGCCGATGAAGGCACCGTTCGGCCCGAGCACCTCGCACCAGCCCTGCGCCACCGCGGCCTCGACGCCGACGCGCGGCGCGGTGCCGAGCACGGCCTCCTGATACGCCTTCGGCTGGGCCGCGAAAAGCTCGAAGGAGGGCAGGGAAACCACCGCCGCGCGAATGCCGTCATCGGCGAGCTTTTCCGCCGCATCGAGCGCCACCGACACTTCCGAGCCGGTTCCGATCAGCGTCACGTCGCGGGCGCCGACCCCGCCCTCGACCTCGCGCAGCACATAGCCGCCCAGCGCGGTCAGGTTCTCGTCGGCGCTCCCGCGCACCGTCGGCACCCCCTGGCGGGTGAGCACCAGCATGACCGGCGTCCTTTCCGAAGCCAGGGCGATCTCCCAGGCCTCGGCCGTCTCCACCGGATCGGCCGGGCGGATCACCGTGAGGTTCGGCATGGCCCGGCAGGCGGCGAGGTGCTCGACGGGCTGATGGGTCGGCCCGTCTTCGCCAAGACCGATCGAATCATGGGTCATGACATAGATCACCGGCTGCTCCATCAGCGCCGAGAGCCGGATCGCCGGGCGGGCGTAGTCGGAAAAGACGAAGAAGGTGCCGCCGTAGGGGCGGAAGCCCTTGTGCAGCGAGATGCCGTTCATCGCCGCGCCCATCTCGAATTCGCGAATGCCGTAATGGATGTAGTTGCCGGCATACGCCCCCGGACGCACCGGGGTCATGCCCGAGGTCAGGGTGTTGACCGAACCGGTGAGGTCGGCCGAGCCTCCGACCATGTTGGGAACGGTGGCGTTGATCACCTCGAGCGCCATTTCCGAAGCCTTGCGGGTCGCCACCTTCGGCTTCTCGGCGACGAGCTTCGCCTTGTGCGCGGCCATGCGGTCCGCAAGAGCGGCCGGAATTTCGCCGGCGATCCAGGCGTCGAATTCGCTGCGCTTCGGCGAGGCGGCATGACGCGCCTCCCAGGCCTCGCGGGCGGCGCGCCCGCGGGCGGCGACGCGCCCCCAGGCCGCATAGACCTCCTCGGGGATGACGAAAGGCGGCCACTGCCAGCCGAGCGCCTCGCGGGCGGCGGCGATTTCCTCCTCGCCGAGCGGCGCGCCGTGCACCTTGTGGGAGCCGGCCTTGTTGGGAGCGCCCTGGCCGATCACGGTCCTGCAGGCGATGAGCGAGGGTCGCGGATCGTTGCGCGCCTCCTCGATGGCGGCGGCCACGGCCTCGTTGTCGTGCCCGTCAACCCGGATCGTGTGCCACCGGGCGGCGGCGAAGCGGGCGAGCTGGTCGGTCGATGTGGAAAGGTCGGTCGAGCCGTCGATGGTGATGGAATTGTCGTCCCACAGCACGATCAGCCTGCCGAGCTGCAGATGACCGGCCATGTCGATCGCCTCGTGGGAGATGCCTTCCATCAGGCAGCCGTCGCCGGCGATGACATAGGTCCAGTGATCGACGAGATCGCCGCCGAAGCGGGCGTTCATCATCCGCTCGGCCAGCGCCATGCCGACCGAGGTGCCGAGTCCCTGGCCGAGGGGGCCGGTGGTGGTCTCGATCCCGGCGGCATGACCGTATTCCGGGTGCCCGGCGGTGCGGTAGCCGAGCTGGCGGAAATGCCGGAGCTGCTCCATGTCCATGTCCTCGTAGCCGAGGAGGTGGTGAATGGCGTAGAGCAGCATCGAGCCGTGCCCGGCCGACAGCACGAAGCGGTCGCGGTCGGGCCAGTCGGGCTTCGTCGGATCGACATCGAGGAAACGATTGTAGAGCACCGTCGCCACGTCGGCCATGCCCATCGGCATGCCCGGATGGCCGGAATTGGCGGCCTGCACCGCGTCCATGGCCAGGAAACGGATGGCATTGGCCATCAGCTTCTCCTCGCCGGTTTCGATCTTGACCTGTCTGTTCATGGCACCCTCGATGGATGGTTGGGGAGGTGGCACTCAGCGCGCCCGCTTGGCCTGCTCGACGAGGCGGTGGATCATCGGCGTGAAGATCAGCTGCATCGCCAGATCCATCTTGCCGCCGGGAACGACGATCGAGTTGGCACGGCTCATCCAGCTGTCGTGGATCATCGACAGAAGATAGGGGAAGTCGATGCCCGCGGGATTCCTGAAGCGGATGACGACGAGGCTCTCGTCCGGGCTCGGAATGTCCCGCGCGATGAAGGGGTTGGACGTATCGACCACCGGCACGCGCTGGAAATTGATGTCGGTCTGGGAGAATTGCGGGCAGATGACGTGCACATAGTCGTGCATCCGCCGCAGGATCGTGTCGGTCACCGCTTCGGTGGAATAGCCGCGGGCGGCCTTGTCGCGGTGGATCTTCTGGATCCATTCGAGGTTGATGACCGGCACGACCCCGATCTTGAGATCGACCTTGCCGGCGATGTCGATACCGTCGGCCTTCACCGCGCCGTGCAGCCCCTCGTAGAACAGGAGGTCGGTGTTCTCCGGGAACGGCTCCCAGGGCGTGAACTCGCCGGGCGGCACGCCGTATTTCTCCGCTTCCTCGAGATCGTGCACGTAATGACGCGTGCGGCCGGTGCCCTGCCTGCCGTATTCGTCGAACACCGCCTCGAGCTCGTCGAGGAGGTTCGCCTCGATCCCGAAATGGGAGAAGTGCGGATTGCCGAGCTCGTTCTGGCGGGCGATCTCCTCGCGCATGCCCTTGCGGTCGAACCTGTGGAAGGCATCGCCCTCGATGAAGGCCGCCGTCACGCCCTCGCGGCGGAAGATCTGCTCGAAGGTGCGCTTGACGGTCGAAGTGCCCGCCCCGGAGGAACCGGTCACCGAGATGATGGGATGCTTGGTGCTCATGGGGTGCTCCTTGTGCACGAAATGGGAGGATCCGCCAGCCCCGTCTCCCGGGTCGGCGCAGGGGCCCGCCGCCTCAGGCGCGGAAGAGGCCGCGCTGGTTGAACAGGGCCGAGGTCTCGCGCTCGGGCAGATCGTGATAGGTGGCGACCCGCGTCACCTCGTCGGCCGAACCGAAGACGAAGGGGGTGCGGGCATGGAGGCTGTCCGCCTTCTGCCCGAGGATCGGGTCGCAGCAATCGGTGGCAAGCCCGCCGGCCTGTTCGATGACGAAGGCGATCGGCGCGCATTCATAGACCATCCGCAGCCGGCCGCGCTCGTAGCCCGGCCGGGCATCGCCCGGATAGAGGAAGATGCCGCCGCGCGAGAGGATGCGATGGGTTTCGGCAACGAGCGAGGCGACCCAGCGCATGTTGAAGTCCTTGTCGCGCGGCCCTTCCCTGCCCGCCAGGCAGTCCTCGATATAGGCCCGGACCGGGCGCGGCCAGTGGCGCATGTTCGAGGCGTTGATGGCGAATTCCCGCGTCTCCTCCGGCAGCTTCATCCGCTCCTCGACCAGCACGAATCGGCCCGTGTCCGGATCGAGCACATAATATTGCGTGCCGTCGCCGAAGGTGACGACCAGCCCGGTCTGCGGGCCGAAGATGACATAGCCGCCGGCGATCTGCTCGTTCGCGGGGCGCAGGAATGAGGCCTCCGCATCGTCCTTCGCCTCGAAGATCGAGAAGATGGTGCCGATCGACACGTTGACGTCGATGTTGGAGGACCCGTCGAGCGGGTCGATGGCGAGGGCGAAGCGACCCGCGGGGTCGATCTCGACGACATCGCTCTGCTCCTCGGAGGCATACCAGCGCACGCCGGTGCCCCCGAACGCCTTCATGTAGGCCTCGTCGGCCTCGACATCGAGGGCCTTCTGGGTGTCGCCGTCGGTGTTCTCGCCGACCGCGGCTCCGAGCGCACCGGCCAGGGGGCCGCGGGCGATCTTGCGCGCCAGCCCCCGGGCCTCGCCAGCGAGGGCCGCCATCACCGCTTGCAGTTCCCCAGGGATATGAGTCGTATCGATCACGTCCTTGGCGGTGTCCGTCGTCATGTCGTCACTCCCTGACTGCGCTGCCATGCCCGGCCGAAGGCGGAAAGGGCGGCCCTCTCCCGACCGCACCGGATCGGCTGCCGCCAATGGCGATCTCTCCTCCGGCCAGGGACATGGCCGCATGTTCGGCCTTGTCATCGCAAAAAAGCGGGGATAAGAAAATTTAAAAAGGACAAATAGACGTTAGATAATCCTGAATGGCAAAGATCGAATCCTTGACTTTCAAGCAGTTACGGGTGCTCGGCGCCATCGCCGAGTGCGGCAGTCTGTCCGGGGCCGCCCAGAGCCTCGGCCTCACCGCCCCGGCCGTCCATGCCCAGCTCACTCAGATCGAGACGAATCTCGGAGTGCGCCTCGTCGATCGCGGCGGCGGCGCTCCGGCCCGTCTCACCAAGGCCGGCGCGGTGGTGCTGCGGGCCCAGCGCACGATCGACGCCGTGCTCGGCCAGGCCATCGAACGGATCGACGCCCTTGCCAAGGGCCATGAGGGCGTCGTCACGCTGGGCGTGGTCTCGACCGGAAAGTATTTCGCGCCGCAGCTCGTGGCCCGGCTCAAGGAAGCGATGCCGGGGATCGCCGTGATGCTCAAGGTCGGCAATCGCGGCGAGATCATATCGATGATGCAGCAGGGGCTGATCGATCTCGCCATCATGGGCCGGCCGCCGCGCGAGCCCAAGGTGGTGGCCGAACGCATCGGCGCTCACCCGCATGTGCTGATCGCCCCGCCGGGCCACCCGCTGGTCGGCCGCGGCAACATCGACCCCGACGAGATCCTGGCCGAAACCTTCCTCGCGCGCGAGCCGGGGTCGGGCACGCGCATCCTGATGATGCGCTATCTCGACCGCATCGGCGGCGGCATGCCTTACGAGGTGGTCGAGATCGGCTCGAACGAGACCATCAAGCAGGCGGTGATGGCGGGGCTCGGCATCGCCCTGATCTCGCTCCACACCGTCACCGAGGAGCTCAAGGCCGGGCGGCTCGCGACCATCACGGCCGACGGGTTGCCGATCATCCGTCAGTGGTATCTTCTCCAGCGGGCCCACGAGCCGCTCTCGCCGGCGGCGCAGCGGGTGCATGATTTCATCGCCGACGAACGGGGCCGCTTCCTGCCCCATGCGTGAAGGCCGGGAGCAATTTCGGGAGCACAGCGGACGGGGGCCGGACAGGGACCCGGCGGGAGGATCGCGGAGCGGTCGCCGCATCCGGTGCACGGGCGCGCCCGACCGCCCCGCCCATCTCAGTCGTGGCGCGGCCAGCGGCCGGCGATCTTGCGGGCCGCATGAGCGGGGAAGTCGGGGGACCATTCCCGCCAGGAACCGGGAACCAGAAACGCGTTCGCCAGATGGCCGAGAAAGCCGCGGCGCAGCGCCGCGTCGGGGCGAAAACCGGGGAGCGCCGCCAGCGCCGCGTCGAGCGTTCGGGCGTCGCGCGCCGTGAGCACCAGCCCCGGCAGGGCGAAGATCGCCGTTCCGAGCACGATCACCTTCCGCCCCAGCACCAGCGCCTCGATGCCGACGGTCGAGTTGATCGTCAGCACCGCCTCGGACCGGCGGATGAGATCGGGGGTGCGGGCGCCATTGGCGAAGATCACGCGCGGATGCGGCGGCACCCGGCCGGCGATCGGCCGCTTCCAGCTCGGATGCTCCTTGATGACGAAGGTCACCGCGGGGTTGCGATCGGCGGCCGCGACGAGCTCGGCATGAAAATGCCTCATGTCGCGGATCCAGGGCGAATGGCGCAGCACCTGCACGTCGCTCGGCACCTGGAAGGGCACGAACACGAAGCGCTCGGGCAGAGCCACCTCCCCCGCGTGACGCAGCTTGGCCGCCCGTTCCCCCACCGCACGGGGCAGCGCCTCCTCCCCGTATCGCGCCGCCGCCTTCCGGTAGAAGGCGGGATCGCGCGGCAGACAGGCATCGGCGTTGATGCCGCACGGATCCATCTGGAAGGTGCCGGGCAGATGACCGTTCTCGAGAAAGAGCCGCGGCAGGCGCCGCTTCGCCGTCTCCTGGGCCAGGATGATCTCGGGATATTTCGAGCCGTTGAAGACGAGGGCGACCGCCGGATCGGGCCGGGCCGCCTCCGCGTCGAGCGCCGCGGCGATGGCATGGCGCAGCCCGAGGGCCTCGAGCCGCTTGACCGCGCCATAGACCGCCAGCACCGGGGCATGATCGAACAGCCAGGGCAGCCGGAGCGCCCGCCGGCGGATGTTGAGCCAGACGGCCGCCCGCGTCTCGGCATCGGGGCGGAAGAGCGCCCGGCCGATCTCGCCGAGCCCCGCTCCGAACCCGCGGCGCAGAAGCGCGCCGATCCCTGCCAGCGGGCGGACCGGCAGCGTCGTGCAGCGCGCGCCGAGCCCGGTGCCGATGGCATCGAGCGTGTCGGTGCCAAGGCGCAGGAAGCGCAGACGCGCCGGGTCTGGCATCGCCGCCTCCTGCTTCCGCGCCGCCGGCACCGCAGCCCCTTTCGTCATCGGTTCCATGCCCCTGCGATAGCGGAGCGGGAGGGGCGGCACAATCACCCCTGCCCTCTCCGCGTCTCCCCTGCCGGAAAGAGCCGCCGGCAGGCCGCGCCGCATATGGCGGAGGAGGCCGATCCATCGCCCGCTTCACCACCGCCCCCATGCCGAAAAGGACCGTCCCGCCTCGCCCCTTGCCCCGCCGCCGCCGATTTCCCGCTTGACGGGGGAGGAGTGCCCCCCTAAATAGCCGTCACGCGCTTCGAGGGGGTGCATGAGCGGCTGTAGCTCAGTTGGTTAGAGTACCGGCCTGTCACGCCGGGGGTCGCGGGTTCGAGTCCCGTCAGCCGCGCCACATCCGCTCGAGCGCCGATTGCGGCTGTAGCTCAGTTGGTTAGAGTACCGGCCTGTCACGCCGGGGGTCGCGGGTTCGAGTCCCGTCAGCCGCGCCAGCTTGCCGCACCCTTCCCTCGCGCCCCCGTCTCTCGCCTCCGCCTGCCGTCCTGCGTGCGGAAAGCGCACAGCCGCGCATGTCCGAAACGGGTGCCGGCGCATGTCGCGATCATTCCCGACCGCACGATCCGGCGTCCCTCCACGCGCCTCCGCCTTCGCCTGCCCGAAAGGCGCAGGACCGGTGCCTCTTCCCGGCACAACCCCCGGAACCGCCGCACCGGTCGTCGCACCGGTCGTCGCATCGGTCGTCGCATCGGTCGTCGCACCAATCCCGTCGCCGGCGGCCATCTCGCGAATGTTCGCACGCCTCGGCCGACGAGAAAAGGCGGGAGCCGCGACCCCCGCCTTCCGCACCGCACGGGGCGTTCCCCTCGGCCCCGGCCGACAGCCTCAGCTCGCAGCGGCCGGACGATGGACATGAACCGAACAGGGCGCATGGCGCACGACGCGCGCCGCCGTCGAACCGAGGAGCAGATCGGCGAAACCGGGGCGATGGGAGCCCATCACCACGCAGTCATGACCGCGCTCCTCGATCTCGTCGAGAATGACGGTGGACGGATGCCCCTTGCGCACCACCACCTCGCCCGGCAGCCCGCTCTCGAGCTTGATCTCCCTGAGCCGGGCCTCGACTTCCCTGCGCACCCCGTCGAGCACGTCTCCGGGGATCTCCTGGGCGATATAGGCCGGGATGTCCTCGATCACGTGCAGGAAGGTATAGACCGTTCCCTCCTGCCCGAGGCAGCGGGCGATGGCGACGAGATCGTGCACCGGCGCCCCCTCGGCAAGATCGAGCGGAATGAGAATCTTTTCATACATGGCGGGCCTCCCTGGCATTGTGTCGCCGCTCTTCGGGACCGGCGCTCCTGCAATCGAATGAAGGAGGGAACGGACGCCATGTCAACCGGCATGTGCCGCCGGAGCCGCACGAGGCCCCTGCCCCTTGCCGCCCCGCCGCCTCCGTGGCATGACTGGCCGAGCGACGCAGGACGGGAGGGCGGAGTGGCGGACCGATGACGGCGCACATCCCGAGGACATCACGGCCGGAGGAAGCCGCCCCCCTGCGACGGCCGCGCACGACGGCGGGGCTCGCCCTCGCGGCCCTGCTGCTCGCAGCGGCTCCGCCCCTTCCGGGCCGGGCCGCCGGCCCCGAGCCGCCCGCCCCCCTGCCCTCGGCCCGGGAGATCGCCCGTCAGCTGTTCTCGACCCGCCCGGGGCGCACCGATGTGCGGATAACGGCGGGCTGGATCGGCCCCGATCTCGCGCAAGGGCTCCGGCTTGCCGGCAAGACCCAGCCCTATTACGGCGCCTTCGCCGCCTCGCCCGATCGCGGGCTCTATGACGAGAGCGCGACCGCCGCGGTCAATTACCACGATCTCGACCATGCCGCCGCCGAGGCGCTGGCCAGCTGCAACGCCAGGCTGAAGAAGGGGGAGCGGCCCTGCGTGGTCGTCGCCGAGATCCTGCCCAAGGGCTTTGCCCGCAAGGCGCCGCGGATCACCCTGTCGATGAGCGCGACCCGGGCCTTCCGCAAGAGCTATCTGCGGGCCCGCAGGCACAAGGCCTTCGCCGTCTCGCGCACGAGCGGGGCCTGGGGCATGAGCGTCGATGCCCGCAGCGGGGCGCTGGCGGAGGCACAGGCCGTCGCCAATTGCAGGAGCCATGCCCGCGAGAAGTCCCCGTCCCCCGAAGCCGGCAAGGACTGCACCGTGATCACGCGCGACTGACCGTCCGTGCAGGCAGAGGGCACCGCCCCGGCACGGGGCCGCGCGGCGCTATCAGCCTTGCCGGACGATCCAGCCGCCGCCCAGAACCCGGGTGCCGCCGCGCTCGTAGAACACGCAGGCCTGCCCCGGCGCGACGCCTTCCTCGGGCACAAGCAGCTCGACCTCGGCTCGCCGCCCCCCGAGGGGCCGGATGATGGCCGGAGCCGGCGGCCGCGTCGAGCGTACCCGCACCGCCGCCTCCCATTCGGAGCGGTCGGTGAAATCGCCGTCGCCGATCCAGTTGACCTCGGCGACGGGCACGATCCGGGTCTGCAGCGCCGCACGCGGACCGACCACCACCCGGCGCTTCTCGGGGTCGAGCCGCACCACATAGAGCGGCTCGGCGGTGCCGGAGATGCCGAGGCCGCGCCGCTGGCCGACCGTGTAGCGGATCACGCCCTGATGATGCCCGAGCACCCGCCCCTCGATATCGACGATCTCGCCGGGCTCCGCCGCGCCGGGCCTGAGTTTCTCGATCAGGGCCGCATAATTGCCGTCGGGCACGAAGCAGATGTCCTGGCTGTCGGGCTTGTCGGCCACCGGCAGGCCGTAGCGGGCCGCGAGCGCCCGCGTTTCGGCCTTGGACTTCAGATGCCCGAGAGGAAAGCGCAGGAAGTCGAGCTGCTCGCGGGTGGTGGTGAATAGGAAGTAGGACTGGTCGCGGCGCGGATCGGCCGCCATGTGCAGCTCGGGGCCGCCGCGGCCGAGCCGGCGCCGGATGTAGTGGCCGGTGGCCATGCAGTCGGCATCGAGCTCGCGTGCCGTCTCGAGCAGATCCTGGAACTTGACCCGCTCGTTGCAGCGGATGCAGGGCACCGGCGTGGCGCCGGCGAGATAGCTGTCGGCGAATTCGTCGATCACCGTTTCGCGGAAGCGGTTCTCGTAATCGAGCACGTAATGGGGGAAGCCCATGGCTTCGGCCACGCGGCGGGCATCGTGAATGTCGCGACCGGCGCAGCACGCCCCCTTCTTCGCCAGCGCGGCGCCATGGTCGTAGAGCTGAAGCGTGATGCCGACGACATCGTAGCCCTCCTCCTTGAGCAGGGCCGCGACGACGGAACTGTCCACCCCGCCCGACATGGCGACGACCACGCGGGTTTCCGCAGGCGGCTTGGGCAGACCAAGCGAATTGAGACGCGGCGCCGTCCGCGCCGCGGCGGCGCTGGTGGAAGACAAGGTCATGGCACGTTCCCGGAAGATTGTCCGGGCAATATAGGAAAATCGGCGGCATTCTCAAGCCGGGCATTCACCTCGTGTTAACGGCCGGGCGCGATCCTTGCTGCGGGGGCGCAAGGACGGAAGAGCGCATGACGAGGAAAGGAAAGCCGCATCCGGGCCGCGGCGACATGCCGAAAGGGCCGCAGGCGCCGCCCGCGGGCGGGGGGGCGCCTCCGGCCAAGGTGCGCCGGGCGATCGTCGCCCTTGCCGACGGGCGCCGCATCTCGCTGGCCGACCTGCCGCCGGCCGACACGCAGCGCTGGGTCGCCAGCCGCAAGGAGCTGGTGGCGATCGCGGTCCGTCACGGCCTCATCAGCGCCGACGAGGCCTGCGCGCGCTACGATCTGTCGCCCGAGGAGCTCGAGGGCTGGATCGCCGCATGGATGCGCCACGGCCGCGCCGGCCTCAAGGTCTCGGCGGCAAGGCGCCCGGCCGCGACCCGCCGCCGGGCGCGAAAGCCCGCCGGTTCGGACCCGCCGCCCGACCGGGCGAGCGGCCGCTCCTCTTCCGACCGCGGGTGATTCGCCCCGCACGAAGGAAAAAATGCCTGCGGGGCCGGAACCTTCGTCCCCGACATTCCCCCGACGCGGCGGGAAAGTCCGACGTGCCTTTCGCGAGGGCCACATGATCTCGCGGCAAGAAAAGGGAAGAACGACCAGATGTTGCGCCCCCTCTCGACCGGCTTTGTTTTCAGAATCGAAACGAACGGCCGGCGGCAAGAGAACGCTTGCATGCCCGGGCCGCGCAACCATAAGTTGTTCATGCAGCTGGTATGGTATCCACCCGGGATAACCCCTTGTTAACGAGTTCATGGTCAAATGCAGAAGAAACGCCAACCGCAAGGGGAAGGACATGCGCATCCTGCTCATCGAGGACGACCCGACCACGGCCCGCAACATCGAACTGGTGCTCCGAAGCGCCAATCTCAACGTCTATGCCACCGACAGCGGCGAAGAGGGGATCGAGCTCGCGCGGCTTTACGATTACGATCTCGTGCTTCTCGATCTCGGCCTGCCGGACATGGGAGGGCACGAGGTACTGCGGCGGCTGCGGATGGCGCGGATCGACACGCCGATCCTCATCCTTTCGGGCGACGACACCCCCGACAGCAAGGTTCTCGGCTTCACCTCGGGCGCCGACGACTATCTCACCAAGCCGTTTCACCGTGACGAGCTGATCGCCCGGATCCACGCCATCATCCGCCGCTCGAAGGGCCATGCCGAATCGGTGATCCGCACCGGCCCGCTCGAGGTCGATCTCGATCTCAAGACCGCCCGGGTGCATGGCGTGCCGGTGCACCTCACGGGCAAGGAATACCAGATCCTCGAACTCCTTTCCCTGCGCAAGGGCACGACGCTGACCAAGGAAATGTTCCTCAACCACCTTTACGGGGGCATCGACGAGCCCGAACTCAAGATCATCGACGTGTTCATCTGCAAGCTGCGCAAGAAACTCGCCGAGGCGACGGGAGGCGATCATTTCATCGAAACCGTCTGGGGGCGCGGCTATGTGCTGCGCGACCCTCCGGCCGAGAACCGCCGGCATGCACGGGACCATTCGGCCATGGGCGCGTGAGGGGCGAACGGCGGATGCCGGAACCCGGCTCGCGCATCAGGAGCCGGCTGCGGGCGATCACCGCGAGCGGCACCGCACCTGCTGCCCCGCATCATCCGTTCACCCGCCGCCATGCGGCAGGTCGCGACCGGCGGGAGATCGCGCCGCCCTCCCTTCGAGGAGCGGTTCGGCATGGACGCGGAGGAATTCGAGGAAGCTGCGCGTCGCCGGGGAAAGGCGCCGCCCCCCGAGATGCACCGCGAACCACTCGCGATGCAGGGGAAAGCCCTCGACGTCGAGGATCGCCAGATCGCCACTCGCCACCTCGCGGGCGACATTGAGCCTCGGCAGGACCGACACGCCGAGCCCCGCCAGCACCGCCTGCTTGATCGCCTCGGCCGAGCCGAGCTCCATCGTCGGCCGGAAGGTCAGCCCCGCCTCGGCAAAGAGGCTGTCCACCACCACGCGGGTTCCGGAGCCCGGCTCGCGCACCAGGAGCCGGCTGCGGGCGATCTCCGAGAGCGGCACCCCCTGCCGCCCGGCCAGCGGGTGATCGGCCGGGGCCACCACCACGAGCTCGTTGTCGAGAAAGGGATGGGCCTCGACATCGAGCCCCGTCGGCACCCGTCCCATGATGACGAGATCGTCCTCCCCCATCCGCAGCCGGTCGATCAGCCGGGCGCGATTGGTGACCGAGAAATGGGGTTCGATCGCCGGATGCTCGCGCAGGAACTCTCCCAGAAGCCGCGGCAGGAAGTATTTGGCCGACATCACCCCCGCGATCCTGAGCCGCCCCTTCACCTCGCCCGAGAGCGCGCGGCATTCCTCCTCGAAGGCATCGAGCCGGTCGAACACGTCGCCCGCCGCCTGAAGAAGCCGCTCCCCCTCGGGGGTGAGAACCAGCCGCCGGCCGACCGTCTCGAACAGATCGGCGCCGATGGTCTGCGAGAGCTTGCGGATCTGCATCGACACGGTGGGCTGGGTGAGATGCAGCGCCTCGCTCGCCCGCGTCACCCCTCCGGTGCGGGCCACGGCCGAGAAGATCTCGAGCTGGCGCAGGGTCACGCGCCGGGCCAGCTCTCCGGGCCGCTTGAAATCGGCGACGCCGTCCGCCTCCTTCATCTTCATCCGTGCCACCCCATGCCTCCGTTCGCCCTGCGCGATGCGCCGCCGGCGCCGCTCCCGCCCTCTCCCGGCAGGCCCGACCGGATACATCGACCTTTCTCTATGCTTCTCATTGATACAATCGATTTTGCCGATAGTCCAACCTGTGCTTTAACCCGTATCGCGGCCCGGCACCGCCCGCGACACCGCCCGCATCCGCGGAGCGATGCGCCAGAGCGCAAGCGCCGGGCACAGGCCAAACAATGCAGGAGAGCCAGATGGCGAAGACATATCAGGCCGGCGTGAAGGAATACCGGGACACCTACTGGGATCCCGATTACACGCCCAAGGACAGCGACATTCTCGCCTGTTTCAAGATCACCCCGCAGCCCGGCGTCCCGCGCGAGGAGGCCGCCGCCGCCGTGGCCGCCGAAAGCTCCACCGGCACCTGGACCACGGTCTGGACCGACCTTCTGACCGATCTCGACTACTACAAGGGCCGGGCCTACGCGATCGAGGACGTACCGGGCGACGACGAGGCCTTCTACGCCTTCATCGCCTATCCGATGGGGCTGTTCGAGGAAGGTTCGATCGTCAACGTCTTCACCTCGCTGGTCGGCAACGTGTTCGGCTTCAAGGCCGTGCGCGGCCTGCGCCTCGAGGACATCCGTTTCCCACTGTGGTTCGTCGCCACCTGCCACGGTCCGCCCCACGGCATCTATGTCGAGCGCGACAAGCTCGACAAGTACGGCCGTCCGCTTCTGGGCTGCACCATCAAGCCGAAGCTCGGCCTCTCGGCCAAGAACTACGGCCGTGCCGTCTATGAATGCCTGCGCGGCGGGCTCGACTTCACCAAGGACGACGAGAACGTCAACTCGCAGCCCTTCATGCGCTGGCGCGACCGCTTCCTGTTCTGCCAGGATGCGATCGACAAGGCCGAGGCCGAAACCGGCGAGAAGAAGGGGCACTATCTGAACGTCACCGCCCCGGACGTGGAGGAGATGTTCAAGCGGGCCGAGTTCGCCAAGGAGGTCGGCAGCCGGATCATCATGTCGGACTATCTCACCCTCGGCTGGGCTGCGCATCAGTCGCTCGCCAAATGGTGCCGCGACAACGGCATGCTGCTGCACGTGCACCGGGCGATGCACGCGGTGATCGACCGCAACCCCAATCACGGCATCAACTTCCGCGTGCTCGCGAAGATGCTGCGGCTCCTCGGCGGCGATCACCTGCATTCGGGCACGGTCGTCGGCAAGCTCGAGGGCGACCGGGCGGCGACGCTCGGCTGGATCGACCTCCTGCGCGACCGCTACGTCAAGGAGGACCGCTCGCGCGGCATCTTCTTCGATCAGGACTGGGGCCAGATGCCGGGCGTCTTCCCGGTGGCCTCGGGCGGCATCCATGTGTGGCACATGCCGGCGCTGGTCTCGATCTTCGGCGACAACTCGGTGCTGCAGTTCGGCGGCGGCACGCTCGGCCACCCCTGGGGCAACGCCGCCGGCGCCGCGGCCAACCGGATCGCGCTCGAGGCCTGCGTCAAGGCGCGCAACGAGGGCCGCGAGCTCGAGAAGGAGGGCAAGGACATCCTCACCCAGGCCGCGAAGCACAGCCCCGAGCTCAAGGTCGCGATGGAGACCTGGAAGGAAATCAAGTTCGAGTTCGACACCGTCGACAAGCTCGACGTCCAGCATCGCTGATCGGCCCCGGCCGGTCCCGCCTCCGGCCGCCTGCGGGCGGCCGGAGCCGACAACCCCATGAAAGGATCAACGCCATGAGCGACATTCAGGACTATCCCTCGAGGATCTCCGATCCGGCCAGCCGCAAGATGGAAACCTTCTCCTATCTGCCCGAGCTGACCCGCGAGGAGATCCGCAAGCAGGTCGAATACATCGTCTCGCAGGGCTGGAACCCCGCGGTCGAGCATATCGAGCCGGCCTATGCCCGGGCGACCTACTGGTACATGTGGAAACTGCCGATGTTCGGCGAGACCGATGTCGATCGCATCCTCGCCGAAGTCGATGCCTGCCACGAGGCCAACCCCGGCAACCATGTCCGGCTGATCGGCTACGACAACACCAACCAGACCCAAGGCACGGCGATGGTGGTCTATCGCGGCACCCCGCCCGAGCAGGTGTTCTGCGCCGACAAGCTCACCCCGCGGACCTGAAACGGGCCGGGCGGGCTTCCGGGCCCGCCCCCTCCCGCCGTCCGCCCGCGCGGCGGACGATCCTCGCCCCGGCACGGCCGGCCCCGTTGCCACCTCCCTTCCCTCTCCCTGCCGGGCCGGTCGTGCAGGGCGCCGCGGTCGGGCAGCGCAACGGCGGCGCCCCGCCCGTCCGTCTCCGCATCGCCCCGCTTTCGGCGGCCCCGCTTCCGACCGGGGGCCACACCGCCGAGGATTGCGCCCCGGCCCGTGCCCGAAGACACCGCATCCCGAAGACGCGCCCCGAAGACGAGACAAGGCCCGGAAGGAACCCCCGGAAGGAAACAAGGCCATGCCAGAAACCGAACTTCAGACCGACATCACCCCCGAGGCCCTCGTCGCCCAGTATCGCATCGGGAGCGAACCCTACTACCGGCCCGTGGCCGACGAGGTGGAGCGCTACCTCGCCGCCTGGCAGGTGCGGATGCCGATCATGCTCAAGGGACCCACGGGCTGCGGCAAGTCGCGCTTCGTCGAATACATGGCCTGGAAGCTCGGCCGGCCGCTCATCACCGTGGCCTGCAACGAGGACATGACCGCCGCCGACCTCGTCGGCCGCTTCCTGCTCGATGTCAACGGCACCCGCTGGCAGGACGGCCCGCTGACCATCGCCGCGCGCATCGGCGCGATCTGCTATCTCGACGAGGTGGTGGAGGCGCGGCAGGACACGACCGTCGTCATCCACCCGCTGACCGATCACCGCCGCGAACTGCCGCTCGAGAAGAAGGGCGAGCTCGTGCAGGCGCACCCGGACTTCCAGCTCGTCATTTCCTACAACCCCGGCTACCAGTCGATGATGAAGGATCTCAAGCAGTCCACCAAGCAGCGCTTCGGCGCCATGAGCTTCGACTATCCGGCGACCGAGGTGGAGACCGAGATCGTAGCCCACGAGGCCGGGGTCGATCGGCAGACGGCGGAAAGGCTGGTGCAGATCGCCCAGCGCTCGCGCAACCTCAAGGGCCACGGGCTCGACGAAGGCATGTCCACCCGTCTCCTGATCCATGCCGGCCAGCTGATCGCCCAGGGAATCGCCCCGCAGGCGGCCTGCCAGATGGCGCTGATCGAGCCGATCACCGACGATGCGGACATGCGCGACACGCTCGAGGCCGCGGTCGCGACCTTCTTCGGCTGACCGCGGCGCAAGGGGCGCAGCGGCTGCCGGTGCCGCCGACATGCCCCGGAACCCTGCCCGTGGCCGGGGGGAGCGGCGACGGTGCAGGCCCCTGCCGGCCGGGATCGCATGTCCCGTGCCGGCGGGGAACCGGCGCCGAGCACGCCCGGAGCGCCCCGCATCCCCTTCTTCCGGGGCCAGGTGCGTCAGCCAGAGCCCCAGCCAGCGACGAGGACCATGAGCATCCATCTCGACGAATATCGCGACGAGCTCGTCGCCGCCGATCCGGCCCTCGCCGAGCATCTCGACACGCTCGTCACCGAAGCCGCACGGCACATCTCGCCCGCCGGTCTCGAGGCCTGGCTCGAGGGGGCGCGCGCCCTTGCCCGGCTGGGCCGCGGCGGGCGGCTGGCGACGCTGTGGCTCGAGGAGATGCCGCTCGTCGTCCGCGAGGTCGGCGAGGACGTGATCCCCGACGTGATGGGCGCCCTTCTCAAGATGGCGTCGATGGTTTCGGGCGAGGTGCTCGCTCTCGTCGTCTCCACCCTGCCTGCGGTGGCGCGCCGGCTCGGCGACGCCGATCTTCTGCGCGGCTGGCTGCAGCTTCTGCACCGCATGTCGGCCCGGGCGCCGCGCGGCATCCGCCCGATGCTGGGTGTGATCGACGAGCTGCTCGCACGGCTCACCCTCTCGGGGCTCAGGCGCTGGGTCGATTTCGGCGCCGAGGCCTATCGCCGCGACTTCGCCGGGCAGCGGGCCTATTTCGCCCTCGAGACCGAGGACAGCAAGGCCGTTCTCCAGAAGGAACGGCGCGGCACGCTCTTCATCGACGTGCAGCGCAAGATCAACTTCTACCTCCGCGCCTTCTGGGGACGGGACTTCTTCCTCCGCCCCGCCTCGGCCGATCTCGAGAACTTCCGCCCCTTCGTTGCCGCGCGGGCGATGCATCTGCCCGATGCCGTCGACGACCTCGGTGCCGTGCCGGGGCTCGAGCTCTATCGGGCGATGGCGGCGCACATGGCCGCCCATCTGGTCTATACCGAAGGGCCGATGGCGGGGCAGACGGCCTTCTCGCCGGCCCAGCGTTTCATGATCGGTTTGCTCGAGGATGCCCGCGTCGAGTGGAACGCGATGCGCGACTTTCCGGGGATGGGCCGGCTGTGGCGCCGGATCCTCGCCGAAAGCGGCGCCGGCACGGCCGAAGGAGCGGCCCATGAGGGCCTGCCGGTGATCGAGCGGCTCGCCGCCGGCCTTCTCGACGGAGAGAGCCGCACCGGCATTGGCGAGATCGACACCATCATTGCCGATTTCCACGAACAGATCGTGCGCCATCCGCAGGACCACGATCTCGTCCGCACCCTCGGCCTCGCCCTGTTCGACCATCTCTCGGCCCGGCACCTCATGCCCTCGCTGCGGATTCTCGAGCGCATCCGCCTGCCCTGGCGCGACGACAACCGGCTGATCTGGTCGGAAGAGGAGGAAGACTGGCTCGAGAACACCGTTTTTCTCTCGCCGCGCGAGCGACAGGTCCGCCGCCAGGTCAACGTGATGGAATTCGTCAACGAGGTCGATGTCGAGACGGCCGGGGACGATGCGCAGGAAATCTGGACCCTGTCCTCGGAGCTCTTTCCCTACGAGGATCACGGCATCTCCTTCAACGAGATGGAGGGCAAGGATCCGGTTCTCGGCCCGTTCCACCATGACGAATGGGACTGGCAGGTGCAGCTCCACCGCCCCGCCTGGGTATCGGTCTGGGAGCACCGACCGAAGAAGGGCGAGGCCGGCATCGTCGATGACGTGCTCACGCGCCATCGCGGCGTCTCCCGCCGCATCCGGCAGATCGTCGATCGGCTCAGGCCCCAGGGGCTCGTGCGCGAACGCAGGCTCGAGGACGGCGACGTGCTCGACCTCGGAGCCGCCGTCGATGCGATGGTGATGCTGCGCATGGGGCTCAACCCCGATCCGCGCATCACCATGCGTTACCGGATCAACCGGCGCGATCTGGCGGTCATGATCCTGATCGATCTTTCCGAATCGACCAATGACCGCCTGGGCGGTGCCGGCGGGCAGGAGGAGGGAGAGGAGACGGGCGAAACCGTGCTCGATCTCACCCGCGACGCGACCGCCCTGCTTGCGACCGCCATCGACGGCATCGGCGATCCCTTCGCCATTCACGGCTTCAATTCCGACGGACGCGAGGATGTGCGCCATTACCGCTTCAAGGATTTCGAGGAGCCCTTCGGCGAGGAGGTGAAGGCCCGCCTTGCCGGCATGCGCGGCGGCCTCTCGACACGGATGGGCGCCGCCATGCGGCATGCCGGCACCCTCCTCGCCCGCCGGCCCGAAAGAAACCGGCTGCTCCTCCTCGTCACCGACGGCGAGCCGGCCGACATCGACGTGCGCGATCCGGGCTATCTGCGCCAGGACACGAAGAAGGCGGTCGAGGAGCTGCGCCGGCAGGGCATTCACAGCTACTGCCTCACCCTCGACCCCGAGGCCGACGCCTATGTCAGCCGCATCTTCGGGCCGACGGGATACACGGTGATCGACAATGTC
This sequence comes from Albidovulum sp., assembly GCA_026989275.1. GTDB lineage: Bacteria > Pseudomonadota > Alphaproteobacteria > Rhodobacterales > Rhodobacteraceae > WFPA01. The sequence goes on from JALSJQ010000009.1 coordinate 60,845, forward strand.
CGCCGCCTGCCCGAGCGTCTGCCGACGCTCTTTGCCGCGCTCACCCGCTGAGGGGCGGCGGCAGGGCCACGGCAAGCGGAGAGGAAAAGGGAGATCGTTGCCATGCCGCTCGTCAACATGAAGGACATGCTGGTCCATGCCCACCGCACGGGTTATGCCGTCGGTGCCTATGACCTCGTCTCGCTCCATTTCCTCGAAGGGATCATGGCCGCGGCCGAATGCGACCGCGCTCCGGTGATCCTGTCGCTCGCCGAGAGCCATTTCCGCCATTTCGACTTCACCCTGGCCATGGCGGCGACGGTGGCGGCCGCCCGGCGGGCGAGCGTGCCGGTGGCGATCCATCTCGATCATGGCGAAAGCCTGCAATCGGCGATCGACGCGATCCGCCTCGGCTGCAACGGGGTGATGTTCGACGGATCCCACCTGCCCTTCGCGGAGAACGTCGCCCGCACCCGCGAGGTCGTGGAGATGGCGCATCGCTGCGGCGTGACCGTCGAGGGGGAGCTGGGCTATGTGCCCGGCGTCGAAGGGGAGGATGCCGAGCTGCATCCGGGCGAGCTGCGCATGACCACCCCCGACGAGGCCGCAACTTTCGTCGAGGAGACGGGCGTCGATTGCATCGCCGTCTCCATCGGCACGGTGCACGGGCGGATGCGGGGAACCCCCCGGCTCGACATCGACCGGCTTGCCGCCATCAACCACCGGCTCGCCATGCCGCTCGTGATCCACGGCGGCACCGGGCTCACGGAAGCGCAGTATCGGGCACTGATCGCCAACGGCGTCAGCAAGATCAACTATTTCACCGCTCTTTCCGACGCGGCCGCCGAAACCATCCGCCGCAACGCCGCCCAAGGCGCGAAGGGCCATACCGGCCTTCTCGAAGGCGTCCATACGGCGATCGAGGCCGAATGCCGGCGGATGAACGCCCTGTGGGGCAGTGCCGGCCGGGCGGCCGGGTGCCTTGCCGCCTGCCGCCCCTGGCGCGAGGTCGAACACCTCATCATCTACAATGTCGCCGGCATCGACGAGGCCGAGGCCCTCTCCCGGGCCGAGGAAGGCCGCCGGGTGCTCGGCGCCATTCCCGGCGTGCGCAGCATCGAGCACGGCGTTGCCCTCGACCCCGATGCGCGCTACCGCTTCGCCTGGCTGATCCGCTTCGCCGCACCCGAGGTCGTCGCGCACTACCGCACCCACCCCGATCATGTGCGCTTCGCCGACGAGAAGTTCCGCCCCGTGGCAGCGGACCGCATCAGCATCGACTACGAACTCGGCTAGAGTGCGGGAAAGGCCGGGTCCGCCCCGCCCCCTTGCCGACCAACAGGAGAACTCCCATGTCCTTCGACCGCAAGATCAAGATCGCCCCGTCCATCCTCTCGGCCGATTTCGCCAATTTCGGCGCCGAGATCCGCGCCATCGAGGCACAGGGCGCCGACTGGGTGCATGTGGACGTGATGGACGGCCACTTCGTGCCCAACCTCACCTTCGGGCCGCCGGCGGTGAAGGCCTTTCGCCCGCATGTGAAGACCTTCATGGACGTGCACCTGATGATCGCGCCGGTGGACCCGTGGATCGAGGCCTATGCCGAGGCCGGCGCCGACATGCTCACCGCCCATGTGGAGGCCGGCCCGCACATCCACCGCACGCTCCAGGCGATCCGCGCCGCCGGCATGAAGGCGGGCGTGGCGCTCAACCCCGCCACCCCGGCCGCGGCGGTCGAGCACGTTCTCGACATCTGCGACATGGTGCTGGTGATGACCGTGAACCCCGGCTTCGGCGGGCAGAGCTTCATCGACCTGACCGAGAAGGTGCGCCGGCTGCGGGCGATGATCGGCGACCGCCCCATCCACATCCAGATCGACGGCGGGGTGACGCCGCAGACGGCGCCGCTGGTGGCGGCGGCCGGGGCCGACGTGCTGGTGGCCGGCTCGGCCGTGTTCCGGGGCGGCTCGGTCGAGAACCCGGCGGTCTATGGCGCGAACATTCGCGCGATCCGCGAAGCGGCCGAAGCGGCGCTCGCGGGCTGATGGCCGCCAGGCCGCTTGCCTCCGGCCGGCAACACGCCCATCCTTGCAGGGCGACCTCTTCGAGAAACGCGACACAGGGAGACACCCGATGAAACTCACCCGCCGCCATTTCATTGCCGCCTCGGGCGCCGCGGCGCTGGCCACCGGCCTGCCGGCCCGCGTCTGGGCGCTCGGCACGCTCGAGATCGGCAATGTCCGCATCGACGTTCTCAAGGACGGCCATCTCACCCTGCCCGGCAATTTCATCTTCGGGCCGGCACCGCAGGAGGAACTGGCAGCGCTTCTCGAGAAATACGGCTTCGACGGGATTCCCGACAGGATCACCCCCCCCTGCAACGTCACGCTCCTTCGTGACGGGGAGCGGACGGTGCTGTTCGATGTCGGGTCGGGCAGCGGCTTCCAGCCGACCGTGGGGGAGCTCGTCGATGCGCTCGACGAGATCGGCGTCGCGCCCGAGGACGTCACCCATGTAGTCTTCACCCACGGCCACCCGGACCATCTGTGGGGCGTGATCGACGATTTCGACGAACCGGTCTTCACCGAAGCCGAGCACCTGATGGGGAAGGTCGAGTTCGACTACTGGTTCGACCCGAACACGGTCAACGTCATCGACCCGCCTCGCGCCTCCTTCGCCGCCGGCGCCAGGCGGCGGCTCGACACGCTCGGCGCCGACTTCTTCACCCTGTTCGACGGCGAGACCGAGATCCTGCCCGGCGTGCTCGCGATCCCGACCTTCGGCCACAGCCCCGGGCATTACTCCTACGCCATCGCCACCGCCGAGGGGCCGGTGCTGGTAACGGGGGACGCCATCACCAACCGCCACATGGCCTTCGAGCATCCCGAATGGCCCTCGGGCTCCGACCAGGATCTCGCGAAGGGAGCCGAAACCCGCGTGAAACTGCTCGAGCGCATCGCACGCGAGAACATGACCCTCATCAGCTACCACATCGCGCATCCGGGCATCGGCAAGGCCGAGCCGATCGGCCCCGGCAGCTACCGCTTCGTGCCGCTCGCGAGCTGAAGGGGGGCGGGAGGCGGATCATGGCCGGTACAACGCCGTCCCCGCTCCGGGGGCTGATCTTCGACGTGGACGGAACCCTCGCCGAAACCGAGGAGCTGCACCGGCGCGCCTTCAACGAGAGCTTCGCACGATGGGGGCTCGACTGGCACTGGAGCCGCGAACACTACCGCCGGCTCCTCGCCACCACCGGCGGCAAGGAACGCATCGCGGCCCATGTCCGGGATCATGCGCCCGAAACGGCTCTATCCGCCGACGGGATCGCCCGCCTGCATGGCGAGAAGACCGCGATCTACGACCGCATCGTGGGCGAAGGGACACTCGCGCTGCGCCCCGGGATCGCCGCCCTTCTGGCCGAGGCGCGGCGCCACGGGCTCCGGCTCGCCATCGCCACCACCACCTCGCGCCCCAATGTCGAGACACTGAGCCGGGCGATCTGGGGGCGGCCGGCCTCCGAGATCTTCGACGTGATCGCCTCGGGCGACGAAGTGCTTCACAAGAAGCCCGACCCGGAGATCTACCGCCTCGCGCTCGCCCGGCTCGAGCTGCCCGCCGGAGCCGTCATCGCCTTCGAGGACAGCCGCAACGGCCTCCTTTCGGCAACGGGCGCCGGCATCGCCACCGTGGTCGCACCCGGCCCCTACACGCGCGATCAGGATTTCGGCGAAGCCGCGCTCGTGGTCGAGGAATTCACCGCCTGCCTGCCGCTCGAGCGCCTCTCGGCGCGGCTGGGCAAGGCATTGCCCGCAACCGCGACCCGACCGGGCTTCGACAACCAGGGAGACAGACCATGGCCGTAACCACACCGATCTGCGATTTCGGCTGGACCCCGCCCGATTTCGCCCTTCCCGGCACCGACGGAAAGATCCGGACCCTCGAGGACATCCGCGGCCCGAAGGGAACGCTCGTCATCTTCATGTGCAATCACTGCCCCTATGTGAAGGCGGTGATCGACCGCATCATTCGCGATGCAAAGGATCTGCAGGCCCTCGGCGTCGGCGTGGCCGCGATCAACCCCAACGACGCCGAACGCTACCCCGAAGACAGTTTCGAGAACATGAAGAAATGGGCGGAAGAACTCGCCTTCCCGTTCCCCTATCTGCGCGACGAGAGCCAGGAAGTGGCCCGGGCCTGGGGTGCGGTCTGCACGCCCGACTTCTTCGGCTTCAACGCCGACATGGAACTGCAGTATCGCGGTCGGCTCGACGCCTCGCGCAAGGAAGCCGCCCCGCCGGACGCCCGCCGCGAACTTTTCGAGGCGATGAAGCAGGTGGCCGAGACCGGCCGCGGCCCCGAGGAGCAGACCCCGTCGATGGGCTGCTCGATCAAGTGGAAGGACGACCAATGGTAAGCGCCCGGCCCGCCATCGTCTTCGATCTCGACGGCACCCTCATCCACTCGGCCCCCGACATTCATGCCGCGGCCAACGCCATTCTCGCCGAGCACGGCAAGGGGCCGCTTGATCTGGCCACCGTCACCGGCTTCATCGGCAAGGGGGTTCCGTGGCTGGTGAAATGCCTCGTGCGGGAAACCGGCCTCGATCCGGCGCTGGAACCCGCGCTGGTCGAGGAATTCGAGCGCCGATACGACAGCGCCGTTCACCTCACCCGGCCCTATGAGGGCGTGCCCGAAGCCCTTGCGGCGCTGCGCGCCGCGGGCCATTCCCTGGCCGTGTGCACCAACAAGCCGGTCTCCCCGGCCCGGTCGGTGCTCGCGCATCTCGATCTCGCGGGCTTCTTCGACCATGTGCAGGGGGGCGACATGCTGTCGGTCAGGAAGCCCGACCCGGCACCGCTCCTGGCCACGCTCGAGGCCCTCGGGGTTTCGCGCCGGGCGGCGATCTATGTCGGCGACAGCGAAACCGACGCCGAGACCGCCCGCCGCGCCGGCCTGCCCTTCCTGATCTACAGCGAGGGCTATCGCAAGACGCCCATCTCGGCCCTGCCCCACGACATCGCCTTTTCCGACTGGCACGAACTGCCCGCCCTCGTCGCCCGTCTCGTCGCCGCGGCCTGAGGGCACCGAACATGGCAATAACGGGTCGCCTGGCACGAAAGTGGGAGTGCCGGGCCGGCCGACGGCGGCGGTGGCAGCGGTGTCCTCCTCCATCGCCCGGCAGCGGTGGCGGCGTTTCCCCGAACTCCCGAAGGGACCGGGCGCGACCGGGGATCACGGACCGCATCCCGGCGCCCGAGCCTCCGGGGAACCTCCGGGAGCGACACGGCGAAGCGCTGCGCAGCGCCCGGAGCACGGCGCAGCGCAGCGGACGACAGGCCCCCTACCCGGTCTCCCCGGCGCTCTCGGCCTTCTCGGCCAGCGCCAGCCATTCCTCCTCGAGAGTGGCGAGCTTCTCGCGCCGCTCGGCAAGCAGCCGCGTCGCCTTGTCGAACTTCGCCCGGTCGCGGGCATAGAGATCGGGGTCGGCGAGAAGCGCCTCGAGCTTCGCGATCTCGCCCTCGAGCCGCTCGATCTCGCCGGGGAGCGTGTCGAACCGGTGCCGCTCGGTGAAGCTGAGCCCGGCGCGCCTCTTACGCTTCCGGTCGGGCCGCTCGCCCGTCTTCGCCGCCTTGCGCGGCTTGTCGGCCGTGCGTGATGCGAAGGGCGGCGTGCCGCCGTTCTGGGCGATCATGTCGGACCAGCCGCCGGCAAAGAGCAGCGCGCGCGCGTCCCCCGGCAGGGCGAGAGTGGCGGTGGCGACGCGGTCGATGAAATCGCGGTCATGGGAGACGAGGAGCACCGTGCCCTCGTAATCGGCGATCAGCTCCTGGAGAAGGTCGAGAGTTTCGATGTCGAGATCGTTGGTCGGCTCGTCGAGCACGAGAAGATTGTGCTCCCGCGCCATGATGCGGGCGAGAAGCAGCCGCGCTTTCTCGCCACCGGAGAGAGAGCCCACCGGCGCCCGCGCCTGGGCCTCGTCGAAGAGAAACTCCCGGAGATAGCCCACCACATGCTTCGGCTTTCCCCGCACCATCACCTGGTCGGACCGGCCCGAGACCTTGAGCGCCGGATCGAGCGTCAGGCTTTCCCAGAGCGTGGCTTCGGGATCGAGGGCGGCGCGGTCCTGGTCGAAGACGGCGGGCACGAGGCCGATCCCGTGGCGCACATGGCCGCCGTCGGGCGCGATCTCCTTCATCAGGATGCGGATGAGGGTGGTCTTGCCGGCGCCGTTGGGCCCGACGAGGGCGAGCCGGTCCCCGCGCATGATCTTCAGCGACAGCCGCTCGACGATCGCCCGCGCGCCGAAACGCTTGGAGATGTTCTTCGCCTCGATCACGAGGCGCCCGCTTTCGGGCACGGCACCGAATGCCATTTCCGCCTTGCCCGGCGTCCGGATCCACTCGGCCCGGGCCCGCCGCATCTCGGCCAGGCGCCTGAGCCGGCCCTGATTGCGCTTGCGCCGGGCCGATATGCCCTCCACCGCCCAGCGGCTCTCGGCCCGGATGCGCTGTTCGAGCTTGTGCAGGCTTTTCGCCTCCTCCTCCATGAGCCGGTCGCGCCAGGCCTCGAAATCGGCGAAGCCCCGGTTGATCTTCCGCACCCTGCCGCGGTCGAGCCACAGGGTCTGGCGGGTCAGTGCCGAGAGGAAGGCCCGGTCATGGGAGATGAGGACGAAGGCGGCGCGCGTGGCGGCAAGATGCGCCTCGAGCCAGTCGATGGCGAGGATGTCGAGATGATTGGTCGGCTCGTCGAGAAGCATCAGATCGGGAGACCGGGCCAGAAGCCGCACGAGGGCCGCGCGGCGCCGTTCGCCGCCCGAGGCCTCCGGGGCCGGGATCGAAAGGTCGATGTCGAGCCCCTCGGCCGCGGCGTCGGTCTTCCAGCCCTCTTCGGGCGGCAGCGGCGCACGGGCATAGTCGCCGAGCGTGGCGAAGCCGGAAAGATCGGGCTCCTGTTCCATGTAGCCGACGGCGATGCCCGCCGGAGTGATGATCTCGCCCCGGTCGGGTTCGACCAGCCCGGCCATCACCTTCATCAGCGTGGACTTGCCCGAGCCGTTGCGCCCCACGAGGGCGATGCGTCCCCCTTCGGGCACGACCAGATCGGCCCCCTCGAACAGGGTCTTGTCTCCGAGAGCGAGGGAAATGCCTTTCAGTTGCAGAAGCGGTGCCGCGGCCATGCCCCCGCATCGCCCGGCCGGCGGCGAAGGTCAAGGGCAGGGGCGATGGCTTCACCGCCCCTTGCCGACCAGTTCGTCGCGCAGCGCACGCACCGCTTCGGGGCCCGCCTCCTCCGCACGCAACACCGCGACATCCTCGGCGGTGAGCCGCGCAAGGTCGGGATGGGCGGCGGCGTCGTTGCCGAAATGGCTGCGCAGATAGGCCACGAGAGCGGCGATCTCGGCATCGGAAAGGTGGTCGAAGGCGGGCATCTCGTTGTCATATTGCCCGCCCTTGACCGTGATCGGCCCGCTCAGCCCGTGAAGGATGACCCGGGCAAGAAAGTCCTTCGACAGGAACAGATCGTCATTGCCGGCAAGCGGCGGAAAGGTCTCTTCCACCCCTTCGGCGTTCTCCTGGTGGCAGCCGGCGCAATTTCCCGCATAGAGCGCCGCACCATCCGCCGGCTGGTCGCTTGCCGCGGCCGCCGGGGCCGGGGGCGGTTGATCGCCCATGTATGTCGCAAGGTAATCGACGATCTTCCGGCGTTCCTCGGGCGAGAGGACGACGCCATAGCTTTCCATGTCGTCGAGAATGCCGTCCCAGCCGACCGCGTCGAGCCCCTTGCTCTCCTCGACATATTGCAGATCGTGACAGGTGCGGCAGCGCCCGTAGACGAGCGCACGGCCGGGGCCGGGCGGCAGTTCGATGTTCTGGGCCGGGGCGCTGCCGGCGCCGCCGGCGAGAAGAAGCGCGGTCAGCACGAGACGGCCAATCGCGCCGGGTAGCGCCGCAAGGCAATGCGGCCGGAGTGCCGCAGAGGCAGGAGCGGGGGCGATAACGGAGAGGGTGGCGCAGGTCTTGTTCGGGCGAAGATGCGTCGGTGTCGCTCTCATGGGGTTCTCGATTCCGCTAAGGCCCACCTGCCCCGCCCGCACTGGCGGGGGAGAAGCGCAAGCGCAGCAAGGCAGATGGAGGTTGAAGACAGGCAGGCATGGCCGGCGGCGCCGGCCATGCCCGGGGAGGTGTCGCCGTCAGGCGACCGTGACCCTGACGAGGTCGGCCCCGTTCCACTCGTAGCCTTTCGGGTTCCAGGCAACGGTGCCGTCTAGCGGCTGGCTGCGGCCGAGGGCGTCGCTCGCCACACAGCGCAGATCGTGGGTGCCGGCATCGAGACTGGTCTTAAGCGACCATTTCTGCCAGGCCCAGGGGCCGGCGCCCCCCTCGATGGTGGCGTCCTGCCAGGTCTTGCCGCCATCGGTCGAAACCCTGACCGAGGTGATCGGCGCAAGGCCGTCGTTCCAGGCCACGCCGCGGATCTCGACCGGCCCGGCCTTCACCCGATCCTCCGCGAGCGGATAGAAGATCACGCTCATGGTCTTGAAGGCATAGGTCGGGGTCGAGTTGCCGGTGTTGTAGTCCTTGACGGTGAAAGTCCCCGGCTTCACCGGCTTCTTCACCTCGCGATAGGCCTTGGACTGGAAGGGCGACGGTGATTCCTCGGTCTCGTAGAGGATTTCGCTCAGCCACTTCACGTTCATGTTGCCGTAATAGCCTGGGATCACCAGCCGCACCGGACCGCCATGCACTGCCGGAATCGGCTCGCCGTTCATCTTCAGGGCGAGGATGGCATTGTCGAGGAACGGATCCTCGACGCGGAAGCTCTTGATGAGATCGGCCCCCTTGGGCGCGGGCGACTCGTCGGCCCCGTTGGCCGTGATCCAGCGGGCATCGGCTGCCGGGCCGACATCGGCCTTCTCGAGAACGGCGCGCAGCGGCACGCCTTCCCATTCGACATTGGCCATGCCGCCATGCTTCCACTGGCCACCACCGACCTTCGCCTTCTGCGAGAAGTAGTAGCGCCCGTTGCCGGCGCACTGCATCACCGCCACGAGCTTCACCTGCTTCATCGCCTTGAGATCGTCGAGGGTGATGGTGCGCGGCCGCACGACGAGGCCGGAGATGCGGATCTTCCAGTCCTGCACCGCAGGCGCGTCGGTGGTGCCATACCAGGCCTGCTTGCCCGCCGGCGGAAAGTGGTTGCGGATATACATGATCTCCTTGGGCGTGATGTAGTGCTCCCGCAAGAGGGAGAGCGGGGTTTCCATCACGCCGAGCTTGGCGTTGTGGATGATCATGTTGTCCTTCACGCCCTCGATGATCGCCGACGGATTCGGCGCCTCCGCCAGCGCCCGCCAGGACGTGGTGCCGGCCAGCGCGGCGACGACCTAGGGGCCGAAGGGCTGCAGCGCCCGCGTGGCGTCGATCACGGCCCGGGCCACGAGCTCGAAACGGGTCGGGTCCATCCCGGCGGCGACGAGGAGATAGTCGAGCCGGTGGGTGCGCCAGTATACGAGCCGCGCCGGGCCGCGGGCATAGCGCCTTGGCGGCAGCAATTCGGGCCCGACATCGGCCGGCAGGATGAAGAGGCTGATGCGGCAATCATGGATCCCGACATAACCGACCCGCACCCCATCGGGGCCGAAATCCTCGGTGCCGACGACCCGCAGCCCGGTCACGCCGAGATCGGGAACATAGACCCGTCCGTGACGCCGGGCAAAGGCGGTGAGCCGCGCACCGCCGACTTCCCCGGCCGGTCTTGCCACCCAGGCCATGTGCCACGAGATCGCCGCATTGATGAACGGGCTCGACGGCGCGGAAACGTAAGGGGGCAGCTCGGGCAGCGCGGCGGGGAGCGGAGCGGTCCGGGACGGGGCGGCGTCCTCCGCGATCGGCAGCACTTCCGCCTCCCGGCCACCCGGCAGAAGCTCGTCGCGCAGAGAGGAAAACGGCAGGAAGGACAGGACGAGCACCAGGGCGGCGGTCGTGGCGGCGGCCCGGAGCAGCAGGCCGGGGCGCCTCACCACCGCGCTCAGCCGGGCAAGGGCCGTTCCTGCCGGCTGCCAGAAGGCCCCGGTGCAGGCCAGGGCCCGCCTCTGCACCCGCTCGCGGAGCGAAGGCGTGCGCAACGGCGCACGGGCAAGCAGGGCGTCGAGATCGAACTCGGCCAGATCGGAAGGCAGCTCGAGCGCGCGCAGGCCAGCCCGCAGGCGGCTCAACGCCGCCACCTCCTCGGCAAGACCGGGATCCTCGGTGATGCGCCTCGGAGCGGCAGCGGCCTCGTCAGCGGGCAGCTCACCGTCCACAAAGGCATCGAGGGTTTCCTGCCGAAATGGAGCCTCACGCTTGCTCATCGTCCCTTGACCGTTCTTCCTGCCGCACGGGCCCGAACCTGTTTCCCCCGGCGGCGCGCCGTTTCGATCGACCGGACGTTGCCGCTTTCCATCCGGGCGATCAATGCGCGGCGGGCCCGGCTCAGCCGACTCATCACGGTGTCGCGGGGAATGCCGCTCATGTCGGCCGCATCCGCCTCTCCGTCGCCCCGGGTGCGATGGCGGCGCATCCGGTCCAGCCAAGTATTGCGCAGGATCGTGAAGAGCCAGGGGCGCAACGCTTCGGCGTCTTGCAGGCGGCAGTTGGCCGCAAGCGCCTTGAGAGCCGTTTCCCGGACGAGATCGGCCGCCATCTCCTGATCGCGTACCAGCGCATAGGCGTAGCGCAAGAAACGCGGCAGCAACCGTGCGATTTCGCGCCGACAGAGCGCCATGACACTCGTCCTCCCCTGGCGCATCGCCGCTCCGGCGGCCCGCCCTTGCGTCAAGGAATGCGATCGGCCGATGGCCGATGCAAGTCGAGCGCCCGTCTCCGCCGCGGGGCTTCCCGGTCGGAAGCGGCCGGACCTCCTGCCGCTGCGTTCGGACCCTCGGCATTCGGGGCCACCGAGAAGGCGGCGCTGGTGCCCGCGGCGGGAGTCGAACCCGCACGGCCTTGCGGCCAAGGGATTTTAAGTCCCTCGTGTCTACCGGTTCCACCACGCGGGCATGGGCACCTCCTCCCTCAGCCGCGGCCGGCGAACCGGGCCTGCCACTCGGCCCGCTCCTCGTCGGAAATCTTGCGGAAGAGGATCTCGGGCACGCTGAAGCGGTGCCCCGGCGGCAGGACCTGCAACGCCGTCTCCACCTTTCGCGGCCATTCGAGCCGCGCCAGCCCCATGTCCTCGCGCAACCTTTCGGCGGCGAAGGGAATGAAGGGCGCCGAGAGTGCCGCGTAGAAGGGGATGAGGTTGAGAGCAAGGCGGATGATCGCCGCCGCTTCTTCCGGGTCGTTCCGAAAGACCGCCCAGGGCGCCGCTTCCTGGAGATATTCGTTGCCCGCGGCCCAGATGGCGCGCAGCGCCGCGGCCGACTTGCGCACCTCCATCGCGTCCATCCGCGCCTCGTATTCCCCGAGCCGCTCCTCGAGATCGGCGATCAGCGCCTCCTCGCGCGGCCCCCATGCGCCGCCCGCCGGCACCTCCTCGCCGAAGCGGGCGCGGCAGAACTTGGTCACGCGGCTGACGAAATTGCCGAGCACGTCGGCCAGGTCCTTGTTGACCGTGTTCTGGAAGTTCTCCCAGGTGAACTCGCTGTCGCCGCTCTCGGGCGCATGGGAGAGCAGCCACCAGCGCCAGCAGTCGGCCGGCAGGATCTCGAGCGCCTGATCCATGAACACGCCCCGTCCCTGCGAGGTCGAGAACTGGCCGCCGTCGTAATTGAGATAGTTGAACGACTTGATGTAATCGACCAGTTTCCAGGGCTCGCGCGAGCCGATCAGCGTCGCCGGGAAGGACAGGGTGTGGAAGGGCACGTTGTCCTTGCCCATGAACTGGATGTAGCGCACCGCGTCGGCCCCCTCGTCGCGCCGCCACCAGCGCCGCCACGCCTCTTCGCCACACCCCTCGGCATGGGCCTTCTCGGCAGTGGCGGAGATGTATTCGATCGGCGCATCGAACCACACATAGAAGACCTTGCCTTCCATGCCTTCCCACGGCGCGCCGGGAAACTGGGCCGGCACGCCCCAGGAGAGGTCGCGGGTGATGCCGCGATCGCGCAGACCTTCCTTCAGCCACTTCCGGGCGATCGAGACGGTGAGGGTGGGCCAGTCGTCCTTGCTGTCGATCCAGGCCTCGATCTCGCCGGCAAGCTTCGACTGGAGAAGGTAGAGATGGCGCGTCTCCCGGAGCTCGAGCCTCGTCGAGCCCGAGATCGCCGAGCGCGGATCGATGAGATCGGTCGGCTCGAGCTGCTTGGTGCATTCCTCGCACTGGTCGCCGCGGGCCCGTTCATAGCCGCAATTGGGGCAGGTGCCCTCGATGTAGCGATCCGGCAGGAAGCGCCCGTCCTCGACCGAATAGAACTGCCGCTCGGTGCGCATCTCGAGAAAGCCGTTCTCCCACAGCTTCACCGCCAGATGCTGGGTGAGACGGTGGTTCTCGAGCGAGGAGGATCGGCCGAACCAGTCGAAGGACAGGCCGTAGCGCCGGGCGAGATCGGCCTGCACCTCGTGCATCTCGGCGCAATATTCATCGACCGGCTTGCCGGCCCTCGCCGCGGCCAGCTCGGCGGGAGTGCCGTGCTCGTCGGTGGCGCAGACGAACATCACCTCATGGCCGCGCGCCCGCAGATAGCGGGCGTGGAGATCGGCCGGCAGCTGCGAACCGACGAGATTGCCCAGATGCTTGATGCCGTTGATGTAGGGCAGGGCCGAGGTGATGAGTGTGCGTGTCATGGCGGGCTACTCGCTCGTCTTGTCGGACATATCGGCGGCCGGGGCGTCGGGCGCCGGGGTCGATGGCGCGGCGGTCTCCTCGTCGCGCACCGCATGGGCGACGCGGTCGAGCACGGCATGGACCATCGCCGGCTCGCGGCCCTCGGGGAAGAAGTCGCGGGCGATCTCGACATATTCGGAGATCACGACCGGAATCGGCGTTCCGGTTTCGATCAGCTCGGCGCCGCCGGCACGGAAGATCGCCCGCAAGGTCGGGTCGATGCGCCCCAGGGGCCAGGTTTCCTTGAGAAGGCGGTCGGTCAGCCGGTCGATCCGCGTCTGATGCCGGATCGCCCCCTTCACGAGGGTGCGGAACAGGGTGCGGTCCGCGTCGCGCACCGGCGCGCCGTCGAGTTCCTGGCCGATGCGCCAGGTCTCGAACTCCTCGAGCACCTTGCCGAGGGGATCGTCTCCCGCTTCCATCTGGAAAAGGGCCTGGACGGCAAAGAAGCGCGCAGCGGTGCGTTCGCGGCGGTTGAAGCGCGGTCGTTCCTCCGCCCCCTCATGCGCGGCGGCGGCGCTCATCGCCCCACCCCCCTGCCGCGAGGCGCGAAAGCACGGGAAGCGGAGGACGCCTCATCCCCTTCTCCGGCGAGGCGGATCTCCTCGCCGCCCGGTCTGAAGCCGATGCCGCGCCGCGAGCCGCCAAGGCGCGTCCGCAGGGCGATGAGGTGCAGCGCCGCGGCCGCGGCCCCGCCGCCCTTGTCGCCGCCGGCCGGGTCGGCCCGCACTTCCGCCTGAAGCCGGTTCTCCACCGTCAGGATGCCGTTGCCGATCGCCTGCCCCTCGAGCCCCAGCAGCATCAGCCCTTCGGAGCTCTGCCCGGAGACGATCTCGTAATGGGTGGTCTCGCCGCGGATCACGCAGCCGAGCGCGACGAAACCGTCGTAATCCCCGCCACGGGAGGCGATGCGGATCGCCGGCGGAATCTCCAGCGCCCCCGGCACCTCGACGATCTCGTGTCGCGCGCCTGCCTTCTCGAGCGTGCGCCGCGCCCCCTCGATCAGCATGTCGGCGATGTCGCGATAATAGGGCGCGACGACGAGAAGCAGCCGCGGCGGCGTCTCCAGCGCCGGCAGGGGCAGGATGTGATGTTCTTCTTCGGCGGCCATGTCTGGCTCCTTGTCGATGCAGGCGGGCTTGTGGCCTTCCGGGGCTCAGCCCTGGGCGTCTTCGGGAATGTGCGGATCGCAACTCGGGATCGGCCGCGTGCCGGCGATCGAGAGCCCGAACCCCTCGAGGCCGACGAGTTTCGGCGCAGGCGAATTGGTCAGCAGTTCCATCTCCCGCACGCCGAGCGCATGGAGGATCTGGGCGCCGATGCCGTATTGGCGCAGCGTGTCGGGCGCCTCGCCCGGGTTCACCGCCTTCTGGGTCTCGCGCAGGAGCACGAAGACGCCGCGCCCCTCGCGGGCGATCTCGCGCAGGGCGCAGCCGGCATTGCCGGCCCGGCCGGGAGCCAGGCCGAGAATGTCCTCGAGGGGGCTGACCACATGCACCCGCACCAGCACCGGCCCTTCGGCGGCCACGTCGCCCTTGGTCAGCGCCACATGCTCGACCCCGTCCACCTCGTCCCGGAAGGTGCGCATGATCCAGTCGCCGCCGAACTCGGAGGTGACATGGCGCACGTCGATCTCGTTGACGAGATTGTCGTGCCGGAGCCGATAGGCGATGAGATCGGAGATGGTGCCGATCTTCATGCCGTGTCTGCGGGCGAAGGCGGCGAGATCGGGCAGGCGGGCCATGGTGCCGTCCTCGTTCATGATCTCGCAGATCACGCCCGAAGGGTTGAGCCCCGCGAGGCGGGCGATGTCCACCGCCGCCTCGGTATGCCCGGCCCGCACCAGCACCCCCCCCTCGCGCGCCCGCAGCGGGAAGACATGGCCGGGCGTGGCGATGTCCTGCGGCCCCGAGAGCGGGTCGATGGCCACGGCGATGGTCCGCGCCCGGTCATGGGCGGAGATGCCCGTCGTCACGCCCTCGCGGGCCTCGATCGAGACGGTGAAGGCGGTTTCGTGCCGCGAGGCGTTGTTCTGGCTCATCAGCGGCAGGCCGAGCGCGTCGATCCGCTCGCCGGTGAGCGCAAGGCAGATGAGCCCGCGGCCGTGGGTGGCCATGAAGTTGATCGCTTCGGGCGTGCCCATCTGCGCCGGAATGACGAGATCTCCCTCGTTCTCCCGGTCCTCGTGATCGACGAGGATGAACATGCGCCCGTTGCGCGCCTCCTCGATGATCTCCTCGATCGGCGAGATGGCCTGCGCCAGCGCGTCCCTGTCGAATTCCCCTGTCATGGACTCACCGCCTCTGCCATTCATGAAGACGGGCGACATAGCGCGCCAGCGTATCCACTTCAAGGTTGACGAGGTCGCCCTTCTCCACCGCCCCCCAGCGCGTGACCGCGCGGGTATGGGGAATGAGGTTGATGCCGAAGGTGCATCCCTCGACCTCGTTGACCGTGAGCGAGGTGCCGTCGAGCGCCACCGAACCCTTGGGGGCGATGAAGGGAGCGAGCGCCTCGGGCGCGCGCAGGGTGACGCGAAGGCTGTCGCCCTCGGGCGCCAGGGCGACAACCTCGGCCACCCCGTCCACATGCCCCGAGACGATATGCCCGCCGAGCTCGTCTCCCACCCGCAGCGCCCGTTCGAGATTGACGGGCCGACCCGCCGCCCAGGGCTTCGGCCCCCGGCCGATGGCGGTGCGGGCGAGGGTTTCGGCCGAGACATCGACATCGAACCACCCGGCCATGCCCGCCGGCGCATCCGCCGCTTCGTCGAGGAAACCGCGATCCACCACCGTCAGACAGACCCCGTCGCAGGCGATCGATGCTCCCGGATCGATGCCGGAAGGGTCGTAACGGGTGGCGATGCGCACCCGCATGTCGCCCTGCTTCCTCGTGGCGAGGATCGTGCCGACATCGGTGACGATACCCGTGAACATGGCTCCGGTCTCCTCCTGCGCCCCGGCTGCGGCCGCGCCGCGCCCGGCCCTCTTCACCTAGACATTCCCCTGCCCCCCGGCAAGGCCCGCCCCGCCCGCCACAGGGCGTGAATGCCGACATGCGGCACGGCCCCTCTCTCTTCCGTCCATATTCCTGCCATTATCGGCGACAAGAATGCAGATGCACGCAATCGCGTGATTCCCATCGGCACACGGCAGCCGTTGGCGCGCCACCGCATGATCGTGTATCAGTGCCATGTGATCGTGTATCGTATCGTGTATCCGTCCGGAGTGCCCCGCATGAAAACGTCATTCACTCCCCCCCGGTCCTCCCGCAGCGCATCCCCTTCCGGCCGCTTTTCGGGAGAGGGGCGGCATTTCGTCTTTCTCCAGGGCCCGCACGGCCCCTTCTTCCACGAGCTGGCGCAGGTGCTCGCGCGCGCCGGAGCCCGCATCGGGAAGATCGGCTTCAACCAGGGTGACGCCCATTACTGGCCCGATCAGGCAAGCTTCACGGCCTTTCGCGCCCCGCTCGAGGAATGGCCCGAATTCCTGCGCACCCATCTGCATGACGAGCGGGTGACCGACATCGTCCTTTACGGCGATTCGCGCCCCATCCATGCCGAGGCGGTCCGCCTGGCCGAACGCCTCGGCATCGTCGCGCACTGTTTCGAGGAAGGCTATCTCCGCCCCTACTGGGTGACCTACGAACGCGGCGGCACCAACGGCAACTCCCGCCTGATGGAGCTGAGCATCGCCCGGATGCAGGCCCTCCTGCCCGACCCGGAGGCCGATCTGCCCGCGGCGCCGGCCCGCTGGGGCGATCTCAAGGCCCATGCCTGGCACGGCGCGGTCTATCACTGGCAGATCCTGATGCGCAATCGCCATTATCCCCACTGGCAGAGTCACCGCGACATTTCCGTGGCCCGCGAAGCCCGGCTCAACCTTCGCAAGTTCCTCGCCCTGCCCCTGGCGGCGCTGGCGCGGCGGCGGGCGGTGCGGCGGGTACGACGCACCGGGCAGCCCTATCATCTGGCGCTCCTGCAACTGAGCCATGACGCCTCCTTCCGCGCCCACAGCCCCTTCGCCTCGATGGGCGAATACTGCCGGGAAGTGATCGCCGCTTTCGCCGAGGGCGCCCCGCCCCACCACCTCCTGGTCTTCAAGGCGCACCCGCTCGACGACGGGCGCGAGAACCTGCCGGCCACGATCCGCCGGGCGGCGCAGGAAGCCGGCATCGCCGAGCGGGTGCATTTCGTCCCGGGCGGCAAGCTCGCCCAGATGCTGGACCATGCCCGTTCGGTCGTCACCGTCAATTCGACCGCCGCCCAGCAGGCGCTGTGGCGCGGCCTGCCGCTCAAGGCCCTCGGCCGCTCGGTCTATGACAAGCCCGAGCTCGTCTCCGACCAGCCGCTTGCCGAGTTCTTCGCCGATCCGCGACATCCCGACACGCGGGCCTATCGCGACTATCGCCGCTTCCTCCTCGCGACCTCGCAGGTGCCGGGTGGCTTCTATTCGCGCCGTTCGCGCGAGCGGCTGATCCCACGGCTCGCCGACATGATCCTCGCCCCCGAAGACCCCTATGACGCCCTCGCGCGGCGCAACGCCCGCATGCACCAGCCCTTGCGCCTCATCCACGGCTGAGGCCGCGGCGGCAGGCGCCCCGACCGGATGAACCGGCCGGGCGAGACGATGGCGGCGCCTCCTCTCGGGAATGCCGGCTCCCTTGTTGCCCCCGCTCTCCTCTCCGGGAAAGGAAGCGCGCCCGTTGCAGGAGCGGGAAGGCGGGGAGCGCATGCCCCTTCCCCGCCACATGGCACGCTCTCCCCTTGCCCCGTCCATCGAACGGGGAGCGGGAGGAAACCGGGCGACAACGCCCGGAAAACGCCGTCGCCCCCGCAAACGGGGAAAGAGCCGCAGGCTCCCCGCAGTGCTTCGCGCAGCGGCCGTGACCGATCCGCCGTTCACGATCTCGAGGAACGCCGCCGTCTGCGAGCGCCCTGGGGAAGGAAAAGGAAAAACTGGCTTTTCCTTTCGAGCTTGGCTAGTATCGCTCCTGATGCCGGGTCCACCGGCACGCAAGAGAGGCCCTGAAGGGCCCGTCGGGCAGATGCCGGCAGGGGCGCCGAAGATTTCCCTGCCGGAAAGGATGAGGCAATGACGGGGGCGCGTTCCCCGCGGCAGGAAACCGGTGAGGCGGCAGTGACACCCATGGGCAAGGCCGGCATCGCGGCCATGATCGTTCTCTCCCTCGCGCTTGGCGGCTGCGGCCTGCCCCGATCGGGGCCGACCAGGGCGGAGATCTTCGCAGGTTCGGTGCAGCGCAAGGGGGACGCCTATGTCCTCGAGGTCAACGACCGGGTGACCAAGGTCACGAGCGGCGTCAAGGCCCGCGGCTGGGATCCGCGCTTCCTCAGGGCCGCGAAGATAAATGCCGACATCATCCGGCCGGGCGATCTGCTCCAGCTCACCATCTGGGAGAACAGCGACACGCCGCTTCTCGGCTTCAAGGGGCAGAACATCTCCCAGATCAACGAGTTGCAGGTGGACAGCGACGGCTTCATCTTCGTTCCCTATGCCGGGCGGATCCGCGTGGCCGGCAAGACGCCCGACGAGGTGCGCCAGCTCCTGACCCGCAAGCTCGACGCCCAGACGCCGGATCCGCAGATCATCGTCCGCCATCTGACCGACAAGAGCGGCACGGTGACGATTCTCGGGGCGGTAGCCGGGCAGGGGGTCTATCCGATCCAGCACGGCACCCGCACCCTCGCTTCGATGCTGGCCAAGGCCGGCGGGGTGACGGTGCAGCCGGAAATGGCCAAGGTCACCCTGACGCGGGGCCGGCACAAGGGGTCGGTCTGGCTGAAGGATCTCTACGAGGATCCCCGTCTCGACATCGCTCTCAGACCCGGCGACAAGATTCTCGTCGATGTCGACGACCGCCGCTTCGTCGTGCTCGGGGCCACCGGCCAGCAGGCTCTCGTCAAGTTCCAGACGCCGACCCTCTCGGCCCTCGAGGCCATTGCACAGATCGGCGGGCTCAACCCGCTCCTGGCCGACCCGAAGGGCGTGTTCGTGCTGCGCTACGAGCCCGAGGAAGTGGCTCGCGCCGTGCTCGGCCGCAACGACCTCAGGGGCACGCAGCGGTTCATCTACGTGCTCGATCTCACCCGCCCCAACGGCATGTTCCTCGCCCGCGACTTCCTGATCCGCGACGGCGACATCCTCTACGTCACCGAGGCGCCCTTCGTGCAGTGGAAGAAGGTGCTGACGGCGCTTTCCTCGACGACCGGATCGGTCAACACCATCAAGGGCGCGACCCAATAGTCATGACGCCCGAGCGGCCGGTCAACGCGGCGGTGGCGCATCTCCCGCACCGCCTCGTCGCGTTGTCGGGCGGTTTCTGGCGCGAGCGGCGCCTGCGGGAGATCCTCCGCGCGGCCGGCATCTCGCTGCGCTTCGGCCTGCCCCGGCCGGGGGATGCCGTGCTCGTATGGGGGCGGCGCCCCCCCTCGCGGCGCGGCCGCCGCCTGGCGGTGCGGCGCGGCCTTCCCCTCGTCACCGCCGAAGATCCGTTCCTCCGTTCCATCCACCCGGCCGCCATCGGCCGCGAACCGCCGCCGGGGCTCCTGCTCGACGATCTCGGGGTGCATTACGACCCCCGCTCCCCTTCCCGCATCGAGCGGATCCTCGCCACGCACCCTTTCGACGTGCCGCTCCTCGCGCGCGCGCGCGCGGCCATCGCCCGGCTGCGCCGGGCCGATCTCTCGAAATACAACGCCCACGATCCGGCCGCGCCGCTGCCCGAGCCGGGCTTCGTGCTGGTGGTCGATCAGCTCGCGGGAGACGCATCCGTCACCCATGGCGGCATCGGCAGGGAAGCCTTCGCCCGCATGCTCGAAGCCGCGCTCGACGAGAACCCCGGCCGGCCCGTCCTTCTCAAGCTCCATCCCGAGACGGCGGCAGGCGGCCGACCGGGCCATTTCGATCTCGACGCCCTGCCCGACCGCGTGATCGTGCTGCGCGAGCCCGTCTCGCCGTGGCGGCTTCTGGAGCGGGCCGGAAAGGTCTATGCCGTCTCTTCGCAACTCGGCTTCGAGGCCATCCTCGCCGGTCATCGCCCCGTGCTCTTCGGAGCGCCCTTTCATGCCGGCTGGCACCTCAGCGACGATCGCGGCCCGGTGCCGGACCGGCGCGGCCGCGCGCTCTCGCCCGAGGCGCTCTTCGCCGCCGCGATGATCCTCGCACCGCTCTGGCACGATCCGGTGCGGGGCGAGATCTGCCCGCTCGAACGGGTGATCGACCAACTGGAAGCACGGGTCGGGGCCTTCCGTCAGGACCGGACCGGTTACGTCGCCCACGGGATGCGGCTGTGGAAGCGGCGCTTCATCGCCGCCATCTTCACCCCTCCCGCGGGCCGGCCGCCCCGCTTCATCGACGATCCCCGCCGGGCGGTGAGGGCGGCGGCGCGAGAGGGCCGCCCGCTCCTCGTCTGGGCCCGGGCGGCGACCCCCGCGCTCGAGGAGGCGGCCCGCTTGGCGGATGTGCCGCTCCGGCGGGTCGAGGACGGGTTCCTGCGCTCGACGGGGCTGGGCGCCGCGCTGGTGCCGCCGCTCTCGCTCGTGCTCGACGATCGCGGCATCTATTACGACCCCGCCCGCCCCTCGCGGCTCGAGACGTTGATCGCCGCCGCGCCCGATCTGCCCGAAACCGCCCTCGCACGGGCCGAGCGGCTGCGCCGGGCGATCGTCGATCTCGGCCTCAGCAAATACAATCTCGGCGCACCCGTCACCCTGCCGAAGGAGACGGGGCGACCGGTGATCCTCGTGCCGGGGCAGGTGGAGGACGACGCCGCGATCCTCCGCGGAGCGGGCGAGGTGCGCACCAACCGGGAGCTGCTCGAGGCGGTGCGCGCCGCCCGACCCGGAGCCTTCATCGTCTACAAGCCCCATCCCGATGTCGAAGCGGGGCTTCGTGCCGGCAGGATCGCCCCGGACGCGCTGCGGCGACTGGCCGATCTCGTGGTCACCGGCGCCGATCCGGCGCGGCTCCTCGCGCAGGTGGACGAGGTCTGGACCATCACTTCGCTGACCGGGTTCGAGGCGCTGCTCCACGGCCGGCCCGTCGTCACGCTCGGCGCGCCCTTCTATGCCGGCTGGGGACTCACACGCGATCTCGGCCCCGTGCCGACGCGGAGGCGGCGGCCCGTGCCGCTGGCCGGTCTCGTGCATGCCGCCCTCATCGACTATCCGCGCTATTTCGACCCGCTGACGGGCAGCGTGGTCGCGGTCGAGGACGTGCTGTGGCGCCTTGCCCGCGGCGAGGGTTGGCCGACGAGGCCGGGACACCGCTTCATCGCCAGGCTCCAGGGGGCCTTCGCCTCATGGGCCTGGCTCTGGCGGTGAGAGGGCGTCTGGCTCTGGCGGTGAGCGGGCGTTCGGCTCCCCGCACGCCCGCGTCTTCCGCCCCGACGACCGAGAGCACGCCGCATAGCCGACATGCACAGGAAAGGCCACCCGTTCGACCGGGCCGATCCTGCCCGCCGCCTTCCTCCTTTCCTCTCCATGCCGGAAGGGACGCGCCATCCTCGGCACGGTCGGGGATCTGCCGATCTTCCGGTGACCGTGACGCGCTCCGCACCTGCCCGGCCCGTTCGACACGGCCCGACCCGCACCGGCGGGGCCGGATCCCGCGCCTGCCGCCGCGGAAGGGGGCAGCGCCCTTCGGGCCGTTCGCCCGAACGCCCACGGCAACGCCCCCCTGCCGTCACGAAACGATCGCCCCGAGAGCATCACCGGACGACGAAAGGCGCACCGCCGGACGCGGCATCGCGGAAAGACTGCGCAACGGCCCGGCCCGAGCCGGCATGGCATCACGATCCGGCGGGCATCCCCTTTCCGAGCCAGCGCCGCGAAGCCCGTATCAGCCGGCGCGTCGAAGGGTCGAGCGCGGCCAGCCGGTCCTCGTCGGGCGCTTCCTCGTCGAGGAACGGAAAGAGCGCCTCGGCGATCTTCTTGCCGTGTTCGACGCCCCACTGGTCGAAGGGGTTGATGCCGAGCAGCATCGCCTCGACGAAAACCCGGTGTTCCCAGAGCGCCAGGAGCCGCCCCATCATCTCGGGGTCGAGCCGCTCCATCAGCAGCATGACCGAGGGCCGGTTGCCCGGGCAGCGGCGCCAGGCGATTTCCTGCTCGATGCGATGGGCCGGCACGCCCTCGGCCTCCAGGCGGCGGCGCAATTCGGCATCGTCGGAGCCGAAGGCCAGCACCTCGGCCTGGGCGAAGGCGTTGGCGAGAAGCTTGTTGTGGCAGTCGCAATCGCGCACGCGATCCGCTTCGGGGGCCACGGGCACGATGAATTCGACCGGGATCACATGGGTGCCCTGATGGAAGAGCTGGAAGAAGGCGTGCTGGGCCGAGGTGCCCCGGTCCCCCCAGACCGCCATGCCCGAATGGGCCTCGAGCGGAGCCCCCTCGGCACTCACCCCCTTGCCGTTCGATTCCATCTCGAGCTGCTGGAGATGGGAGGCGAAAAGGCGCATCCGCTCGCTGTAGGGAATGACGGCCCGCGATGGGTGGCCACAGGCGCTGCCGTGCCAGATGCCGGTGAGGGCGAGGAGCACCGGCAGGTTCCTCTCCATGGGAGCAGTGCGGAAATGCCGGTCCATCGCCGCGCCGCCGGCAAGAAATTCGCCGAAACGTTCGGCCCCTATCGCCAGCATCAGCGGCAGACCGACCGGCCCCCAGACCGAATAGCGCCCGCCGACATAATCGCCATAGGTGAAGATCTGCCCGGCAGACACGCCGAAGGCCGCCGCCTTCTCCGGCCGGCTGGTGAGCGCCACGAGATGCCCGGAGATCCTTTCGGCCGCCATTCCCGAGCGCAGCCACGCCTTCGCGGCCCGGGCATTGTCGAGGGTTTCGGGGGTGGTGAAGCTCTTGGAGGAGACGAGAACCAGGGTCTCGGCCGGATCGAGCCCCTGAAAGGCCTCGTTGAAGGCACCGTCGTCGATATTGGCCAGGAAGCGGATCTCGGGTCCGTCGGCAAAGGCCCCGAGCGCCCGGCACAGCATCCGCGGGCCGAGATCGGAGCCGCCGATGCCGACATTGACGACGGCGCGGATCGGCCGGCCGTCGGCACCGCGAAAGCGGCCGGTGCGCACATCCTCGGCAAAGCGTGCCACCCGCGCCCGTTCGGCGAGGATGGCGGGCATGACCGGCCTGCCATCGACCGCATAATCGGCTTGCGGACCGGCCCTAAGCGCCATGTGCAGCGCCGGCCGGCCTTCGCTGAGATTGACGGGCTCGCCCGCAAAGAGCGCCGCCCGACGGGCAGCCAGCTCCATGCGCTCGGCCAGATCGAACAGGAGACCGAGGGCCGGCCGGTCGATATGGGTCTTGGAAAAATCGAGCAGGAAGCCTTCGTCCTCGCAGGAAAAATCCTCGGCGCGATGCGGGTCCTCACCGAAAAGCACGCTGATCGCAGGTGCCAGCATCGCCCGTGCCCGCAGCGCCCGCCACAGCGCCCCGATCTCGGCCTGCCGGCCCGCGAGAGCCGTCGCTCCCCCGCTTCTCGTCATCATGTCCATGTCACCCGCATGCACGAAACACCTGAACACAAGGTTAATACCGTTGCCAGGACCGATCGCGGGAGCCTGGCCCGAAGAAATCGCCCTTTCCGTGCCGCCTTCCCCTTCCCTTGCCGGGCCGGGTGCCGGCTCGCACCTCACATTGCCACAAATCGATCATGAATGCATTTCGGACATGGTGATGGCCTGAACCGGGCGCCGACATGGCATCAGTGCCCTTTCGCAAGGGCCAACTCGTCGACCAGGAGCGCCCGCACCGCCTCGAGCGGCACGTCCTCGGCGACGAAGGCCGCCCCGATGTCGCGGGCCAGCACGAAACGCAGCTTGCCGCCCCGAACCTTCTTGTCCTGCATCATCAGCGCGATCAGCCCCTCGACATCGGGCAGATCGCCGGGAATGTCGGCCAGCGACCGCTTCATGCCCATGCGTTCGAGATGCTGGCGCACCCGGCTGGGCGCCTCCTGCGCGCACAGACCGAGACGGGCGGAGAGTTCGAAGGCCAGCGCACAGCCGATCGCCACCCCTTCGCCGTGCAGGAGCCGGTCCGAATAGCCCGTCGCCGCCTCGAGGGCATGGCCGAAGGTATGACCGAGATTGAGCAGCGCCCGCTCCCCCGCCTCGTATTCGTCGCGGACGACGATCCCGGCCTTGATCTCGACCGACCGGCGCACCGCCAGCGACCGCACCGCCCTCTGCCCCGCCGCAAGGGCCGGTCCGTATTCCTCGAGCCAGCCGAAGAAGGCGGCGTCGCCCAGAAGCCCGTATTTCACCACCTCGCCGTAACCTGCGAGAAGATCGCGGGAAGGCAATGTCTCGAGCACGCCGATGTCGGCCAGAACGAGGGACGGCTGATGGAAGGCGCCGACGAGGTTCTTGCCCTGCGGCGAGTTGATGCCGGTCTTGCCGCCGACCGAACTGTCCACCTGCGCAAGCAGAGTGGTCGGGATCTGCACGAAGCGCACGCCCCGGCGCAGGATGGCGGCGGCAAAACCTGCCAGATCACCGATCACCCCGCCACCGAAAGCCGCCACCATGTCGCCCCGCTCGGCCTTCTTCTCGAGCAGCCACTCGACGGTCCGCTCGAGATGACGCCAGCTCTTGGTCGCCTCGCCGGGCGGCAGGGTCAGCACCTCTGCCGCGATGCCCGCGGCCGCGAGCCCCGCATCGAGAGCCGCGAGATGGAGCGCGGCGACATTCTCCTCGGTGACGACAAACAGCTTCGGCCGCACTAGGAGCGGGGCGATTTCCTCCCCGGCCCGCGCCAGGAGCCCGTGGCCGATCCGCACGTCATAGGCCCTGCCCCCGAGCGGCACATGCACGGTCTCGACCGCAGGGTCGGCAGCGGCCGAGGGGGGGAGCCGGTCGGAAAGGGGATCGCCCGGGGGGAGGGTGTCGCGATTCATGGGGCCGTCTCCAGAACGGGGGTGCGGTCGTGATCGGCATGGGCGCGCAGGGCGTCGCGCACGCGGCGGGCCATCTCGTCCACCGTGAGCCCCGGCGCCGCCTTCACCCGGATGTCGGCCATCCGGTAGAGCGGCACCCGCTCCTCGTGAAGCCGGGCAAGCGTGGCGCGAGGATCCCCGGTCCGCAGAAGCGGACGCGTGTCCTTGCGCCTCACCCGCTCCCACAGGAGATCGAGATCGGCATCGAGCCAGACCGATACGCCGTGGCGGGCGATGAGCGCCCGGTTGTCGGGCTGCAGCCAGAGGCCGCCTCCGGTCGAGAGAATGGCCGGTGGCCCGCCGAGAAGGCGGCGCAGCACCCGCGTTTCCCGATCGCGAAAGAAGGTCTCGCCCTGTTCGGCGAAAATCTCGGCGATGGTACGGCCGGCGGCGGCTTCGATCTCGCGGTCGGTATCGAGGAAGGGGGCTGCGAGAAGCCGCGCCAGCGCCATGCCGACGGAGGTCTTGCCGGCCCCCGGCATGCCCACGAGGGCCACCGTCCGCCGCAACCGCTCTGCCCTCTCTCCTCGTTCCATCGGCCGCCGGTGCCTTCCTGAAATGGTCGGCACAATGAATCACATCTTGCCGGTGGCGGCAATGGCGAAGCCCCACCGGCCCGCCCCGGCGAAGCGAAAGCCCGCACAACTTCGTGCATCGCCCGCTCCGGCGCTTTCCCCCGCCCGCCGCTTCCAATAGGATGGCGGTGGACCCGGCCCGCCCGTCGGCCCGTCCACCGGACCGAAGCGCCCCGAGGCGGCAACGCGAGAGAAGAAGCGCAAGGAAAGAAGAAAGAGGCTCGGATGAAACGGCTGACGAAATTCGTGCTCCTTCTGGCCGTGGCCGCTCTTCTGGCCCTGACGGCCTATGCCTATCTCGGCGATCTCGGCCCCGAGCCGCAGGAACGCGAAGAGGTGCTGACGATCCCGCTCGACTGATCCTTCCTTCCGGGAGCCCCCATGGCCCGACGCATCCGTCATGCTCGCCACCTCCACGGCATGATCCTCGCGGGGATCGCGGCCGCCGCCCTGGCCGGGGGGGGCGCGGCACGCGCCGCGCCGCCGCGCTCGGCGATCGACTGGCTGTCCGACACGGTGCGCGCATCCCCTCCTTCGGAGGAGCGGCCCGCACCCTCCTCTCCCGGCACCCGCCCCCTGCAAGAGGAACCGGCCGCGGAGGAGCCGCCGACCATGACCGCCCCCGGCGGGGAAGGGATCCATGACGGGGTGCGGTTCCTGCCGGAAATCCCCGACGAGGCGCCGATCGAAAGTGCTCCGATCGGCCCGGCCCGCAAGGACGGGGTCGGGCTCGTCGCGGCCGTGCAGGCCGGCCTGCCGCCGGATTTCTGGGCAGACGCCCCGCGCGCGGCCGTCATCGCACGCATCACGCGCAGCACACCCCTGGCCTCTCCCGCCCTCATGGGGCTGCTGCGGCGAATCCTCGTCGCCGAGATGACACCCCCGGCCGGGCGCGAGCCGCCGGCCGCGCTTCTTCTTGCCCGGGTGGACAAGCTCCTCGAGCGCGGCATGGTGGAGGAGGCGCAGGGGCTCCTCGAGCGTGCCGGCCCGGAGGAACCCGCGCTGTTCCGCCGCTGGTTCGACGCCTCGCTCCTGCTCGGCCAGGTCGATCGGGCCTGTTCGGCGCTCCGGCTCCAGCCGGGACTTTCCACCGCCCTGCCGGCACGGATCTTCTGCCTGTCGCGCACGGGGGAGTATGACGCAGCCGTCGTCACCTTCACCACGGCCGAGACGCTGGGGCTGATCTCGGGGCCGCAGGCCGATCTGATCGCCCTGTTCCTCGATCCCGTGGCCTATGGCGACGCTCCGAAGCCACCCCCTTCCGAGCCGCTCACGCCGCTCGAATTCGTCATGCGCGAGATCCTCGATCTGCCCCGGCCCGAATCGCTCCCTCTCGCCTTCGCCCATTGGGATCTCCAGCCCCATCAGCCATGGCGGCGCCGGCTCGCGGCGGCCGAGCGGCTGGCCCGGGCCCATGCCTCGGATCCGAACCGGATGATGGCCCTCTACATGGAGGGCCGCCCGCCTGCCTCGGGCGGGGTGTGGGACCGGGTGAAAATGGTGCAGGCGCTCGACCGGGCGCTGATCGCGGCCGACCGGAGCAAGGTCGCCGAGCGTCTGCCGCCCCTGTGGCGGGCGATGCGGCGGGCGGGGCTCGGGCCGGCCTTCGCCCGAGCGGCGGCGCCCCGGCTCGTCGCTCTCGGACCGATCGACGGAGCCGAGGCCCGCGCCAGCCTGCGCGAGCTGCTGCTCCTGGCCCATGACACCCCCCTGCCCCGCTGGCTCCGGCCACGGCTCGCCGACCCGCGCACCGCCTTTCTCCTCGCCCTTCATGACGGCCTCACGCCACCCCAGCCCCCGGCCGAATTCGGCGCCCTGGGCGAAGCCGTCGCCAGCGCCTTCGCCCGCAGCGAAAGCGTGCCGTCCCTCGCCCGCGGCGCGCTCACGCGCCCTGCCCCCTCTTCGGCCCTGCCGCATCGCAGCCTGCCGGCACCCGCCCCCGCCGACCGGCAGCCGCCGCTGCGAACGCCCGCGGAGGAGAACGGGCCGGAAGCCTCGCTCGGCCTTGCGGTGCTCGACGGAATCGTTGCCCTCTCCGGCACCCCGCCGCTCGATCCGGTCGCGGTGACGCGGGGATTGAAGGCGCTGCGCCGCGCCGGCTTCGAGGGAGCCGCCCGCAAGACCGCCCTCGACCTTCTGCTGCTCGCTCCGCGCCCCGGCGCAGGCGGCACCGCCCTGCCGGCCGCCCCTCCCTCCGCACCGGCGCAATGACCGCCGAGCGGCTGATCGAGACCTTCCTCGAGGCACTGCACGCCGAAAGCGGAGCGGCGCTCAACACCCTGCTGGCCTATCGCCGCGATCTCGAGGATTACACCGGCTTTCTCGCCCGCAAGGGAAGTGATCCACGCACGGCCACGCGCGGGGACATCGAGCGCTGGCTCGCCCGCCTCGTCGATCTCGGACTGAGCACGGCGACCCGCAGCCGCCGCCTTTCCGCCATCCGCCGCTTCCATCGTTTTCTCTGGGAGGAAGGGATCCGGCAGGACGATCCGACCCGTGCCCTCACCCCGCCGCGGCCGCGGCCGCCGCTTCCGAAGACGCTCTCCCCCGACGAGGTATCCAGGCTGATCGAGGCCGGCGCCGCCCTCGGACGGAGCGAGGCCGACCGGGTTCGCAACGGCTGCCTCCTCGCCATGCTCTACGCCACGGGGCTCAGGGCGAGCGAGCTTGTCGCCCTGCCCCTCGCGGCGGCGACCGGCCCGCGCGAGATGCTCCATGTGCGCGGCAAGGGCGGAAGGGAGCGGATGGTGCCGCTCTCGAGCGACGCCCGCACCCGCCTCGATCGCTGGATCGCTCTCAGACGCCAAGGCCCTCTCGGCAACAGCCCCTGGCTCTTCCCTTCGCGCGGCAGGGAGGGGCATCTGAGCCGTATCCGCCTGTATCATCTGGTGAAGACGGCAGCCGGGCGCGCCGGTCTCGACCCCCGCGCCGTCAGCCCGCACACGCTGCGCCACGCCTTCGCCACCCATCTTCTCGAGGGCGGTGCCGATCTGCGGGCCATCCAGCTGCTTCTGGGACATGCCGACATCGCCACCACCGAGATCTACACCCATGTGCTCGAGGAGCGGCTGCGCGAACTGGTCGAGGCCCATCACCCCCTCTCCGAACGAAAGAGGGGAAAGGGCGGCGCCGGGTGATTCGCCCCC
This sequence comes from Albidovulum sp., assembly GCA_026989275.1. Taxonomy (GTDB): domain Bacteria; phylum Pseudomonadota; class Alphaproteobacteria; order Rhodobacterales; family Rhodobacteraceae; genus WFPA01. Next base: position 89,318 of record JALSJQ010000009.1, read on the forward strand.
TCGCGTGCGACCCGGCATCACAAATGCCGCCGGTCTGCCGCCGTTTTCCGCCAAAACACCATGTTCCTGCCCCCTTATAGGCATGAAGCATCTCTAGTTGACTCTCCCGTGGACGAACGGGTCCACTGGAACCTCCAACGCCGACAGGCGGGGGAGCGAACAGGGCGAATTCACGGGAAGCGGGTACATGTCGATCATCGAGAAGACGGTAGCCGGCCGGGCGGATCGGGCGGTGCTCTATCCGGCGGCGCTGCTCGTGCCCGAATGGCTCTATCCGCGGCATGGCTGGTGCGATTTCCCCGTGCCGTTCGAACCGGGCGAGGAATTCGTCTTCTCGCCCCGCGCCAAGGCGCGGCGGCTCGTGTTCCGCCCCGTGCTGCCGACCGGCGCACGCGGCCGCATCGCCCTCGAAATCCTCCGCGGCAGCCAGATCGGCCGGGAGGGGGAGGTGCTCCGGCTCGAACAGGGCCTTTCCTTTCTCGATCCCTATGGCCGCCCGATCGATGCCGCCCTTCTCTATTTCCCCCCCGCCAACGCACACGCCCGGGGCATCGAACTGATCCTGCCGCTGGCTCCCTTCCGCCCCGGCGCGCCCCATGTGCTCGAACGGATCGATCCGCCCGACGGGGTCTTCGCCCGCATGGAGACCACGGCCGGTCACCTCCTGCCCCACGGCTTCCGCCGCGGCAGCCGCATCCGACGCGCCGACCGGGCGCTGGTGCCGGTGGAGAGGCTGACGCCGGGCATGGCACTGGCCGGGGCCGACGGGGCGCCGGTGCGCCTGCTCGACATGCGCCGCCGCACCCTGCCGGCTCTGGGCGAGGCCGCCCCGATCCTCCTGCCGCGCGGCACCCTTTCGAACAGGGACGATCTCACCCTCTCGCCCTGGCACAGGGTGCGCCTCCGCGACTGGCGCATCCGGGGCAAGGAGGGCCGGGGCGACGTGCTCGCGCGCCTTGCCGATCTGGCCGAAGCCGGCATCGGCACAAGGCTCGAGGGAGGGGTGGCCGAATATTTCGCCCTCGTCACCGACCGACCGGCACTGATCGAGGTGGAGGGGCTGCCGGTCGAGGCCATGCCGGGGGAAGGGCCGCTTGCCGTTCGCGAAGACACGCGGTTCGAGAAAATGCACACCCTCAGCGCACAGGAGCTGCGCAGCTATGCCCATCTCGTGGCCCCGGCGGCCCGGCAGGGATGACGGGCACGCTCCGCCGTTTCCGAAGACGGCAGCGGCGGGCGCCAACGGCCGGGGTGATGGGCCCGGGTGATGGGATGGAAACTTCCGCGAGCAGGAGGGCATCGCCCGCCACGCCGCCATCTTGATGCCCATGCCTTGTGCTGCACCAAACCGAGGCCGCCGGGCGCAGCCCGCCCGCAACGGAGCATGGCCGCTTCCATCCCGCCTCCCGGGGCACTATATGCCGTCGCATGAACAAGGACGCCGCCCCCATGCCCGAGCCCGCCGCCCCGGCCGAAGCCGCCCTGCCGCCCGAAATCGCCCGGCGACGCACCTTCGCCATCATCTCCCACCCCGACGCCGGCAAGACGACGCTGACCGAGAAGTTCCTGCTCTACGGCGGCGCGATCCAGATGGCCGGCCAGGTGCGGGCCAAGGGCGAGGCGCGGCGCACGCGCTCGGACTTCATGAAGCTCGAGCAGGAGCGCGGCATCTCGGTCTCGGCCTCGGCCATGTCCTTCGACTATGCCGGGAGACGCTTCAACCTGGTCGATACGCCGGGCCACTCCGACTTTTCCGAAGACACCTACCGCACGCTGACCGCGGTCGATGCCGCCATCATGGTGATCGACGGCGCCAAGGGCGTCGAGAGCCAGACGCGCAAGCTGTTCGAGGTCTGCCGGCTGCGCGACATGCCGATCCTCACCTTCTGCAACAAGATGGACCGCGAGAGCCGCGATGTCTTCGAGATCATCGACGAGATCCAGGAGAGCCTCGCGATCGACGTCACCCCCGCCTCCTGGCCGATCGGCATGGGGCGCGATTTCGTCGGCTGCTACGATCTCGTCCATGACCGGCTGCTGATCATGGAGCGGGCCGACCGCAACATCCGGGCCGAGGCGATCGAGATCTCGGGACTCGACGATCCCCGCCTCGCCGAACACGTGCCGGCGGCCCTGCTCGAGAAGCTCGTCGAGGAGATCGAGATGGCCCGCGAGCTCCTGCCGCCCTTCGACCGTCAGGCCTTTCTCGAGGGCACGTTGACGCCGATCTGGTTCGGCTCGGCGCTCTATTCCTTCGGCGTGCGCGAGCTGATGGACGGGATCGCCGCCCATGCGCCGCCGCCGCGCCCGCAGCCGGCGACGCCGCGCCCCGTCTCGCCGGCCGAACCGAAGGTGACGGGTTTCGTCTTCAAGGTGCAGGCCAACATGGATCCGAAACACCGGGACCGGGTGGCCTTCCTCCGCCTCGCCTCGGGCCATTTCCGCCGCGGCATGAAGCTCACCCATGTGCGCTCGAAGAAGCAGATGACGATCGCCAATCCGGTGCTGTTTCTCGCGGCCGACCGGGAGCTGGCCGAGGAAGCCTGGGCGGGAGACATCATCGGCATTCCCAATCACGGCCAGCTGCGCATCGGCGACAGCCTGACCGAAGGGGAGGAAATCCGCTTCACCGGCATTCCCTCCTTCGCCCCCGAGCTCCTGCAGACGGTGCGGGCGGGCGATCCGATGAAGGCCAAGCATCTCGAGAAGGCGCTGATGCAGTTCGCCGAGGAAGGCGCCGCCAGGATCTTCAAGCCGATGGTGGGATCGGGCTTCATCGTCGGCGTGGTCGGGCCGTTGCAGTTCGACGTGCTGGCGAGCCGCATCGAGGCCGAATACGGGCTGCCGGTGCGCTTCGAGCCGACGCAGTTCACATCCGCCCGCTGGGTGACGGGGCCGGAGGAAGTGCTGAACCGCTTCATCGCCGCCAACAAGGGCCATATCGCCCACGACAATGACGGCGACGTGGTGTTCATGACCCGTCTGCAATGGGATATCGACCGCATCGAGCGCGACTTTCCCGAACTGACGCTCAGCGCCGTCAAGGAAACGATGGTCTGAGGCATCTCTCCGCCGGCCTGCCCGCCGGGGGGGGCGAAAGACCGGACGGCACCGGCGCGGCGGTTTCTCCCGCAAGGGCCTTGCGGCAAGGCCGCGCCCGCGGGGCGCGATTTGACCTCGGTCGCCTTTTCGGCTAGGGCGGGCCTGCCGCACAGGGCGGCATCGAGCGGGGCGCGCGGCAAATGCGTCCCGGAAACGGCGGCAGCCCGGCTGCCGCGTCGGCACGGCCCGACCGCCGGGGCCGACCCATCCAATGGACGCAAGAACCCCATGAGTGACAAGACCACCTTCGCCGATCTCGGCCTTCCTCCCGAAATCCTCCGGGCCGTCGCGGAAGCCGGCTACGAGCACCCGACACCGATCCAGGAAAAGGCGATCCCCGCCGCCCTCGAGGGGCGCGACGTGCTCGGCATCGCCCAGACCGGCACCGGCAAGACCGCCGCCTTCACCCTGCCGATGATCACCATGCTGCAAAGGGGCCGGGCCAAGGCCCGGATGCCGCGCTCGCTGGTGCTGGCGCCCACGCGCGAACTGGCTGCCCAGGTCGCCGAGAATTTCGACATCTACACGAAATACACCCGGCTGACCAAGGCGCTTCTCATCGGCGGCGTCAGCTTCAAGGACCAGGAGAGGCTGATCGACCGCGGCGTCGATGTGCTGATCGCCACGCCGGGGCGCCTGCTCGACCATTTCGAGCGCGGCCGGCTGCTGCTGACCGGCGTGCAGATCATGGTGGTGGACGAGGCCGACCGCATGCTCGACATGGGCTTCATCCCCGACCTCGAGCGCATCTTCAAGCTCACCCCCTTCACCCGGCAGACGCTGTTCTTCTCGGCGACCATGCCGCCCGAGATCCAGCGGATCACCAACGAGTTCCTCTTCAATCCGGTGCGCATCGAGGTGGCGCGTCAGGCCACGACCGGCGAGAACATCACCCAGCGCCTGGTCGAGATCACGCCCTCGCGGCGCGACCGTGCCTTCGCCGAGAAGCGCGCCGCGCTCCGGGCGCTCATCCGCGAGGAGGGCGACGGGCTCAAGAACGCCATCATCTTCGCCAACCGCAAGGCCGATGTCGATGTCGTCGCCCGTTCGCTGAAGAAGCACGGGCTCGACGCCGCCCCGATCCACGGCGATCTCGATCAGTCCCTGCGGATGAAGACGCTCGACGCCTTCCGCGCCGGCGAGCTGCGCTTCCTCGTCGCCTCCGATGTCGCCGCCCGCGGGCTCGACATTCCGGCCGTCTCCCATGTGTTCAATTTCGACGTGCCGACCCATGCGGAAGATTATGTCCACCGCATCGGTCGCACCGGCCGCGCCGGCCGCAAGGGCACGGCCTATACCCTCGCCACCCCGGCGGACGAGAAGCATGTCGCCGCCATCGAGAAGATGATCGGCCAGCCGATCCCGCGTCATCCGAACCCCCTCGGCAGGAAGCGCCCCGCAAAGGACGCAGAAGCGGCGGAGAGCACCCCCGCCGTGGAAGCGAAACCCGTCCCCGAAAGCAATACCGCGGAAGAGAAGGCAAGCACGCGCAAGCGCCGGCGCCGACGCGGCGGACGGGGCCGCAAGCGCAGCGAGGCCGCGGGAGAAGGGTCCGCCCGGCCCGACACCGCGTCCGAAACGGCGACCGACGCCGCAACGCACACCGCGGGCACCGCTGCGAGCGACGCACCGCGACCGCCGCAGGACACGGCCGACAGACCAGCCCCGCCCCCGGCCGAAGCCGCGGCACCGGCGGCAGACACTTCCCCGGACGGGAACGCCGAGTCCGCAGCCGCCGACACCCGGCGCCGGAGCCGAGGCCGGAAGCCGACGCAGAACGACGCCACGGCCCGCAAACCCTCCCGGCGCGAGCGGCGACCGCGGCGCGGCGAGGGCGCCGGCATCGCCAATCCCGGCCAGTCGCAGGTGACAGGCATGGGCGATCATGTCCCCGCCTTCCTTCAGCGCCCCCTGCGCGAGAACGACTGACCCGGCTCGCGGAGCCTGGATGCTCGAGCCCTGCCTATTGCAGGAGCATCCCCTGCACATGGACGACCGGCACCAAATCGCGGGCCGGCATACGTCCTGTCCCGAACCGGACGACGACCGCGAACGCTCTGCACCCCCGTCCCGAGCCGCAGCCTCCCGCATCGTCCTGCCCCATCCCGGCCGGCTTCCGGCCCCCGGGCGGGTATCCTTCCCGCTGGACAAGACCCGCACCGCATCCCATGATCGGCCGGGCGCGAGACGATCGGCGAGGAGACAGCATGACAGAGGGTGAAGGGCCCCGCACCGGCGCGGACAGGAGCGACGACAGGCCGATCCGCGATGCCGCCACGGTCATCGCCCTGAGGCGTGACGGAGACGGCGAACCGCGGGTGCTGATGGGCCGGCGCGGTCACAAGGCCGCCTTCATGCCGGGAAAATTCGTCTTCCCCGGCGGCGCGGTCGATCCCGAGGACGCCGCCGTGCCGCTCGTCCGCCTGCCCGATGCGCGCAGCATGGCGCGACTGGCCCGCGATGCCGCCGCAGGGCTGCCCGAGGCCCTCGTCGCCGCCGCCATCCGCGAGCTCTGGGAGGAAACCGGCCAGGCGCTCGCCCTGCGGACCGGAGAAGCGCCCGCCTCCTCCACCGCGCCGGCGCGACTGTCCGAAAGCTGGCGCAGCTTCTTCGACGCCGGCTTCCGGCCGAGCGGCGCCGGCATGGAATTCGTCTTCCGCGCCATCACCCCGCCGGGCCGGCCGCGGCGCTTCGACGCCCGTTTCTTCACCGTCGACGCCACCGCGTTCGCCACCGACCCGGACGACTTTTCCCGTGCCTCGGGCGAGCTTGGCCATCTGCAATGGATCCCGCTCTCCGAAGTGCGACGCTTCGATCTGCCCTTCATCACCCGCGTGGTGCTGGCCGAGATCCACGAGCGGCTCGAGAACGGCACCGACATGGGCGTGCCCTTCTTCCGCACCATCGACGGGTTGTCCTGGGTCTCGCGGCTCTGACGCATCCTGCGGCCGTCGATGAAGATTTACTGAACCCGAAGATCTCTCGCATCAGATTTCTTGAAAAGGCGTCCGATCGGCCCATCTCGGGACCGGATGCGCGACATGCTGCATCGGGAAACGTTCAGGAAAGGATCGAGAGATGAAGGGATTTCGCACATTGGCCGCCGCGCTTCTGGCGACGGCGCTGGTGGTGCCGGTCATCGCCGCACCCGCCGCCCGGGGCGGCGAGGAGAAGGCGGTGAAAGAGGGGGTGGGCGCGACCACCGCTTCGGGGCAGACCATCCGCAAGTCCGACACCGCCGCGGCCGAGGCGGCGGGTCGCAAGGCCGCGGAAAGCCGGCTGATCGACGAGGCGGTGAAGGCCCTCGAGGAAACCGGCAATGCCATCAAGGCGTTGCAGGAAGGGCGCAAGGAAGACGCCATTGCCGCGCTCGAGCGGGCGATCGGCAAGCTCGAGGTGGTGATCGCCCGTGATCCGACGCTGATGCTCGCGCCGGTCGCCGTTGACAGCCGGGTGACCGACATCCTCGCCCCGATCGACCAGATCGAGAAGGCCAAGGAAGCGGCGCGGAAGGCGATGAAGGAACACCGCCTGCAGGCGGCCCGCGCCATCGTCGAGCCCCTCGCGAGCGAGATCGTCATCGAGACGACCAGCATTCCCCTCGCCACCTACCCCGACGCGCTCAAGGCCGTGGTGCCGCTGATCGAGAAGGGCAAGACGAAGGAAGCCCTCGCAATGCTCGACGCCGCGCTGGGCACCCTCGTCGTCACCAGGGCGATCGCCCCCCTGCCGCTCATCCGGATCGAATTCGCCATGGACGAGGCGCAGAAGCTGGCCGACAAGGCCAGCCGCACCGAGGCGGAGAACCAGCGCCTGAAGGCGCTCGTTCAGCTGATCGCGGACCAGATCACCCTCGGCAAGGTGCTCGAATATGGCGGCCCCGACGCCTTCGAGCCTTTCGAGGACGAACTCAAGGTGATCAAGGCAAGTCTCAAGGAAGGCGGCGAGCACAAGGGGCTGTTCGACCGGCTCGGCGAGCTCGTGAAGGGCTTCGGCAGGAAGAAATAGGTCCGCATTCGGACAACCGGCAGGAGCGACGGGGGTCGGCCGAGAGCCGGCCCCCTTTCGTCGCGAGGCCCTTTCGGCAAGCCGTGCCGGGGCAGGCCGGCGCCCGCAGCCCGGCCGGTCCCGGAATCGCCGAGCGCCCCCCTTCCCGCCTGCCGGTTGCGGTTTCCGCCACGCCGCCGGTCAGCCGTGCTCCTCGGCGCTCTTTTCCGCCAGGGCCGCATTGTATCGGCTCAGCGCATCGACCTTGTGCAGCACACCGACGATCTCGGGCGCCTCGCCTTCCCCGCCGAGCCGCACCACCGGCACATGCAGTGCCCCCGATCTCTCGAAGATCGGCATCACCGTCTCGAGGCTCGAGCGGGCGGTGGCATGAATGCCGTATTCGACCAGCTTCCACAAAACGTCGCGGTCCGGGTTCTCGGGGTCGTCGAGCGGGCGCATCAGATCCTGCACCCTGAGCGCCGCGAGGATCCAGGCATGGGGGCCGGCGGCGATGTGAATGCCCTTGCGCTCGAGAAGCGTGAGGAAGAAGGAACGCTCGACGAGCCGGCTCGAGAGGGCCGAGGCGGTCGCCACCGTCAGGAGCACCGCCAGCCCGGTCTGCCAGTCCCCCGTCAGTTCGAAGACGATGAGCGCGCTCGAGATCGGCGCCCCGAGAACGGCGGCGGCGAAGGCCCCCATGCCGGCGAGGGCATAGAGGGTGACGTTGCCCGACCAGAAGGGCAGGATCGCCGTTGCCGCCTCGCCGAAGGCCAGTCCGGTCAGCGCCCCCAGCATCAGCGAGGGCGAGAAGACACCGCCGCCCATCCGCCCGCCGAGGGTGACGGCCACCGCCACCGCCTTGACGAGGGCGTAGATCACGGCAACCCGGAAGGGGAGCGCTCCCGTCAACGCCCGGGCGGTGGTCTCGTAGCCGACGCCGATGACATGGGGAAAGCCGAGGGCCAGGAGCCCGAGGACGGCCCCCGCAAGCGCCGGGCGCAGCCAGCGGGGAAAGCCGAACCCCTCCTGCAGCCGGTTGCCCAGATCGTCGGCCCAGAAGATGCCGCGCATGAAGGCGGTCGCGGCGATGGCGACCACGAGGCCGAGGATCAGGAAGGCCGGCAATTCGACATAGAAGCCCAGAACCGGCGCGCCGGGCAACACGAATTCGGTGAATTCGCCGAAGACGAGACGGCTCGCCACCGCTCCGATCACGGCCGCGATCGCCACCGGGCCGAAACCACGGATGGCATAATGCCGCAACACCACCTCATGGGCGAAGATGGCACCGGCGAGCGGCGCATTGAAGGAGGCGGCCACGGCCGCGGCCGCGGCCGCGCCGAGGAGGATGCGGGCCCGGGCGGCGTCGAGGCGGAACAGATCGGCCAGGATGGTCGCGATCACCCCCGAGAAATGCACGACCGGTCCTTCGCGTCCCGAGGAGCCGCCGGTCGAGAGCGTGATCCAGGAGGCGAGAATGGAGGCGATCCCTTCGCGGACCGGCAGCCGCGCCCCCTCGAGTTCGGCCGCGGCGATGAGATCGGCCGGGGTGTGGGGCCGCCCGTCGCGGGTCAGGGCATGGAGAAGCAGCCCCACCACCAGCCCGCCCAGGATCGGCGCCAGCAGCACGATCGGCCAGGGCAGGCCCCGGGCAAGGGAAGCGAGATGCACGTCGTCCGAACCGTAGATCTGCCGCTGGGTCCAGCTGATGGCGAAGCGGAAGGCAAGGGCGGCCAGTGCCGAGATCACCCCGACCATCGCCGCCAGCGCCCAGAGCCGCAGCTGGTCGGGGCCGTGGCGGCGCAGCGCCTCGGTCTCCTCGCGGATCTCCCGCCCCAGCTGTTCGAGACTTTCCCGCAGGAAGGCACCGATCCGTGGCATGACCCTATGCTTCCCCGACCTGATGCGAACGCGCCGGCCGCGCGCCCGGCCCCGGGCGGCGGGTGCGGCCTTCCCCGCGGTACACCAGCAGCCGGGCAAGGTAAACGCCCGGGCCGGGGCGCGCCCCGGCTTCGCGACAAGCGAACCCGCGTGGGAAAGAACGCTCGAATGACGGCCGACCGGTCGGGTCAGCGCTTCGGATGCGGCAACGGGGGAAGACGCGACAGAGGTGGCAGAAGACACCACGGAAGGGAAAGGCACGGCGCAAGGCCGGAGACGGCAGCGGAGAGAAACGGCGGCGGGAGGATGGGGCCGCATGCCGTTCCCGTTTCCTCACCGGCCGGAAATGCGGATGGGGCACGTCCTCCCGGAGATATCGCGCCCCGGTTCTCGCCCGGGCCGGAACCGCCGGCAAGCGCACCGGCCATGCGGAACGAGCGGCAGAATGACGGCGCCCCTGCCGGCGTGGCCGGCAATCCCGCGCAAGGAACCTGGGAAGGTGGCGGACGAGTCCGCGTGCGAAAGAACGACCGCCCCCGATCGCCCCCTTCTGCCCGTGCGACCGACGGTTCCGCCTCCGTCGATGATCTGCCGCATGCGATTCGCTTCCTGTGCACGAAAGCGCCTCCTCCCGATCGGCGCAGCCGCCTGCCTCCACCAGCTGCCTCGCCCGCGCGGCCGGCGATCCTGCATGAGGAAAGGAAGAGCGGCGGAGCGCCCGATAATCCTGCCCATCTGACGCCGCCGATTCTCCCGTCGCCTTGTCGGGTGGCCCCAGTCCGAAATGCCCTCTGCCGGCTCTCCGGCGGCCGGAGCGGCTCCGCAGGGCATCCCCGCAAGACCGGCGGTGAACGTGAATCGGTCAGAGGAGGAACAGCCTTTCGGAAAGAGCATCCCGGCGCAGGGGCCGGCGGGGCGGTCCGCGAACGCTTCCGCATCGCCACCGCCCTCGAGCGCGCTCTTGACGCAGACGCCGGATCGACGCAGGCAAGGGACACGAGAGCGGAGGCATCCATGACCCGACCTGCATCCACGAACGGCATTTCCACGGACCGGCGCGCCGCGGACCGGCAGACGGCGGAAGAGCGCGAACCGGCACTCGCGGCCATCGCCGCGCTGCTCGGCCCGCGGCTCACGCGCTCCCCGTCCGACCGGGAGATCCATGGCCGGTCCGAAAGCTGGTATCCGCCAATGCCGCCCGATGCCGTCGCCTATCCCGAGACGAGCGAGGAGGTCTGCCGGATCCTCGAGATCTGCAGCCGCCACCGCCTGCCGGTGATCCCGTGGGGCACCGGCACCTCGCTCGAAGGGCAGTCGATCGCGCCCGGCGGCGGGCTCTGCCTCGATCTTTCGCGCATGAACCGGGTGGTGGAGATCGATGCCGAGAACATGCTGGCCCGGGTCGAACCCGGCGTCACCCGCACCCGGCTCAACGAGGAGCTGAGGGCGACAGGGCTGTTCTTCCCGGTCGATCCCGGCGCCGACGCCTCCCTCGGCGGCATGGCCTCCACCCGCGCATCCGGCACCACCGCCGTGCGTTACGGCACCATGCGCGACAACGTGAAGGGCCTCGAGGTCGCCCTTGCCGACGGCCGGTTGATCCGCACCGGCTCCCGCGCCCGCAAGAGCGCCGCCGGCTACGACCTCACCGCCCTTTTCGTCGGTGCCGAAGGCACGCTCGGCATCATCACCGAGCTGACGCTCCAGCTGCATGGCATTCCCGAGGCGATCTCGGCCGCCGTCGTCAGCTTCCCCGACATGCACGCAGCGGTCGAGGCGGTGATGCTGACGATCCAGAGCGGCATTCCCGTCGCCCGCATCGAGTTCCTCGACAGCGAGAGCGTGAAGGCCGTCAACGCCCATTCGGGGCTCGCGCTCGAGGAAACCCCGCTTCTTCTTCTCGAATTTCACGGCTCGCCCCGCGCCGTGGCCGAGGATGCCGCCCGCTTCGGCGAGATCGCGACCGAGCTTGGCGGGCGCGGCTTCCGCACGGCCGACCGCCCCGAGGAGCGCAACCGGCTGTGGGATGCGCGCCACAAGGCCTATTACGCCATTCTCGCCTCCCGCCCCGGCGCTCGCGCGATCGTCACCGACATCTGCGTGCCGATCTCGCGACTGGCCGAGGCGGTGGAGGAGACCCGGCGCGACATCGCCGCAAGCGGCCTTCCCGGCCCGATCCTGGGCCATGTGGGCGACGGCAATTTCCATGCCATCCTGCTGATCGACCCGAACGACGAGCAGGAGCTGGCCCGGGCCAAGGCACTGGCCCACCGCATGGCCGAACGGGCGCTCGCCCTCGGCGGCACGGTGACGGGGGAGCACGGCGTCGGTCTCGGCAAACGCCCCTTCATGAGCCTCGAGCATGGCGAGGCCTGGCAGCTCATGGGCACGCTCAAGACCGCGCTCGACCCGGCAGGCATCCTCAACCCAGGCAAGCTCGTGCCCTGAAACGCGTGCGCTTGAACCGCATGCGTTGCGCCCGCACATGCCGGTCGAGGAAGGCGCGGCAGGCCCGATCAATGCGAGGCGCAGCAAGGCACGCTCCCATCGCACCCTTGTCGCACCCTCGCTCTCAACGCCCCTAACGCCCCTATAACACCCCCATCTCGCCCACCGCCTGTCGCGTCACCGGCCACCCTTCCATCGGGCCCATCATTGCCGACCACCCGTGCCGACCGCCCTCGCCGAACCGGACGGCAGATGCCCGCCCGACGGACGCAGCGGCCCGATCGGCAGCACCCGGACCCGTCCGGCGGGCGCAGGCGGATAGAGACGGGTGCAACGACCCGATCCACCCTTGCCGCCCTTGCCGACACCCGGAGCGCCGACCACACGAGAACCCGACCGCCCGCGAGGCTCGCGCCGTTCGCGACTCGCACCACTACCGGTGTGCGAGTAGCCGTGTGCGACTTGCACCACTACCATCGCCGACCGCACAAACGGCCAATCTGTCAGCCGCAATCTTCCGGCCGGCAAGCGGATCGCGCCTCGGGCTGTCGAGCCGTCGCGGCTTTCGGCACCCGACTTGCGCGTGTTCACGGGCCTGGGCGGCGCGCGATCATCCCCTCATCGGTTTTCGTCTCTCTCACACCTCCCTTCTTCATTGCTCCTTTTCGTGATCCGACATGCCATGCCCCCTGATCCGGCACGGGTTGGCGCACCGCACCCGGCAAGGCACCGTCGCCCGCGAAAGCGAATCGGCCCTTCCAGACTGACACCGGGGCGTTAACGCTTCGTGAAGCGCCGGTCCGTTTTCCGGGATTCACCCTTCGAGAAGGGCTCGGGCGGCGGCGCGCGCCTGGTCGGTGACGGTCTCGCCGGCCATCATCCGGGCGATTTCCTCGACCCGTTCATCCGCGTCGAGTTGCGTGACGGTGATGCGCGTGCGCCCCGCCGCCGTTTCCTTCATCACCCGCCAATGCCGGTCGGCCCGGGCGGCGACCTGGGGCGAATGGGTCACCACCAGCACCTGCCCCTGCCGGGCAAGCGCTGCCAGGCGCCGGCCGACCGCATCGGCCGTGGCCCCGCCGACACCGCGGTCGATCTCGTCGAAGATCATCGTCGGCTGGGCCTCGCCCCGCCCGGCGAGCACCACCTTCAGCGCCAGCAGGAAGCGCGACAACTCGCCCCCCGAAGCGATGCGATCGATCGGCCCCCAGGGCGCGCCCGGGTTGGTCCGCACCTCGAAGACCGCCCGTTCCAGCCCCTCGGGGCCGGCTTCGACCGCATGAAGGGCGGTGCGAAAGCGGGCCGCGCCGAGCCGCAGCGCCGGCAGCTCGGCCGTCACCTCCCGGTCGAGCGCCCCGGCCGCCTCGCGCCGCAGCCGCGAAAGCTCCGCCGCCGCCGCTTCGAAGGCCCGTCTCGCGCCGGCCTCTTCCTCCTCGAGCGCGGCAAGGCGGGCGTCGCCCGCCTCCACGGCATCGAGCCGCGCCCGCAGCGACTGCGCCAATGCCGGCAACTCGTCGGCCGGCACCTTGTGCTTGCGTGCAAGATCCCTCAGCGCGAAAAGCCGCTCCTCGACCGTCTCGAGCCTCTCCGGGTCGAAGGAGATGTCCTCGAGAAGCGCGGCGATCTCGGCCGCCCCGTCGGCCAGGTGATCATAGGCATGACCGAGATGCGCGATCGCCGCGTCGGCCCGCTCCCCGAGATCGGACGCGGCGGCCTCGAGCGCACGCAGCGCATCGGCGAGGTGCCCTTCGGCGCCCTCGTCACCGAGCAGCGCCAGCACACGCGCCACCTCCTCGCGCCGTCGCGCCCCGGCCCGCATCAGCCGCCGCTGTTCGACGAGGCGTTCCTCCTCCCCCTCCTCCGGGGCGAAGGCCTCGAGCTCGGCCACGGCATGGGCCAGCCAGTCGGCTTCGGCCCGGGCCGCCTCGAGCGCTTCCCGTGCCTCGCTCAGAGAGCGCCGCGCCCGTTGCCATTCGTTCCAGGCGGCCCGCGTGGCGGCCAGGGCCGGCGTGGCATCGGCAAAGCGGTCGAGCAGGGCGCGATGCCGCCGCGGGTCGAGCAGGCCGCGATCGTCATGCTGGCCGTGCAGTTCGACCAGACGGGCCGCGAGCGCGCGCAGGCTCTCGCCCGAGACCCGCCGGTCGTTGATCCAGCCCTGCTTGCGGCCGTCGGGCCGGGCGCGGCGGCGGATGACGAGTTCGTCGCCGGCCGCGATCCCGAGTTCCTCGAGCAGTTCATGGGCCGCATGGTCGTCCGGCAGCGCGAACACTGCCTCCACCTCGCCGGCCGCAGCGCCTTCGCGCACCATGTCGGCCTTGCCCCGCCAGCCGAGGACGAAACCGAGCGCGCCGAGCAGCACCGACTTGCCGGCTCCCGTCTCCCCCGTCAGCACGCCGAGGCCGGGGCCGAATTCGAGATCGGCCCGCTCGATCAGAAGAAGGTCGCGAATATGCAGCTCGAGGAGCATGGCGCGCCGCCGGCTCAGAGCCATTCGCCCCGGATGACGCGCCGCCAGACCGTCCTGAGCCAGCCCCCGGCCTTCGGAGCAGGCTCGAGGCCGCGCTTCTCGAGCAGCCGGTAGGCATCGGCATACCAGTCGGTGGCCCGGTAATTATGGGCGAGGATGGCGGCCGCGGTGCGGGCCTCGTCCTCGAGACCGAGCGAGAGATAGGCCTCGACGAGACGATAGAGCGCTTCCGGGGTCTGGGTCGAGGTCGGGTAGTCCTCGACCACCACGCGGAAGCGGTTGATGGCGGCGGGGTAGAAGCCGCGCTTGAGATAGTAGCGCCCGACCTCCATCTCCTTCGCCGCCAGATTGTCGAGCACGAAATCGAGCTTGAGCCGCGCCGAGCGGGCATAATCGCTGTCGGGATAGCGGTTGATGACCTCGCGCAGCGCCTCGAGAGCGTCGAGCATGGCGCCACGGTCGCGGCCGACGCGGGCGATCTGGTCATACCAGGTCAGGGCGATGAGATATTGCGCCCACGGCGCATCGGCACTGGCCGGGTAGAAGGCGATGAAACGTTCGGCCGCCGCACGCGCCTCCTCGTATTTCTTCGCCTTGTAGAGGGCCTCGGCGTTGCGGATCAGTGCCTTCTCGGCATAGCGCGAATAGGGGTAGAGCCGCTCGACCTCGCCATAGAGCCTAGCGGCCTCCTCCTCCTTGCCGGCCTGCATCAGCGCCTCGGCCCGGGCATAGATCTCCTCGGGGGGAAGCCGATCGAGGGGAACCTCCTCCGTGCCGCTGGAACAGGCCACGAGGCCAAGAAGGACGACTCCGTATAGTGCCGCACGCATGATCGCCCTGACCGTCATCTCGTCATCCCCGTTCCGTTCCGGCCTCGAGAGCCCTCGAATCCCTAACACAGCTTTTCGGCCGGTGAAAAGCGCCGTGACGCCTCGGGCGGGGGAACCACACATCGGGCAAATCGCGCAGGGGGCGCCCCGTCGCCGCGCGATCGGCAGCACACCGGACCCGGCCACGAGCGCGGCAAGCGGGGCGGATGGTTTCTCCCTTGTCCGCGGGGCTTCCGACCCGGCTTGCCGGACGCGGCGATCCTGCGCGACGGGCGGCGGCGCCGCGGGCGTTGCCACTTCCTGCCCGAAGCGGACAGAAGCGAACGGAAGGCGGCCCCGTCGAAGGGCGCGCGTCCTTTTCGGGACACGTCGGAACACCGCAGCCGATCGGCCCGGCCGGGAAGGCCGGCGCGACCCGCGGGCATGAAGGAGCCCTCCCGACAAGGGGCCGGCATCGGCGGGGAAGGGCGGTGCTCCGCCGCACGATGCCGCTTCGGGCCGCTCAGCCGGCGAGGCGGGCCGCGTTCGCCCCGACGGGACCGGGCATCCAGCAGGCATCACCCGGCATGGCCGGACGACGGCGGTAGCTCGCCGGGTCGGCGAAGAGCCGACGCAGAAGGGCGTTGGTGACGGCGTGGCCGGCGCGGCGCGCGAGGTAGCGGCCGCGGATCGGGGCGCCGGCCAGCGCGAGATCACCCAGGGCGTCGAGCATCTTGTGGCGGACGTATTCGTCGGTATGGCGCAGCCCTTCCTCGTTGAGGACACGCGCCCCATCGACGACGATCGCGTTCTCGAGCGAGCCGCCAAGGGCGAGACCGTTGGCCTTCATCACCTCGACATCGGCCAGACGGCAGAAGGTGCGACTGTCGGCAAGCTCGTCGCAGAAGGCGCCGTTGGCAAGGCGCAGGCGCTTCTGCTGCCGTCCGATGGCCGGTTCATCGAAGGCAATGACATAATCAATCTCGAAGGCGGCGGCCGGCTCGAGCCGGGCCAGCGCCTCGCCCCGGCGCACCGCGACCGGCGCCGTTATCTCGATCACCTCGAGCGGCGCACCTAGCGGGGCGACTCCGGCTTCGAGAAGGGCGTCGACGAAGGGGGCGGCGCTGCCGTCGAGAATCGGTACTTCGGGCCCGTCGATCTCGATCAGCGCATTGTGAATGCCGACGCCGGCCAGCGCGGCCATCAGGTGTTCCACGGTCGAGACCACCGCCCCGCCTTGGCCGGTGCCGATGGTGGTGTTGAGCCGCGTGTCGACGACATGGGACCAGAGCGCCGGAATGCGGTTCGCCCCGGCAGGCAGATCGACCCGCCGGAAGACGATGCCGTGATCGGCCGGCGCGGGCAGGATCCGCAGCCGGGTGTGCACACCGCGATGGAGGCCCACACCTTCGAGCATCACCGCCCTGGCAAGCGTCGCCTGTTGCATCCTCGTTCCTTCCCTTCATCCGCATCGCCGGACCGGGAGCGCGTTCCGCCTCCTGCGCCCTCCTGCCTGCGCCCTGCGCCTTCGTCCCCGTGCTCGCAGCGCCTCGACGGCCCCGACCGGATCCGGCACCCGCCGCATGGTCGCGAATGGCCCGGCCGTTCCGCGCCGCATCGCCGACGCCTCCGCACAGGGCCACACGAGCGCCGGTCCCGCGGGATCCCGGCTTTCCCCGAACAGCCGAGCCACCTTCGCTTCGACCCCGTTCACTCCGGCCCCGGATCGCCGCCCCGGCAGCCTGCGACGCCCGGTGGCGACCCGCCGGTGGCGCCAGCAGCATCCGCCGGCGTCCGGTGGCAGCCTCGTTGCGGCGCCCGCGATATTGCCACGGGCATGAACATTGCGGCACCGATGCCGCCGCGGCTCCGCCTCCAGCCTCTGCCCCTTCAGTCTCCCTCCGGGCTCCTTCTCCCTCCGGGCTCCTTTCGGATCAGGCCCTGCCCCCGGCGCCAGCGCCCGTTCCCGGTCATGCCGGTCGCCTATCGGGCTAAGGGGGAAGGCCGGAGAGCTCAATTCACAGATTCCTACGGTCTGCAACAGAGGCGCACCCATCGGCATGAAATCGCCCAGGACAGGGAGAGATGCGGCGAAAGAGCGGGAAACGGGGCGACGAAAAGAACAGGAGCGGCCCGGCCGGGCCGCTCCTTTGCGGGGCGTCTCTTGTGCTCTGAACCGGTCAGTTGGCCTGACGGCGGAGGAAGGCCGGGATCTCCACGTCGTCGCGCTCGGCACCCTCGGCCGGCTCGTCATTTCCGGGAGTGGTGCGGCGCGGCGCGGGACGGGCGGCATGGCCATGTCCGGTCATGCGGGTGATGAGCGAACCGATGCCGCCGCCGAAACGCGAACCGCCTTCGCGGGCGGGCGGCTCGGCCGGACGGGCGGCGACGCCGCGCTTGCCGGTGATCTCCTGAAGCTTGCGCACCGCTTCGGGCCGGGGCTGGCCGGCACGCGGGCGGCTCGGCGGCACGAAGCTCTCGAGTTCGGGCTCGGCCGGCGCAGGGGCTTCCTCCTCGGCCAGAACGGCGGACAGCTCCTCCTCGAAGGCGTCGTCCTCGGCGAGCGCCGCTGCCGGCTCCTCGAAGAGCGGCGGCTGGGTCGGCTCGGGGGCGGCCTCGACCGTCTCGGTTGCCGCGATGTCGGAGCCGGCCGGCGCTCCGGTCGCCGGTTCCGCTGCCGGTTCCGCCTCCGGGGCCGTCGTGGCCGCCGGCGCCGCCGCAGCCACCGACGGCCGCAGATCGGCCGGGGCGCGGCGCTCGGAAGCGTCGATGCCGGTCGCGACGACCGAAACCCGCATCACCCCCTCCATCTCCGGGTCGAGCGTCGAACCGACGATGATGTTGGCGTCGGGATCGACCTTCTCGCGAATGAGGTTAGCGGCCTCGTCGAGTTCGAACAGGGTCAGATCGGCCCCGCCCGAGATGTTGATCAGCACGCCACGGGCCCCTTCGAGGGAAATCTCGTCGAGCAGCGGGTTGGCGATGGCCTTGGCGGCGGCCTCGCGCGCCCGGCTCTCGCCGCTGGCCTCGCCGGTGCCCATCATCGCCTTGCCCATCTCGTCCATCACCGCACGGACATCGGCGAAGTCGAGATTGATCAGGCCGGGGCGGACCATGAGGTCGGTGATACCCTTCACCCCCTGGTAGAGCACGTCGTCGGCCATGGCGAAGGCTTCGGTGAAGGTGGTGTTCTCGGTCGCGAGGCGGAAGAGATTCTGGTTGGGAATGATGATGAGCGTATCGACGACGCCCTGAAGCTCCTCGATCCCCTCCTCGGCCTGGCGCATGCGGCGGAAGCCTTCGAACTGGAACGGCTTGGTGACGACGCCGACCGTCAGGATGCCGAGCTCGCGCGCGGCCCGGGCGATGATCGGCGCGGCGCCGGTGCCGGTGCCGCCGCCCATGCCCGCGGTGAGGAAGCACATGTGCGCCCCTTCGAGATGGGCGACGATCTCCTCGAGCGCTTCCTCGGCCGCCCGGGCCCCGACATCGGGCCGGGCGCCGGCGCCGAGCCCCTCGGTCAGCTGGCGGCCGAGCTGGATCCTGTTGGGTGCCCGGGACTGGGCCAGGGCCTGGGCGTCGGTATTGGCGACGATGAACTCGACCCCCTGCAGCCCCTTGTCGATCATGTTGTTGACCGCATTGCCGCCGGCGCCGCCGATGCCGAAGACGGCAAGGCGCGGCTTGAGTTCCTGCTGTTCCTGTTCGGGAAAGGAGATGGTGGTAAGTGCCATGGTTTCGTCCGCCTGTTCTGCCTCAGATGGTCATGCCGACCGGTTCACTCTGCGCTTTTCCTGCCGCGTTCCGGGGCCGCCACAGCCCCCGACTCCGCCACCGGCACCTTGCGGGAAGGTGTGAATCATGAATGAGGGAACTGCTCGACACCCTCTGCCTCATGTTTCCGGGCGGCGCTTCGGCGCGCCCGCCACTTCCCGGCTCTTTGCGGCCCTGACGAAGCGTTTTCCTGATGGTAGCGCACCGATTCGCTCCCGTCACCCCATTTTTTCACCGTCGGCGGTCGCGGGCGCAGCCCTGCCTCCCTGCCCGGCCAGAGCGCTACCAGTTGCTCGCCAGCCAGTGGATGATCCGGCCGACCGGCCCCTTGCTGCGGCGCTCGAACCCCTCGAAGTCCCACCACTCGTCGCTCGGTCGCATGACATGGTGAACGAGACCGACGAGAGCGGCGAATTCGGGGCCGCGCGCGTTCTCGGGGAGCCGGGCGATGCGTATCGGCACGCCGAGGCGCACCTGGTCACCGAGGATCCGGGCCGCCATCCGATCGAGCCCCGGCAGCTGCGAGGCCCCCCCCGTCAGCACGATGCGCTGCGAGGGCATGGCATAGAACTCGATCGCCTCGAGCCGCTCGCGCACCGCTTCGAGGATTTCCTCCATCCTCGGCACGATCACGCCGATCAGCTCGGTGCGGGTGGTGGTGCGCCGTTCCCCTTCCCACTCCCCCTCGACCTCGAGCGGGATTTCGTCGAGATCGTCGCGGCTCGTGGCGATGCAGCCGCCGAAACGGGTCTTGAGCCGCTCGGCCTCGGCGAAGGGAATGCCGAACGCATAGGCGATGTCCGAGGTGACGAGCGCCCCTCCCAGCGGGATCGAGGCCGCATGAATCATGTGCTGCCGGAAGAAGAGGGCGATGTCGGCGGTGCCGGCGCCGATATCGACCACCGCCGCCCCCAGCCGCCGCTCCTCCTCGGTCAGCACGCCGAGCCCGGCGGCCTGGCCGGCCGCCGTGAGGCCGCACAGCTCGAGATCGCAATTGCGCACGCAGCCGAGCACCCCGTCGAAAACCGGCAGATCGACGGCCAGAAGATGCATTTCCACCCCGAGCTCCTGCCCGGTCTGGCCGAGAGGGTCGCCGAGCCCGGTGCGGTTGTCGATCCAGAAATGCAGCGGCTGGGCATGCAGCAGCTGCCTGCCGGCCCCGAAATCGGGCAGCGGACAGGCGGCAAGCGCATCGGCGATGTCGGACTCGCGGGTCCGTTCACCGCCCAGCTCGGTGGTGCCGGAGGTGATCGCCGAGACCGGATTGCCGCCTCCGAAGGTGACGAAGACGTGATCGATGCACTCGCCGACTTCCTTCTGCGCCCGGCGAATCACCGTGCGGATGACCTTCTCGGCCCGGCGCATGTCGAGGATCTCGCCACGGCTCACACCCTCGGACGCCGAGACGGCCGTCGCCTCGAGCCGCAGATTTCCCTGCCACGCCAGGGGGTCGGCCCGCATGTCCTCCTCGTGGCGCAGCACGAAGCAGGCGGTTTTCCAGGCACCGATGTCAAGCACGGCGAACAGCCCGTGCTTGAGCGCCTGACGATATTTCTGACGCATGGCCCGCTGGGCCTGAAACATCGACACGGTCATTTCCTGTCCCCGTTGTCCCCGCTGCCTGTCGAGCCGGGCGCGCCCGCCCCGGCCGGCGCCGCGAGCACGGCCATGTCTTCCGCCGGGGTCGGCAGCCCGGCCATCACCGCCGGTTCGGGCGCCATGCCAAGAAAGACCACCGGCAGGGCCGCGGGAGCGACCCGCACCACCGGCCGCTCGGCGACGCGCAGATCCACGCGGCTGATGCGCCGCGCGAGAAGATCGTGGATCCGGTCGAGAACGAGGAGCCGCGCCAGCGCCGCCCGGGGCGCCTCTTCGGGCAGGGCGATGCGCACCCCGCTCTCGAGCAGCATGTCCCAGCGCCGCTCGCCGATGCGGATCAGCGCGCGGAGGCGGGGCGCGAGCCGACCGGCCGCCTCGATCAGCCCCAGCGCCTCGGGCACGGCCCTGTCGGCTCCGTCCCCCACGAGGAGCGGCAGATCGGCCCTGAGCATCCGCCGCGCCAGCGGGCCGACCCTGTGCCCCTCGGCCTCGAGCAGCTCGAACCCGTCCCGTCGTTGCCAGACCACCGCCGGCACGCGCTCGCGCACGGCGATCTCGAGCACGCCTTCCTGCACCGACAACCGGGCCGAGGCCACCGCATCGAGCGCGGCCACCCGCGCCTTCAGGGCTTCGAGATCGAGCGTGAGCACCGAGGCAGGAAAATCGAGGCCGAGGATCTCGCGAATGTCGTCCTGGAGCTCGGCCGAAGCCCCGGTGATCCGCATCTGGCGGACCCGGAATTCGGGCCGGCTCTCGATCCAGTCGATGGTCGCGAGATAGCGCTCGTGGAACCCCTCGAGCACGCCGGGGCGCGTCAGCCAGGAATGGGCGACAAGGAAGGCGACGACCGCGGGCAGGACCACGCGCATCAGGAGCCGCACCGGGCGGCGCAACCACAACCGTTCGAGCGCATAGACGAGCCTATTGCCGCGGGCCCAGCCACGGCGGCGCTTCAGCGGTCGCATGAGGCGTCCTCCACGAGCATGCGGCACAGCCGGCCGAAGCCGATCCCCCGGGCCGCCGCCTGCTCGGGGGTGAGTGATGTCGGCGTCATGCCGGGCTGGGTATTGGTTTCGAGAATGACGACCCCCCCTGCCCCGGCCGCCTCGTTCCAGCGGAAATCGCTGCGCGAGAGGGTGCGGCATCCGAGGGCGTCATGGGCCGTGAGCGCCGCCTCGAGGCAGGCTTCGGTAACCTCGTGCGGCAGATCGGCCGGCAGGACGTGGCGCGAGGCGCCGGGGCGATATTTCGCCTCGTAGTCATACCAGCCCTCGGTGATGATCTCGGTGACGATCAGCGCCTCGCCGCCGAGCACGCTCACGGTCAGCTCCCGCCCCGGCACGTATTCCTCGACCATCAGGCCGGCACCGTCGGGCACGGGGGGAGGGGGCGCATTTGCGTCGAGCACCAGATGGATGCCGACCGAGGAGCCCTCGCGGATCGGCTTCACCACATAGGGCGGCGGCATGGGGTGATCGGTCAGCGGCCCCGGCGGCAGGGCGAAGCTCCGGGCGACGTTGAGCCCCGCGGCCTCGAAGACGATCTTGGCGCGCTCCTTGTCCATGGCGAGCGCCGAGGCGAGGATGCCCGAATGGGTGTAGGGGATGCGGAGCCATTCGAGGAGCCCCTGCACGGTGCCATCCTCGCCCCAGCGCCCATGCAGGGCATTGAACACCACATCGGGGGCAAGGGCGGCCAGCCTCCCGGGCAGATCGTCGCCGGCGTCGATCTCGCTGACCTCGAATCCCTCCTCCCGCAGCGCCGCCGCGCATTGCGCCCCCGTGACGAGGGACACTTCGCGCTCGGCGGACGGACCGCCCATGATGACGGCCACATGCGGGGCCTTCCTGCTCGACATGCCCTCGCGTTCCTTGCCTTCGCTCCCGCGGGCCGCTCTTTCGCGCCCCGGGTGCGCCTCGATGACGGCACGTTCCGGCTCTCCCGGTCGTGCTCTCCTTGTCTTTCACGCGGGTCGGGCCGTTCCGAAAGGGCGTCAGTCTCCGACAGGGATTCCCGGGGAGCCGTCTCCGGCACCGTGATCCCCTGCCGGATCCTGCGCTTCGGGCGGTTCCGCCGACGGTCCTTCGGGAGGGCCTTCCGGCGGCTCCGCCCCCGGCCCGGCCGGCGCCGGCCGACCGACCCGCATGATTTCCCACTCTAACCTTGTTCCGGTTGTCTCGAAAACCCTTTTTCGCACCTCCTCGCCGAGCCCCTCGAGATCGGCCGCGGTGGCGCCCCCGGTGTTGACGAGGAAATTCGCGTGTCGGGTGGACATCATCGCCCCGCCACGCCGCGCTCCCCGCATCCCGGCCATCTCGATCAGCTTCCAGGCCTTGCGGCTGTGGTCCTCGTCGGCCGCGCCGGTCGAGGAATGGCCGGCGGGGTTGCGGAAGGTCGAGCCGGCGGTCCGTTCCTTCGTCGGCTGGGTGGCGTCGCGACGGGCCAGCTGCGCCGCCATCCGCCGGTGCAGTGCGGCCGGATCGCCGACCGGCCCGGCGAGCACCGCCTGCACGATGACGGTATCGGCCGGCAGCCGGGTTTCCCGATAGGCGAAGCCGAGATCGGCGGGGCGCAGCGTCACCACCTCGCCCGCGCGGGTGACGGCGGTGGCGGTCACGAACACGTCGGCGAGATAGCGCCCGTAGCAACCGGCATTCATGCGCACAGCCCCGCCGATGGTGCCGGGAATGGTCCGCAGGAAGGTGAGATCCACACCGGCATCGGCGGCCTTGAGGGCGACACGGGCATCGAGAGCCGCCGCCCCGGCCCGCACCCTGCCGCCGGGCAGGATCTCGATGCCGTGAAAGCCCCGGCCGAGGCGGATCACCACCCCGTCGATGCCGCCGTCGCGCACGATCAGGTTGGAGCCGACCCCGATCGGGAAGACCGGCACCTCGGGCGGCAGCGCGGCAAGAAAACGCGCCAGATCGCGGATCGAAGCCGGCTGGTAGAGCGCCTCGGCCGGCCCGCCGACACGCAGCCAGGTGAGATCCGCCAGCGGCCGGCCGAAGACGAGCCGCCCCTCGAGATCCTCCGGCAGGGCGGCGGCCCATCGTGGGACGGCGCCTTCACCGGATCGCAGCGGCTCTCGGAGCACGGGACGGGACATGGGAAGCACCTGACGGGAGCGGATGGACGGGTTCAGGCGGATGTGGGCCACGCGCCCGTTCTCGTCAAGCACCGGGCCGCGAGACGGCGAAAGGTTGCCGAGCGCAAGGGCCGCGCCCGCAAGACGGCCTTCCTGCTGCTCCCGGATGTCTTCCGCCCCCCGGTTCGGGGCCGGGGGGCGTTCGCGGGCTGCTCCCGCGGCGGGTGTCTGCACTCAGCCGCAGGCGGCGACGGCGCGCTTCGTCATCACCTTGACGAGATGGGCGCGATAATCGCCGGCGCCGTGCAGATCGGAGATCATCTCCTCCGCCGGCGGCGGCGCCAGCGCCTCGACGGCCGCAGGAGCGAAATCCGCCCCGAGCGCCGCCTCGGCCGCCTGCCAGCGGAAGACGCCGTTCTCCGACGCGCCCGTCACCGCCACGCGCACGTTCCCGTCCAGCCGGGCGACGAAGACCCCGACGAGAGCGAAGCGCGAGGCCGGCTGGTCGAACTTGGCATAGGCCGCCGTCTTTGGCATCGGGAAGCGCACGGCGGTGATGATCTCGTCTTCCTCGAGGGCGGTGGTGAAGAGCCCCTGGAAGAAGTCGTCGGCCGCGATTTCCCGCCGGTCGGTCACGACCGTTGCGCCGAGACCGAGCACCGCCGCCGGCCAGTCGGCCGACGGATCGTTGTTGGCGAGCGAACCGCCGATCGTGCCGCGGTTGCGCACCGCCGGATCGCCGATGTCGCCGGCAAGCGCGGCCAGGGCGGGCACGGCGCCGGCCAGCTCGCGGGCGATGACGGCATGGGTGGTGCCGGCCCCGATCTCGACCACTCCGTCTCCCGTGCGGATGCCCCGGAGCCCTTCGACGCCCGCAAGAGAAACCAGCTTCTCCGGCGCGGCGAGGCGCTGCTTCAGGGTCGGGATCAGGGTCTGGCCGCCCGCAAGCACCTTCGCTTCGCCCTCCCGCAGCGCGGCCACGGCTTCCTCGACGGTCTTCGGCTTGACGAATTCGAACGCATACATGGCCGTTTCTCCTCAGCTGGCTGCCCGGATGGCCGACCACACCCGCACCGGGGTGAGCGGCATGTCGATATGATCGACCTCGATGCCCCCGCGCTGGAGCGCGTCGATCACGGCATTGACGATGGTCGGCGGCGAGCCGATCGCCCCGGCCTCGCCGCAGCCCTTCACGCCGAGCGGGTTGTGGGTGCAGGGGGTCTGGCAGGAATGATCGACGGTAAAGCTCGGCAGGTCATCGGCCCGCGGCATGGCGTAATCCATGTAGGAAGCCGTCACGAGCTGGCCGTTCTCGTCATAGACGCATTGCTCGAGCAACGCCTGGCCGATGCCCTGGGCAAGGCCGCCATGCACCTGCCCGTCCACCACCATCGGGTTGATGACATTGCCGAAATCATCCACCGCGACGAAGGAGCATACCTCGACCTTGCCGGTCTCCGGATCGACCTCGACCTCGCAGGCATAGGCCCCGGAGGGGAAGGTGAAGTTGGCCGGGTCGTAGAAGGACGTTTCCTCGAGACCGGGTTCGAGCTCCTCGAGCGGGTAGTTGTGGGGCACATAGGCCGCGAGGGTTACATCGGCCCAGGCCACTTCGCGATCGGTTCCCTTGACGGTGAACTTGCCGTCCTTGAGCTCGATGTCACCCTCGGAGGCCTCGAGAAGATGGGCGGCGATCTTCTTCGCCTTGGCGATGATCTTCTCGGTCGCCCGCACCATGGCCGACCCGCCGACCGCGATCGACCGCGAGCCGTAGGTGCCCATGCCCATCGGGCTGTTGGCCGTGTCGCCGTGGACGATCTCGATCTGGTCCTCGGGAATGCCGATCATCTCGGCGATCACCTGCGGGAAGGTCGTCTCGTGGCTCTGGCCGTGGCTGTGCACCCCGGTATGAACCGTGATCGAGCCCGTCGGGTTCACCCGCACCGTCGCGCTGTCGTAGAGGCCGGCCCGTGCGCCAAGCTGACCGACGAGGTTCGAGGGGGCGATGCCGCAGGCCTCGATATAGCAGTTGATGCCGAGTCCCCGCAGCTTGCCGCGGGCGGCGCTCTCCTGCCGGCGCGCCTCGAAACCCTCGAGATCGGCCAGTTCCTCGAGCTTTTCCAGAGTCGCGTGGTAGTTGCCCGTGTCATAGACGAGGGCCACCGGCGTCTCGTAGGGGAACTGGTCGGGATTGATGAAGTTCCTGCGCCGGATCTCGACCGGGTCCATGCCGAGCTCGCGCGCCGCCTTGTCGATGACGCGCTCGAGCTGGAAGGTCGCCTCGGGGCGCCCTGCACCGCGATAGGCATCGACCGGCACCGTGTTGGTGAAGACCGCCTTCACGTTCACGTAGATCAGCGGCGTGCGATAGGTGCCGGCCATGAGCGTGCCGTGCAGCCAGGTCGGCACCGCCGGCGCGAAGGTCGAGAGATAGGCCCCCATATTGGCCAGCGTCTCGCTCCGCAGCGCGAGGAAATGTCCCTCCTCGTCGAGGGCAAGCTCGATCTTCGTGACATGATCGCGCCCCTGGGCGTCGGACATGAAGGCCTCGGAGCGGCTCGAGGTCCACTTCACCGGCCGGCCCACCACCTTGGCCGCGTAGGTGCAGAAGGCTTCCTCGGCATAGTGGAAGATCTTGGAGCCGAAGCCGCCTCCGACATCGGGGGCGACCACCCGCAGCTTGTGCTCGGGAATGCCGAGCACGAAGGCCCCCATCAGGAGCCGGATCACATGCGGGTTCTGCGAGGTGGTGTAGAGCGTGTGCTCGTCGGTCGCCTTGTCGTAATCGCCGATCGCCACCCGCGGCTCCATCGCATTGGGCGCAAGCCGCTGGTTGACGAGTTCGAGGGTGACCACATGCGGGGCGTTGCGGATCGCCTCGTCCACCTTCTCGCGGTTCTCCTCGACGAGGCCCCAGTCGAAGCAGAGGTTGGAAGGCAGATCGTCATGCACCTTCGGCGCCCCTTCCCCGAGGGCGGCGGCCATGTCGATCACCGCCGGCAGCTCCTCGATCTCCACCTCGATCGCCTCGGCCGCATCCCGCGCCTGTTCGGGCGTCTCGGCGATGACGGCGGCGATGATCTCGCCAACATGGCGCACCTTCCCTTCGGCGAGGATCGGATGCTTGGGCTCGGCCATCGGATTGCCGTCGCGGCTGGTGATCTGCCAGCCGCAGGGCAACCCGCCGACATTCTCGAAATCCCTGGCGGTGAAGATGCGGATCACGCCGTCCATCGCCGCCGCGGCGCCGGTGCCGAGCCGCTTGATGCGGCCATGCGCGACATCCGAGCGCAGGAAATGGACATGGGCCTGTCCCGGCAGGTTGATGTCGTCGGTATAGCGCCCCGATCCGGTGAGAAAGCGCAGATCCTCGCGCCGCCTGATCGGCGCGCCTATGCCATGATCCTTGGGCATGTCTCGTCTCCCTGTCGTGTTCCCGTTGCGCCGGCCACACCCGCCTTCGGAGATGGACCGGCTCCCTGTCGTGCTCCGTCCCGACGCGGCTGCTGCGCGAGATCGCCGGAGCACCCCTCCGGCCGAGGCCCTGCCGCGCCGGCCGGCCGCTTCTTCAGCCCATGGCCTCGGCCGCGGCCCGCACCGCCTTGACGATGTTGTGATAGCCGGTGCAGCGGCACAGATTCCCTTCGAGGAAGGCGCGGATCTCCTCCTCGCTCGGGTCGGGGTTCTCCCGCAGAAGCGCCGCCGCACTCATCACCATGCCCGGGGTGCAGAAGCCGCATTGCAGCCCGTGATGATCCTGGAAGGCCTGCTGGATCACGCCGAGCGTGCCGTCGGGTGCGGCCATTCCCTCGATGGTGACGATCTCGGCGCCGTCGGCCTCGACCGCGAGCATGGTGCAGCTCTTGGCGAGCATGCCGTTGACATGCACGTTGCACGCCCCGCACTGGGACGTGTCACAGCCGACATGGGTGCCGGTGAGCCCGAGATGCTCGCGCAGAAACGTCACGAGCAGCGTGCGGGGCTCCACCTGTGCCGTGACGGGCTTGCCGTTCACGGTCATCGAGATCTCGACCATGTTGCCCTCCCTGTCAGTCCCTGTCACCGCCCCGAAAGGCGGTCCCGTTGCCCTGGCGTCCGTCGCCGTGCGGCAATCTCCTGCATGGCTTCCGTGCCACCGCCCGCCCCGGCTTGCCGGGATCGGGGACGAGCCGGCCGGATCGCCATGCCCGGCCCGAGAGTATGCCGCGACCGACCACAGGGCAAGAATTTCGTCCGGACGGGAAAATTTCCGCCGCTCCGGCGACGGACTCACATCATGGTGACCGACCACCGCCCGGCTGCGGCGGCGCCGCCGATGGACGCGGTTCGGACAATGGGATAAGGGCGAAAGGACAAGGGCGAAGGAGAACAAGGGAGCCCCGCATGATCGGACGACTCAATCACGTGGCCATCGCCGTGCCGGATCTCGATGCCGCCGCAGCCCGCTACCGCGACATGCTCGGCGCCACCGTCTCTCCGCCCCGAGACGAGACGGAGCATGGCGTGCGGGTGGTGTTCGTCGAGCTGCCCAACACCAAGATCGAGCTGCTGCATCCTCTCGGGGAGGACAGCCCCATTGCCGGTTTTCTCGCGCGCAACCCTTCGGGCGGCATTCACCACATGTGCTTCGAGGTGGCGGACATTCGCGCCGCACGCGACCGGCTCCTGGCCCGGGGCGCGCGGGTGCTGGGGGATGGCGAGCCGAAGATCGGCGCCCACGGCAAGCCGGTCCTCTTTCTCCACCCCAAGGATTTCGACGGCACGCTGATCGAACTCGAGGAGGTCTGACATGACCATGACCATCACCGCCGCCGTCGTGCTTTTCGCCACCATCTGGTTCATGGTGCTGTTCGTCGTGCTCCAGACCACCGTCGTCACCCAGGGCGACGAGGGCGAGGTGGTGGACGGCACCCATGCCTCCGCGCCGGTGAACTTCCGCCTCGGCAAGGTGATGTGGCGCACCACCTGGGTTTCGGTGCTGATCTTCGTCCCGATCGTCCTCGTCATCGAATCGGGCCTCGTCACGATGCACGACATCGATTTCTGGGGCCGCTACGGCGACGGCAGGAATTATTGAGAGAGGGCACCGCCGGGCCTTCCGTCTTCCGGGCCCGGAGAACGCCCGGAACGGGGAAGCATGATCGCCCATCCCGCCGCCAACGGACAGGACCGACGGGTGGAAGAACGGGCGCGCGCCATCGTGATCACGGCAGCGCCGCGGGTGTGATCACGATCCCCCCCAAGGCACGTCACGGCTCCGTCGAGATTGTGATCACGAAATCGTCCACTTGCGATCACGGATGTGATCACGAAACGACCCTTTCTCCGGCCGTTTGTGATCACATGGTGGCGGCCGTGCGGCGCTCAGCCGAGCCCGCTCTCCTGGCGGCGCAGCCGATGGAACAGATGGGTGATGGCCGCAACACCGAGCACCGGAATGACGATGTTCATCACCGGCACCGACAGCGGAATCGCCATCAGCACCCCCGCCGCCCAGATGGTGAGGAAATGACGCCGCAGAAGACGCTTCATCTCCCGCCGTTTCATCCGGCGCAGGGCCACGACCGAGAAATACTCCCGCCCGAGCAGAAAGCCGTTGACGCCCCACCACAGCACCGGCGCGAACGGGCCGAGGAGGAGCCCGACGAAAAAGGCGAAGACGTTGACCGCCACGAGCAGGGCGGTGAACTGTGCCGCGTCGATCACCGCCTCGAGGAATGCCGCTCCCCGAAGGGGCGGCAGATCGGGATAGTGCAACTTTTCGACGGAATCGGCCACTTCATCGAGAAAGAAACCGGTGAAAAGTGCAGCAACCGGCACCATCAGGAATACCGAGGCGCCGAGCACGCCAAGAAAGGAGACGGCGTTGAGGGCATCCGAGAGCCAGCCGATTTCGCCGAAGAACGGCAGCACGATCCGGTCCGGCACGAGCCAGGCGACGAACCAGGCGAGGCCGAGAAAGAGCGCCAGGGTGAGCCCCACCGCCTTGACGAACACCCACCGCAGGGGCGGAGCGAACATGTCGCGCACGGCCATGACGAAGGCCGAGAGGATGAGGCCGAGCCGGGGCATCAGGGGCGCCATTCGGTGATGGCGTCGATGTCGGGCCGGGGCCGATCGGGCGGGGTGCGGTCGGCGGTGCCGATATGGATGAAGCCGACCAGCGTCTCGCCTTCCTTCAGCCCGAGCGTCTCGGCCAGGAGCGGCTCGTCATGGGCCATCCAGCCGGTGAGCCAGTTCGCCCCCCAGCCGCTCGCAAGCGCCGCGTTGAGAAGCCCGTAGGCGACATTGGCCGCCGAAAGGATCTGCTCGATCCCGGGCACCTTGTCGGAGGGCTTCGGCGAGGCGACGACGGCGACGATCAGGGGCGAGGTGCGAAAGCCCGAAACCGACTTCTCGATCCGCGCCGGCTCGAGCCCCCTCTCCCGCCCCCGCGCCTCGGCCGCATCGGCGAAGGCGGCCCGGGTTTCGGGGCCCATGACGATGAAGCGCCAGGGCTCGAGCTTGCCGTGATCGGGAGCACGGGCCGCCATCGTCAGCAGCTCGCGCAGCGCCTCCCCTTCCGGAGCCGGCGGATGAAGCATCTTCGCCGGGCGCGACCGGCGGGTTTTCAGAAAGGCCACCGCCCCCTCGTTGCGCCCCTCCGGAATTGCACCTTTCGCGCTTTCTTCCGTCTTCGACATGGGATCCTCCCCCTCAAGGATTCACGAATGAATCAGGAAACCGGTCCAGCCCCGGCCCGCCTGCCGACGCTCCACCCCACACCGCGACGACATCCGCCGGACGCCGCCGCCTCTCAGCCGCCGGGTTGCGACGCCGCGTCCTTCTCCTCGGGAATGATGCGGATGCCGAGCTCGCGCAGCTGTTCGTTCGAGACTTCCGAGGGCGCCCCCATCATCAGATCCTCGGCCCGCTGGTTGAGCGGGAACATCGTCACCTCGCGGATGTTCTCCTCGTCGGCAAGCAGCATCACCATCCGGTCGATGCCCGGCGCGATGCCGGCATGGGGCGGGGCCCCGTAGCGGAAGGCGTTGACCATGGCCGGGAAATGCGCATCCACGAACGCCTTGTCCCTGCCGACGATCTCGAAAGCCTTGTAGAGGATCTCGAGCCTGTGGTTCCGCACCGCCCCGGAGGAAAGCTCGACGCCGTTGCAGACGATGTCGTATTGCCAGCCGAGCACCTCGAGCGGATCGAGCTTCTCGAGCGCCTCGAGTCCGCCCTGGGGCATGGAGAAGGGGTTGTGGGAGAAGTCGATCTCCCCCGTCTCCTCGTCGCGCTCATACATCGGGAAATCGACGATCCAGACGAATTCGAAGCGGTCCTCGTCGACAAGGCCGAGCGCGCGGCCGATCTCGTCGCGTGCCTTGGCAGCCACCGCCTCGAAACTCTCCGGCCGGCCGCCGAGGAAGAAGGCGGCGTCGCCCGCATCGAGCCCGAGCTGTCGGCGGATGGCCTCGGTGCGCTCGGGGCCGAGGTTCCGGGCGATCGGGCCGGCACCCACGGGCTGCCCGCCCTCCTCGCGCCAGAAGATATAGCCCATGCCCGGCAGACCTTCCTTCTGGGCGAAGGCGTTCATCCGGTCGCAGAAGGCGCGGCTGCCGCCGGTCGGGGCCGGAATGGCGCGAATCTCGGTGCCCTCCTCCTCGAGGATGCGGGCGAAGATCCTGAAGCCCGAATCGCGGAAATGGGCGGACACGTCCTGCATCCGGATCGGGTTGCGCAGGTCGGGCTTGTCGGTGCCGTAGAGCTTCATCGCCTCGCGATAGGGGATGCGGGGAAAGGCCTGCGTCACCGGCCGGCCGCCACCGAATTTCTCGAAGGTGCCCCGCATCACCGGCTCGATGACGCCGAAGACGTCTTCCTGGGTGGCGAAGCTCATCTCCATGTCGAGCTGGTAGAACTCGCCGGGGCTGCGATCGGCCCGCGGATCCTCGTCGCGAAAGCAGGGCGCGATCTGGAAATAGCGGTCGAAACCGGCGACCATGATCAGCTGCTTGAACTGCTGCGGCGCCTGCGGCAGGGCATAGAACTTGCCGCGATGCAGCCGCGAGGGCACAAGGAAGTCACGCGCTCCCTCGGGCGAGGAAGCGGTGAGGATCGGCGTCTGGAATTCGGTGAAGCCGCGCGCGCGCATCTCGTCGCGCAGATGGGCGATGACCTCGGCGCGCAGCATGATGTTGCGGTGCATCTTCTCGCGCCGCAGGTCGAGATAGCGGTAGCGCAGCCGGGTCTCCTCGGGATAGTCGGGCTCGCCGAAGACCGGCAGCGGCAGATCATCGGCCTGCGAAAGCACCTCCATGTCGCGCACATAGACCTCGATCTCGCCGGTGGGGATCCTGGGGTTGACGAGATCGGGTTCGCGGGCCTTCACCACGCCGTCGATGCGGATGACCCACTCGGCACGCACCTTCTCGAGCGCCGCGAAAGCGGGGCTGTCGGCGTCGGCCACCACCTGGGTGATGCCGTAATGGTCGCGCAGATCGATGAAGAGCACGCCGCCGTGATCGCGTACGCGATGGACCCAGCCCGAGAGGCGCACCGGCTCGCCCACATGCTCCTTCGTCAGCTCGCCGCAGGTGTGGGTGCGGTATTCATGCATCGCTCGTCATCCTTCTGGCCCGGTCGGGGCGCCGGCCGGCGCGGCCCGGGGTTTCACGCATCCTTCGTGCCCTGCCGGCAAGGCAGGCTCGTCCGCGCCGATACATGCCTTATGGCCGCCATTGTCAAGGCCGGGCGCCCCGGCACGGCCGGCCCGGCCCGCGCGGCGCCTGCGAAGGGCGGCCCGATGCATGCGATGGTGGACAGAGACAACCGTTGCCGACAATATGGTTCCGAAAAGGCGAAGGACACATCGTCCCGGGACGAACGGGAAAGGATCGGGATGCCGGCACCCGCAGGCGGCCGGCACCGAGGCTGAGGGAGGCGCCCATGTGGGACAAGCTCTTCGAGCGCCAGCTCGACAGTATCGTCAGGGAAGGCCGGCTCGTCGTCCACATGCCCGACGGACGCACGCTCGCCTTCGGCGACAGCGCCGCCGAGCCGGTGGTCATCCATGTGCACGATCCGGCCCTCATCCGCAAGCTCGTGCTCAATGCCGAACTGCATCTCGGCGAAGGCTACATGGACGAGGCCTTCACCATCGAGGGAGACGACCTGCACGGGCTCCTCACCCTCGCGCTGAAGAACCTGCAGCGGATCGAGGACGAGGGGCGCGAGATGTGGCACCGCCGGATCGTGGGCGGACTCAGGACGGCGCTGCGCCGCTTCGCCCAGCACAACCCGGTCGGCCGGGCGCAGCGCAACGTCGCTCATCACTACGACCTTTCGGGAGAACTCTACCGGCTCTTTCTCGACGAGGACATGCAATATTCCTGCGCCTATTTCACCCGGCCGGACATGACGCTCGAGGAGGCGCAGGCGGCGAAGAAGCACCATATCGCGAAGAAGCTCCTCATCGAACCGGGGCACAGGGTGCTCGACATCGGCTGCGGCTGGGGCGGCATGGGGCTGACGCTGGCGCGGGACCATGGGGCCGAGGTCGTCGGCGTCACCCTCTCGAGCGAACAGCACCAGGTGGCGAACCGGCGCGCCGTCGAGGCGGGGCTGCAGGACCGGGTGAAGTTCCTCCTGCAGGACTATCGCAACGTGACCGACAGTTTCGACCGGATCGTCTCGGTCGGCATGTTCGAGCATGTCGGGGCGCCCCATTACCGCGAATTCTTCCGGCACCTGCGGCGGATGCTGAAGCCCGACGGGGTGGCGCTCCTGCATACCATCGGCCGGGTGACACCACCCGGCGCCACCAACCCGTGGATCACCCGCTACATCTTCCCCGGCGGCTATGTGCCGGCCATGTCGGAGGTGATGGCCGCCATCGAGAAGGAAGGGCTGATCGTCACCGACATCGAGGTGCTGCGGCTCCACTACGCCGAGACGCTGCGTCACTGGCATGACCGCTTCATGGCCAATGTCGATCGCGTCCGCGAGATCTACGACGACCGGTTCTGCCGCATGTGGCGCTATTACCTCGTGGCCTCGGAGCTGACCTTCCGCCATTACGGGCAGGTGGTGTTCCAGTTCCAGATCGCCCGCAAGCAGGACGCGGTGCCGCTCACGCGCGACTATCTCTACCGCGAGGCCGCAGCCACCCCGGCAGAGCCGGCCGCGGGGGCCGAGGGTGGCGCAAGGGAGGGGACGAGGGGAGGCGCGAAGGGGCGGCGCAAGAGCCCGTCGAAACCCCGCTCGCGACGGCGGAGCCGCCAGCCCGAACAGGTCTGACCGCCTCCCCCGGCCAACCGCACCGGGCATGGCGCCGCTGGGAGGGGGCATGTGCGAAGCGGTGTTCCCATCGGCACCGGCCCGGTGCCGCACGCGCTGACGCGGGTCAGGACCGGCCGGCCAGAATCGTCCGCCGCACATGCGAGGAAGGCGCTTCCCCCGGAGCAGCGCTTCGCTCCCGGCACCCGCCGACACCCGCCGATCGCGGAAGGCTCCATCGTCGGGGCGAAACCTCGTTTGCCGATTCGCATGCGAGCCTTGCCTGAAGCCGGGCCTGGCCGGCCCCGACCGGGACATGGCTGTGCATTCGTGCCGCCCTTCTCTTCTCCGGCCATTCGTAGAGAAATTTCGCGCCGTTTACGCGGTGTTTACGCATCAAAGGCCATAAACCATCGTCATATGGGCGCGCGATCCGCCTTTCGTGCAATGGCGATCGGGCCGGTCATGCCCCATTCTCGCCAAGGTCGGTGGCCATGGTCTGCCCGGTTGCGTGTGGTCACGGCGAGTGCTTGCAGTGCTGCAGCGCCTGGCCCCGACTGCCACAAGAAGATCCGCTACCGGAGAACAGGGATGCAGGAGGCGGAAGACATGGTTGCGAAGGAGACGCGAGAGACGCCGACCGTGCCGGTGTGGGATCTTTTCGTTCGTCTCTTCCACTGGACCCTCGTCGGGCTCGTGACGGGCGCACTCGTGACCGGCTTTCTGCTGCCGGCCACCTGGATCGACATCCATGTCCTGCTGGGTCTCGGCATGGCCGTCCTCGTCATCGGGCGAATCATCTGGGGGGTCTTCGGGCCGCGCCATGCCCGCTTTCGCGACTTCATCCGCCCGCCGGGCGAGGTGCTGGCCCATCTGCGCGAACTCCTGAAAGGCACCGCCCCGGCCCATTACGGCCACAACCCCCTCGGGGGAATGATGATCCTGGCCCTGATCCTCGCGCTCCTGGCGCTTGCGGTGACCGGGCTCGTGACCTGGGGGGGCGAGTTCAAGACCGGACCGCTCGCGCTCCTCGACTATGCGACGGGGGTCGCGAGCCGCAACCTTCACCGGCTGATCGCCTGGGGGCTTCTCGGCCTCGTCGCGCTCCATGTGCTCGGGGTCGTGCTGGAAAGCCTGCGGACGCGGGAGAATCTTGCCCGCGCCATGGTAACGGGCGTGAAGCGCCGCCGCGCCGATCTGCCGCCTCCGCCGCCCGAAGCCGTCCGCGCCACGCCGCGCGACCGGGTCATGGCTGCGGCAAGTGGCGCCATCGTCTTCGGGGCGCTGGCCGGCTGGGCGCTGGTGTCGCTCACCAAACCCATTCCCGGAGCGCCGGTTCCCGCCGCCGCCTTCCCCGACGACTACGCCACCGAATGCGGCGACTGCCACAAGGCCTACAACCCCACGATCCTGCCGGCTGCAAGCTGGCAGCGGCTGATGGCCGGGCTCGACAATCATTTCGGCGAAGATGCCACGCTCGACGAGGAGACCACCCGCTCCATCACCGCCTGGCTCACCGCCCATGCCGCCGAGAGCGCCGACACCAAGCCGGCCCATCTCTTCCGCATGGTCGATCCGACAAACCCGATCGCCGCCAGCGCCACCCCGGCCTGGAAGGAAATCCACAAACGGGTTGCCGGCGAGGTCTTCAAGCGGGCACCGATCTTCACCCGATCCAACTGCTTCGCCTGCCACGGGGACGCGGCAGACGGCTGGTATTACCCGGGGCGCATCGAGATTCCCGATGCTCCCGCGAACACGCCGCCGGGGCCGGGCGGGGGCGGCTGATTGCCGTCGAATGGCGGGAAAATGCCCGAAAAAGGGCAGAATTCGAATTCATGGAACGAACGCGCAAGACACAAGGAAAGGAATGAGACCGATGAAGCATGTGCATGATACCGGCGCTTCCGTCGCCCGCTCCCTGAGCGGCCCGATCCTGGGAACCCTCATGCTCACGGCAGCCGCCGTCTCCCTCGCCCTGCCCGTCAGCGCCGGGCCGCGCGAGCAGATCATCGCCGGTTATGCCGCCAAGGCCGGCAAGCCGCTTTCGGCGGCCCGCGGCAAGGCCTTCTTCATGGGCACCCACAAGGGCGGCAAGCCCGATACGCCCTCCTGCACCTCATGCCATACGCGCAACGTGCATCAATGGGGCCGCACGCGCGCCGGCAAGCCGATCGCGCCGATGGCGGTCTCGAAGACGCCCGACCGTTTCACCGACCCGAAGAAGGTCGAAAAATGGTTCCGCCGCAACTGCCGCACCGTGCTCGGGCGCGAATGCACGCCCCTCGAGAAGGGAGACGTGCTGACCTGGCTTTCGAGCCAGTGAATCGACCCGGTTTCGGACCGGTCCGGGAAAACCCTCAAGAGGAGACGCAATCATGAAAGAACCGTTCGCGATGACGAGCAAGGCCCCCTTCGTGGCGGCGCTGGCGCTTCTGGCCGGCCTCGCGCCCCGGCCGGGCCTTGCCGAGGGGAGTGTCCGTCAGGTGACCGACCCGGTCGCCAAGGAAGAGTGCAGCGCCTGCCACATGGCCTATCAGCCGGCCTTCCTGCCGGCCGAGAGCTGGAAGAAGATCTTCGCCGACCTGTCCAACCATTTCGGCGAGGACGCCTCGCTCGACCCCAAGACCGAGGCCCGCATCCGCAACTACTACCTCCGGCATGCGGCCCGCTGGCGTTCGATCCCGAAACCGGTGCCGATCCGGATCACCGAACTGCCCTGGTTCACCCGCGAACACACGCGTTTCGCCGCCCGGGCGAAGCAGGATCCGAAGATCGGTTCGCTGTCGAACTGCACCGCCTGCCACCGCTATGCGGAACGCGGCTGGTTCGAGAACGACTGACACCGATCCGCCTTCGGCGAGCAGCTCCGGGCCGCGGCCGGCAACGGCCGCGGCACCCTCTCAGTTCGCCAGAACCGCGCCGGGGTTGAGAATGCCGCGCGGATCGAGCGCCGCCTTGATCGCCCGCATGGCCCCAAGCGCGGCCGGATCGGCGAAACGGGCGAGATCCCCCGCCCTGAACCGGCCGATGCCGTGCTCGGCCGAGATCGAGCCGCCGCGGACCGCCACCAGCTCGTAGAGCCGTTCCGAAAGCTTCGGGGCAAGGGCCGCATATGCGCGCCGATCGCACCCTTCGGGCGGAAAGAAATTGTAGTGCAGGTTGCCGTCACCCAGATGACCGAAGGCGTTGATCCGGACCGGAGCGATTTCCCAGATCCGCCGAGGCGCCTCGTCGAGGAAGGCCGGGATCGCCCCGAGCGGCAGGGAGATGTCGTGGGAGACGATGGCGCCCACCGCCCGATTGGCCAGCGGAATGCTCTCGCGAAAATGCCAGAATTCGCGCCGGTCGCGCTCCGAGCGCGCCATCCGGCCATCCGTCACCTGCCCTGCCACCAGAGCGGTCTCGATCACGCCGAAGAGTCGATCCTCGATTTCCCCGGCCTCGCTGCCCGCCGCCTCCATCAGAACCGACCAGGCAGGAGCCGTCTCGAAGGGGCGGCGGATGGCGGGCAGGCGGTCGGCCATGAAGGCGAAACTCTGCGCGGAGATGAGCTCGAAGGCCGTCAGCCGCTCGTCGAGCGCGGCTAGCGCGGCATGGAGAAGCTCGAGTGCCGCGGCAGGCGAAGCCACAGCGAGAAAGGCGGTGGCATGGGCCCGTGGCCGCATGTGAAGCCGGAGCGTCGCCGCGGTGATGATGCCGAGCGTGCCTTCCGAACCGATGAGAAGATCGCGCAGGTCGTATCCGGTATTGTCCTTGTGGAGCGAACGGAGCCCGTGATGGATCCGCCCGTCGGCCATCACCGCCTCGATCCCGAGACAGAGCGTCCGCGCGTTGCCGTAGCGCAACACCTGCACACCGCCGGCATTGGTCGCCAGATTGCCGCCGATGGTGCAGCTGCCTTCGGAAGCCATCGACAGGGGGAAAAGCCGGTCATGCGCCGCGGCCGCCGCCTGCACGTCGGCCAGCACCGCCCCCGCCTCGACCACCATCGCCCCGTCCGCCGGCGAGATCGACCGGATCGCCCGCATCCGTTCGAGCGACAGGACGAGCGGCGGCAGATCGGCCATCACCTGGCCGCCGACCAGCCCGGTTCCTCCGCCGTAGGGGACGACGGGAATGCGTCGCTCGTGGCAGAAGGAAAGGACACGAGAGACCTCCTCCGTGCTCCGCGGCCGCACCAGGGCCGAGGCCGGATGACCGGCGAGCTTGCCGCGCGGCTCCTCGCGGTAGCGCGGCGGCGCCGGCCAGCTGACGGCATCGGCCCCGAGCCGCGCCGCGAGCGCGGCCACGTCGTCCGGCCCGATGCCGCGAAGCCGCTCTCCGGGATCCGTCATCCGCCCGCCTCCCTGTCGACCGGCGCACCGTCCTTGCGGTCGTCGCGCAGCCGGGCATAGAGCACATGGTCGCGCCAGCGCCCGTCGATCTGCAGATAGGCCCGCGCCCGCCCCTCGAAGCGAAAGCCGCAGCTTTCGAGAAGGCCGCGCGAGGGAACGTTCTCCTCGAG
Source organism: Albidovulum sp. (assembly GCA_026989275.1). Lineage (GTDB taxonomy): Bacteria > Pseudomonadota > Alphaproteobacteria > Rhodobacterales > Rhodobacteraceae > WFPA01. Next base: position 127,243 of record JALSJQ010000009.1, read on the forward strand.
ACAGGCCGCCTCGATCCGCGAGAGATCGAGCCGGCGGAAGGCATGATGCACCAGCGCCTCGATCGCCTCGCGCATGTACCCCTGACGCGCGAACCGTTCCCCCACCCAGTAGCCGAGCGAGGCCGACTGGGCCGGCCCGCGGCGGATGTTGTCGAGGGTGATGGCGCCAAGGAGCACCCGGTCCTCGCGACGAACGAGCAGAAGCGGCAGCGCGACCCCTTCGCGCGCCGCCTGCCGTGCCCAGCGGCATTTGCGCCGGAAACTGCGCCGGGTGAGGTGGGTGCGGCTCCAGCGGGGCTCCCACGGGGCGAGGAAATGCCGCGATTCGCGCCGCAGCCGCGCCCAGTCGGCAAAGTCGCGCGGCTCGGGAAGCCGCAAGGTCAGCCGCTCGGTCTCGATCCGGGGCATCATGCCGAAGCGGTGCAGCATGACCTCAGCCGGCCCCGCCACTGGCGCCGCCCGCGAGCCGGGCGGCGATCTCCTCCCGCGGCAGCGCCCTGGCGACCGGGCCATAGGCGATCTGCACCAGCGCCCCCTCTCCGGCGATCTCCCCCAGGAAGTCGCGCGCCCGATCGCGGGTGACGGCGGCAATCTCGGCAAGGGTTTCCTCGGGGGGCACCACCCGCCCGTGCATGAAGAGGGTGCGCGCGTTGCGTTCGGCCCGCGAGGCCGCCGCCTCGAGCCCCATCAGCATGCCCGCCCTGAGCTGGGCCCGGGCACGGTCGATCTCCTCGTCGGTGAGATCGGCCGCCGCACGGGCGATCTCGTCGGCCACCAGCCCGGCAAGCTCCCCGAGCTCCTCGCCCCCGGTGCCGGCATAGACGGTCAGAAGGCCGCTGTCGGCATGGTGGCTCGACTGGGCGTGAATGGCGTAGCACAGACCGCGCTTCTCGCGGATCTCCTGAAAGAGACGGGAGGACATGCCCCCGCCCAGCGCGGTGGTAACCACCTGGGCGGTGATGTAGCCCGGATCGCGATACCCCGGAACCGGCAGACCGAGAAGATAATGGGCCTGTTCGAGCGCCTTCTCCTCGAGCCGCTCGCCGCCGACGAAACGGGCAGGTGCGGCTGCAGGTGCCGCCGCCCGTTCCATGTCGCCGAAAGCGGCCTCGGCAAGCCGCACGAGCGCCTCGTGATCCACCATGCCGGCGGCCGAGAGCACCATCGAGCCCGGCTGGTAGTGCCGGGCGACGAAGGCGCGGAAGTCCTGAGGGCCGAAGCGGCGCACATTCTCGGGCGGTCCGAGGATCGGCCGGCCGATCGGCTGATCGGGGAAGGCCGTCTCCTGCAACCAGTCGAAGATGATGTCGTCGGGCGTGTCGCGCGTCTGGCCGATCTCCTGCAGGATCACCCCGCGCTCGATCTCGATTTCGCGCGGATCGAACACCGAATGGCGCAGGATGTCGGCGATGATGTCGAAGGCGCGCGGCACGTCCTCGCCCAGCATCCGTGCGTAATAGGCCGTGATCTCGCGCGAGGTATAGGCGTTGATCCATCCGCCCACACGCTCGATCTCCTCGGCGATGTCGAGAGCGGAGCGCCGCTCGGTGCCCTTGAAGGCCATGTGCTCGAGGAAATGGGCGATGCCGTTCTCCCCGGCCGCCTCGTGGCGCGCACCCACACCGACCCAGATGCCGATCGCGGCCGAGGCGATCCCTTCCATCCGTTCGGTGACGACACGGAACCCGTTGGCAAGCTCGGTCATCTCGACCTGCCCGCCGATCACCGGCGCCGGAACGGCAACAAGGGAAGCGTCGGCCATGATCAGCCTCTCCTGTGACGACGGATGAAATCGCGCACGGCCGCCAGATCGTTGTCGATGACATGCATCCGCTCGGGCCGCTCGAAGAGATCGGCCATCCGCGGCGGCAGCGCCGGGCGAATGCCGATCGCCTCCTCGACCGCGTCGGGAAACTTGGCGGGATGGGCCGTGGCAAGAGCGACGGTCGGCACGCCCCGGGGCGCCGGCAGATCGGCCGCGACCTTGAGGCCGACCGCGGTATGGGGGCAGACGATCTCGCCGGTTTCCGCATGCACGCGGGCGATGGTGGCGCGTGTCTCGCTCTCGGTGGCGGCCCCCGAAGCGTAGATCTTCCGCAACCGTTCGAGCGCCGGCGCGGGAATGACGAAACCGCCCTCCCCGGCAAGCGCCGCCATCAGCCGCCGCACCGCCGCCGCATCGCGGTCGAGCGCCTCGAACAGCGCCCGCTCGAAATTCGACGAGACCTGAATGTCCATCGACGGGCTGATGGAGGGGCGGACCTCGCCGCGGCGATATTCCCCCGTGGTCAGCGCCCGGTGCAGGATGTCGTTCTGATTGGTGGCGATCACGAGCCGCTCCACCGGCAGGCCCATGGCCCGGGCCACGGACCCGGCATAGATGTCGCCGAAATTTCCGGTCGGCACCACGAAGCGCACCGGCCGGTGCGGCCCGCCGAGGGCGACGGCAGCGGTGAAATAATACACGGTCTGGGCCAGCACCCGAGCCCAGTTGATCGAGTTGACGCCGGCGAGGCCGACCTCGTCGCGGAAGGTGTGATCGTTGAAGAGCCCCTTCACCAGCGCCTGGGCGTCGTCGAAATCGCCGCGAATGGCGATGGCGTGGACATTGTCCTCGACCGGGGTTGTCATCTGGCGCCGCTGCACCTCGGAGACGCGCCCCTCGGGAAAGAGGATGAAGACATCGACCGAGGCGAGCCCCCGGAAGGCCTCGATCGCCGCCGAGCCGGTATCGCCCGACGTGGCCCCGACGATCGTCACCCGCGTGCCGCGGCGCGTGAGCACGGCATCGAACAGCCGGCCGATGAGCTGCATCGCCACATCCTTGAAGGCCAGCGTCGGTCCGTGATGAAGCTCCATCAGGAAGGTGGCCGGATCGAGCTCGACCAGCGGCACCCGGGCCTTGTGGCCGAAGGAGGCATAAGCGGCGTCAATCAGCCCGGCAAGCTCGCTCTCGGAGAAACTGCCGCCGACGAAGGGGCGGATGACCCGCAGGGCTGCCTCCTCGTAGGGAAGCCCCGCCAGGGCGGCGATCTCGTCCGGCGCCATTCGCGGCACCTCTTCGGGCACGTAGAGACCGCCGTCGCGGGCCAGGCCGGCGAGCATCGTTTCCTCGAAATCGAGCCGCGGCGCCTCTCCGCGGGTGGAGATGTAATGCATGGGCAGATCCTGTCTCGTCATTGAGCCCTGTTTGCCGGAAAGCCCCGCCCGATACGGCGGCTCACCCCTTGCGCCGCCTGATACGCCAAAGCCACAGCCCTGTCATCCCCGCCCAGCCGAGCGCGAGCAGGAACCAAGTGATGGCATAGTTGAGATGGTTGTTCGGAATGCCGCGGGTCGAGACCGGCACCGGAATGATGCCCGGATCCGCCGGGCTCTCCCGGCGAACCACGAGCAGCACCGGCTCCGTCTTCAGCCGGGCCGCCATCCGCGGCACGTCGCGGGCGAACCAGATGCCCGCGGCCAGGTCGGGGTCGGGGGTGAAGCGGTCGCTCTCGCGCGGCCAGTCGAGATTGCCGACGATCTCGGCCGCCCCGGCCTTGCGCGGCGCATCCCGCAGCCTCTGGGGCACCATGCCGTGATCGACGAGGATGCGCCGGCCGTCATCGGTCTCGAAGGGCTGGATGATGCGGAAACCCGGCCCGCCCCGCTCGCCGGGCAGCGATCCGAGCACCCGGATCTCGCCCGGAAGATACCGCCCCCTGACCCGCACCGCCAGGTAGCGGTCCCTTTCGGGGTCCGGGGCCTTCGGCAGAGGGACCGGCTCAGCCGCGATCCGCCGCTCGATCCGGGCCAGCAGGTCTTCCTTCCATGCCAGACGATGCAGCTGCCAGTTTCCCAGCGAAAGAAGGATGGCGATGCCGACAAGGCCGAAGACGAGGGGGAAAAGGATGCGCTTCATGACAGTGGTCCGTGTCGTGATCGTCGCCCCGCAACCTGGCGCAGGCGGAAGAAAAGGTCATCCCGCACCACCGCCCCGCAACCGTGACAAGAACCGGACAGGGGCGCAGCGGCCGCGAAAGCAGAAGGGGCGCATGCCGCGGCACGCGCCCCTTGCAGAAAGACCTGGCCGGGCTCAGCTGCCCCAGACGTAGATGACGGCGAAGAGGAACAGCCACACCACGTCAACGAAGTGCCAGTACCAGGCCGCGGCCTCGAAGCCCACATGATGCTCGGGCGTGAAATGCCCCTTGATCGCGCGGATCAGGCAGACGGCCAGGAAGATGGTGCCGATGATGACGTGCAGGCCGTGAAAGCCCGTCGCCATGAAGAAGGAGGCGCCGTAGATGTTGCCCGAGAAGGGGAAGGGCGCCTCGGAATACTCCATCGCCTGCAGCACGGTGAAGCTCATGCCGAGCACGATCGCAAGGGCGAGGCCGGTGATGAGGGCCTTGCGGTCGCCATTGTGGGCGAAACGGTGATGCGCCCAGGTGACGGCGGCGCCCGACAGCAGCAGGATGATGGTGTTCACCAGCGGCAGATGCCACGGATCGAAGGTCTCGATCCCTTCGGGCGGCCAGACCCCGTCGATCGGGTAGAGCGCATGCTTGATGAAGTTCCAGAACCAGGCGACAAAGAACATCACCTCGGAAAGGATGAAGAGCAGGAAGCCGTAGCGCAGCGAGATCTCCACCACCGGGGTGTATTCGCCGGCCTGGGCTTCCTCGATCATGGTCGACCACCAGTTGAACATGGTGAAGGCGACCATGGCAAAGCCGATCAACGCCACCCACAGCCCCTGATCGTGGAACCACAGAACGGCCCCCAGAAGCATGGTGAACGCGCTGACCGCACCGATGAACGGCCAGATGCTCGGGCTCAGGATATGATAGTCATGGTTTTTTGCATGCGCCATTTTCTTGTCCCTTTTGTCCCTGTGTGTCCCGTCTCAGGAGTTAAGGTTGACCTCAGTTTACGGTTTTTTCCGCCCGAGGCGACTCCGCCGCGGCCTGCTGCGGCAATTCTTCCTCGTGCATGGTGTAGGAGAGCGTGATGGCCTTGATGTATTTCGCATCCGGGTCCTTCACGATCTCGGGATCGACATAGAACGTCACCGGCATCTGGACGCGCTCTCCGGGCTGCAGCACCTGATCGGTGAAGCAGAAGCACTCGATCTTGATGAAGTATTCCCCGGCCGCGAACGGCGTCACATTGTAGCTGGCGACGCCCGCGATCGGCCGGTCGGTCGGATTGTAGGCCTCGTAGAAGGCAAGGCCGGTCTCGCCGATCCTGAGCTCGACCTCGTTCTGCATCGGCCGGAATTCCCAGGGCATGTTCTTGTCCGTGGAGGCGTCGAAGCGCACCTTGATGGTCCGGTCGAGCACCTCGACGTCATCCGCCCTGCCGTCGCGGGCCACGCCGGTGGTGCCGCCATAGCCCGTCACTTCGCAGAACCAGTTGTAGAAGGGCACGGCGGCGAAGCTCGCCCCGAGCATCAGCGCCACGACCCCCACCATCGCCGCCACCTGCTGACCGGGCGTCAGCCGGCGCCCCCGGTCCCCGGAAGTGCGGTCCTCGGTCTTCCTCTCGCTCATCTGCGTGTCTCCCCGGCAGGGCCGGCGCCCGTCCCGTCCTGTTCGCTGTCGTTTTCGGGCCTCGCCCTGCTCTCGTCAAGTGGCGCAAGCGACGCACGATAGGTGTGATCGAAGGCCTGCATGAGCGAGCCCTGGCGGATCTTGGCCATCGTCATCAGGAACACCAGGATCACGAACAGGATCAGCACCCCACCCAGAGCGAGGTTGCGCCGGAAGCGCCGCTTGAGGAGCTCGTGTTCACGGGAAATCGGCATGGCGGTCCTCGCTCGCTAGAACGCCCCTGAGAGAAGCACCGGCCAGTCGCCGGCCTCGATCCCGGCCACCTTCAGCCCCTTTTCGACGAGAAGGGCGACGAAGTGCAGGAAGAGGTAGAACAGCGAAAGGCGGAAGAAGCGCTTCTCGGCGGCATAACCGTCGGCCGCGGCCGCTTCCTCGCTCCGGCCCAGGAGTTTCCAGGCGCCGGACACGAACAGCGCGTCGAGCACCAGCGCCGTGGCCAGATAGACCGGCCCGCCGATAGAGGTGAAGGCCAGCGCCAGCGAAACCGGAACGAGCAGAAGCGTATAGGCGAAGATGTGGCGCCGCGTCGCCGGCCGGCCGTGGGTGACCGTCAGCATCGGCACGCCGGCACGGGAATAGTCGTCGTTCATGAAGAGCGAGAGCGCCCAGAAATGGGGCGGCGTCCACATGAAGATCAGGAGGAACATCAACACGCTCTCGACCGAGACCTGCCCGGTGGCGGCCGCCCAGCCGATCATCGGCGGCAGGGCGCCCGAAGCACCGCCGATGACGATGTTCTGCGGCGTCCAGCGCTTGAGCCATATCGTGTAGATCACGACATAGAAGAAGATGGTGAAGGCCAGAAGCCCTGCTGCGAGATGATTCGCAGCCAGCGCCAGCATGCCGACCGAGATCAACGACAGGGCGACGCCCAGATCGCGCGCCGTCTCGGGGGCGATTCGCCCGGCGGGGACCGGCCGCCCGGCGGTGCGGCGCATGTGCCGGTCGATATCGGCATCCCACCACATGTTGAGCGCCCCCGAGCCCCCGGCGCCAAGGGCGATGAACAGGATCGAGGCGAAGGCCAGCACCGGATCGACCGGACCCGGCGCGACGAGAAGCCCGACCGCCGCGGTGAAGACCACAAGCGACATCACCCGCGGCTTCAGGAGCGAGACATACTCGCCGAAATCCGCCTCGCTCTCGAACTGGTCGATGGTCTTGCCGTCCGTCATGCCGTTCATCCGTTACTCGGCACCGCTTCCCGGTGCCGGCTCGTGGCGCAGGATCGCGGAACCGTCGCCCGGACCGGCAGGAACCACGCCCCGCCTTTCGGCTTTCCGCCTTCGCGTCCCTTCCGCCCCTTGCGGTCAGGCACCGCCCGAGACGCGACGGGCGGGCCTCACCCCGAATCGCATCGCCGCAGGAGCGTGACGCCCCGGGTCGCCTCCCGACCCGGGACATCTCCTTCCGCAGCCCCTATTCGGCCGAGGCGACCGCAACCTTGCGCGGCGCATTGCCGGCGGCGAACTCCTCCTTCGCCTGCTTCAGCCAGGCCTTGTAGGCTTCCTCGGACACGACCCGCACCTCGATCGGCATGTAGGCGTGATCCTTGCCGCACAGCTCGGAGCACTGGCCGAAATAGACGCCCTCCTTCTTCGGCGTGAACCACAGCTCGTTGAGCCGCCCCGGAATGGCGTCGAGCTTGAGACCGAAGGCCGGCACCGCCCAGGAGTGGATCACGTCGGCACCCGCCGTCTGGAAGACCACCGTCTTGCCGACCGGCAGCACGACCGGGTTGTCGACGGCGAGGAGATACTTGTCGGGCGTGTAGCCGTAATCGGCCAGCTCGTCCTTGCCGAGAAGGAGCGAATCGAACTCGATCCCCTCGTCGGGATAGCTGTAGGTCCAGAACCACTGGTTGCCCGTGATCTTGATGTGCACGTCGCCCTCCGGCACGTCGAGCTCCTTGATCAGGATCGGCAGCGAGAAGGCGCCGATGAAGATGAGGATGACGATCGGCACCACGGTCCAGGTGACCTCGATCACCGAATTGTGGGTGAAGCCGGCCGGCGCGGGATTGACGCTCCGCCGATAGCGAACGGCCACGATCACGAGCAGCGCAAGCACGAACAGCACGATGGCGGTGATGATGACGAGCACCATGCCATCGAGCCACTGGACATCCTCGGCGATCTCCGTCGCCGCAGGCTGGAAGCCGGTCCCCCAGGGCTTCGGCTCACCGACGATCGGCAGGGTCTCCTTCACCTGCTGCGCCATGGCGGCGCCTCCGGCGAGGATCGCGAGGCCGAGCCCGGCGACGATCGAGAACAGTCTGTTCATCACGCGCATTGTCTTCTTCCCGTTCCTTGCGGCGCTTCGGCTCGCCGTCCGGGGTCGGAATCCGTCCCGGCAGTCGGCCCGCGCCTGCCCTCCATTGTGTCCGGGTCAGGAAAAACCATATTGTCGGACAGGAAACAAGAACCGTTATGCCGCAGCCGGGCGATTCTTTCGCCCCGCGGTCGATGCGGGCCGGAGACGAGCGCCGGCAGGCAAGGAGCACAGCGATGCCGGAAAGGGCCCTTCCGTTCCAGCCCGCGGTGCCCGAGGAGGGATTCGCACATGTCGTTCACAGCTTCCACCACCCCCGGGCAGACCGCGCCCGATCCGCGTCTTCGCAAGCGCGCATCGCGGCCGGCGCTTCTCGAACGGCTCGACGAGCACCGCGCCCTCGCCATCCTGCGCGAGGCGGTGGCCGGGGCGGATGACGGCGAACTCTTCCTCGAACGGCGACAGGACGAGAGCCTCGTCTTCGAGAACGGGCGGCTCAAATCCTCGAGCTTCGATGCGACCGAGGGCTTCGGCCTTCGCGCCGTCGCCGGCGAGGTGACGGGCTACGCCCATGCCGGCGAGATCTCGGAAAGGGCGCTGAGGCGGGCGGCCGAAACGGCGCGTCTCGCGGCCCGGACGGGCGGCGGCAGGGCCGCCCCGCCTCCCCCTTCCACCAACCATGCCCTCTACGCACCGGAGGATCCGCTGCACGGCACGCGGCTCGAAGAGCGCATCGCCCTTCTCGGCGAGATCGATGCCCGGGCCCGCGCGCGCGATCCGAAGGTGGTGCAGGTGACGGTCTCGCTCTCGGCCTCGCTGCAGGAAATCGCGATCCTCAGGCCCGAGGGCGAACGGATCGGCGACATCCGCCCGCTCTGCCGGCTCAACGTCTCGGTGATCGTCGAAAGGGGCGGGCGGCGCGAGAGCGGCACCGCCGGCATGGGCGGCCGCTACCCGCTTGCGCGGCTGACGGCCCCCGAGAACTGGCGGAAGCTGGTCGATGAAGCGATTCGCGTCGCCAATGTCAATCTCGAGGCGGTCCCGGCCCCGGCCGGGGAAATGCCGGTGGTGCTCGGCCCGGGCTGGCCGGGGATCCTCCTGCACGAGGCGATCGGCCACGGGCTCGAGGGCGACTTCAACCGCAAGGGCACCTCGGCCTTCGCCGGGCTGATGGGCGAACGCATCGCCGCGCCGGGCGTGACGGTGGTCGATGACGGCACCGTCCCCGAGGCCCGCGGCTCGATCAACATCGACGACGAAGGCACGCCCGCCACGCGCACGGTGCTCATCGAGGACGGCATCCTCACCGGCTACATGCAGGACCGCCAGAACGCCCGGCTGATGGGCATGGCCCCCACGGGCAACGGCCGCCGCCAGAGCCATGCCCACCCCCCGATGCCGCGGATGACCAACACGATGATGCTCGCGGGCGACGCCCGCCCCGAGGATCTCGTCGCCTCGCTCGGGGACGGCATATGGGCCGTCGGCTTCGGCGGCGGGCAGGTGGACATCACATCGGGCAAGTTCGTCTTCTCCTGCACCGAGGCCTACAGGGTCGAGAAGGGGCGGATCGTCGCTCCACTCAAGGGGGCGACGCTGATCGGCGACGGGCCGAGCGTGCTCAGGGGCGTGCGCGGCATCGGCAACGACACCGCGCTCGACCCGGGGCTCGGCACCTGCGGCAAGGCCGGCCAATGGGTGCCCGTGGGCGTCGGCCAGCCCTCGCTCCTCGTCGAGGGGCTGACCGTCGGCGGCAGCCGGAGCTGAGCCTCTGGCAGCGGCTCCCTGCCCGGCCGCCGGAGCCGGGGTTGACATCGGTTGCGGGGGCGCCACATCTTGCGCGGCCATGAGGCAGGCCCTCCCCAGCGCGGCGTCTGAAGCCGCATCGCGGGAAAGAGACGCGCCAGGCCGTTGATTTCAGGGCCACCTCACATCTGCCGGAACCCAGGAGCCACCATGCCCGTCGTCGTTGTCGAATCTCCCGCCAAGGCCAGGACCATCAACAGGTATCTCGGGGACGACTACAAGGTTCTGGCATCCTACGGGCATGTGCGCGACCTGCCGCCGAAGGACGGATCGGTCGATCCCGAGCACGATTTCGCGATGAAGTGGGAGCTCACCCCGGGTGCCCAGAAACATGTGCGCGAGATCGCAGAGGCGCTCAGGAACGACGACACGCTGATCCTCGCCACCGACCCCGACCGCGAGGGCGAGGCCATCAGCTGGCATCTCAAGGAGACGCTGCGCAAGCGCCGGGCGATCCGCAAGGGGACCGAGGTGCGGCGTGTGGTGTTCAACGCCATTACCAGAGCCGCCGTCACCGAGGCGATGAAGGCGCCGCGGCAGATCGATGCCGCCCTCGTCGAGGCCTATCTGGCGCGCCGCGCCCTCGACTATCTCGTCGGCTTCACCCTCTCGCCGATCCTCTGGCGCAAGCTGCCGGGCGCGAAGTCGGCCGGCCGGGTGCAGTCGGTGGCGCTGCGGCTCATCGTCGAGCGCGAGCGCGAGATCGAGAGCTTCACCCCGCGCGAATACTGGACGGTCTCGGCCGATCTCCTCACCGAGCGCGGCGAACCCTTCCGCGCCCGGCTCCACGCTCTCGGCGGCAGACGGCTCGGCAAGTTCGACCTCGCGAACGAGGAAGCGGCGCGGCTCGCCGCAAGCTCGGTCGAGAGCCGCGAGCTGTTCGTCAGGACAGTCGAATCGAAGCCGCTCGCCCGCAACCCGGCCCCGCCCTTCATGACCTCGACCCTCCAGCAGGAGGCGGCGCGCAAGCTCGGATTCGGCGCCCGGCAGACCATGTCGGCCGCCCAGCGGCTCTACGAGGCCGGCTACATCACCTACATGCGGACCGACGGCATCGACATGGCTCCCGAAGCGATCCGCGCCGCCCGGGCCGAGATCGGCCGCCGCTTCGGCGAGGCCTACGTTCCGAAGAGCCCGCGCATCTACAAGAACAAGGCGAAGAACGCCCAGGAAGCGCATGAGGCGATCCGCCCCACCGACATGAGCCTCGAGCCGGCCCGCCTGCCGGTCTCCGACACCGACCAGAAACGGCTTTACGAACTGATCTGGAAACGCACCCTCGCCTCGCAGATGGCGGCGGCGCGGCTCGAGCGCACCACCGTCACCATCGCCTCGCCCGACGACGAGGTGGCGCTTCGGGCCACGGGGCAGGTGGTGCGCTTCGACGGTTTCATGAAGGTTTATGAAGAAGGCCGCGACGAGCCGGGCGAGAGCGACGAGAACCGCCGCCTGCCGGTCATGGCCGAGGGTGAGAAGGTCGGCAAGAAGGCCGTCATCCCCGAGCAGCACTTCACCCAGCCGCCACCGCGTTATTCGGAGGCCACCCTCGTCAAGCGGCTGGAGGAACTCGGCATCGGCCGGCCCTCGACCTACGCCTCCATCGTCTCGACCATCCAGGAACGCGGCTATGTGCGCAAGGAGAAGGGCCGTTTCGTGCCCGAGGACAAGGGCCGGCTCGTCACCGCCTTCCTCGAGAACTTCTTCCGCCGCTATGTCGAATACGACTTCACCGCCGCCCTCGAGAACGACCTCGACGAGATCTCGGCCGGCAGGAAGAACTGGCGCGAGGTGCTGCGGCGCTTCTGGCGCGATTTCATCGCCGCCGTCGAGGCGACGCAGGGGCTGACCATCACCGAGGTGCTCGAGAAGCTCGAGGACTACCTCGCGCCGACGCTCTTTCCTCCGCGCGAAGACGGCACCGACCCGCGCTCCTGCCCGGTCTGCGGGACGGGGCGGCTCTCGCTCAGGCTCTCGAAGGGAGGGGGCGCCTTCATCGGCTGTTCGAACTATCCCGAATGCCGCTACACCCGCCCGATCGGGGGCGAGATCGCCGAGGGCGACATGGCCGCCCCCGAAGGCAGGCTTCTCGGCATCACCGAAGAGGGCATTCCGGTCACCCTGCGCACCGGCCGCTTCGGCCCTTACGTGCAGCTGGGCGACGAGGGCCCCGACGGCGAGAAGCCCCGGCGGGCCTCGGTGCCCCGGGGGATCGACCCCGAGGATGTCGATTTCGCGCTGGCGATGCAGCTTCTCTCGCTGCCGCGGCTGATCGGCAACCATCCCGAGGGCGGCGTGGTCGAGGCGGCGATCGGCCGTTACGGCCCCTATGTGGTGCACGTCACCGCGGACGATGACGGCAAGGAAAGGAAGGTCTATGCCAATCTCAAGGATCCGCGCGAGGTGTTCGAGATCGGCATGAACCGGGCGGTGGAGCTGCTGGCGGCGAAGAAGAGCCGCGGCCGCAAGGCGCCGGAGCCGCTCAAGGTGCTGGGCGAGCATCCCGAGGGCGGCGAGATCGCGCTGATGGACGGGCGCTACGGCCCCTATGTCAAATGGGGCCGGATCAACGCCACCCTGCCGAAGGGCCGCACCCCGCAGGAGGTGACGCTGGAAGAGGCGCTGGCCCTGATCTCGGAGAAGGCGGCCAGGGGCGGCAAGCGCAAGCCCGCCACGCGGAAGAAGGCCACGACGACGAAGAAGAAGGCCACGGGCCGGAAGACGACGAAGAAGAAGGCCGCCGAGAAGACACCGGCGAAGGGCTGAGCCCGCCAGCGGCAGAAGGCCCCGGCCGGGGGAAACGCGACGCGCGCCACGGCCATGTCGCATCCCTTCCCCGCACGCCCCGACGAAGGGGGTGGATCATGGGGGCGGCGGAAAAGCGGGGCAGACCGCGCCCGATCGCGGCAAGGGCAAGGCGCAACCGGTGATGACGGTCCGGGCCCGGAGCAGGCGCTCCGGCCGGGGAAGCCGCGGCGGGGCGAAGCATCTCGCGCCCGTCCCCCGCAGGGTCGTCCCCTGCCCCCGGTCCTGCCGGCAGCCCTGGGTTCCGCGAGCCGCTTCCCGCACCGCCGGACCGGCCACGCCCACGCTCTCCCGACCGCCCCCGCAGGGGCACGCGAGAAAGGGCGCCCCGGCTCCGGCTTCGGCACCGGTCGGCCCGGAGCCGCCCCCCAGGCATCACCGCCCCGTCACCTTGTCATTCTCGCCCAAGCATCACCGCCCCCGCAGCGCCGACCGGACGCCGGCAGATCCGCAGAGCCACACCCCGTGCGCCGCCCGCCGGAAGTTCCCGCCGTTCGACCAGGGAAGGGAAGTGTGGACGGTGGTGCATGTGCCCGCCGCCAGCCCCTTCAGTCCTGCGCCGGGGCGCGGGTGATGGCGATGCGACGCTCGAGCCGGCCGCTTTCGCGGTCGAAGATCAGGATCGCCTCGCCGGCCTCGTCCCGCACCACGACGGCGAACCAGCCTGCCGTCGCCACGAACGCCTCCGGGTCGGCTCCCGCCGGCAGGCGGATCGTCTCGGGCAGCGGCGGCACCTGGAACCCCTCGATCACGCTCGGCACCCTCAGGGCGATGATGGTGAGGATGGCGCCGATGCCGAGGATCATCGTGCCGGTGAGGATGATCGTCAGCCACTTGAGGAAGCGCAGCGTGCCGTCATTCACCGCCGCAGCACCCGGAGCGCCGCCTCCTTCCGCACCGTTCCCTTCCGTCATCGCCCTTCTCCATCCTCGGCGGCCCCTGCCGTTTCCGGCCTCCTCCTCATCCGTTATAGAGAGCGGGCCGATGCAGGATGGATGAAGAATGCGCGAGAGATCTGCAAGCCCGAAGGAGGCGTCGCCCCCCGAAACGCCGGAAGCGGCGAGCGCGTCACCCGCCACCGCGCCAGAGGGCGGAACGCATGAGGTCACCCTGCCCGAGGGGCCGGCCATGCGACTCGACAAGGCCCTTGCCCGCGCACTTGGCCCGGCACTCTCGCGCTCGCGGTTGCGCGGCCTGATCGAGGCGGGGCAGGTCCGGCCGTTGACGCAGGAGGGCGCGGCCCCCGTCACCGATCCGGCCTTCAGGGCCGGGGGCGGCACGCGCTGGCGCATCACCGTGCCGCCGGTCCGCGAGAGCGTCCTCGTCCCCGAGGACATCCCCCTCGAGATCGTGCACGAGGACGACGCCCTCATCGTCATCGACAAGCCGGCCGGCATGGTCGTCCACCCCGCCCCCGGCGCCGCGACGGGCACGCTGGTGCATGCCCTTCTGCACCATTGCGGCGACAGCCTTTCGGGGGTGGGGGGCGTGGCCCGGCCCGGCATCGTCCACCGGCTCGACAAGGACACGTCGGGGCTGATCGTCGTCGCCAAGACCGACGCGGCCCACCGGGCACTGGCCGCGCAGTTCGCCGACCGCACCGCCGGGCGGCGCTATCTCGCCCTCCTCCACGGCGTGCCCGAACGGGGCGACCCCCGCCTGGCCGGTCTGCCGGGCGTGGCGTTCGAGCCCGGCGGCGTCATCCGTATCGCCGCCGATATCGGCCGCCACCCGAAGGACCGGCAGCGCATGGCGGTGCTGCGAGGCGGCGGCCGCCCCGCCGTCACCCGCATGAAGGTGGAAGAACGTTTCGGCGCGGCGGCCGCCCTCGTGCGCTGCAAGCTCGACACCGGCCGCACCCACCAGATCCGGGTCCATGCCGCCCATGTCGGCCATCCGGTGATCGGCGATCCGGTCTATGGCCGCAGACGCTTCCCCGGCACGCTCGGCGATGCGGCCCGAACGGCCGCCGAAACCTTCCCGCGTCAGGCGCTCCATGCCGCCGAGCTTGCCTTCCGCCACCCTGCGAGCGGCGCGATGATGACCTTTCACGCTCCGCTGCCGGCCGACATGGCCCGGCTTCTCGCCGTCCTGCGCGCCGGCAGGGACGCCACATCCCCCAATGAGGGATGACGGGGAGATATCTCCCGTTCTTCAGAAGCTTGCCTGTTTCTCACCGCCCCGACATTGCCGCCGCCGCTTCCTTCCGATAGGGTGAGGAGGAGGGGCGGTTGCATGGAGGACCGCCGCTCAACCGGGAGACCGCAACCGGCCCGATGTCCGGGGATGCCCCGCCCCGCATGCCGGCTCGGTTCATGACCCGGTTCATGGTTGACGGACGGCGCAAGATCCCCATCTTCGGCCCGTTCCCTGCGCTTCCGGGAGCCTGTGCGGCCGATATCGAGAGGGCCCTTCGGGGCCAGCACGAAAGAGGATGCCGGTACCGGCACGAATCACCCCATCGCGAGGAACAGCGCTTCGATGAGCTTCGAGAACCTTCCCACACCGTCGCCCGAGCAGGGACTCAACCGGTATCTCCAGGAGATCCGCAAGTTCCCCATGCTCGAGCCCGAGGAGGAATACATCCTTGCCAAGCGCTGGGCCGACCATCAGGACATCGAGGCGGCGCACAAGCTCGTCACCAGCCATCTGCGCCTCGCCGCCAAGATCGCCATGGGCTACCGGGGCTACGGGCTGCCGATGGCCGAGGTGATCTCGGAGGCCAATGTCGGGCTGATGCAGGCGGTCAAGCGTTTCGACCCCGACAAGGGCTTCCGCCTCTCGACCTATGCCATGTGGTGGATCCGCGCCGCGATCCAAGAATACATCCTGCGTTCCTGGTCGATGGTGAAGATGGGCACCACCTCGGCCCAGAAGAAGCTGTTCTTCAATCTTCGCAAGGCCAAGGCCCGGATCGGCGCTCTCGAGGAAGGCGACCTGAGGCCCGAGAACGTCCGGCAGATCGCCCGCCAGCTGGGCGTCACCGAACAGGAAGTGATCGAAATGAATCGGCGCCTGGCCGCCTCCGACGCTTCGCTCAACGCCCGCATCGGCTCGGATGACGATTCGGGCTCCGAATGGGTCGACTGGCTGGTGGACGAGGAAACCAACCAGGAAGAGGCGCTGGCCGAGCGCGAGGAGTTCGAGGTTCGCAAGCGGATGATGTTCGAGGCCATGGAAGTGCTCAACGCGCGCGAGAAGGACATCCTCACCCGCCGCAAGCTCGCCGAGCCGCCCGTCACCCTCGAGGAGCTGTCGAAGGAATACGGCGTGAGCCGCGAACGGATCCGCCAGATCGAGGTGCGGGCATTCGAGAAGCTGCAGAAACGGATGAAGGAGATGGCGCTCGAGAAGGGGCTGATCGAGCCGGAGGGAACCGGCGAGGACGCTGCGGCTGGCGGAGCGGCAGACGGCAGGAAGGGCCGGCGCGCCGCGAAGCAGGCGCCCCCGGCCCTGCCGCCCGCCCCGAAGGCGAAACCCCTGCCGGCCGCGACCATCACCGGCGGGAAGAAGGGCGAAAGGCTCAGGACAAAAGCCGGCGACTAGCCCCGCCCGCTTCCCGTGGCGCCGGCACGCATGGAAGGTCGGCACCGCGCATTGCCCCGGACCGGTCTTTCAGCGCCGCCCGCCGCAACCCGTCGCGACCGCCCATGTCGCGGTCGTCCATGCGGCCCGCCTGGCGGCCCCCCTGTCGCCCGCAGCCCTTGTCGTGATGCCCCCTCGCCCCCGCTCCTCTCACGGCCGCCATGTCGCGACAACCTTTGGCCCGCCCCTCGAACCGCCCCGCACCGGTCGCAACCAGCCATCTGGCCCATCTCGCGGCGCTCACCGTTCTGTCCGGCTGCCCGTCTCGCCCGCCGCCCGTGCCACGGTCGCCCTTGCCCCTGCCCGCCCCTGCGGAGATAATCGCCGCCATGTCCCTGCCTCCCGGCTTTCTAGACGAGCTGCGCGCCCGCGTCACACTTTCCTCGGTGGTGGCGCCCAGGGTGACGTGGGACATGCGCAAGACCAACCGTGCCAGGGGCGACTGGTGGGCGCCCTGCCCGTTCCACCAGGAAAAGACCGCCTCCTTCCATGTCGATGACCGCAAGGGGTTCTACTACTGCTTCGGCTGCCATGCGAAGGGCGACGCCATCACCTTCCTGCGCGAGAGCGAAGGGCTCGATTTCATGGAGGCGGTCCGCCGGCTGGCCGAAAGCGTCGGTCTCTCCCTCCCTGCTCCCGATCCCGAAAGCCGCCAGCGCGCGGACCGGCACAGCCGCCTCGTGGAGGTGATGGAAGAAGCCGTGCGCCATTTCCGCCTGCAGCTCAAGAGTGCCCGTGGCGCGGCGGCCCGCGAATATGCCGCCGCCCGCGGCCTCGACGCGGCCGCCCTCGAACGCTTCGAGATCGGCTTCGCCCCGAACGAGCGCTCCGGCCTGCTCGACGCCCTCACCGGACGGGGCATCGCCCTCGAGGATCTGGTCGATGCCGGGCTCGTCATCCGCCCCGAGGACGGACACGCGCCCCATGACCGCTTCCGCGGCCGGCTGATGTTCCCCATCCGCGACGCCCGCGGCCGCGCCATCGCCTTCGGCGGCCGCGCGCTCGACCCAACGGCACC
Organism: Albidovulum sp.; assembly: GCA_026989275.1. Lineage (GTDB taxonomy): Bacteria > Pseudomonadota > Alphaproteobacteria > Rhodobacterales > Rhodobacteraceae > WFPA01. Next base: position 144,319 of record JALSJQ010000009.1, read on the forward strand.
GGCGAAATATCTCAACTCGCCCCAGACCCTGCTCTTCGACAAGAGCCGCACCCTCTACAATCACGGCCCCGCCCGCAGCGCCGCCGCCAGGGGCGCCCCGGTGATCGTCGCCGAGGGGTACATGGACGTGATCGCCCTCGTCCTGGCCGGTTTCGAGGCGGCCGTCGCCCCGCTCGGCACCGCCATCACCGAAACCCAGCTCGAGCTTCTCTGGCGGCTGGCCGACGAACCCGTCATCGCCCTCGACGGGGACGCTGCCGGCCGCAGGGCGGCGCAACGGCTGTGCGATCTGGCCCTGCCGCACCTTGCCGCCGGCCGCTCGCTGCGCTTCCTGCTCCTGCCCGAGGGGAGCGACCCGGATGATCTGATCCGCGCCGAGGGGGCCGCCGCCTTCCGCCGGCTGCTCGACAGCGCCCTCCCCCTGGCCGATCTTCTCTGGCGTTCCCTTGCCGACGGGCAGAAGCTCGACACGCCCGAGCGGCGCGCCGCCTTCGACCGTCTCCTGCGCGAGACGCTCCGCCGCATCCGGGATCCGGATGTGCGCCGCCACTATGCCGACGATTTCGCCGCCCGGCGGCGCGCGCTGCTCGCGCCCGCTGCCGCCCCGCCCCGCACGCGGCACCAACGGCACGGAAACCGCCGTCCGGCCGGGCGACGCGGGCCGTGGCAGGCACCGCCGAGCCCCGCTCCCGAAACCCGGCTCTCGATTCTCGCGCGCGAGATCTCCGACTATCAGCTCGAGGAAGCCACGCGCGAAGCGGCCATCCTCGCTTTCCTCCTCACCCATCCCTGGCTGTGGGAGGAGTTCGAGGGGCCGCTGCACGACGTCGAGTTCACCCGCCCCGAACATGCCCGCATCGCCACCGCCCTCTTCCGCCACCTTGCCCGCGGCATGATGGAGCGGGAGACGCTGCGCATCACTCTCGAGCGCGAGATCGGAGCCGACCCGCTTGAAAAGCTCTTTGCCCGCAAACATATATCCATCGCCCCGGCCATTCGCCGCCCCGAGAATCGCGAAACGGCCCGGCAGTCGCTCGTCGAGGAGATCGCCCGCCTGTCGGCCCTGCGCGGCGCGCTGCGCGAGATCGCCGATGCCGGGGAGGATCTTTCCGGGGTCAGCAACGAGGGCCTGACATGGCGTCTCAGGGAGGCCGCCGAAGCCCGCTACCGGGCGGTCGCCGCACAACTGGCGGCCACAAGGGAGGAAAACGACGACGACAGCAGCATCGGCCCGTATCTTCAGGCCCTGCTCGATTCGCATGACGAGGAAAGGCGCAAAGGCAAAAACCGCTCCTGAGGGTTGCGAATCACCCGCGAATCAGCGATTCGCTCCTCCACGGGCTACCGCGCACAACGAACGGGTCGCGTCTGCTTGCCGACCAGGGGCCAGAGGCCAGGCGCCGCGGAAGCACGCGACCGGAACCGCCGGCCCCGGCAAGCCGCCGGACCACGGCGGTGGAGGCCGGGAGGGCGGACACCGGAGGAATGAGGGTCGAATCGGACGGGGAGCGATTCGGGCAGGGAGCGGTTCTGACAGGGAGCGGACCAGACAGGGGCGGAACAGCGGAACGACACCATCGGAGCAAGTCGGCGCATCGCGAATCGGAGCAGATGCATCGCGGCAGGCCGGAAGCGGACGAGCGATCCCTGGCATTCCGTCGCGAACGGGCGAGGCTGCGCCCTTCGCCGGATGGCAACAGCGCCCATCCATCCTCCTCCCCCTGCGACGGAAGACCGAAGCCGGCTCCCGCCCCCCGCGCTCCGACCCGGCCAGCCCCGAAGGCCCGCCCCGAACGGGAAGCCGGCGCTCCGCCCGCCCGAAGACATGACCGGCTCCCCGCCCCGCGCGTGCCGGGACCGCCGCAACGCCCCTTGCGAGGCAGCAGACAGATCGAGGAGACCGACGATGGCCGCCAAGGACCAGAACGAGCAGACCGCCACCCCGGAAGGAGAAACCGGGCTCGACATGAGCCAGGCCAGGATCAAGAAGATGATCGCGGACGCCAAGGCCCGCGGCTACATCACCTATGACGAGCTCAACAAGGCCCTGCCGCCCGAACAGACATCGACGGAACAGATCGAGGATGTCATGAGCATCCTCTCGGAAATGGGCGTCAACGTCATCGAGGACGAGGAGGCCCTGGCCGAGGAGGAGGTTCCCGACACCAAGGCGGTGGTCGAGAGCGGCTCGCAGGAGCTGGTCGTCGCCAAGCCCGAGAAGGAAACCCTCGATCGTACCGACGACCCGGTGCGGATGTATCTGCGCGAGATGGGCTCGGTGGATCTGCTTTCGCGGGAGGGCGAGATCGCCATCGCCAAGCGGATCGAGGCCGGCCGCAACACCATGATCGCCGGGCTGTGCGAGAGCCCCCTCACCTTCAAGGCCATCAGCATCTGGCATGACGAGCTCGTCGGCGAGGAAATTCTCCTGCGCGACGTGATCGACCTCGAGACCACCTTCGTCAACGAAACCAAGGCCGAAGACGAGGAAGGCACCGAAGAACCCGTTCTCGCGCCGGGTGTCGCATCTGCTGCCAAGCCCGCGGCCGATCTTGCGGACGACGAGGACGACGACGAGGACGACCAGGCCAATCTTTCCCTCGCCGCCATGGAAGCCTCGCTCAAGCCGAAGGTGCTCGAAACCCTCGAGACCATCTCGACCAAATACGAGGAACTGGCCGAAATCCAGAAGCGGCGCATGGCCGCGAAGATCGCCGGTTCCCCGGGCGGCTTCACCGCGGCCGACGAGACCGCCTACCAGAAGCTGCGCAGCGAGCTCGTCGCCCTCGTCAACGGCCTGCATCTGCACAACAACCGCATCGAGGCGCTGGTCGATCAGCTCTACGGCATCAACCGCAAGATCACCCAGATCGACAGCCAGATGGTCCGGCTGGCCGATCAGGCGCGGGTGAACCGGCGCGAATTCATCGAGATGTATCGCGGCTCGGAACTCGACCCCGACTGGCTCGAGCGCGTCGCCGCCCTGCCCGGCCGCGGCTGGAAGACCCTTGTCGAGCGCCACCGCGAGAAGATCGAGCAGCTGCGCGAAGAGATGGCCGAGGTCGGCCGTTATGTTGGCGTGGACATCCCCGAATTCCGGCGCATCGTGAAGCAGGTGCAGAAGGGCGAGAAGGAAGCGGCCCAGGCCAAGAAGGAAATGATCGAGGCCAATCTGCGCCTGGTGATCTCGATCGCCAAGAAATACACCAATCGCGGCCTGCAGTTCCTCGACCTGATCCAGGAAGGCAACATCGGCCTGATGAAGGCGGTGGACAAGTTCGAGTATCGCCGCGGCTACAAGTTCTCGACCTATGCCACCTGGTGGATCCGCCAGGCGATCACCCGCTCGATCGCCGATCAGGCGCGGACCATCCGCATTCCTGTGCACATGATCGAGACGATCAACAAGATCGTCCGCACCCAGCGCCAGATGCTGCACGAGATCGGCCGCGAACCGACCCCGGAGGAGCTGGCCGAGAAGCTGCAGATGCCGCTCGACAAGGTGCGCAAGGTGATGAAGATCGCCAAGGAACCGATCAGCCTCGAAACCCCGATCGGCGACGAGGAGGACAGCCAGCTCGGCGACTTCATCGAGGACAAGAACGCGGTGCTGCCGCTCGACGCCGCCATCCAGGACAATCTGCGCGAGACGACCACCCGCGTTCTGGCCTCGCTCACCCCGCGCGAGGAGCGGGTGCTGCGCATGCGCTTCGGCATCGGCGTCAATTCCGAACACACGCTCGAGGAGGTGGGCCAGCAGTTCAACGTCACCCGTGAGCGGATCCGCCAGATCGAGGCCAAGGCGCTGAGAAAGCTCAAGCACCCCTCGCGCTCGCGCAAGCTGCGCTCCTTCCTCGATCAATAGGCCGAAGCCGAGGGACCAACGGGGCGGCCACGCAACAGCGCGACGGGGACAACGGGCGGCGCGACAGGAGGGAGCGGCGCGCCGCACACCTCCTTGCGGAGCGGCTCCGGGCGGCCGCCGGCGCAGGTGAATCCCGCACACGCGAACAGGGGCGGCAGGCGCATCGGCCGAGCGAGAACGGGCAGCCCCGCCCCGCCGCCCCTTCCGTGCCGCCTCAGGCGTTGGCTTCGCGGATCTTGTCGGCCGCCGCCTTGTCGTAGGCGATGCCCTTTTCGTCGAAGAGCTGGTCGAGCTCGCCCGAAAGCGTCATCTCCGTGACGATGTCGCAGCCGCCGACGAACTCCCCCTTCACGTAGAGCTGCGGGATGGTGGGCCAGTCGGAAAAGTCCTTGATTCCCTGGCGGATGCTCTCGTCCTCGAGCACGTTCACATCGGCAAAATCGACGCCCATGTAGTTGAGGATCCCCGCCACGCGCGAGGAGAAGCCGCATTGCGGCATCGTCTTCGTGCCCTTCATGAAGAGCACGACATCGTTGTTCTCGATCAGCGTCTCGATGCGTTCGCGCACGCTCGGGTCAAGTTCTGCCATTGTTTCGTTCCCTTTTCGAAGCTTCCGGGGCGGAAGCCGTTTCCTGATGACCGGGGCCTCGCCGCGAGGCCTTGCGGACATATTCGACCGGATCGCGCGTCACCCGCGCGAAGGAGAAATGACCGCCGCCCGGCCCGCCGGCGAACCAGCCGCCCTCGACGATGAGATCCCCCTCCCCCGGCAGGGTGCCGGGGCCGGTGCGGCGGGCGATCTCGCGCTCGCAAAGCGCCATGCGGAGAACGACGAGCGCGTAGATCAGCCCGGCGACGAGGAAGAGGGCGGTCATCGCCTCACTCCGGCGCCCGGGTGGTCAGCGCCAGGGCGTGCAGCTCGCCCGCCGGCCCGTCCATCTTGCCCTTGAGGGCGGCATAGACCATGCGCTGCTGCTCGACCCGGTTCTTGCCGCGAAACTCCTCGGCGATGACCTCGGCAGCGTAGTGGTTTCCGTCGCCCGCAAGGTCGGTGATGGTGATCTTCGCCGTGGGAAAGGCCTCGCGCAAAAGGCGTTCGATCTCGGCGGCTTCGATGGCCATGGGCGTCTCCCTCATGCTTCCCGTCCCGTTTCATGTAGGGCGCCTTTCCGGCCCGTGCAAGCGCAGCGGCAAGGATGGCGGAGGACGGGGCCGGGTTTCCTCGCGCTCCGTTTACGAAATCTTCACCCCCCGAAGGCCATGATGCGATTCGCCCGCCGCTCATCCCCCTGCCGCCCCGGTAAAGCGGCAAAAGGAGAAAGCCGGAACGAAAGGAGAAGACACGACGCAAGAACGAAGAACATGAAGGGGAACGTGCCCTCTTGCGAACGCCATCGTCAGCGCAGGTGACCGAGGGCGTATGTCGGCACACATTTCCTGTCGGCGAGATACGCCTCGAGCCGTGCCGGGTCCGGCTGGCCTTCGGGCGGCGGCCCGGTGCCTGTCGCCTCGGCGGCGAGACCGCCGGTCACGAACAGCGTGTCGAGCCCTGCGGCGATCGCCCCGGCAATGTCGGTGGCGATGCCGTCGCCGATGGCGAGGATCGCCTCCTCGGGAATGCGTCTCCCGGCCACGCGGGCAAGCCGCCGCCGCGCCAGGGCATAGATCGGCGCGTTCGGCTTGCCGAAATAGAAGACCTTGCCCCCCATCTCCTCGTAAAGACGGGCGATGGCCCCGGCGCACCAGACCCGCCTGTCGCCGCGGTCCACGACGAGATCGGGATTGGCGCAAAGAAGGGGCAGATCCCGTTCCCGGGCCGCCAGCAGGCGCGCGCGATAGTCCTCGGGAGTTTCGTGCTCGTCATCCTCGAGCCCCGTCAGCACGATACCCTCGGCCTCCTCGAGCGGCACGCGCAGGATGGGGGGCGTATCGGGGGGCAGATCGGCGCGAATGTCCTCGGCGACATCCTCGAAGAAGCTGATGTCCCGGACCGGGCCGACATGGTGCACCCGCGTACCCACGAGCCCCGCCAGCATGGCGGCTTGGGCGGCATCGCCCGACGAGGCGATGTCGTCGTGGATCTCCCGGGGCACGCCGATCCGCTCGAGCTGGCGCATCACGCCGCCACGCGAACGGGGCGAATTGGTCAGGAGGATCACATGCCCGCCCCCCTCCGGCGCCTGCGCGCGATAGCGCCGCAAGGCATCGACCGCCGCGGGAAAGGGGCGATAGCCGTCATGCAGGCAGCCCCACAGATCGACGAAGAGCGCGTGATAGGCAGGTGCGATCTCTTCGAGCGCGGTGATGATCCGCGGCATGGCAGGCTCCTTCGGACAAGGCTTCCGGGGTCGGGAATGACCGCATCGCGCACAGCCGCGCCCCGCATCCGACGGGGCGAAGAACGCACGCGGACAGGCGCACCGCGCCCGAACATGCCCCGCGACAGTGCGGGGCGCAAGACGAAAGCGCCACCCACCCGGGGGGAAACTGCATGCGGGTTCGGCCCGTCGCCGCGGCTCGCGAACCGACGGATCGAAGCACGGGCGCAGGCAAACGGCGCCCTCCTCCGTTCGAGGAAGATCGGCCGGGTTTCCCCGACGGGGGCCGTATGCCCGCCATGCCCGGAGGACGCAGGGGCGGGATTGCCGAGTCCGAAACATCGGGGCGGGAGTATCGGGACGGTTTCCCGACCGGGCCAAACCGGCTGCCCCGTCCGAAGAATCCGAACATGCTTCTGCCCGCGCAACCCTTCCCCATGAGCGGGTTCCCGGCACCCGGCCATACCCCCCGCAGACGGGCACAGGCGCGAAAGCGCGCCCCTGCGGCGCCGCGCGCTGTTATGTTCCCGGCCAACATGACGGAAACGCGCGCCCCGCCATTCTCCGCCAGCACCACCGCCGCGGGCGATCTCCGGGCCGGCGGAAGAGGCATCCTTCTTCGGACCCCGCACCCGCATCGGCGCCGACCCGCTGCCTCCGGTGGCGCTCATGCCTGCGGGCGGCGCGGCCGGGGTGCGCCCCGAAACGGCCGGGCGGCCAATGGCGCCCGACAGGGGTCTCCGCCGCCACCGGAGTTTCGCGTGACGGCGCCCTGCATGTTTCGGGAGCACCCGATGCCGTTGTGTGTAGCCGTTCCCGAAGAAGGTCGCGTCCGCCCCCGGAGGCCCCATCCTTCCGCTGCCAAACCCGTCTGACGCCAAGCCTGTCGCACACGGGTTCAGGGGCATCTCCTCGGGCCGCAGGTTCTCCGAAACGGCCGGGAGGGTTCCGCCCAACGATCGAGGCGCCGAAACCCGCCGTCGCCCGCCAGGACGGGCCGGTTCGCAACTTCCCCTGCGCCACCGCACTCTCTCAACCGTCGCCCCCTTCGCCCCCCGCACGGCGGCACCGGTGCCGGGGTGGCGCGGATCGGATCGTGCCTCCTTCACGGAAGCGGGTGTTCTGCCCCCGTCCGGCTGCAATTCCGGGATGGCATCGATCGGGTTCCGACCCTACCCCGCCTCCGCCGCCGGAGCGCCGCCGCAGACCGGGCAGCCCGGGCGCGGCTTCAGCCTCAGCTTGCGGCTTTCGCCCCAGAGCCCGTCGAAGACCAGCATCTCGCCCCGGAGCACATGGCCCGCTTCCGTCACCAGCTTGATCGCCTCGAGCGCCATCATCGCCCCGACGACACCGGGCAGCGCCCCCATCACCCCGGCCTCGGCACAGCTCGGGGCCAGACCCGCCGCCGGGTCTTCGGGGAAGACGCAGGCATAACAGGGGGTTCCGGAAGCCGGGTCGAACACCGTCACCTGCCCCTCCCACTGGCTGATCGCCCCCGAGACGACCGGAATGCCGAGCTCGAACGCCGCCCGGTTGACGATGCGGCGCGTCTCGAGGCTGTCGCAGCCGTCGAGCACCAGATCGTGCCCGGCAAGAAGCGCCTCGGCATTGCCCTCCTCGAGCCGCTCGGCGAGCGGGTGCACCGTCACGCCGGGGTTGAGCGCCGCCACGTGCTCGGCCGCGCTCTCGACCTTGGGCCGGCCGATGTCGGCCGTGCGATGCAGGATCTGGCGCTGCAGGTTGGAGAGCGAAACGGTGTCGTCGTCGATCACGGTGATCCGGCCGAGCCCCGCCGCCGCCAGATAGAGGATCGCCGGCGAGCCGAGCCCGCCCGCTCCCACCACCGCCGCCCGGGCCGAGAGAAGCCGCTTCTGCCCCGGCCCGCCGATCTCGCGCAGGAAGATGTGGCGGGCGTAGCGTTCGAGGGCCTCGTCCGAAAGCTCGTTCATGGGGGTCGTCTCCCTGCCTGATCCTTCCCTGACCGACGACCGACGGACCCGACGCCGCACTCAGCCGGTGCCGGTCGAACCGAAGCCGCCTTCTCCCCGCGCACTGACGCCGAGGGCCGCGCTTTCGACGAACCGCCCCCGCACGACCCGCGCCGGCACCATCTGGGCAATGCGCATCCCGTGGCCGACGGTGAAGGGCGCATCGCCGAGATTGACGAGCAGCACCCCGACCTCGCCGCGATAATCGCTGTCGATGGTCCCGGGCGCGTTCAGCACCGTCACGCCGTGCCGCAGGGCGAGCCCCGAACGCGGACGGATCTGCACCTCGTGCCCGGGCGGGATCTCGAGCGCAAGCCCCGTGGGCACGAGGATCCGCGCACCGGGCCGAAGGACGAGGCCGCGCCGGCGGTCCCCGGGGGGGAGATTGGCCCGCAGATCGGCCCCGGCCGCACCCTCCGTCGCCGGCGCCGGCAAGGGCACGGCCGGGTCGCTCCCCGGCAGGCGCAGGCAGCGGATGACGATCTCGCCCGCTTCTTTCATCCTCTCTCCCGGCTCTCTCCCGGCGCCTCCGGCACCCCTTCCCCTCTTTCCCGCTTCTCCCGGACACCCCCGACACCCGGGAGCCCGGCGACAACGGCGACGTCCCGCACCCGGCCCGCGGCCTGTCTCCATCCGCCCCCCTGCGCAACGAGGCCTGCGGCACCGGATGCGGTGCCCTGCCCGACCGCTGCCGTCAGCCGCCCTGCGGGACGGCATTCCCCTTCCGCGACAAGGCTGCGCGCGAACGCCCTCACCCGCCCCCCTCTTGCCGTTCCAGCGCCGCGACGATGCGCTCGGCCAGCCGCCGGGCGACCTCCTCCTTCGTCATGCGCGGCCAGCGCTCTTCCCCTTCCGCAGTCACGAGGATCACCTCGTTCTCCGCCCCGCCCATGATGCCCGTTCCGCCGACATCGTTAGCCACGATCCAGTCACAACCCTTGCGGACCCGCTTGGCCCGGGCGTTCCCGAGCACGTCGTCGGTCTCGGCGGCAAAGCCCACGACGAGGGGGGGCCGCATGTCGGGGTGACGGGAGATGGCGGCGAGAATGTCGGGGTTCTCGATCATCCGCAGCGTCGGCGGCGCACCGTCAGGCGTCTTCTTGATCTTGGAGGAAGCCGCCTGCCGCACCCGCCAGTCGGCCACGGCGGCGGCGAAGACGGCGGCGTCGGCCGGCAGCGCCTCCTCGACCGCAGCCAGCATTTCCGCTGCCGTCTCGACCGGCACCACCCGCACCCCGGCCGGCGGCGGCACCTCTGCCGGTCCGGTGACGAAGGTGACATCGGCACCGAGATCGGCAAGCGCCCGGGCAATCGCCGCGCCCTGCCGGCCCGAGGAGCGGTTGGCGATGAAGCGCACCGGGTCGATCGGCTCGCGCGTCGGCCCCGAGGTGACGATGACATGACGGCCCGCAAGCGGCTTCGGCCCGAGCAACCGGGCAATGGCCGCGAGCACGGCCTCGGGTGCGGCAAGCCGCCCTTCCCCCGTCTCGCCGCAGGCCATGGCCCCTTCTTCGGGGGGGACGACATGAACGCCGTCTTCCCGAAGCCGGGCGAGGTTGCGCCGCGTGGCCGGGTGCTGCCACATGCGCACATTCATCGCCGGTGCGACGAGCACGGGCGTGTCGGTCGCGAGAACCATCGTGCTGGCGAGATCGTCGGCCAGACCATGCGCCATCTTCGCCAGGAAATCGGCGCTCGCCGGCACCACGGCGACGAGATCGGCCGCCCGCGAAAGGGCGATATGGCCCATCCGCGCCTCGCGGGTGAGATCGAACAGGTCGCGATGCACCTCCTCCTCGGCCAGCGCGGCCAGCGACAGGGGCGTGACGAACGATTCGGCCGCCCGCGTCATCACCGGGATCACCCGTGCACCGGCCTGCCGCAGCAGCCGAACGAGCTCCAGCGCCTTGTAGGCGGCGATTCCGCCGGTGACGATGAGCGTGACGGTGCGATTGGCCAGCATGGCGTTCTCCCTCGTCCTTCCTTAGAAAGGGGGGCTGGAAAGGGCAAGCGTGCCATGCGAGAGAAAGCCGGCCGATGCGGCGGCGGGAGACAGAGGGCGGGGCGGAGAGAAGGCAGGCGGAGAGACGGAGATGACGGGCGCGGAACTGGCCGGCCTCACCCTCGTGCTCGGCGGCGCGGCCTCGGGCAAGTCGGCCCATGCCGAAGGGCTGGTGCGGCAGATGGCGGCGGCGGCCGGCGCGGTGCCGGTCTATCTGGCCACGGCCGAGGCGCATGACGCGGATATGGCGGCGCGGATCCGCCGCCATCGGGCGCGCCGGCAGGGCTGGCAGACGCGGGAGGCCCCTCACGATCTGCCCGCGGCGCTGACGGCCGTGCCGGCGGGCACCCCCTGCCTCGTCGATTGCCTGACCCTGTGGCTGACCAACCGGCTTCTGGCCGATGCGGATCTCGCCGGCGACGAAGAGGCCCTCTTCGCGGCCCTCGCGGCCCGAAGCGCGAAAGGAGGACGCACGGTGCTGGTGAGCAACGAGGTCGGCCAGGGCATCGTGCCCGAGAACGCCCTTGCCCGCCGCTTCCGCGAGGCCCAGGGGCGGCTCAACCAGCGCATCGCGGCCCGGGCGGAGCGGGTGATCCTCGTCACCGCCGGGCTGCCGCTTGCCCTCAAGGGCCGCCTGCCGGGGCCGGCATGATCCGCCTGTGGTGGGTGCGCCACGCCCCCGTGACGAGCCGGGGGCTTGCCGGCCGGCGCGACGTGCCGGCCGATCTCTCGGACCGGGCCGCGCTCGAGAGGCTGGCCCGTTTCCTGCCCGCCGCGCCGGTCTTCACCTCGCCCCTCCTCCGCACCCGCACCACCGCTGCGGCCATTGCCGGAGCGCGACCCGTCCTGCCGCCCGTCGCCGGGCTCCGGGAATTCGACTTCGGCGCCTGGGAGGGGCTCACCCCCGCCGAGATCTCCGCCCGCGACCCGGCGCTCTCCCGCCGGTTCTGGAGCGACCCGGCTTCCGCCGCCCCGCCGGGCGGGGAAAGCTGGGCCGAGGTCGTGGCGCGGGTCGATGCGGCACTCGCCGAGAGGGTGCTCCCCGCCCTGCGCCGGCAGGGCGTCGGGGAGGCCGTGCTCGTGAGCCATTTCGGCGTCATCGCCACCCGGATCGCCCAGGCGGGCGGGCTTTCGGCCCGAGCCGCTCTGGCCCACCCCATCCCCCATCTCTCGGTCACACGCATCGACCTTGCGCCCGACGAAAGGGGGAGCCGGCTCGTCTTCGCGGCAAGATGCGTCTGAAGGGCTTTTTCCGCTCCTGTTAACCTCGCGGCAAGATTCGCCTGTCATCCTCGTCCGCGGAGGGAAGCATGAGCGTTGCGCGGGTCATGGGGGCGACGGTGGACGGCGTGGCGGCCCGACCAGTCGAGGTGCAGTGCGCCCTGGCCGACGGGTTGCCGAGCTTTGCCATCATCGGCCTTGCGGACAAGGCCGTGTCCGAGGCGCGCGAGCGGGTGCGGGCCGCGCTCGGGGCGATCGGCGTGCCCCTGCCGCCGCGGCGGATCTCGGTCAGCCTCGTGCCGGCCGACCTGCCGAAGGCGGGCGCCGGGCTCGATCTGCCGATCGCACTCGCGCTGCTCTCGGCCCTCGACCTGTTGCCGCGGGCGGCGCTCGACGATGCGCTGGTGGTCGGGGAGCTGGCGCTCGACGGGGCGCTTCTGCCCCCGAAGGGGCTGCTCCTCGTCGCCATCGCGGCGCTGGCGGCGCAGAAGCGCCTGGTGCTGCCCGCATCCGGCCTTGCGCAGCTGACGCCCCTCGACGGGCTCGAAGCGGTTGCCGCCGCGAATCTCGCCGGCCTGCTCACCTCCCTGCGCGAGGGGCGCCCGATCCGGATCGGGGCAGCCGGGCCGCCGCCCGGCGGCGGCGCCGCTTCCTCGTCGGCAAGGGCACCGGATCATGCCCGGCACCTCCCGACCGCATCGGCAAAGGCGGGGGCCACCCCGGCCGCGCCGACAGGCCCCCGTGCCGCAGCGGCAGGGGCGCATGCCGGTCATGCCGGGGAGAGATCCGCGGCGTCACCGGCCGCCGAGCCGCCGGATCCGGCCCCGGATCTGGCCGACGTGAAGGGGCAGGAACGGGGCCGGCGGGCCCTCGAGATCGCCGCGGCCGGGCGCCACCACATCCTGATGATCGGCCCGCCCGGCGCCGGCAAGTCGATGCTGGCCGAACGGCTGCCGGGGCTGCTGCCACCGCTCGAGCGCGACGCCCATCTCGAGGTGCTCGCCATCCATGCCGCGGCCGGCCATGTGGGGGAGGTGCTCTCGCGCCGCCCGCCCTTCCGCCACCCCCATCATACCGCTTCGGTCGCCGCCATCATCGGCGGCGGAACCGGGGCCGGGCCGGGGGAGATCTCGCTGGCCCATCACGGCGTGCTCTTTCTCGACGAGCTGCCCGAATTCTCCCGCCCCGTTCTCGAGGGGCTGCGCGAGCCGCTCGAGACCGGCCATGTCACCATCGCCCGCGCCAATGCCCTCAACGTCTTCCCGGCCCGCTTCCTGCTCGTGGCGGCGGCCAACCCCTGCCGCTGCGGCCACGCCCATGGCGGCGGACCGGGCTGCGGGCAGGCGCCCCGCTGCAGCGAAAGATATCTCGGGCGGCTTTCGGGCCCGCTGCTCGACCGTTTCGATCTGCGTCTTTCCCTCGCCCCCGTCCCCCTGCGCGAGCTGGCGTCGATCCCTCACGGAGAGACGACGGCCACGGTCGCCGCGCGGGTGGCGGAGGCCCGCCGGCGCCAGGATGCCCGCTGGCGCGATCTGGCACCGGTCACGACCAATGCCGACGCCCGCGGCCGCGTCGCGGAAAGCCGGCTCGCCCCCGCTGCCGATGCCCGCGACATGCTCCTCGAGGCGGCCGAGCGACTCGGCTTCTCGGCCCGCGGCTTCGGGCGGATCCTGCGCGTCGCCCGCACCATCGCCGATCTCGAGGAAAGCGAGAAGATCACCGCCGCGCACATGGCCGAGGCCATTTCCTATCGCCTGCCCGCCACGGCGCGACCCGCCCCGCTTCCCTGCTGATCGGGCAGGGCGGCGACCCACCGGAAGAAGGAAACGACAGGAAAGGAAAACGGCCATGACATGAACCGGCAAACCCGAACCCGGAGGCACGTTCAGCCGCGGTACCCCCGAAGCGCGGAAGGCGCCGGCGGCCCGTCGCCGCGGGCCACGGCCTTGCGCACCATGTCCCAGTAGATGTCGCCGATCCGGCTGCGTGGCAGCCGCCCACCTTCGCGATACCAGGTGTTGACCCCGGTGAGCATGGCGATGATCGCAAGGGTCGCGAGCTTGAGGTCGGGCACGTCGAAGAGACCGGCCTGCACCCCCTCGGCGAGGATTGCCTGCAGCGCATCCTCGTAGCGGCGGCGCAGCTTCTCGATGGCGGCGAAATTCTCCGGTGTCAGGTTGCGCAACTCCATGTAGGCGATGAACACCGCTTCGGGCCGGGCGAGGTGAAAATCGATATGGAAGCGGGTGAAGGCCTCGAGGCGTTCAAGCGGCCCGTCGCCCTTCGGCGTGGCCTCCCAGGCGGCGAGCACTTCCTCGAGATGGTCGCGCATGAGCTCGAAGAGCAGCCCCTGCTTGTCGGGCACATGGGCGTAGAGCGCGCCGACCTGCACGCCGACCTCGCGCGCGATCCGGCGCATGGAGACGGCGGCATAACCATGCCGGGCGAAGAGCCGCAGCGCCGCCGCGCGAATGCGCCGGCCGGTCTCGCGCGGCCGCCTCGACGTCCGCACCCGACGCACGGCCCGCCCTTCGCGGGCCGGCCCGGGCAGTTCATGGCCGGCCGATCCCTCCCCGGTCAGCCCCTCCCGAGCCGCTCCTTGGTCAGCCGTTCTTCCGCCAGTCCTCCCCTCACCGGCCACCCTGTCACCAGACACCTCCTTACCGGTCAGATCCTTGCCCGCAGCTCCTGCACCGGACAACGCCTTGCCGGCAGTTCCTCCGCCGGCCCGCCCCTCGTCGGACAGCCCCGGCTGCGACGACGACCCGGCGCCCCCGGCGGAAGCTTCCTCGCAGCTCCCCTCCTCGTCAGACGCCCCTTCGCCCGACAGCGTCTTGCCGAGGGCATCCCTGCCGGCAGTTCCCCGACCAGCCCGCCCTTCACCGCTCGGAAGACCGGCCGGCCGGTCCGCATCCGGCGACGGCGGCCTTCCACCACCTGCGGCAGATTCCTTCCTCGCAAACGGCGCCCGCTCCATTCGTCCCCCTTCCCGCGAGAGCTCGTCCCCGAGCCCGTCTCCGGCGACATGGCTTCCCGAAGGGACCCGGACCGGGTGATACACCGGCCCGAGGACGGTGCCGCCCCCCGCCTGCACCGCCGGCCTGCCCTTCTTCGGTCGTGTTCTTCGCCCCATCGCCGCTGCCCGTCATTCCCCGGCTGCAGGTCTCCCTGCCATTCCTCCGGCCCCTGCCCGTTCTCCTCAATAGAGCATGCCCGGCGCCCGGGCGCAAAGGGCGGCATGCAATGCCCCGCACGCCGCTCCGTATCCGCGACATGACGGACCGCTGCGGGAAGCGAGACGCGCCGCGGACGTGTTCATCACGCATCGGCCCTTGGCGAACATCGTCAGGGCAATGCCGCCGCCCGAGCCGGAGAGAGGGGTGCTCCTGCCGCGGCTCCTTCCGCGACGCGCCGCACCGGCGCGGTTCCTCCACCGCCTGTCATCTCCGGCGCCTTCCCCCGCACGGCCGAAGCGCGGCTTTCCGGAAGAAGGCTGCAACGCGCTCGGCACGGGAAAAGGCGCGATCCACCGAAGCCGGAACGGCGCGGCGACACGGAGCCGGCCGGTCGGAGCGTCGGATGATGCGGATACGGAACATGGGCGGCCCATGCCTCGCCAAGCGGCAGCCGGCCTGCCGCACCCGGACCGTTCCTCGGAAAACGCATCCGGGGCCAACGAAAGCGCCGCTCGCGCACGGGGCATGAGGAAACAACCGCCGGCTCCGAACCGGCAAGGGCGGATTTCCACCCCCTCCGGGCCATGCACTCCCGCCCCGCGATCGGCCGGCCGACACCGGAAGGAACCAATGTTCACTCCTTCCCGCTGCGCTTCCGCCCTGCGACCGATCGGCCGTCTTCCGCCATATCGGCGGCGCCCCGGCCTCGCCCTGCCGGAGCGAACGCTTCCGTCGGTCCAAAGCGCCGGGGACCAGCGGGGCGTGACGGCGATCTCCGCCGGATCGGGGCCTTCGCCCCGGACATTCTGCCCCGATCGGAGACAGCGTCAACGCGCCTTCACACCGGACGCGCAAGCTGCATGCGGCTCTTGCGGGCAACCGCCGCCGCGATGCTCGTGATCACACGGCCCACGGAACCTTGGGCGAACCGGACATCCGCACCGCAACGGCGGAAGGTCTCAGCAGATCCGCGGCAACTGGTCGCCTACCAGCATGTCCACGATCCGCTGTCCGCCGAGGACGGTATCGAGCACCACGCCCCGACCTTGCCGCACCCGGCCGATGACGGCCGCATCCTGCCCTTCGGGCAACGCCCGCATGGCCGCGAGGGCGGCCTCGGCCTCCTCGGGCGCGACGAAGGTCACCAGCACGCCTTCATTGGCCAGATACAGCGGATCGAGGCCGAGTATCTCGCAAAAGCCGCGGATCTCGCTTCGCAGCGGCAGGGCGGCCTCGTCGATCTCGATCCGCACCCCCGCCGCCTCGGCGATCTCGTTGAGGGCGGCCGCGATGCCGCCGCGGGTGGCATCGCGCGCAGCCCGGCAGGAAGGCGCGGCGGCGAGCACCGCTTCCATCAGCCGGTTGAGCGGCCGACAGTCGCTCTCGATCGGCGTCTCCAGCGCCAGATCGCCCCGGGCATTGAGGATGGTGGCGCCATGATCCCCGAGACGGCCGTTGACGAGCACCACATCACCGGGCCGCACATTTTCCGCCGCGAGGTTCCGCCCCGGCGGTATCACTCCGATGCCGGCGGTGGTGACGAATACCCCGTCCGCCTGCCCGCGACCGACGACCTTGGTGTCCCCGGTGACGATCGTGACACCGGCCTTCCGCGCCTCACGGGCCATGGAAGCGGCCACCCGGCGCAGCAGGTCGATCGCGGTGCCTTCCTCGATGATGAAGGCGGCCGAGAGCCACAACGGCCGCGCCCCGCCAACGGCCAGATCGTTCACCGTGCCGTTGACCGCAAGCGCGCCGATGTCGCCACCGGGAAAGAAGAGTGGCGAGACCACGAAGCTGTCGGTCGTGAAGGCCGTGCGCCCGGGCGGCAGCTCGAGGCGGGCCTGGTCTTCGAGCGACCCGTCCCCGGGCCTGCCGAAGGCTTCGAGGAACACCTCCTCGACGAGATCGCGCATCGCTCTGCCGCCACCTCCATGGGCAAGGGTGACATGACGCGCCCTGAGCCGCGGCAGCCGTTCCATGTCCTTCATGAGGCGACCTCCTCGGGCCTGAGACCGGCATAGAGATGGTAGGCGGCGCAGGCCCCTTCCGAAGAGACCATCAGCGCCCCCATCGGGTTCTCCGGCGTGCAGATCGTGCCGAACATCGGACACTCCGTGGGTTTCATCATTCCCTTGACCACCTCGCCGCACATGCAGCCCTCGGGTTCCCGCCCCGAGGACTTGCCCGCGGCATAGCCGACACCGAACTTTTCCTCCGCATCCCAGCGGGCGAATTCGGGGCGGATCTTCACTCCCGAACGGTCGATCTCCCCCAGACCGCGCCAGTCGAAGGCGTCTCGCGGCGTGAACACCCGGTCGATGGCCGCCAGGGCCGCCTTGTTCCCGTGTTCCGGCACCACACGGGCATACTGGTTGCGGATGCGCGGCGTGGCGTCGCGAATGTCCTCGAGCACCATCAGCACCGACTGCATGAGGTCGATCGGCTCGAACCCCGACACGGTCACGGGGCGGCCGAACTCCTCGGCGATGAAATCGTAGATGTGAATGCCCGTCACCATGGACACATGCCCGGGACCGATGAAACCGTCGATCCGCATGTCGGGATCCCGAAGCAGGGCCCGGATGGGCGGCGGCACGAGAATGTGGTTGCAGAAGAGCGAGAAGTTGCCCAGCCGCTCCCGGGCGGCCTGCAGGACCGTCAGCGCCGTCGAAGGCATCGTGGTTTCGAAACCGAGGCCGAAGAAAACGACCTCGCGGTCGGGGTTGC
Source organism: Albidovulum sp. (assembly GCA_026989275.1). GTDB lineage: Bacteria > Pseudomonadota > Alphaproteobacteria > Rhodobacterales > Rhodobacteraceae > WFPA01. The sequence goes on from JALSJQ010000009.1 coordinate 161,619, forward strand.
GGCGCGCCAGCTCGAGGGCGTCGAGGGGCGAATAGACCATGCGGACATCGGCGCCACGGGCCTTGGCATCGGCCAGCGATCCCCGCGTGCCGGGAACCCGCATGGCGTCTCCGAAGGAGGCGAAGATCACTTCCTCGCGCTCGGCGATCTCGAGACAGTCATCGACCCGGCTCATGGGCAGCACGCAGACCGGACAACCCGGCCCGTGGAGAAATTCGATGCCGTCTCCGAGCATTCGGTCGATGCCGTAGCGGAAGATGGCGTGGGTATGTCCGCCGCAGATCTCCATGACATGGACCGGATCGGCCGCCGTGGCGCCGATCTCCTTCAGAACGGCGCGAATGGCCGCAACCAGGGCCCTGGCCCTGGCCGGATCGCGAAATTCGTCGGCAAAGCGCATGCCGCGCCCGCCGCCTTCTCCCCGCTCGTTCATTCCGCTTCCTCCAGCATGGCCGCGCTGCGGTGCATGGCCTCGATTTCCTCCATCGCCTCGCCCAGCTCCTCGAGAGCCGCGAGCGTCCGCGCCGCCTCGTCCTCGTCGATCACGCTCATGGCGAAGCCGACATGCACGAGCACCCATTTGCCCATCAGCGCCGCCAGCCCTTCGGCCGGCACCGTGCAGGACAGATCGACCTTGCGCCGCACGCCGGAGACATCGACGATGCCCGCCGGCGGATCCTCCGAGGTGATCTCGACGACACGTCCGGGAATTCCGAGGCACATTCCGCTTCTCCTTCAGTCGGCTGAGATTCCATAACGTTCGAGCTTGGCACGCAGGCCGACGCGCGAGATGCCCAGCTCCTCCGCCGCACGGCTCTTGTTGCCGCCATGACGGGCAAGCGCCTCCCGGATGAGTTGCACCTCGAGTGCCGCCACATGCGCGCGCAACGTGCCGCGCCCTTCGATGGCGGCCGGCAACCCCGCCTCGCCGTCGCCCGCCGTTTCGCCGGGCCGGCGCTTTCCTCCGGCCTCCTCCGCGGCAGGGCCGGCAAGGCGCAGATGCGCGGGCTCTATCGCACCGCCCTCCGCCAGCAGCACGCCGCGAATGACGGCGCTTTCGAGCTCGCGCAGATTTCCCGGCCAGTCATGGGCCAGAAGCGCATCGCGCGCCTGCGGGGAAAAGCCCCGCGTGGCCACCCCGTGCCCTTCCTCCGCCTGCCGACGATAATGTTCCGCCAGAAGAACGATGTCGCACCGCCGCATGCGCAGGGCCGGCAGCTCCAGCATCTCGACCGCCAGGCCATAGCGCAGTTCGGGCAGAAGGCTCTCGAGACCGCCCGGGCCGATCGAGGCGAGGATTCGCGGCGCCAGCGCATCCCGGCTGCCGAGCAGATCGAGCAGATGCGCCTGCAGGGCCGGCGAGGCGCGGTCGAGATCGCGCAGATGCAGGGTGCCGCCTTCCCGCGCATCGATCGCGGAACGGGCGGCTTCCTCGTCGAACACGGAGAGGGAGCGGAACGGGCGCCGCTCTCCGGCCTCGGCCATGGCGGAAGCGAGAAGCGCATGCCCCGCTCCGGCCTCTCCGAGAATGAGGACCGGAACCGAGAACGGCGCCAGGATCCGCGCGCGTTCCACGATTCCGCGCACGGGACTGGCCGCGTCATGGACTATCGCGGCGAACGGATCGTCGGCCGTGCCGGTGCATCCCGCCACCTTGCAGACGGCCTCCACCAGCTCCTCCGGGTGCCACGGCTTGCGGATGAAGCGCTGGATCCCGGCGCGGTTGATCGCCGCGATCACGTCTTCGGGGTCGGTATAGCCGGTGACGATCATCCGCCCGATCATCGGATCACGCATCCGGATCTCGGCCAGCAGATCGACGCCGCTCATCCCCGGCATGCGCTGATCCGACAGCACGGCATCCACCTTCTCGCGCGCGAGAACCTCGAGGGCTTCCTCCGCCGAAAGGGCCCGGCGCACTTCGCACACCTCCTCGAGCGCCATCTCCATGGCGTCGAGGGAGCGCGGCTCGTCATCCACGAGAAGCACCCGCGTCATCTCAGCCCTCCCCCAGTGCCGCAAGGATCTTCGCCCGCTCCGCATCGAGACGGGCGAGCCGCTCCCGCAGAAGTTCGTCCCTCCGCGTCATCAACCAGTCGATCCAGCCGTCCATTCCTTCGCCGGTCCGCGCCGAGAGCATCATCACACGGGCCGCCGGGTTGATCCGCCCGACATTCTCCTCGAACAGGGCCAGATCGACATCACAATGGGGCGCGAGGTCGATCTTGTTGAGCAGAACGATCTCGGCCGCGGCGAACATGTCGGGATATTTCAGCGGCTTGTCCTCGCCTTCCGTCACGGAGAGGATCGCCACCTTCGCCGCCTCTCCGAGATCGAAAGCCGCAGGGCAGACCAGATTGCCGACATTCTCGATGAACAGGATGCCGTGATCCGCCGGCTGCAGATGGTCGAGGGCGTGCCCGATCATGTGGGCATCGAGATGGCATCCCTTGCCGGTGTTGACCTGAAGGGCCGGCACGCCGGTGGCACGGATGCGGTCCGCATCGCGGGCCGTCTCCTGATCCCCCTCGATCACGCCCAGCGGCACCGGCGGCCGGCGGTCCGCGAGCCGCTCGATGGTCCGCACGAGAAGGGTGGTCTTTCCCGAACCGGGGGAGGAAACGAGGTTGAGGGCGAGGATGCCCCGCTCCGCGAAGCGCTGCCGGTTGGCCGCCGCGTAACGGTCGTTCTTGGCCAGGATCGCGGTTTCGATCTCGACCATGCGCGACCGGGAGAGGCCGTGGGCATGGCTGCGCACCGGCTCCGCGCCCTCATGCGGATCGCCTACGCCATGGTCATGCCGCGCCGTGTCGTGACGACGGGACGGGGGGGCATGATGACGGGGCGCAGCTTCGCGAGCGTCGGAAGTCCTCCCGTCAACGCCGTGCGCGCCGTCTTCCGGGGCGGGCACGGCCGCTTCCGCCGGGGCATGCCCCTCGATCCGCACCTCGCCGGCACCGCATCCGCATGTCGTGCACATCAGATCACCTCCAGATCCCGTATCCGCATCTCGTCTCCGCCCGAAGGCGCCAGCCGCGCCCCCCCGCACGCCGGGCACGGGTCGAGCCGATCGGCAACCTCCACCGTCTCCCCGCAGGAGAAGCACAGCGCCCGCCCCGGCAGTTCGATGATCTCGAGCGTGGCCCCGTCGGCCACCGAGCCGCGCATCACCACATCGAAGGCGAATTCGAGCGCACCGATCTCGACACCCGCCAACCGCCCCACTTCGAGGCGAATGCGCTTCACCCGCGAGAAACCTTCGCGACGGGCAGCCTCCTCGACGATCTGCAGGATGCCCTCGCACAGCGACATCTCATGCATGGGCGCACCCTCCCCGCTCCGCGGCCTCGTCGGCTTCCTGACGGATGATCCACGAAACGCAGGGGTCCGCAAGGGCCACGAGGACCGGAAGACGCGGATCGTCCGCCGCAAGCCCCTCCACCAGCCGAGCGAGCAGCCCGTCGGGCACGACGAGGAAATCGGTCGGCGTCAGGCGGTCGAAGCGCCGCACGCGGCCCCCCTCCAGCTCCGCCCGCACCAGAAGCCGCCCCCGCGCAGCCACCGCACCGGATCCGGGGTCGGCACCTCCGGCAAGCGCCGAATGATCGAGAAGCCGCAGGACGAAACGCCAGACCGGCCCCCGACCCCGCCGCGCCTCGATCCAGTCGAGCAGCGGATGCCCTCTCCACAGCACGGCCAGCGAATTCTCGACCGGGGCTCCCCCACACAGCGGCCGCGGCCAGTCGGGGGCGGTGTCCAGAAGGGGCAAATGGACCCGGCCGATCCCCTCGGGCCACGCCATCAGCCGCCGCAGGGCCGCACCGGCCGCGCCTGCACGTCTCGTCCAGCTTTCCAGACCCGCCGGCGTCTCCTCGGCCAGCCGTCGCTCCGCCCCTCCGCCTTCCAGCCCCATGAGGGCCGGCAGCTCGAACCACAGCTTGCGCCGATGCTCGCGCATGCGCTCGGCGGCAAGGGCCTGGCGCTCCCGATCGTCGTCGGGCAGGCCGAACGCCGCCCGCACGGCCACCCGCTGGGCGGCGGCGCAGACGTTGAACAGGAGCGGCACCAGCCGCAGCGCCTCTTCCGCGCGTCGGCCGAGCAGCAGCCGCTCCACGGGGAGGGGCTGCGGCGGCACGATCCGCCATCCCCGTCCCCCGGACGGGGGGTGCAGGATCAGCTGACCGGACTGGAAGGGGGCATTCATTCCTCGGCCAGACCTCCGGTGATCACCTTGCGCCGCGAGGGATCGGCCGGCATGGTCAGCTCGGCCGCCGCCTCCTCGAGTTCCCTGCGGGCTTCCTGCCACGCTTCCGCCGCCTGGCGAATTTCGGCCCGTCGATCGGTTTCCTCCCGATTGGCGGGATTGAACAACTCGACCAGCACCGCCCGGGCCACCTCCTTCGCCTGAAGCTGGGAGGCGAATTCCCCCATCGGCGAGAAAAGCGAACAGCTCCTGTAGGGGCCGAGACCGGACCGGCATGCATGGATGAATTCATATTCCCCCGACGGAAAGTGCATGACCACGCTTTCCCCGGTCGCCGATCCGCTCCAGTCGTCCGCCGGGCCGGGAAGCAGCACGAGCGACATCATCCACGGCGTGATCAGCACGCCGAGCCCCTGTCCTTCCCAGAGTCGGAAATCGACCGCCTCCACATGCAGGGCCCTGTTCGTGAAGGGCACGTCGCGCATGCGCGAGGCGTGAATCTCGCGAAACTCGGCGACGAGCGCCGCCACCTTTCCGGCCAGCCAGTCGCCCTTCCCGGCGTCTCTTGCGTGAGCGGAGGAAGCTGCGGCCGGCGCAGCCCCGGGAGCGGCCTGCGGGTCGGCCCCCGGATCCTCGCGGACCATGAACTGTTCCCTGGGGGCGTCGCAATTGGGGCATTTCCAGTCGGCCGGCAAGGCGCGAAAAGGCGTTCCGGGAAGGATGGAGCGCGTTTCGTCACCCTCCGCCGGGTCGTAGGGGGTCCAGCAGATCTTGCACTCCATGACCGCTTGATCGGAGATCTTGGCATCGGCCCCGAGATAGCTGCCTTCGAAGGTCGGCACCGTCATTGAATCGCCTCCAGAACTTCCTCGATCCGGTCGGCCGAATCGGCCAGATCCTCCTGCGCCGCGAGCACCACCTCGGGCATTTCCGTGACCTCGAAGGTGTCGAGTATCAGCGTGTCCATGGAATTGAAGAACTGCACCCGCCAGATCGGCGCATGCCCCGTGGCCGTGACGCGACAGTTGCCGTAGCCGCGCGAAAGGAAGATCACGCCGCCCTCTCCCAGCGCCAGATCGAGCCAGGCGAGATCTTCGGGGGTATGGGGCAGCAGCGTGAGGTTCACGACATGGGGCCCATCGCCCGGCCGATGGGCCCGAGCCTTGTCGGCGAGTTCCGTCAGGATGGGAGGGGCATTGACCACCCCCTCACCGCGCGGCGTGGCGGCGCCGGTTCCGGGGCGGATCGGCCGGAAGGCATGGGCCAAGGCATCGCGCGGCACCGGTGCCACTTCCAGCACGTCATGCCCCGGCCCCGCGACCTGCCACACGCCGGCAAAGACGCTCTCCTGGCCGAGGCGCTCCCCGCCCGGAGCACCCGGAATGCGAAGAGAAACCTCGCCCATTCCCATCGTCTCGGCGATCAGGCGCCGGTTCCTCTCGTCGAGCGGCACAAGATCGAAGCTCTCCGCTTCCCCGCCGGCCGCCACCCGGCGACAGGCGGCGGCCACGCCGCGCATCAGGGCCAGGGCCGGGGCGATCGCCGCGGGATCGTCCACATCGGGGATATGCATCTCGAAGGTCCGCATGCCCGAAGGCAATGGCAGCCAGTCGAGCCGGTCCTCCTCGGGGACATCCTGGGAACCCGGCCCGAAACCTGCGGGCGGCATGAAGAAACTGCCTACCATCTTTCTTTCCCTCCCTCCTTCCGCCTCAGGCCACGGCCTGACCGGATGAGGCCAGAATCGCCTGCACCCGGGCCATGTAGTCGTCCCAGTCCCGCACTTTCGGGATGTCGCCGAGCAGCCGGCCGGCGCACCAGAAGATCAGGTTCGGGGTCTGGAAACTCTCCACCCGCTCACGCACGGACCGTTCGATGGCATCGCCGGCGACAGCGACATCGAACCGCCCCTCGAACGCGGCGACGATCTCGGGCAGTATGACGGCCACATCGTCGCTCTCGAGATTGCGCGCAGGATCCCCCGGCACGAAGACGAGATGCACCCCCGGGCTGCCGATGAAATCGTCGAAGGCGTCGAGGCTCTCGAGCCGCGGATAGCCGAAGGTTCCGGTCAGCCTCTCGATCAGCGGTGATGACGGCATCTGTTCCCCCTTGCGTCCCTGCATGGCAGCATCGGATGTTCCCGCACTCCTCAACCCGTCTTCCTTCCCTCGGCGAGGGCGGCGGCGAGATGGGGCGGCAGGGGCGGCTCGCGCCCTTCGAGATCGGCAAAGGCATCCCCGATCCCGCCCCCCGTCATCACCCTCCCGAGCGCCTCTAGCGCCCGTTCGATCTCGGCGGCACGGGCAGGGTCGAGCGTTTCGCGCGCCGCTCCGAGAAAGACGAGGACGTGGCGGCCGACGGGCTGCGGGCCGACCAGGGAAAGGTCGATCCGCTCCCGCGAGCCGTCGCCCCGTTCGGCAAGGGCCACGAGCCCCCGGCTCTCGACGATCCGCATGGGGATGCCGAGGCACATCAGCCCTTCCCCCCGGAGACGAGGGCGAGAAAGCGCGCATCTCCGAACCGGCACGCATCCTCGGCCGAAGGGCGCCCCGCCTCGTAGGATTGCCGGGTGATGGCCGGGGCCGAAAGGGGCTGTTGCGGCCGACCGGCGCGCCGTTGCGGCGCATGTCCGAGCCGGCGGAGCTCCTCGACCGCGCAGGCCACGGCTTCCTCGAGCCGGGCCGCCACGACGGGCCGCAGGCCGCCCCCGTAATCCTCGAGCTCCTCGGGCTGAACCCCGATCAGCAGCATCCGGCGGGGCTCCCACCCCTTGAGCCGGGCCGTGGCGATGACCTCCTGAAAGCCGGTCTGATGAAGGCTCATCTTCTTCACGCCGAGAAAGGCGGGCACCTCGTCATCCCCGACCAGCCTCATCTCGCCCGGCGCAAGGCCGTAATCGACGGCGTCGAAAACGATCAGCGCCTCGCACGCCTCGATATGGTGCAGCAGGTAGAGCCCCTGCGTCCCCCCGTCCATGAGGGTGACTCCGGCGGGCATCTCCCATTCCTCGTGGAGCCGCTCCACCGCCCGCACGCCGAATCCCTCGTCGGCCCAGAGCACATTGCCGATGCCGAGAACGAGGGTGCGCGGCGCAGACGCCGCCGCACACCCGTTCATGCCGGGCCGGTCAGTCAGGGCTGCCATCCTTGAAGGTCCTTTCACCGGAGATCATCGTCGAAACCACCGTGGTGCGGGACATGATGTCCTCGCGAATGGCGACATAGACGTGAATGATCACGAAGATGATGATCCACCACATGCCCAGATGATGCAGCGTGTGCACATCCTGGCTCTGCCCGAAGAGGGGAATCACCCAGCCGAAGACGGCGTCCTGCCAGCTGCCCTGCCCGGCCCCTTCCGAATAGAGCGCGAAGCCGGTGAAGATCATGAAGGTCACGCCAAGGGTGAAGAAGAAGAACATGGCCAGCCGCGCCAGCGGATTGTGCCCCACGAAAGCCTTCGGCCGCCTTTCGAGAAACAGATACCAGCGCACGACGGTGAAGAGATCCCGCCACCACTGGCGATCCCAGATCGGGAGATAGAAGAGCTCGCGCGCATGATGATTGCCCACGAAGGCCCAGTAGATCCGGCCGATCCAGGCGACCGCGAGAACATAGCCGGCCGCGAAATGGGTGAAGCGGACATAACCGAAGATGAACTGGTCGTATGCCTCGCCGGTGCCCATGCTGGGCGGCGGGGAGCCGATGAAATATCCGGTGACCGCCAGCACGGTGATCGCCAGGGCGTTCGTCCAGTGCCATACCCGCACCGGCACTTCATAGACATAGATGCTGACGCAGCTGCCTTGCTGTTCCCGGGCCGTGTCCGTCATCACTCCCTCCCTCAGCTGGCCAGGATCGCAACGCCGGCAAGGGCGGTGCCGATACCGGCAAGGCGGCGCAGGACGGGCCGGCGCGTGATCAGCGCACCGAGCGCGAGCCCCGCCAGGTGGAGCCCGGCCGTGGCGATCACGAAGCCCGCGAGATAGGCCAGCACGCTTCCGGCGGCCTCGGCGGCGTGGGCATGACCATGAAAGAGGGCGAAACCGCCGATGATCAGGAGCCCCGCTGCCCGCGGCGCCCGGAAGGCCACCATCAGCCCGAAGGCGATCACGGACAGGGCGATCGCCGCCTCTACCATCGGCAGGGCGATGCCGGCCCAGCCCAGGGCCGCTCCGAGCATCATGCCGGCAAGAAAGAGCCCCGGCGGCAGCAGCAGCGCCCGGATCCGCCGCCGGTTCGCCCTGTTCGTGTTCCGGCCGTCCGCAGCCGGGCGGGGCGCTAGCATCGCCGCCCACAGGCCGACGGCGGCGCCCGCGAGAACGTGATCGGCTCCCATCAGCGGATGCAGCAACCCCGGCAGCACCCCCGATGTCGCCCCGACTCCCACATGGGCCAGGGCCGGGCCTGCGGCCAGAAGGGAACCGGCTGCCGCCGCTCCCGCACCAACGGCGGCCATCCTTGCGGACCTCGTCATCTTCCTTTCCTCCCTGTCTCGCATCTGCGTTCTTCCGCCGTTTCAGCGCACCTTGACCCGGGCCAGCTCTTCCCCGTCGGGCGACATGACATGGGTCGAGCAGGCAAGGCACGGATCGAAGCTGTGGATCGTGCGCAGGATCTCCACCGGCTCTTCGGCCCGCTCCACCGGCGTATTCATCAGCGAGGCCTCGAACGCGCCGATATTGCCGGCCGGATCACGCGGCGAACCGTTCCAGGTGGTGGGCACCACACACTGGTAGTTCTCGATCCTGCCGTCCTTGATGACGATCCAGTGACCGAGCGCACCGCGCGGCGCCTCCGTCTGCCCCACGCCCTTCGCTTCCTTCGGCCAGGTCTTCGGATCCCACTTCTCGATGTTGGCCGTGTTGGTGTCGCCGTTCCTGATGTTGGTGACGAGCTTTTCGAAGAAGTGTTGCTGCAGCTCGCAGCAGTAGAGACTCTCGAGAGCGCGGGCCGCCGTGCGGCCGAGGGTCGAGAAGATCGCCTCGAAAGGCAGTTCGAGATCGCGCAGGAAGCCGTCCACCTGCTCCCTGATGCGCTCGTGGCCCTTGGCGTAGCCGACGATGTAGCGCGCCAGCGGCCCCACCTCCATCGCGTGCCCGCGCCAGCGCGGCGCCTTGATCCACGAATACTTGCCGCCCTCGTCGAGTTCGACGATGTTGGTCTTCGTGCCCTTGGCGTTCGGGCCGAGCTCGTAGCGCGGACGCGTCTCCCCTTCCCACGGATGGAGGCTGATGCCGGGCCGGTCGTATTCGTACCAGGAATGATCGACATATTCGCGGATCTGTTCCGGGTCGCGCAGATCGACATCGTGCACCTCGTCGAGATTGCCGTTGATGATGGCACCCCGCGGAAGATGCAGGTTCTCGGCCGAGAAGTCGTTGGCCCTTTCCGGGATGTCGCCATAGGCAAGGCAGGCTTGGGACGAGAGACCGCCGCCATGAAGCCACGTCTTGTAGAACGAGCCGATGGCCTTGACGTCGGGGATGTAGACATTGCGGTTGAACTCCATCGTCATGTCGATGATCGACCTGACGAGGTTGAGCCGCTCCATGTTGATCGCCCCGACGGCGCCGGTGCCGTCCACGTTGATCGGACACGGCACACCCCCCACCAGCCAGTTCGGGTGCGGGTTCTTGCCGCCGAAGATCGTGTGGATCTTCACGATCTCCTTCTGCAGGTCCAGCGCCTCGAGATAGTGGGTGACGGCCATGAGGTCGGCCTCGGGCGGCAGCTTGTAGGCCGGGTTGGTCCAGTAGCCGTTCTTGAACAGACCGAGCTGCCCCGACTCGACGAACTTCTTGAGCCGGTTCTGCACGTCGCGGAAATAGCCCGGGCTCGAGAGCGGGTGCGAGGGGCTGACCGCCTGCTGCAGCTCGCTGGTGGCCTTGGGATCGGCCTTGAGCGCGTTGACGGGATTGACCCAGTCGAGCGCGTGCAGGTGATAGAAATGGACCACATGGTCGTGGATCTCGAGCGCCAGCTGCATCAGGTTGCGGATCGAATTGGCGTTCTCGGGAATGGTGATGCCGAGCGCATCCTCCACCGCCCGCACCGAGGTCAGGGCATGGGTGCCGGTGCACACCCCGCAGATCCGCTCGGTGAAGGCCCAGGCGTCGCGGGGATCGCGCCCCTTGAGGATGACCTCGAGACCGCGCCACATGGTGCCGGTCGAGACGGCGTTGCGGATGACGTTGTTCTCGTCGAGATTGACCTCGCAGCGCATGTGCCCCTCGATCCGCGTGACCGGATCGACGACGACGCGGCGGCCGGAATTGTCGAGGGTGAAACCGTTGGGCGTCTGCACAACCATCGCTCAGGCCTCCTCGCTGATCTTTTCGGGGGCGGCAGCTTGCCGCTTCATCTGTGCGCGCTTGAGCGCCGAGACGGCGGCATGCACCGCCACGCCGGCCCCGACCACGCCGGCCGCCGCCATGCCCACCTCGTCGGCATTGGCCTCGATCCCGAACTGCTTGATGTTCGTGAGGCGGTCATAGAAGGAGCCGTTGTCCCAGAACCCGTCCTCCGAACAGCCGATGCAGCCATGGCCGGACTGGATCGGGAAGGACACGCCGTCGTTCCAGCGGATGGTCGAACAGGCGTTGTAGGTGGTCGGCCCCTTGCACCCCATCTTGTAGAGGCAGTAGCCCTTGCGCGCGTTCTCGTCGTCCCAGCTCTCGACGAACTGGCCGGCATCGAAATGGGGACGCCGATAGCACTTGTCGTGAATGCGCTGGGAGTAGAACATCTTGGGACGGCCCTGGCGATCGAGATCGGGCAGGCGGTCGAATGTCAGCATGTAGGTGATGACACCGGTCATGACCTCGGCGATCGGCGGACAGCCCGGCACCTTGATGATCGGCTTGTCGGTGATGACCTTGTGCACCGGCGTGGCCCGGGTCGGATTGGGCTTTGCCGCCTGAACACAGCCGTAGGAGGCACAGGCGCCCCAGGAGATGATGGCCTTGGCATGTTCGGCCGCGCGGCGAAGCTGATCGACGAAGGGCTTGCCGCCGACGATGCAGAACATCCCGTCCTCATTGAGCGGCGGATTGCCCTCGACCGCAAGGATGTAGTTGCCCTTGTATTTCTCGATGGTGTCCTCGAAGGCCGCCTCCGCCTGATGACCGGCCGCCGCCATCAGCGTGTCGTCGTAGTCGAGCGAGATCATCGACAGGACGACATCCTTGGCCAGCGGATGGGCCGAGCGGATGAAGCTTTCCGAACAGCAGGTGCATTCGAGCCCGTGCACCCAGATCACCGGGGTGCGCGGCTTCGTCTGCATTGCATGGGCGATCTTCGGAACGAATGCAGGACCAAGACCGAGCGCCGCGGCGGTCAATGAACAGAACTTCATGAAGGACCGGCGGGTGATCCCCTGCCGGCGCATCACGTCATAGAAGGTCTCCGTCTGCAAGGTGCTGTCCTCCTCCCTGTCCCTGGCTTGCGGAGCCACGCCACAAGGCACCCGGCCCCATATGGAATGATAGTTATCATTTCGCCGGTCGATTCCGAAAGGTTTTTTGTCATTCCACCGCCACCGCGTATTCTTATGCAATGTTTTTCAAATAGTTATCTGCGATTTTTGGCATGATCCGGCCGAGAGCCGTCTGCCCGGACACAGCCGTTTCTGGAAGAAAAGTTTCCACAAGCGAGGCCTTCCGCCCTTCGGGCCGCCGAATCACCCGCCCCTGCCGCCGTGCCGCCCCCCGTGGCGCAGGCGGCAGGCGGCCACGGCCGCCTGGCCGAGCGCGAGCCCTCCGTCCCCGGCGGGAACGGCCGAATGGGTCAGCGTGCGCTCCGGACCCAGCGCCTCGATCAGGCATTCGAGCAGCAGCGCATTGGCCATCACGCCCCCCGAAAGGGCGAAAAGGTCGCAGCCGGTTGCACGCGCCGCCGCCGCGAAGGCGCGGGCAAGTCCTTCGTGGAAGCTGCGGGCCATGTCGGCCGGATCGGCGCCGGCGGCCAGATCGGAGAGGAAGGCCTCCCACATGGGCGCATCATCCACGATCCGCTCCGCTCCCTCCAGATGCGGATCGGTTGCCGGTCGCAGCTCGAAGGGCCAGGGCCGGCCGGGGCGTCCCCGCCGGGCCAGCGCCTCGAGGCGCATGGCCGCCTCCCCTTCGTAGCCGATCCGCGGCGGCGCGATGCCGATACCGGCGGCCACCGCGTCGAACAGCCGCCCTGCGGAGCTCGACGGGGGCGCATTCACACCCGCAGCGACGGCACGGCGCAGGGCCTCCAGGGGATGCGCGGCCAGAAGACGCGAGGCCGGAGCGGCTAACCCCGCCCTGTCGAGCCGCGCGAGGAGGTTGCGCCAGGGTTCGCGCGCGGCCGCGTCCCCTCCGGGCAGCGGAGCCGGCACGAGCCGCGCGGCATACCGCACAGCGGCATATCCGCCGACCAGCACCTCCCCGCCCCGGATCGTTCCCTCGGCATCGAGCCCGATGCCGTCGAGCACGACGGCCGCCACTTCCGCCTCCGGCGACAGGCCGTTCTCGGCCATGACCGATGCCATGTGCGCATGGTGATGGGCCACCTCGACGAGGGGAATCCCCCGCTTCTGCGCCAGTCGCCTACCATGAAGGGCCGAACGGCAGGCGGGGTGGCAGTCCACGGCCACGACCCGGGGCTCGTGATCGAAAAGGGACAGATGGTCCTCGATCGCCTCCTGCCAGGCGGCGAAGCCCGCAGGTTCGTCGAGATCGCCCAGATGGGGAGACAGCACCGCCTCACGGCCCGAGAGAAGGCAGAACACCGCCTTGAGATCTCCCCCGAGTGCAAGGACGGCCGGCGCATCGAGGTCGGGAATGGTCAGGGGACGCGGAACATGCCCGCGCGCCCGACGCAGGATCCGGGGCCGACCTGCCGCAAGGACGGTCACGCTGTCGTCGAGTCGGCGGGCGATGGGACGGTCGTGGTCGAGAACGATGTCCGCCACCTCCCCGAGCTCGCCCTTTGCCGCCGCCCCGTCGATGACCTGCGGGCGGCCCGACACGTTGCCCGAAGTCATCACCAGAGGCCGTCGCAACCGAGCCGCGAGAAGATGGTGCAGCGGCGTCATGGGCAGCATCCAGCCGACATGATCCAGGCCGGGCGCAATGTTCCCGGGGAGAGGGGCGGCATCCCCGTCGCTCCGCAGGGGCAGCAGCACGATCGGGGCCGACGGGTCCCCCAGCAGGGCGGCGGCATCGGCGCTCACCCGGCAATGGCGGCCGATGGTGGCGATGTCGGGCGCCATCAGGGCAAGGGGCTTGGACGGTCTGCGCTTGCGCCGCCGCAGACGCGCGATCGCCGCGGCCGAGGTGGCGTCGCACACGAGATGGAAACCGCCGATCCCCTTGATGGCGGCCACGCCTCCCTTGCCGACGATCTCCGCCACCTCGTCCAGAGAACGCGAAAGGCGCGGCCCGCAATCGGGGCAGGCAATCGGCTGGGCGTGGAAACGCCGGTCGGCCGGGTTCTCGTATTCCTCGCGACACGCCGCACACATCGCGAATCCGGCCATGGTCGTGCTCGAGCGATCATAGGGAACATCCCGAATGATCGAGAAGCGCGGCCCGCAATTGGTGCAATTGGTGAAGGGATAGCCCTTTCGCCGCCCTTCGGAGAACACCTCCTCGACGCATTCCGGGCAGGTGGCGAGATCGGGCGTGATGCGGGTTTCCGCGGCACCGCCCGCGCTTTCGATGATCCTGAACGTCTCCGCCCCGACCGGGGGAACCCGCCGGGTCTCGATCGCCGTTATCTCGGCAATGGGGGGCGACTCGGCGGACAGGGCCGCGAGAAAGGCGGCAAGCGCACCGCCCTCGGCATGTATCAGCACGCCTTCGGCATCGTTGGCCACATGCCCCCGCACCCCGTGATGGCGGGCGATGCGCCACACGAACGGACGAAACCCCACTCCCTGCACCTGACCGCGAACGCGAATGGCGAGGGCCGCGCCGTCTCCCTCTCCCCCTCCCCTTGTCCTTTCCGCCCTCATCAGTGCACCGTGCAGACCATGCAGGGGTCGAAGCTGCGGACGACATGCTGCACCATCGCCCCTTCTGGACAGCCGACAAGCGCCTGTTCGAGCGGCCCGGGCACCCCCGAGGCATCGCGCGGGGAGAAGTTCCAGGTGGTCGGCGCGATGATCTGATAGCGCAGGATGCGCCCCTCCCCGATGGACACCCAGTGGCCGAGCGCCCCCCGCGCCGCCTCCACAAGCCCCTCGCCCCGCCCTTCCTGCGGCATGGCGCCATGCTCTATGAAGCGGGCATCGGGTTCGAGAGCGATCGACCAGCGTTCGAGGGCTTCTGCCAGTCGCGCCACTTCGAGAAGCCGCCCGACGATGCGGGCATGGACCGATCCCCCTTCCCCGGCAAGGCCGAGAGCCAGCGGATGTCCGTCAACGACCTGCCGCGCAAAGGCGCCCGTCTCGGCCGGCCGGCCTGCAAGCCGCGGCGCCTTGCACCAGCTGTAGGCCCCCTCCCGGTCGGGATCGGGCAGGGTATCGCCCACGGACGGATGCGCCGGCCGGCCTGCATCCCAAGCATGGCTCGGATCCTCGAGAATGTCGGCCGTATCGAGCGGCTCGAGCACGCCGGGACGGCCCGTCCCGTCGAGACGGCGCACCCCCCTGGCGAACAGCGGCCCCTCGGCGGTTTCATGGGCACCGAAGGAAAGCCACAGGCCGGGGCCGGAGCCGATCGACCCGAGACCGAGATCATCGGCGATGGCGAGATAGCGCCCCACATCCCCCTTCCGCCAGGCCAAGAGGTCGGACGGGGTTCCGAGGGCGGCGAAAGCCTCGGCGCCGTCGCCAAACAAGGTCTCGTCGAGCCAGCGGCGCAGACGCCGGATCTGCGCAACGAGTTTCAGCCGGTCCCGCGCATCGGGAGCACGGGTCACCCCTCCGGGCTGGATGGCGAGGGTATGAGGCCACTTGCCGGCGAGTATCCCCATCACGTGCATGATCCGGGCCCGGGCCTCTAGCCAGGACCGCTGCGCCGGACCGCCGACCCCGAAACGGGCGGTCGCGGCCCCGTGCCAGGACCGGGCGGCATGGTCGGGGCGCGTGAAGTCCGGCATGAAGAACAGATAGAAATGCGTCAGGTGATCGACGAGATTCTCCACCCCGTGGATGATCTGGATCGCCAGCATGCCCTGGGGCGGCGGCCTCAGACCGGCGGCATCGCCAAGGGCCCGGGCCGCAGCGGCCGACTGGCTGATCGAACAGATTCCGCAGATCCGCGGGGTGATGGTCAGGGCGTCGAGTGGCGCCTTGCCGACAAGAATGCGCTCGAAACCGCGAAAAAGCGTCGAGACGACCTCCGCACGCACCACGCGGCCGCCCTCGAAATCGAGGACGACCTCGAGATCGCCCTCGACCCGGTTGAAGGGGCCGACGATGTGCCGCGTGCCGTCTTCCCTCATTCCGTCTCCTTTCCCTGACCGGCGGCCCCGCCCCGGCTCGACATGACCCGTGCGCCGCCCCCGGCCTGCGATGCACACTCCTTCATCCGCGAACGCGCCACCGCCTCCCGCACCCGTCACTCCCGGTCCCTACCGCCCGCGGGGGCGACGATTGACATCGACCACCCGCGGCGGATGCACGATCCGGTCGGCCACCGCATTCTCCCGAAGTCTCTCGGGGGTGGCGGCCTTGGCCAGCGAGGCGAGGGCCACGAACCACGCCCGGGGCATATCGGAAGGCAGGCCCAGGGGGATGCCGGCGAGCTTCGGGGTCTCGGTGAACCGGCGCCCGGGTTCCTCGAATTCGGGGGCCGTGCAGTTGATGCAGGGGTAGTTTCCCCGCGTGCAGGAGCCCTCGCCATTCCAGGGGCGGATGTTGCAATCGGCATGGGCCTGGGTGCCGATGCAGCCGAGATGCTCCATCATGCAGCCCTCCTGCCCGAGCCTCTCGGCCGAAGCCTTGTATTCGTAGAACTCGTTCTTCGTGCAGCCGTGATGGACGAGGTGATCGGCAAAGAAGCGGGGCCGTGCGAGAGGATCGAGGTCCTCGCGGCCGAATGCTCCGGTGGCCAGCATCACCAGCGTCTCGATCACCCAGTCGGGATGGGTGGGGCATCCGGCGACGTTGATCACCGGCAGACCGCTGCCCGCACGGAAATCCTCTCCCAGAAGGCCGCCGGGCATCACCCCGTCATATTGCAGCCCCGTCGCGCCTCCCGGATTGGAGCCGGCGGAGGTCATCCCGCCCCAAGCGGCGCAGGAACCGATGGCCAGAACGTGGTCGGCCCGCTCCGCAAGCTCGCGCAGCCACCACATCATCGGCTTTCCCGTTCCCGCCAGCATGTGAAAGCGGCCGGTGCCGTTCGGCCCGCACATCACCGAACCTTCGAGGCAGAGCGCGTCGAGCCTGCGCCGACCGGCCCGGAGATCCTCCAGGAGATCGACCACCTCCGCCCCGCTTTCGCGCGAGATCGAGGGGTGCCAGAGAAAGCGGATGCCGAAATCCTCGAATGTCTCGAAGAGGCCGGGATCCTCCGCGCAAAGCAGGGACATGGTGCACCCGCCGCACCCTCCCGACTGGAGCCAGAGCACATCGAAACTCATCGCCTCACCCCGCCTCTCCCTGCGCGTCGCCCTGCGCGGCCCGATCCGCCGCCGCGCCCTTCCGCTCCGCCCCGTCGGGACCGGGAGCCGGCAGGCGCATGGCGAATCGTGCGCCACCCCCGGATCTGTTCCCGGCCTGCAGCTCCCCGCCGTGTTCCTCGACGATCTTGAGCGATATCGGCAGGCCGAGCCCGGTTCCCTTTCCCACCGGCTTGGTCGTGAAGAACGGGTCGAAGATCGCACCGATCGCATCGGGGGCGATCCCCGGCCCGTTGTCCTCGACGACAAGGGTCACCCAATCGTCCGCCTTCTCCTCGATGGTGACCCACACCTGCCCGCCCTTGCGGCCCTCGATCGCATCGAGCGCATTCTGGACGAGGTTCATCACCACCTGCTGGATCTGCTCGGCCCGGCCGACGACCCGGCCGTCACCGCGGACGACGACCGGTGCCGCCTTCTCGACGCTCCGCGTCACCCAGCGAACCGCCGTCTCGACGACGGGGCGCAGCGCGAACGGGCGGATCTCGCCCTGCCCGGTGGCCGAGAGGCGCGACAGGGCATCGACGATGTCCCGCACACGCTCGGCGCCCTCGCGCGCACCCTCGAGCGCCGTGCGCAGGCGACGGATGGAGCGCTCGATGTCGAGCTCGCGCCTCAGCCCGGCCAGCCGCTCTCTCGGCCAGCCCTCGGCGACGGCGGCAAAATACCGCTCGAGCCGATCGACATGACGTGCCATGGCATGTGTCGATCCGTAGACGAAGCTGATCGGGTTGTTCAGCTCGTGGGCCACCCCCGCCAGAAGGCGGCCGATCGAAGCCAGCTTCTCCTGCTGGACCAGGCGCCCTTGCGCTTCGCGAAGCTCGTCATAGGCTCGCCGCAATTCACCGATCGGCCGGCCGATGAGCACCGGGCCGAGATAGCGCCCCCGGCTGTCCCGGCGGGGAGAGATCACCAGATCGAGAAGCGCCGGCCCGTCTCCGGCGGCCATGCGAGCCTCGAAACGCACCGTGGCCCCATGAGCGGCCACATCGGCCAGAGCCTTCTCGAGTTTCTCCCTGTCCGCCTCCTCGAACAGCGCGGCGAGGGACGTGCCGGGACGGGGCGAACGACCCATCAGACCGGCCAGTGCCCGGTTGCCCTCGATCAGCCTGCCGGTGGCATCCCCCACGACCAGCACGTCGGAAATGTGGTCCAGAACCGAGGCCAGGAAGGCCCGCATGCGCTCGAGCTCGTCGTTACGGGCCTCGAGAGCGGCCTGCTGTTCGGCCAGACGTGCCCAGGCATGTTCGATCTGCGAAAGCACATCGGCCCATCCGTCCTCCGAGAAGGAGGCCGGCGGCCGCGGCTCCGCCGCATGGTCCCGCATGGCACTCATCCGGCGCCCTCCCCCTCGACCGGCGGCCCCGACCGCGCCCATGCGGCAGACCTGCTTCCATCATGTGGAAAGTCAAAAGCCGGCATGCCACGACACGGCCGCCTTGCGTGGCGGAACATCCGGCGCCTGTCCTGCCGAAATGAAAACCTTCTTTCCATGTCTTTCACCTTGCCCGAAGAAGGGGATCAGGGCAAGGGCCGGGCGGGGCGGAGAGGAGGCCCGGCGGAGCGCCTGCCGGGGCGCGGGGAGGCGACGCGGGAAGGGCGCATCCGGGCCGGGCTCATGCCCGCGAAGGCGAAGACCGCGTTCATCGGCCGGTCGCGCGAAGATCCTTCGCCGAACAGGCGGCGGATGCCGCCGGGGTCGCCTGGTCACGCGCATGCGTCGCGGTCCCTTCACGACCCGCTCCGCCCCGGCAGACGGGCGCGGCCCCGCCTGCCCGCGGGTCGGGCCACGGGAAAGCGCACCACGGCAGACTGTCCACCGGACCGGAGCCCCCGCGGCCGCCGGCGCCCTGCCCGCCATCCTTGCCGTCACCGATCCTTCGCGTCGCCACGCACGATCCCCGGCCGGGCGTCACGCGGCCGCGTTGCGTCGGCGCGGCAATCGGGCTAGTCATCGCGGCAACGGGCCCCGCCGGGCCGCATCGCGATGGAGCCATGTTTCATGAAGAGCCCCCTCAGGATCGGCATTGCCGGGCTTGGAACCGTCGGTGCCGGCGTCATCCGCATCATCCGTAACAACGGTGATCTCATCGCCCGCCGCGCCGGCCGCTCCGTCGCCATCACGGCCGTTTCGGCACGTTCGCGGCGCAAGGACCGCGGGGTCGATCTCTCGCCCTACGCCTGGGAGGACGACCCCGTGGCGCTGGCCCGGCGCGAGGATGTCGATGTGCTGATCGAGCTGATCGGCGGCGAGGACGGGCCGGCCAAGGCCGCGGTCGCCGCCGCGCTCGAGGCGGGCAAGGATGTGGTCACCGCCAACAAGGCCATGCTCGCCGTCCACGGCAACGAGCTGGCGGCGCTGGCCGAGGCGGCGGGCCGGGCGCTGCGCTTCGAAGCGGCCGTGGCCGGCGGCATCCCCGTCATCAAGACCCTGAGCGAGGCCCTCGCGGGCAACCGCATCGAACGGGTGACGGGCGTGATGAACGGCACCTGCAACTACATCCTCACCCGGATGGAATCCGAAGGGCGCAGCTATGACGAGGTCTTCGCCGAAGCCAAGGCCCTCGGCTATCTCGAGGCCGATCCGCGGCTCGATGTCGGCGGCATCGATGCGGGCCACAAGCTCGCCCTCCTCGCCGCGATCGCCTTCGGCACCAGGGTGGATTTCCCTTCCGTGGTGCTCGAGGGGATCGACCGGGTCTCGATCACCGACATCGAGCTTGCCCGCGACCTCGGCTACCGCATCAAGCTGCTCGGCGTCGCCCGCATGACGGGGCGCGGCCTCGAACAGCGGATGCAGCCCTGTCTCGTGCCGGCCGACTCGCCGATCGGCCGCGTCGAGGGGGCGACCAACATCGTCATGATCGAGGGAGACGCCGTCGGCCCGATCGTCCTCGAAGGCGCCGGCGCCGGCGAAGGGCCGACCGCCTCGGCCGTAGTTGGCGATATCATCGACATCGCGCGGGGGATGCGCCTGCCGGTCTTCGGACAGCCGGTCGAGACCCTGAAAGCGGCCCGGCCCGCACGGGTGGCGACGCCCGCGCCCTATTATCTGCGCCTTCTTCTCGAGGACAGGCCCGGCGCGCTGGCCAAGGTCGCCCAGGCGCTTGGAGAGGCGGGCGTCTCGATCAACCGCATGCGCCAGTATCGCCACGACACGCCGGCGGCGCCGGTTCTGATCGTCACCCACAAGGCCGCCGAGGAGGCGATCCACCAGGCGCTGGCCGCCATCCGCGAGGTGGACGTCAATCTCGACGAGCCGGTGGCGCTCAGAATCGAGGAACTCTGAAGGGCGGGCAAGCCCGGCCCGGAATGCGGAAAGAGGCGGTCGAGCGCCGGACGACCGGCCGGGGAGACAGGGAGGAGAGAAGCATGACCACGAAGCCGCCATTCGATGACGCAATGATCTCCCTCGCACTCGTCCGCACCACCGAGGCCGCCGCACTCGCCGCCGCCCGACTGGCCGGACAGGGCGACGAGGAAGCCGCCGACACCGCCGCTCTCAACGCCATGGCCGCCGCCCTCACCGTCCAGCCCTTTCGCGGGCGAATCGTCGTCGGCGAAGGGTGCCGGCACACCGCCCCCGCCCTCTTCACCGACGACGAGGTCGGCGCCGGCTCGGGACCGGTGGTCGATGTCGCCCTCGATCCGCTCGAAGGGGCGACCCTCACCGCCAAGGACATGCCGGGGGCGATCTCGGTGATCGCCGTCGGCGCCGAAGGGTCGATGCTGCGGGTGCCGGACATCTACATGGAGAAGCTCGCCATCGGCCCGGGTTATCCGGACGGGCTCGTCAGCCTCGACATGCCGCCGGCCGAGCGGGTGCGACGGCTTGCCGCCGCCAAGGGCTGCAAGCCGGAGGAAATCACGGTCTGCGTGCTCGAACGGCCGCGCCACCGCGCCCTCGTCGAGGCGCTGCGCGAAGCCGGGGCCCGCGTGCGCTTCATCACCGATGGCGACGTGGCCGGGGTGATCCACGTGGCCGACCCGGAGGAAACCGGCGTCGATATCTACATGGGGTCGGGCGGGGCGCCGGAGGGCGTGCTGGCCGCCGCCGCGCTCAAATGCCTTGGCGGACAGTTCGAGGGGCGGCTGGTCCTGCGCTCCGAGAGCGACCGGCAGGCGGCGATCGAAAAGGGCATCGAGGATCCCACCCGCAGCTGGCGGCGCGACGAACTCGTGCGCGGTGACGTGGTCTTCTCCGCAAGCGGCGTGACCGACAGCCCGCTGGTCGGCGGGGTCCACAGGCGCCGCGGCTGGTGCGAATGCGAAACCCTGCTGATGCGCTCCTCCACCGGCTCGATCCGCCGGATCCACTACCGGCGACGCGAGACGGGGAGCGAGCCGGGCATCCATCCCGAGATCGGCTGATCCGGCCGGCGCCCGCCGTTCCGGGCTGGCCCTACCATCAGCTTTCGCGACTCGATGGGAAGCCCTGCCCCGCCGCCCCGGGGCGCCCTTGTCATCAGCGTTCACGGCTGACCGGAAACACATCCGCCTGCTCCGCCGCCCGCATCGGCTTGCTCGACCCGCTCGGCAGGAAGGACAACCGGAGCCGAGACCCGACGCCCTGCCCGCGCCCTCTGCGGCTTCCCCGAGCGGAGAGCGAGGAGCGCAGCGCCGCCGGCCGTTCCCATGCCGCTCCCCGCCCGGAGAGCGACAGGGCAAGGGCGGCGGCAAGCGGGCTTTCCATCGCCCTCGCCCCGCTCTAGGATCGGGGCGAGGCAGGCCCACGAACAGGATACCCGAACGGCATGACGCCAGAAGAGCTTTTCACCCCGCCGAGCGAAGAGAGTTACGACGCCAGCGCCATCGAGGTTCTCGAAGGCATCGAACCGGTGCGAAAGCGGCCGGGCATGTATATCGGCGGCACCGACAGCCGCGCGCTGCACCATCTCGTCGCCGAGGTGCTCGACAACGCGATGGACGAGACCGTGGCCGGTCATGCCAGCCGGATCGAGATCACCCTCGAGGTCGGCAACCGCGTTACCATTCGCGACAACGGCCGCGGCATTCCCGTCGATCCCCACCCCAAATTCCCCGACAAGTCGGCACTCGAGGTCATTCTCTGCACACTTCATGCCGGCGGCAAGTTCTCGGGCAAGGCCTACCGGACCTCCGGCGGCCTGCACGGGGTCGGCATTTCAGTGGTGAACGCGCTCTCGGAGCATCTGCGGGTCGAGGTCGCCCGCAACCGGCGGCTCTATGCCCAGGAATTTTCGCGCGGCAAGCCCCTCGGGCCCCTCGCCGAAACCGGCCCGGCCCCGAACCGGCGCGGCACCACCGTCAGCTTCGTTCCGGACCCGCAGATCTTCGGCCGGAGCGCCCGTTTCCACCCGAAGCGACTGTTCGACATGGCCCGCTCCAAGGCCTATCTCTTCTCGGGTGTCGAGATCCGCTGGAAATGCGACCCGTCGCTCGCGGACGAGGACGACGCGATTCCCGAAGAAGCGCGGTTCCATTTCCCGGGCGGGCTGGCGGACTATCTCGCGGAGGCGCTCGAGGGCACCGCATGCATCGCCGACAGCCCCTTTGCCGGGCGGGTGGAGTTTGCCGAGAAGTTCGGCCCCGACACGGCCGGGGCGGTCGAATGGGCGATCAACTGGACCCCGGCCCGCGACGGATTCCTGCACTCCTATTGCAACACCGTGCCCACTCCCGAAGGCGGCACCCACGAAAGCGGCTTCTGGGCCGCTCTGCTCAAAGGCATCCGGGCCCATGGCGAGATCGCCGGGCGGCGCAAGGCCCAGCAGATCACCCGCGAGGACATTGCCGGCGCTGGCTGCGGCCTCGTCTCCTGCTTCATCGCCGAGCCCGAATTCGTCGGCCAGACCAAGGAGCGCCTCGCCTCCGCCGCCGCCGCGCGGCTCGTGGAAGGGGCGGTGCGCGACCGGTTCGACAACTGGCTCGCTGCCGATCCGAAACGGGCCGGCGCCATTCTCGACTTCCTGATCCTGCGGGCCGAGGAGCGCCAGCGCCGGCGGGCGGAGAAGGAGACGAAGCGCAAGTCGGCCACGCGGCGGCTGCGCCTGCCGGGCAAGCTCGTCGATTGCGCCCGCTCGAGCCGCGAGGGCACCGAACTCTTCATCGTCGAGGGCGACAGCGCCGGCGGATCGGCCAAGATGGCCCGCGCACGCGATACCCAGGCGCTTCTGCCGCTGCGCGGCAAGATCCTCAACGTGCTCGGCGCCGCTTCCTCGAAGCTCGGTCAGAACGCCGAGATCAACGATCTGTGCCTCGCCCTCGGCACCGGCATGGGCAGCCGCTTCAACCTCGACGATCTGCGCTACGAGAAGGTCATCATCATGACCGATGCCGACGTGGACGGGGCGCATATCGCCTCGCTGCTGATGACCTTCTTCTTCACCCAGATGCGCCCGCTGATCGAGCACGGCCACCTCTATCTCGCCCGCCCGCCGCTCTACCGGCTCACCCAGGGCACGAAGCGGGTCTATGCGCTCGACGATGCGGAAAAGGAGCGGCTCCTCGCCGAAGGGCTGGGTGGCCGCGGCCGGATCGAGGTGTCGCGTTTCAAGGGTCTTGGCGAGATGGATGCGAGGGACCTGCGCACCACCACGATGGACCCGGAGACGCGGCGCCTCGTGCGGGTGACGATCGACGACACGGTGCCTGGGCAGACGGCCGATCTCGTCGAACGGCTGATGGGAAAGCGGCCGGAGATGCGCTTCGCCTACATCCAGGAGAATGCCCGTTTCGTCGAGGAGGTGGATGTCTGAGCCTTGCGGCCCGCCTTCCATGACGCATGCCGCAGCCCCTGCCCTTCCGGCTCTCGCCGGCACACCACCACTCCCGGCACCGCCGGCGGTCCGTCCCCGACAGCCGAAACCGGGCCGGAGCCGCGCTCAGGCCGGGGCCGGTGCGGACCGGGCGTGCTCCGGGCCGGAACCGGGCCAGGCCGTGGTCGGGCCGAGGAGCCGGCGGCACCGTCGGCAGGTCGGGATCGGGGTCGATCGGGCTCGGGTCGATCGGGACATTCGCCCTTGATCCCACCGCCCTCCCTGCCCTAGGCTCCCGTCGGACAATCCCCTTCCACAGCCCTTGCCGGAGCCGCAATGGCCGCAACCTTCTACCGGGATCTCGCCGAGATCGTGACCCTCTCGCTCGAAGTGTCGCTCGGGGCGGTGGTTCTTGCCGCGCTCCTCGCCGTCCCTCTCGGCGCCGTTCTTGCCCTCGGGCGCTTTCGCGGCCGCGGAGCGCTCGTGCTCCTCGTCAACGCCGCGATGGGGTTGCCGCCGGTGGTGGTAGGGCTCGGGCTCTATCTGCTGTTCTCGCGCGCGGGGCCGCTCGGCCCTCTCGGCCTGCTCTACACGCCGGCGGCCATGATCATCGCCCAGACGATCCTCGTCATCCCGATCATCGCCAGCTTCACCCGCGAGACCGTCGAGGGGCTGGCGGCGGAATATGGCGACATGCTGGCGGTCCTGCGTGCCGGCTTCGGCCAGCGGCTCCTGACCCTGCTCGTCGAAGCCCGGCCGGCACTGCTCACGGCGATCCTCGCCGGGCTCGGCCGCGCCCTCTCGGAGGTCGGGGCGGTCATGATCGTCGGCGGCAACATCGCCCATTACACCCGGGTGATGACAACGGCGATCACCCTCGAGACATCGAAGGGCAATCTGGCGCTGGCCATGGCCCTTGGCGGCATCCTGCTGACGCTGGCGCTCGGGCTCAACCTGGCCGTGGGCCTCATCCGCGAACGGATGCAGGAGCCTACCCATGCCTGACCGGGTGGTTCCCCTGCGCCCCGCCGCGTCCGAAGCGGAGGGCGGAGAAACCCCGATCTGCCGGCTCGACCGCGTCTCGCTCGAACGCGGCGGCCGGCGGCTTCTCGAGCGGATCGACATGGCGATCCCCCGGGGCCGCATCAGCGTCCTTCTCGGACCGAACGGCGCCGGCAAGAGCCTCGCCCTGCGGCTCATCGCCGGGCTCGAAACCCCGAGCGGCGGCACCCTCACCCTCGCCCCGGGGCTCGAGGCAAAACATGTCGGCCTCGTCCTGCAACAACCGGTATTCCTGCGCCGCTCGGTCCATGCCAATCTCGCCCATGCGCTCGCTCTTGCCGGCACGCCCCGGCGCGAGCGAGTCGGCCGCATCGCCGAGCTTCTGGTGCGGGCCGATCTCGCCCATGCCGCCGCACGGCCGGCACGCGCGCTCTCGGGCGGCGAACAGCAACGGCTCGCCATCGTCCGCGCCCTCGCTCTCGAACCGCGGCTGCTCCTTCTCGACGAGCCGACCTCCTCGCTCGATCCGCAGGCGACGCGGGCCGTCGAGGCCCTCATCGGCGAGATCCGCAACGAGGGCACCACCATCCTGCTGGTCACCCATGACGTGGCCCAGGCTCGGCGGCTCGCCGAAAGGGTGATCTTCCTGGCCGATGGCCGGGTCCGCGAAAGCGGCCCCGCGGACAGCTTCTTCGATGCGCCCCGGAGCCGCGCGGCCGCCGCCTATCTCGAAGGGCGCCTGCCGGAGGAGGCTGGCGACGCTCCGCATTCCTGAAAGCAAAGCACCCGGAAAGGAGGCCGAACATGAAGATACGCTCCGCTCTCGCGAGATGGTGCCCTGCCCTGGTCCGCCCGCTCCTCGCCCTGGCCCTTGCCGCGGGCGCGGTTCTTGCCGGAACCGGAGCCGGCGCCGGCACGCTCATCGTCCAGTCCACCACATCAACCCGCAATTCGGGACTCTACGACCACATCCTGCCGGCTTTCGAGAAGGACACGGGCATCAAGGTCAAGGTCGTGGCTGTCGGAACGGGCCAGGCGCTGAAGAACGCCGCCCGCTGCGACGGCGATGTGCTTGTGGTGCACGCCAAGCCTGACGAGGAAGCCTTCGTCGCCAAGGGCCACGGGATCAGGCGGCATCCGCTGATGCACAATGATTTCGTCATCGTCGGCCCGCGTGACGACCCGGCCGACGTGCGCCATGCCCGCTCCGCCGCCGACGCCCTCACCCGCATCGCCAAGGCCGGGGCGCCCTTCGTCTCCCGCGGGGACGAGAGCGGCACCCACAAGAAGGAGAAGGCGCTGTGGAAGGCAGCGGGGCTCGACCCCAGCGCCGCATCGGGGGGGTGGTATCGCGAGGCCGGCGCCGGCATGGGCGCCACGCTCAACATGGCCGCCGGCATGGGCGCCTATACGCTGAGCGACCGCGGCACCTGGCTCGCCTTCAACAACCGCGGCGACCTCGCGCTGCTCTTCGCCGGTGATCCGGCGCTCTACAACCCCTACGGCCTCATCATCGTCAACCCGGCCCATTGCCCGAACGTCAACATCGAGGACGCCCGCGTCTTCCGCGACTGGCTCCTGTCCGAAAAGGGACAGAGGCTGATCGGCTCCTATCGGGTGCATAGCGAACAGCTCTTCTTCCCCGACGCCCTGCCGCAGAAGGACGGGAACGGGAAAGACAAGGCCGAGTGACGAGGGGGGCGACCGCCTGCGGAATCCGGCGCCGCGGGCGGTCACCTTGCCGGCCCCCCCGGCGGAGCGGCAGACGGCAGGCCGCAGATGGCGACGCATCGACGAAGGGCCGGAGCCGGTGGATAGGGTCGGCGCAACGCGGTGCCGGGCGACGCCACGGCCGCGCTCCGAAGCGGCCGCGGAAGGCGCGGGAAGGCGCGCCTCTCAGCCGGCAGCCTGCCGCTCGAGGGGCGGCTGGTCGGAAACCAGCTGCCGGGCCATGATCTGCAACAGCGTATCGACCTGGCGATCCCAGCCGGTATCGGCCGCGCCGCGCCGGAAGGTCAGCTGGCAGGTGTCGCAGGAGGTGAGGAACAGGTCGGCCCCCGTCTCCTCGAACTGCGCCGCCTTCATCTCGAACACCTTGTCGCGCAGCTCCCGGGCCCGCAGGATGGCGACCACCCCGCCCCCGCCGCCGCAGCAATAGGCGGTCTCGTGCGACGGGGTCATCTCCCGCACCTCGAGCCCGAGCGCCTCCATGATGACGCGCGGCCAGCGGTCGAGCCCGCCGCGACGGATCTGCTGGCACGGATCGTGGAAGGTGGCGCTCTTGCCGAGAGGCTCGAAGCGCAGCCTGCCCTCCTCGACCGCCATGCCGAGCACCTCGACGACATGCCGGATCTCGAGATCGAGCGGCTCGTCATACCAGCGCCAGGTTTCCCAGCGCGCCGCCTGCCAGGCGTGGCCGCATTCGGGAATGACGAGCATCTTCGCCCCGATCTCCCGTGCCGTGTCGATCAGCCGGGTGGTGAGCTTTCCCTGCGTCTCCATGTCGCCCGAGAGATAGCCGAAATTGTGGGCCTCGAAGGCGTCGGAACGCAGCGTCCAGTCCCAGCCGAGATGGTTGAAGATCCGCGCCATGGCGGCGAGGACCTCGTGCTTTTCCTCGAGCTCGGTCGGGGTGACGGTAACCAGCACATCGGCCCTGTCCCTGTCGAGGGGAATGTCGATGCCATATTCGCGCACCACCCTTTCGACCTGGGCCCGCATCTCTTCGGCCGTGCCGAAGGGCGAGCCGAGCCGATGCGCCTTCTCGTCGAGCTCCTTCAGCCGCGAAGGCACGAGCCCGGCCTCGAACAGCCCGTGCCGGGCCTCGTGCACCAGCTCGGCGATGTCGATCCCCATCGGGCAGACGAGGGTGCAGCGGCCGCACATGGTGCAGCTGTCATAGATCAGCTCCTCCCATTCCCGCAGCTCCTCGAACGTCACCCGCGGGGCGAGGCCAAGCATCCGCCGCACCAGCCCGACCGGCCCCACATGGCGTTTCCAGGCCTTCTCGAAGGGCACGATCTTGTTGATCGGCACGTATTTCGGGTCGGGATCGACCTTGTGGAAATGGCAGGCTTCGGCGCACAGGCCGCAGCGGATGCAACTGTCGAGCCAGGCGGTGGTCTTCGGGCCGAACTCGGCCACAAAGCCGTCAATCGCCCGGGCGAGGCGCACTTCCTCGGGCAGATCCGCGACATTCGAAACGGTGGAAGTGGGGGCGCCCTGTTCGCTCATGGTCCTTCCTCCGCGCTACCAGCGGACCGCACGCCGGCCGGCCTCCCAGCCGGTGACCAGGCGCGAGATCGGCCATGTGAAGGTGTGCATCAGGCTCGAGAAGGGGAAATAGATCAGCCACAGCTCGACGAACCCCATGTGCAACCCGCGCAGGAACGCGCTCTGGCGTCCGAGGGCCATGCACCCCGTGAGCATGACGATGAAGGTCAGGAGCGAAGCAACGTGGTCGTCGGGCCGGTTGATCCTTCGCACCAGCGGATCGACGAAGCGGCGGGTATAGAGCATGATGAGACCGAGGAAGGAGATCTCGGCCGCAATGACGAAGCCCGTGCGCGAGATCGGCTCCCAGGGCAGGGCCGCGATCCGCCGTTCGATGAATTCGACGTGGGGAACGGCCGCCAGCAGCAGCACGAAAAGCCCCAGATGAAAGGCGTAGCCCGCCACGGTCGTGAACCAGACCCGCCCCGACCGCGTGAAGGGTGGTCGCGGCACGAAGCGGACCAGGAGCGCCCGGAGCGCCCCGGCAAGCCGGGAGCCCTGAGGTTTCGGCGAGGCGCCCCGGCGGCGCAGATCGAGTATCGAGATCAACCGCCAGAAGACGAAGATCACGAACAGGGTCGCGGAAAAGGTCCACAGCGGACCTTCGATCAGTTCGATGAGGCTCATTCGCGGCACTCCTCGATCTTGCCCCTTTCCTCGAGCTCCTTCAGCCAGAGCTCGTGATGGGTTCGTGCCCAGTTCTCATCCACGCAGCCGGTCACCATCCCCTCGAACGTGCCCTCGGTGCCGTAGGTGCCGAGATAGATGTGGCCCATGAGATAGGCGACGACGATCAGCGCCCCGGCCCCGTGCAGGAAGACCGAGATCTCGAGAAGCGCCCGCGTGCCGAGATCGTCGGGAAAAAGCATGATGATGCCGGTGATCCCGAGAACGGCGCCGATGAGGGTGGCGGTCCAGAACCACCCCTTTTCGCCGAGATTGTAGCGCCCGGCCGGCGCATGACCGCCGAAGAACCCGCCCCCCTTGATGAGCCAGACGATGTCGGCCCGGCTCGGAAAGTTGCCCGGCAGGAAGGTGACGAAGAGCAGCACGAGGAGCACGATCAGCACCGGGCCGAACAGGTTGTGGGCCTGCATGGATGCTGTCGCGATCACCGAGAAGGCTTCCTTGCCGATCAGGGGGATGAGGAAGGGCCGGCCGAGCTGAAGCGTCAGCCCCGTGAGAGCCATCAGGACGAAGACGATGGCGATCGACCAGTGCACCACGCGCTGGGAGAGGCGGAATCGACGGATCCGGCGCCCCGAGAAGCCCCCCTCGACCGGAATCGGCCCGCGAATGAAGGCGAAGAGCACGATCACCGCCAGCACCACACCGAGGAAATAGCCGCCGATGCGCGGCAATCCGGTCTCGGCATCGCGGATGCGGGACCACCAGTCGGCGCGGGTGAAGTCCGAAAGAAGCCCGGTCGCGGGCGGCCGGGTGAAGATCTCGGGCCGCGGGGTCTTCACGAAGGGCGGCCGACGCCCCTCGATCAGCATCCCGTCGTCCGGGCGCGGCGCGGCGGTCGTGCCGGCCGCCCCCTCGCGCAGGACGCGCCAGATGTCGCTGTCGGACCTGCTGCCGAGCGTGTTTTCCGGCGCGTCGAAGCCGAGCGGCCGATGCGGCACCCCCGGTGCCCGCACCGTCGGCGGCGCCACGGGAGCCGCCCCTTCCGGCGGGCGTACCGAAACGGGCGCATCCACCGTCTGGGCCGACACGCTCGCCAGCATCAGCACCGCGAGCAGCAGGGCCGCGATGACGCCAACAGGAACGAGCCACCGGCCGAGAAGGGGGCCGGATCGGCGTGTCGTTCTCGAAGCCGGTGCCGCCGGATGCGCACCGGGAACATGCGGGAGGATCACCATGCCTCACCACCTCTCGATCGGGCGTTCATGCAATCGAACCGCGGGCAGCCGCGCGACCGCCCCGGCCGGACAAGGGGGAACGGGGCCGGGGAACCTAGTGTCCCCGGCCCCGCTTCCGGTTCTCAGCCGCCGGCCTTCTGGCTGTAGGCCGTGCCCCAGCCCCAGGCGCCGGAGCCGAAGCCGCGGGCGACCACGCGCTCGCGATAGACGGCGGAGATCACGTCCCCGTCGCCGGCCAGAAGGGCCTTCGTGGCGCACATCTCGGCACAGATCGGCAGTTTGCCTTCCGCAATCCGGTTGCGCCCGTACTTGCGGAACTCCTCCTCCGACATGTCCTCCTCGGGACCGCCGGCGCAGAAGGTGCACTTGTCCATCTTGCCGCGGGTGCCGAAATTGCCGGACTGCGGGTATTGCGGCGCACCGAAGGGGCAGGCGTAGAAGCAGTAGCCGCAACCGATGCACAGATCCTTGGAGTGCAGGACGATGCCTTCCTCGGTCTGGTAGAAGCAGTCCACCGGGCAGACCGCCATGCAGGGCGCATCGGAGCAGTGCATGCAGGCGACCGAGATCGACCGCTCGCCCGGGCTGCCGTCATTGATGGTGATGACCCGCCGACGGTTGATGCCCCAGGGAACCTCATGCTCGTTCTTGCAGGCGGTGACGCAGGCATTGCACTCGATGCAGCGCTCGGCGTCACAGAGAAACTTCATGCGTGCCATGTTTCCATTCCTCCCTTACGCGGCCCAGATCTTGCACAGGGTCGCCTTGGTCTCCTGCATCTGGGTGACCGAATCGTACCCGTAGGTCTGAGCCGTGTTGGACGCTTCGCCGAGCACATAGGGATCGGCGCCTTTCGGATACTTGTAGCGGCGATCCTCGCCCTGGAACCAGCCGCCGAAATGGAACGGCATGAAGGCGACGCCCGGCCCCACACGCGGCGTGACCATGGCCTTGACCTTCACCCGGCCCTTCTCGGGGCCCTCGACCCAGACCCAGGCGCCGTCGCGAATGCCGAGATCGTTCGCGGTGCGCGGATGGATCTCGACGAACATCTCCTGCTGGAGTTCGGCGAGCCACTTGTTGGAGCGGGTCTCGTCGCCGCCACCCTCATATTCGACCAGCCGGCCCGAGGTGAGGATGATCGGATACTCCTTGGAGAAGTCCTGCTTCTGGATCGACGCATAGAGGGTCGGCAGACGGTAGAAGTGCCGATCCTCGTAGGTGGCGTATTTCGGCAGAAGATCGCGCCGCGTCGTATAGAGCGGTTCGCGATGCACCGGGATCGGGTCGGGGAAGTTCCAGACCACGGTGCGCGCCTTGGCGTTGCCGAAGGGGGCGCATTCATGCTTGATCGCCACCCGCTGGATGCCGCCGGAAAGGTCGGTCTTCCAGTTGGTCTTGTCACCGGCGATGGCCTCGATGGTCTTGCGTTCCTCCTCGGTGAGATCCTTGTCCCAGCCGAGCTCCTTGAGCATCGCCATGGTGAATTCGGGATAGCCGTCCTTGAGGTCGGAGCCGGCCGAATAGACCCCGTCGGCCAGGAGGCTCTCGCCGCCCCACTTGTCGGGCGCCTTGACGCCGAAGCGGGCGCGGAAGGTCAGCCCGCCCTTCGAGACCGGCTTCGAGGGATCGTAGAGGATCGGCGTGCCCGGATGGCCCATCTCCGGCGTTCCCCAGCAGGGCCAGGGCAGGCCGTAATACTCGCCATCGCACGGACCGCCGACCGCCTGAAGCGTGGTCTTGTCGAAGGTGTGCTGATACTTCATGTGCTTCTTCAGCCGCTCCGGCGACTGGCCGGTGTAGCCGATGGTCCACATGCCGCGGTTGAACTCGCGGGTGATGTCCTCGATCACCGGCTCGGGACCCCACTTCGTCTCCTTCACCTCGATATTGCGGAAGAGACGATCGGCGAAGCCGAACTTCCTGGCGAACATCGCCATGATGTTGTGGTCCGGGCGGCTCTCGAACACCGGATCGACCACCTTCTCGCGCCACTGGATCGACCGGTTCGAGGCCGTGACCGAACCATAGGTCTCGAACTGGGTCGAGGCCGGCAGCAGATAGACCCCGTCCGTGCGGTCATGCATCACCGCCGAGACGGTGGGATAGGGGTCGATGACGACGAGGAGGTCGAGCTTCTCCATCGCCTTCTTCATGTCCGGGCCGCGGGTCTGCGAGTTCGGCGCGTGCCCCCAGAAGACCATGGCACGGACATTGTCCGGCTGATCCATGTTCTCCTTCTTCTCGAGCACGCCGTCGAACCAGCGCGAGACCGGAATGCCCTTGAGGTTCATCAGGCTCTTTTCCTTGCCGTCCTTGCCCTTGATCCTGGCAAAGCGGCCCTTGAGCCAGTCGAGATCCTCGCCCCACACGCGCGCCCAGTGCGCCCAGGCACCGGCCGAAAGACCGTAATAGCCCGGCAGCGAGTGCGACAGCACGCACATGTCGGTCGCGCCCTGCACGTTGTCATGGCCGCGGAAGATGTTGGCCCCGCCGCCCGAGACGCCGATGTTGCCGAGCGCGAGCTGCAGGATGCAGTAGGCCCGCGTGTTGTCGTTGCCGTTGGTGTGCTGGGTGCCGCCCATGCACCACACGAGCGTGCCGGGCCGGTTGTTCACGAGAAGCCGCGCCACCCGCTTGAGCTGCTCGCCGGGCACGCCGGTGATGCGCTCGACCTCCTCGGGGTCGTATTTCGCGACCTCCTCGCGGATGTATTCGAGACCCCAGACGCGGGTGCGGATGTAGTCCTTGTCCTCCCAGCCGTTCTCGAAGATGTGCCACAGGATGCCCCAGATCAGCGCCACGTCGGTGCCGGGGCGGAAGCGCACATATTCGTCGGCATGGGCCGCGGTGCGGGTGAAGCGCGGGTCGCACACGATCAGGGGAGCGTTGTTCTGCTCCTTGGCCCTGAGAATGTGCATCAGGGAGACCGGATGGGCCTCGGCCGGGTTCGAGCCGATGAGGATCATCGACTTCGAATTGTGAATGTCGTTGTAGGAGTTGGTCATCGCACCATAGCCCCAGGTGTTGGCAACACCCGCGACCGTGGTCGAGTGACAGATCCGCGCCTGGTGATCGACGTTGTTCGTGCCCCAGTAGGCGGCGAACTTGCGGAACAGATAGGCCTGTTCGTTGTTGTGCTTGGCCGAGCCCAGCCAATAGACGCTGTCAGGGCCCGATTCTTCGCGGATCTTCAGCATCTTGTCGCCGATCTCGTTGATCGCCTGATCCCAGGTGATCCGCTTCCATTCGCCATTGACCAGCTTCATCGGATATTTCAGCCGGCGCTCGCCATGGGCATGTTCCCGCACCGAAGCGCCCTTGGCGCAATGGGCCCCCAGGTTGAACGGGCTGTCCCAGCCGGGCTCCTGCCCCACCCAGACGCCGTTCCTCACCTCGGCGATCACCGTGCAGCCGACCGAGCAGTGGGTGCAGACCGACTTGATGAGATCGACCTTCTGATCCCCGTTGGTGGTGGCCGCATCGGCCCGCTTCACCGTGCCGCCCGTCAGCCCAAGCGCCGCGATGCCGCCGATGGCCACCCCGGAGCCTTTCAGAAAGGCGCGGCGATCGACCTTGGCATTGCCGATCCCGGCCAGAACGGATGACGCGCGGGGGCCGTTCGCTACCCCTCTTGTCTTCCTTCTCAGCATGTTTCCCTCTCCCTGTTACGCCGCAGGCCCGCGCCGAACGCGGGGGGCCGTTCGCTACCCCCGCAGGCCGTCCTCCGGCAACCCGAAGACCCCGGTCAGAACCGGAGGCTCTCGTAATACTTCTTCATGTGCTCGGTCATGCGGATGCCGTGCCCCTTCACGGCCTCGCCCGCCTCGGCCACCTCGGCCCCGGCAAGCGACATCGCTGCCAGGACCGGCGCACCGGTGCCGGCAAGACGGAGGAAATCGCGCCGCGTGGCGCCTTCCCGTCGCTCTTTCCTGCGCTGCTTCATGTGGTGTCTCCCTCTCTCTTCTGACTTCCGAAATCGCTCCTCGATCACTCCACCTGCGCCCGCCCGACCGACGAATCGACCAGCGATCGCATCGCCCGGCTCATCGACACGGCCCGACTGCCGCTCGGTCAGCACATCCGCAATCGGCGCACCTGCAACCTTTCCTCGGAACTCCCTCCCGGACGGCAGGTCAGGCGGAACCGGCAACGGGGCCGATGGCCTCGCCTTCGCCGACCATGCGGAACATTTCCTCCTCGACATCCATCATCGCCCGCCCCAGAGCACCTACGGGCGCATAGAAGGCAGCGGACGAAGCCTTTTCGAGATCGGAGAAGAAATGCCGCGCCCAGGGCGCGATATGGGCACGGAAAAACTCGTTCTGCACCGCGAGCGAGGCCGGTTCGCCAAAGCGGCCGAGGATGAGCCCGGCCATCATCTCGCACAGCGACGCGATGCCGTCCTCGGGCTCCATCACCTCGGGCGCGCGCGTGATCGACAGCCGCGCCATGTCGGCCCGCAGATCGGCCAGGGGCTTCTCGTTGAGAAAACCGGTGCGATAGTAGCTGGCATAGGGGACGAGCTCGCCGCGGCCGATGCCAATGAAGAGCGCCGTGTGCTCGCGTTCGATGCTCTCGGGATCCATCACCCGCGCCATCCCCGCCAGGGACTTGACGGCCCGGCCGATCTCTCCCTCCCCCGGCTCGAGCGTGGCAATGCGCGCGAGCGCCGCCGCATCCGGCGGGCGATGCAGAAGCGCGGCCAGAAGATCGTAGATGGCGGCGCGGGCGATGTCCTCCTCCGCAAGGAGGGTGCTCGCCTCGGCCCTCTCCATCGTCATCCGCCCTTTCCTCCCCGGTCCTGTCCTTGCTCGACCGCCCGCACCCTTGCCGGGAATCGGAACGGCCCGTTCGGGAGGGAGGATAAAATGTCACACCCGCTTCACGCAAATGTTTTTTGCATGACGAAAAGAATCAGGAATTGATCTCGCGGCCGACCGGCGCCCTCCGGCCCAACGGGCATGGCCCCGATGACATCATGCCGGGCGAAAGCGCATCCGCCGCGGCCGAGGCAGAGGGGGCTCCTCGGCGGGCGACGGCGCCTGCCCGTGCGCGGCTTCCTCCCCCTCCTGCGCCGCGACCGGCGAATCGGTCCCTGTCGGCGCAGGGTTCTTCGCCACCGGCGGCTGCACCATCACCGGCCCGCCCCCGGCCGCCGGCGCGCCTTCCGGGGCCGCACCTTCCGGGGCCGGAGCGGGTCGCGTGGCGTCTGCGCTCTCCTTCACCGTCTCCTCCTCCGCCGCCTCGACCATGCCGCGGCCGACGCGGAAGGCGGTCTCGACGATACCGGTGACCACCCCTTGGCCGGTGAAGTCCTCGCCGTAATCCACCAGCCCGTCGAGATTTGCCAGCACCGGGTCGAGCTGCCAGAGCCGCCGCAGCGCCCGCCGTCGCAGGCTTTCGGTGATCGGTGCCTTGAGAAAGTCGCGGATCTCGCCGCGGCCGAGAAGCTCGGGTGCGGGCAGATCGAGCTCGGCCAGCACCTCCTCGTCGCTTCTTCGCGCGGTGTCGGGAAGCGCCTTGTCCGCAGCGGCGGGCCGCTCCGCTGTGGCCGGCGCCGCCTTCTCCGCCTCCGCCGCTTCCGGGCGACGCTTGAGGCGCGACCAGCGCGCGAGAAAACCGTCCTCCCTTCCTGCGTCTGCGGCCGCCCTCCGGGGCCGCTTGCGGCCGTCTTCGCTCATCGGTCGCCCTCGTCCTCATCCATCCGCGGGTCGCGCCGCCTTGCCGAGGGGGCGAGAAAGACCGTGCGCGACGAGGCTCGAATGTCCCCGATCCAGGCCTCGCGCCCCTCCTCCTCGAGCCCCTTGCGCTTGCGTTTGCGGAATCGCTCCTCGCGGTGATGGGCCGCCACGAAATCGGCAATCCATTCGAGGATGGAAGGGGGCATCGGCACCGCCTCGACCAGCACGTCCTCGCCGTCGAGATAATCCTGGGCGTCATGGGCCGAGGCCGAGACGAACACCACCTCCCAGGGCATCGGCGCCGCCGGATCCTCGGCCGGTGCCAGCCCCACGAACAGGCTCGGCTCGGCCATGTCGAGGCTGGCGGCATAACCGGAAACCTCGGCCCTGTGCAGCGTGAGCGGCAAGGTCGCGGCGTGATAGTCGATGCTCTCGCCCTCGCGGCCGATCTCGACCCATTCCGCCTCCGGCGCCGAAGGGATGACGGCGATCGGCCGCCACTCCTCGCCGGCCCATTTCATTGCCGGTGGAGAGCGGCGCACGACGATGCCGACATCGAGGCTCTCCTCCTTCGCCCGAAGCGGGCGCGGCGCGGCCGCGGCCTCCCTCTCCGCCATGCTTTCCTCCCTCCGAAGCGGCGGCCGGCAGCCAGCGGCCGGCACGCCTCCTTGTCTCCGGGGCTCAGAGTAAGGATGCCGCCCTGCCGCTGTCAAAGGCAAATATCTGAAGAGACGGGCTTTCCCTGCCATGCTGCAACAGCATGCGCCATGCGCCCTTGACACGCGCCCCTTCGCACCCCTTCATGCGGCCATGAGCGAACAGTCCGACAAGCGCCCCGACATCCTCCTTCTGTGCGACTGCGCCGGCAGCATGCGGCTCGACGACAAGCCGCTTCTTGCCGCGAGCGGCGCCGACAAGCTCGTCCGCTGCACCGAGGCCTGCGGCCGCGACCTCGACAAGGTCTCCCGTGCGCTCGGGAAAGGGCAGCGTGTCCTCATCGCCTGCGAACAGGAAGCACCGCGCTTCACCACCCTCGCCGAGGAACTGGCCGAGAGCGGTGCGGCGCCGGGCGAGACGCGATTCGCCGATATCCGCGACCGGGCCGGCTGGTCCGACGAGGCGCCCGCCACCGCCAAGCAGGCCGCCCTTCTCGCCGAGGCCGCGCTGCCGCGCCCCTTCACCCCGACGATGGACGTCACCTCGCCCGGCACCTGCCTCGTCATCGGGGACGAGGCCGCGCTCGAGGCCGCCGCCCGGCTGACGGACGAGCTGGCCGTCACCGTGCTGCTCACGAAGACGCCCGACTTCGCCGTGCCCGACGGCCGCTTCGACGTGATCCGGGGGCGCCTGCGCCGCGCCGAGGGCGGGCTCGGCCGGTTCACCGTCACGATCGACGACTTCGCCGAAGCCCGCCGCTCGGGACGCGGACCGCTCGCCTTCGCTCCGCCCCGGGGGCGGGTGGCGTCGGACTGCGACATCATCCTCGACCTCTCGGGGAACGATCCGCTCTTTCCCGCCCCCCACAAGCGCGACGGCTATCTGCGGGCCGACCCGCGCGACCGGGCGGCGGTCGAACGGGCCGTCGGCGATGCGCGCGCCCTCGTCGGCACTTTCGAAAAGCCGCTCTACATCCGCTTCGAGGCCGATCTCTGCGCCCATGCCCGCGCCGGCAAGACCGGCTGCACGCGCTGCCTCGACGTGTGCCCGACCAATGCCATCACCCCCGACGGCGACCATGTGCGGATCGACCCGCTGATCTGCGCCGGCTGCGGCGAATGCGCCGCCGTCTGTCCCTCGGGCGCCGCCAGCTACGACGATCCGCCGGCCGACTTCCTCTTCCGCCGCCTCGTCGCCCTGCAGGGCGCCTTCGGCGAGGCGGCCGCGGCCGACGGCGAGAAACGGCCGCCGCGGCTCCTCGTGCACGATGCGGAACACGGCAGCGAGATGATCCGCCTCGCGGCCCGCTTCGGACGCGGCCTGCCGGCAGACGTGATCCCGCTTGCCGTCAACAATGTCGAAGGGTTCGGCCATGCCGAGATGCTGGCCGCGCTCGGCACCGGCTTTGCCGAAGTGCTCGTGCTCCTGAGCCCGCGAACCGACCGCACCGTGCCCGAACGCGAGAAGGCGCTTGCCGAGGCGATCCTGGCCGAGAAGGGCGCCGCACGCATCCGTTTCCTCTCGCCGGAAACGCCCGACACGCTCGAAGAGATGCTGCGCGAGTCGGCGCCAGAGGCCACAATCGGAACGAATGTTATCCCGATGGGGCGGCGGCGCGACGCGGTGCGCACCATCGCCCAGGCGCTCCACGGCGACGAGGTTGCTCCGCTGCCCTTGCCCGAAGGCGCGCCCTATGGTGCCGTCGTCGTCGACGAGGCAGCCTGCACGCTCTGCCTCGCCTGTGCCTCGCTCTGCCCCGCCGGCGCGCTCGGCGACAACCCGGACAAGCCGCAGCTGCGCTTCCAGGAGAGCGCCTGCCTGCAATGCGGCATCTGCGAAGCGGCCTGCCCCGAGGAGGCGATCACCCTCGTGCCGCGGCTGGCCACGGGCCGCGAAGCGCTGCGCTGGCGCGTGCTCAAGGAGGAAGAACCCTTCGCCTGCATCTCCTGCGGCAAGCCCTTCGGCGTCCGCTCCACCATCGAACGGATCAGCGAGAAGCTCGCGGGTCAGCACTGGATGTTCGCCGACGACGGACGCGCGAAGCTGATCCAGATGTGCGACGACTGCCGCGTCCGCGCCCAGTATCACGACGAGAATTCCCCCTTCCGCCTCGGCACGCCGCACAAGCCGCGGACCACGGAGGACTATCTCGAGGGGGATGCGCCGGACGAGCCGCCCACCCGCCACTGACACCGCGCTTCAGCGCATCTCCACCGGCTTGCCGAGATCCTTCGGCGCGAGCCGGGCGACATAGGCGAGAACGTCCTCGACATCGTCGAGCGTCATCCGCACCGGGGCGATCGGCACCGGCCGGGAGGGCGGGCGCTCCGGGCTCATCTCCTCGACATCGACCAGCCCGAGATGGGGCCGCAGCGACCAGAAGACCGAGAAGCGCCGCTGCCAGTCGGGCAGGGCCCTCAGCGCCATGAAGGAAGGCGTCGAGCCAATTCCGGCATAAGGGTCGGCAGGCTCGACCACATGGCAGCGGCGGCAATGCCTGCGGGCCAGGACATGACCGCGCTGCGGATCCCCCTCGAACTTCGCCGGCTTGACGACGACGGGCGCCTTGTCGGCCGGGGTAAAGGCGGGGTTCTTCTCGTCGGGAAAGCTCTCGATCGCCGCCTTTCCCGGGCGCGAGAACATCCAGTCGAGAAAGGCCCGGGCCGCCGCCGCCCGGGCAGGCTCCTTCGTCAGAACCAGATAGAGATAACGGCGATCGCCCTTCCTTTCCACCAGGGCAGGGCGCAGGAGAACGGCCTGCGCCCGCAGACTTTCATCGATGCTCCCGACCGGCAGCAGCGCGGCATCGGCTTCTTCGAGCGTCCCGACCGGCAGGACGCGGATGCCGCTGCGAAAGCGGAAGCGCGGCGCGAGGTAGCGCACGAGCCCCGCCCCGGCGAGATCGGGCGCGACGAAGAGGCGGAAGGCATCGGCCGCGGCACGGCCCGGCCCCGCCCCGGCCAGAAGCCAGACGAGACAGGCGGAAAGGAGAACGGAAAGACGACACATGGCTCACCCTGCGGCTTGACGGTGGCCGATGATAGCACGGGACGCATCGCTTCGTCAGCCGCCCCGACCCGCAAAAGGCGAAAGCCCCCGCCGGGGCAGGGGCTTTCACGCGGCAATGCAGGTGACGGCGGCTCGGCTCCCGGTCAGGCGGCCGAGGGCTTGAGACCGCCCGCAGACGCAGCCTCCGGGGCCGCGTCGGCCCGCCCGGCCGCCGGCGGCCGCGCCTTTTCGCCCGCATCCTCCTCCCTGAGCGCCTCGAAGGCCTCGTTCTGGGTGAAGAACACCTTGCCGGTGAGCTCCTCGAGGAAGTGCGAGCGATGCAGCCGGTCCATCACCGGCCCCTTGATCTCGGTGAGGTGAAGCGTGACGCCCGCATCCTTCAGCCGGCTGTTGATCTGCTCGAGGCTCTCGAGGGCCGACGTGTCGATATGGTTGATCGCGGTGCCGACCAGCACCACATGGCGGATCTCCGGGTGGCGGGCGATCATGTCGTAGATCAGTTCCTCGAGGAACCGGGCGTTGGGGAAGTAGAGGCTCTCATCGACCCGGATCATCAGCACATGGGGCAGCGTCTCCACCTTGTGGCGCAGCACGTTGCGGAAATGCTCGGTCCCCGGCACCCGGCCGACGATGGCGTAATGGGGCGTCGAGGTGCGCTTGAGATAGAGGAAGAGCGAGATCAGCACCCCGGCCAGCACCCCGGCCTCCACCCCCACCGTCAGGGTGATGACGATGGTGGCGAGGATCGCCGAGAAGTCGGCCTTGGAGTATTTCCAGGTCAGCTTCAGCGGGCCGAAATCCACCAGCGAAAGCACGGCCACGATGATGGTGGCGCCGAGCGTCGCCTTGGGCAGGAAATAGAGGAACGGCGTGAGATAGAGCGTTGCCAGCGCAATGCCGACGGCGGTGAAGGCCCCGGCTGCGGGCGTGCGGGCGCCGGCGTCGAAGTTGACGACCGAGCGCGAGAAGCCGCCCGTCACCGGAAAGCCGCGGGAGATGGCCGAGGCGATGTTGGCCGCCCCGAGGGCGATCATCTCCTGGTCCGGATCGACCCGCTCGCGCCGCCGCGCCGCCAGCGTCTGCGCCACCGAGATCGTCTCGACATAGCCGAGGATCGAGATCAGCAGCGCCGAGACGGCCAGCGAACCCCACATCTCGAGATCGAAGGGCGGAAGCGCCAGCTTCGGCAGCGCGTTCGGAATGTCCCCGACAATGGACACGCCAAGCTCGTGCATGTCGAAGAGCCTGACCGCCGCGATCGAGACGAGGATGGCGAAGACCGGCGCCGCCTTGGTGAGCACGTCGGCAAGGCGCGGCCTGAGGCCGAAGGAGATCAGCAGCGCCTTCATCTTCTTGCGAGACCAGTAGATGAAGATCAGCGCCGGCAGGCCGATGGCGAATGTCGCCCAGTTGAACTTGTCGAGATGGAGCCAGAGATTCTCGAGGATCTCGACGAGGTTGTGGCCCCGGGCCGGAATGCCGGTGATCGACTTGAGCTGCCCGGCGGCGATGATGAAGGCCGAGGCGGTGATGAAACCCGAGATCACCGGATGCGACAGGAAGTTGGCGAGAAAGCCGAGCCTCAGGAGCCCCATCCCGGCAAGCATCAGCCCCGAGAGGAAGGCCAGCACGATCGCCGCGGCGGCATATTCGGGCGTTCCCTGCGCCGCCACGGCCGAGGCGGCGGTGGCGGTCATCAGCGAGGCCACGGCCACCGGCCCGACGGCGATGGTCATCGAGGTGCCGAAGATCGCATAGACGATGATCGGCAGGATCGAGGCGTAAAGGCCCGCTTCGGGCGGCAGCCCGGCCAGGAGCGCATAGGCCAGCGACTGGGGAATGAGCATGATCGTGACGATCACCGCCGCGATCAGGTCGGAAACGAACGTGTCACGGTTGTAGCGCGGCACCCATTGGAGGATCGGGAAATATTTCTTCAACATGGCTTGTCACCTGCAAATTGCGAAAAGCCCGCTCGGGCGAAGAGCACGCTCTTCGCATCGGATGGGAGGGCGGGAAAACGGCCGGGGCGGGGCGGGCCACCCCGGCCGGTGCGGTTCAGGCGGCCTTGGCGAGCGCCTCGATCTGCGGAACGAGATGCGACACGTCATAGCCCGCCGCCGCCACGCTCGAGACGATCTCCTCGGTCGGCCGCCGGCCTGCCTCGGCCAGCGACCAGAGGATGGCGCTGCGGTTGCCCGAGCGGCAATAGGCGAAGACCGGGCCGTCCGCCTCGTCGATCACCTTGCGCTGCAGGGCGACGTTGTCCATCGTCAGCGCCCCCGAGACCACGGGGTTGTAGACGAAGGTCAGCCCCGCCTCGCGCGCCGCGAGAGCCACGGCATCGGAGGTGTTGCCGTCCTCGATCTCGGCATCGGGCCGGTTGTCGATCAGCACCTTGTAACCGGCTTCGGCGATCGCCTTCACGTCCTGCGGCGTGATCTGGCCCGTCACGGCATAGTCGGGCGTGATGATACGGTATTCCATGGCACACTCCTCAGCTTGCGCTTGCCGCCTCGAGCCGGGTGCGGATCGCCGGAGCGACCAGCATGCCGGCGATCATGGCGGCAACGAAGATCAGCCCGCCGACCCCGTTGAAGGTGATCGAAGCCACCGACGGGCCGGGGCAGAGCCCGATCATCCCCCAGCCGAGGCCGAACATGAACGAACCGATGACGAGGTTGCGACCGATCACCGGCTGCGGGCGCTCCGGGATCGGGCAGTCGAGAAAGGCCCTCTGCCGCCGCTCGGCGATACGCCAGGCGAAAAAAGTCGGGATGATGGCGCCGCCGAGCACGAAGGCCAGCGTCGGATCCCACGCGCCGAAGATGTCGAGCCAGCCGATCACCTTGGCGGTATCGACCATGCCGGAAACGAAGAGCCCGGCGCCGAAGATCCCGCCGGCAATGAAAGCGAAGATGTTGCGCATCAGACCACCCCCAGAACGTGACGGAAGACGATGACGGAGATCCCGCCGCCGACGAGATAGAACACGGTGGCGACGATCCCCCTCAGCGACAGCCGCGAGATGCCGCACACGCCGTGGCCGGAAGTGCAGCCATTGGCGAGCCGCGTGCCGATGCCCACCAGAAGGCCCGCGCCGACGAGAAGGGCGACGTTCTTCGTCAGATGGGTGTCGGGGCGATACCACAGAAGGGCCATCAGCCCCGGCACGATCGCCAGCCCGAGCAGGAAGCTCACGCGCTCGGCGGCGTTGTGGCGGCCCGAACCATCGACGAGGCCGCCGATGATGCCCGAAGCCCCCATGATGCGGCCGTTGACGAGGAGGAAGAGGGAAGCGGCAAGCCCGATGAGCAGGCCGCCGATCAGACCGAGGGTCCAGTCGGTTTGCCAGGTGATCGACATGTATCCAGTCCTTTCTGTCTCCGTTTCGCGTTTTCGCGTTTCGCTTTCACGCATCGCCCGCCTTGCCGGCGGGTCTGTTGTGCCCTGCGGGATGCAGGGAAAGTTCTCCGGCCGCCCGGGGGAGACGAACGGCCGGAGAGCAGACCTTCAACCGGATACCGCCCCGGCGGGCGATATCCGGGGAAGGATTCGGGTCACAGGACGTTGACCGGCACCTTGAGATAGACGGTGCCGTTGTCCTCGGCCGGCGGCATGTGCCCGGCGCGCATGTTGACCTGGATCGACGGAATGATCAGCCGCGGCATGGCGAGCTGCTTGTCGCGCTCAGTCCGCATGCGGATGAAGTCTTCCCTGGTCTTGCCGCCGCCCACATGGATGTTCTTTTCCTTCTCCTCCTTCACCGTGGTTTCCCAGGCGAAGTAGTCGCGGCCCGGCGCCTTGTAGTCATGGCCGACGAAGATGCGCGTCTCGTCGGGCAGCGAGAGGATCTTCTGGATCGATTCCCACATCACCTCGGCCGAGCCGCCCGGGAAGTCGCAGCGCGCGGTGCCGAAATCGGGCATGAAGAGCGTGTCCCCCACGAAAGCTGCATCGCCGATGACATAGGTCAGGCAGGCCGGGGTATGCCCCGGAGTATGCAGCACGTCGGCACGCATCTGCCCGATATGGAAGCTGTCGCCTTCCTTGAAGAGAGCGTCGAACTGCGAACCGTCGCGCTGGAACTCGGTGCCGGCGTTGAAGATCTTGCCGAAGGTGTTCTGCACGATGGTGATGTGATCGCCGATGCCGATCTTGCCGCCGAGCTTCTCCTGGAGATAGGGCGCGGCCGAGAGATGGTCGGCATGCACATGGGTCTCGAGGATCCAGTCCACCTCGAGATCGTTCTCCTTGATGAAGGCGATGATCCGGTCGGCCGAGTGGGTGTCGGTATGACCGGAGGCGTAATCGAAATCGAGAACCGAATCGATGATGGCGACCTTGTTCGAGTTCGGATCCTTCACGACATAGGAGGCGGTGAAGGTGTATTCGTCGAAGAAGGTGGTCACTTCGGGCTTGATGGGCTCCATGGTACTCTCCCTTTGGTGTGGCGTTGCGAGTCGCGGGCCAATATAGCGACCTTCATTAATATGTCAATATTGATATGTTTCATTGCGTCTGCTATATGGGATGGCGCAAACGCCCGCACAAGGGGCGGCAATCGGCCCGGGCAGGGCATGACGGGCCGAACGATCGTCGGGCACCGGACCCGCCCATCCCGGGGCGGCCTTCCGCAAGCGCGCCTGCGCGGACGTGCAGCGGAGGACTTGCGGCAGGAGCGGATCCGCGCCCATATGCAGCATGGTCGCGCCGCGCAGAGGGCAGACCAGGGAGCCGGGAATGACAATGGACGACCGAATCATGGACAGGAGCGCAGCCGCCACCGGGACCGCCGAGGAGACCGG
The DNA here is from genome assembly GCA_026989275.1 of Albidovulum sp. Classification (GTDB taxonomy): domain Bacteria; phylum Pseudomonadota; class Alphaproteobacteria; order Rhodobacterales; family Rhodobacteraceae; genus WFPA01. The sequence goes on from JALSJQ010000009.1 coordinate 205,460, forward strand.
AGCTGGGGAAAGGGGCGAAGACATCCTGCTCGGCCGGGCGCCGAGCGAGGAGCTGATGGCCAAGGCCGATATCGCCGCCGGGCTGATGAAGGCGCTGTCGAACCCCTGCCGGCTCCTGATACTGTGCATGCTGTCCGATGGCGAGAAGACCGTTTCCGAGCTCGAGCAGCACCTGCACACCAAGCAACCCAATGTCTCGCAGCAGCTGGCGCGACTGCGCCATGAGGGGCTGGTCGGTGCCCGCCGCGAAGGGCGGATGATGTATTATCACCTCGCCGACGACCGCGTGCGCGGTGTCCTTTCGGCTCTCTACAGCGCCTACTGCGCCACCGATCCCGCGGAAGAGCCGTCGGACGGCACCTGATTCACGTCCCGCCCCGCTTCGATGTTGAAACTTTCCTCCGCCCTCCCTACTCCTTGGTGAAACCGCAACGAGGAGGGACGGATGCCCCAGGAACAAGGCAGGGAAAAGAAGTCGCTCGAGGAGCGCAAGCGCCAGCTGCTCGAGATGCGCCGCGCCATCCTGCGCAAGCTCTACGAGATCGAGGATCAGCTCGACGACCCGCTCCCCAAGGACGACGAGGAAGCGGCGATCGAACTCGAGGAGGACGAGGTGCTCGAGAGGCTCGGCGAACTCGAGCTCAAGGAATTGCGGGCCATCGAGGCCGCGCTCAAGCGGATCGAGGAAGGCGAATACGGCTATTGCGTCGTCTGTGGCCGCGAAATCCCTGAAGAACGGCTCGATCTCGTTCCCTACACGCCCTTCTGCGCCGAACACGCCCCGAAGTGACCGGGAAGCCGGGGCCGGGTTTCGCCGCCCCTGTCAGCCCGCCGGAATACGGGGAGCCGCGCACCGGAGCATGGCACGATCTGCGGCGTGATCGCGGAGCGGCGCTCCTCATGGACCGTCGGCAAACGGCTGGTGAACGACCGCGGCTTCGCCCGCGGGCCGGTCGCTGCGGCACGATCACCGGAGGGGCACGAGGCCGCGCCGGTCCGGTCGGGAACCATGATCGATCGCAAGAGAAGGTGGAGGTGCCGAAGGGTCGCGGCCGGGCCCGTGCAGCCTCGTCAGAGACGGCGGAAGACGAGCGCGGCGTTGAGCCCCCCGAAGGCGAAGGTGGTGGAAAGACAGGTCGCGACCTCCGCCTCGCGGGCCTGCCCCGTCACGAGGTCGATGCCGAACGCCGGATCGGCCGCATGGGAGCCGGCCGGCGGGATCACCCCTTCCTCCAGCGCCAGCAGACAGGCCAGCCCCTCGATCGCGGCGCTGGCACCGACGGCATGGCCATGCAGCCCCTTGGTCGCCGCGATCGGCACCACCCCGAGCCGGTTCTCGAAGAGCCGGGCCAGCGCCTCCGCCTCGGCCGCGTCCCCCTGCCGGGTGCCGGTGGCATGGGCGTTGACGTGATCGACCGCCGCGACCGCGAGCCCCGCATCGGCGAGCGCCGCACGCATCACCCTCTCGGCCGCCACGGCCGAAGGGCGGACGACATCCCCGCCGCCCTGCCCCCGCAGCGCGGCTCCGGCCAGCTCGACCGCCGCCCGCACCCCGCGCGCGCGGGCATGGTCTTCGGCCTCGAGCACCAGCACCGCCGCCCCCTCTCCGAGAACAAACCCGTTGCGATCGGCCGCGAAGGGCCGGCAACCGTCGGGGGAGAGCACCCGCAACCCCTCCCAGGCCTTGATGCCGGCGAAGGTCAGCATCGCCTCGCTGCCGCCCGCGAGCACCACGTCGCACACCCCCGAGCGGATGAAGTGCAGCCCGAGCGCCAGAGCCTGCGCCGCCGAGGCGCAGGCCGCCGACGGGCAGAGCACCGGGCCGACGATGCCGAGATCGGCCGCCACCGCCGACGCCGGCGCGTTCGGCATCAGCCGCGGCACCGTCAGGGGCGGCACCCGGTTCTTCCCCTCGGCATAGACGGCACGAAAGGCCTCGTTCCAGGTGTCGAGCCCCCCTCCCGCCGTGCCGAGGATGACGCCGCAGCGTTCGGATGACAGCTCCTTCGCCGCGAGCCCGGCCGCGGCCACGGCCTCGCGGGCGGCCAGAAGCGCCAGGAGGCTGACGCGATCGTGCATCTGCCGCATCTCGGGGGAAAAGACCGCGTCGAGATCCGGCGAGGACGCCGCGGCCGCGATGCGGATCCTGAGCCGCTCGGCCTCGCGGCACGTCACCCGCCCGATGGCGCATCGCCCCGCCGCGAGCGCCGCCAGCGTCTGCGGCACGTCGCCTCCAAGCGCGTTGACGGTCCCCCGCCCGGTGATCAGCACCCGACGGGCCATGCTCAACCGCCCCCGCCCTCGAGCCGGGCCACGAGCCGCACGAGATCGGCCACCGTGCGCGGCGCCACTTCTTCCCCCTCGAGCGGAAAGGTGATGTCGAGCCGCTCCTCGAGGGCGAAGATCACCTGGGTCATCCGCACCGAATCGAGCCCCAGGACCTCGAGCTCGGCCTCGGGCACGACCGCCTCGGGCGAAATCCGGCCCTCCTCGGCCAGCACCGCCCGCACGAGGGGCAGAAGCGCCAGTCCGTCGGCCTCGCCCCCCTCAGCCGTCCTGCCCATCGACCTTCTCCCCCAGCCGGGCCCGGAGGGCCAGAAGCTCGCGCATCAGCCGCGGCAGACGCCGAAGCGCCTTGTACATCTCGACATGCTGCTCCATCTTCACCGCCGGGCTGCCCAGCACAACGCGCCCTTTCGGCACGTTGGTGAACATCTTGGTCGCGCCGCCGGCGATCACGTCGTCTCCGACCACCACATGATCGCCGACGCCGCACTGCCCGCCCATCACCACCCGATCGCCGATTCTGGCGGAACCGGCAAAGCCGCACTGGCCCGATATGGCACAATCGCGACCGATGCGCACATTGTGGCCGACATGGACGAGGTTGTCGAACTTGGAGCCGTCACCGATGACGGTGGCGGAGATGGTGCCGCGATCGACGGTGCAACCGGCACCGAACTCGACATCGTCGCCGATCACCACCCGCCCGAGCGAGGCGATGCGGGCATAGCGCCCCTGACGGCGGCCCTGCCGGTCGCCGAGGGAACGGCGCACCGCCTCGACGGCATCGGGTTCGGGGGTGACGAAGGAGAAACCGTCGGCCCCGATCACCGTGTTCGCATGCGCCCGGAAACGATGACCGACGGTGACCCCCCGGCCGATCCGCACCCCCGGATGCAACAGAAGTTCGTCGCCGATCACCGTCTCGTCGCCGATCGAGCAATGCGCCATGATCCGCGCGCCCCGCCCGATCCGCACCTTCGGGCCGATGACGACGAAGGGGCCGATCGCGGCGCCCTCCCCGATCTCGGCGTCGGGATGGATGATGGCGGTGGGGTGGATGCCCGCCGGCAGATCGGGCAGCGTCTCGTAAAGCGCCGTGAGCCCCGCCATCGCATAGCGCGGCCGGGCGACAAGCACCGCCCCCTCGAGCCCGAGCGCCTGCCAGTCGGCCCCTTCGGGCAAGAGCGCCGCCCGCGCCCGCCCCTTGCCGAGATCGGCGCGAAAACGGTCGGTGAGGGCCAGGGCCAGATGGTCGGGGCCGGCTTCGGCCGGTTCGGCCGCGCCACGGATCGGGATGCTGCCATCGCCCGCGAGCTCGGCGCCGAGAGCCGCGGCGATCTCCGCGAGTCTGTGGCAATGCGTGCTGGATCGCGTCATCGGTTCCGCTTCGGTTGACGGGCCTCTCTGCCCGGCTGCTACCTAGCCCCGAAGCGGCGCCAGTGTCACCCCCTTCTTCTCGAGCTCCTGCCAGACCCGGGCATCGCGCCTGTAGATGTCGCGCCGATAATGGATCCGCCCGTCGGTGCCGAGGAAGACCGTGTGATAGACGATGTGCACCGGCACCGGCCGCTTGAGATAGACCTCCGTTTCCTTGCCCGTCTCCCGGATGCTCCTGAAATACCGCACCGGGTCGGCAGCCTGCCCCTCAAGCAGGAAATAGGCGAATTCGAGCGGCCGGTTCACCCGCACGCATCCGTGGCTGTAGGCCCGCACCTCGCGCGAGAACAGCGAACGGGCGGGCGTGTCATGCATGTAGATGTTGAACCTGTTGGGAAAGAGGAACTTCACCTGACCGAGCGCATTGCGCGGCCCCGGCGGCTGGCGCATCGAAATGTTCGGCACCTTGCCCTGCGAAAGGGCGTCGCGGATCGCGTCGATGCCGATCGGGCCGCGCGAACTCGTCACTTCCAGCCCCTGCGAGGCGAACTTCTCGGGGTTCGCGGCGATCATCGGCAGGTATTCCTTCTCGATGATCGAGGGCGGCACATACCAGGACGGGTTGATGACCATGTGGGTCATCTCGTCGGAAAACTCCGCCGTCTGGAGATCCTCCCGCGGCTGGCCGACCACCACCTTCGAGGTGAACCTCGCCTCGCCATCCTCGAAGACCGTGAAGCGGAAATCGGGGATGTTGACGAGAATGTGGCGCCGCCCCAGGGGGCGGTTGAGCCAGCGGCGGCGCTCGAGATTGACCAGCACCTGCTTCAGCCGTGCCTCGGCCGGGCGATTGACGAGGGCGATGGTGGACCTGCCGGCCACCCCGTCGGCGGTGAGACCGTGATCGAGCTGGAAGCGACGCACGGCCTTCTCGATCCGCCGGTCATAGCGCCGGGTGGCCGTCGCCGGCAGATAGCCCATGCGGATCAGCCGGTTCCGCAGCGCGATCACGGCCGGGCCCTCATCCCCGGGCTCGAGCTTCCTTGCCTGCACCTTCGGGCCGAAGCCGCCGCGACGGATCACCCCTTCCAGCCGGCGACGCTCCTTGAGAAGGGCGGCATATTCGGCGGTGCGCGGCAGCTGGGCGGCCAGAAAGGCCCGTGGCGTGCTCTGCAGGAAGGCTTCGAGGATCGCACCCGGTGCATACCGGGGCGGGGTGCGCCCATATTGCTTGCCGAGCGAGCGCGGATCGACGATACCACCGTGAAGCGCGTTGACATAGGCGACGAAGAGCCGGCTCGTCGCCACCTCGGCGGCGCCCTTGCCGCTTTCGCTGCGGGCCGCGCGCAGAAGCGCCTTCACCCGATCGGGGCTGAAACGGTCGGCCGGCAGACCATGGAGCGGCGCCGCTTCCAGGGCCGCGAGAAAGGCCTGGAGCCGGCGGCGGTCGTCCGCCCCGGTCCAGATGCCCTGATAACCGTGCTTGCGGTAGAAGGCGGCGATCTCCCGATCGGCCGCACTCGACGCGGCAACCGCCTCGCGGAACGCCAGGCTCTCCGCCGACAGCGTTCGCGGCAGCGGCACCAGCGCCGCCACCCCGATCAGCACGAGGGCGGCAACCCGGCAGACAGGCCGCATGCGCGGCGGGCCGGGCGAGAAGGCGGGCGAGAAAACACGCGACATGAAACACCTCACCTTTCGGTCATGACCCATCATTGCCCGATATCGCCCCGCAATTGAAGCGAGAAAAGATGCCACCGGGCACCACCGGTACGGCGTGAACGCGCCTTTCCCCGGAACGCGCCTCCCCCGCCAGCCCCGGGCCGTTTCCGGTCATGGTGCGAAGCATGCCGCAGATCGGGGAGAAACGCCTTCACATTCATGTGATTCGACACCCACACCCGCTTTGCACCCGGAAGACAGGAACCAGAGGGAGAGAATGCCGCGCCACCCGCCGAATGCTCCTGCCGCACCGGCGCGGCTTTCGGCGCAAATCGGCAGAATTTCGCACAAATTGTCCGGTCTTCGGCATCTTTCCCTTGCCATCCGGCTCCTCAGGGCCGAAACATCGTCGTGGGCCGCATGAATGCGAACACGCACATGCGGCGGGTTGTGTTGAGTGCATGACACCCGGATGCGCCGATGCGCGACGACCGGTGGCGGTGACGGTGACGAGAAACCACGGGGCTTCGTGCCCCGAACCGATTCGCTACGGGGGCAGTGACCAGATGAAGACCATCCAGAAGGACGCTTCGCCCGGCCCGACGCGACGCGACGCTTTCCGCATGCTGGCAGCGCTCGGCGTGGCCAGCATCCCGGCCGCGCCCGTCTATGCCAGGGCCTTCGGCTTCCTGCGCGGTGCCGGCGACTATCGCCGCCTGAAGATGTATTCCCAACGCACCGGCGAGCATCTCGACATCATCTACTGGATCGACGGCGAATACATCCCCGAGGCCATCGCCGAGATCAACTACTTCATGCGCGACTGGCGCGAGAACGCCGTCCAGAAGATGGATCCGCGCAATTTCGACAATCTCGCCGCCGTCCACAACCTGCTCGACACCTCCGAGCCCTACCTGCTGCTGTCGGGCTATCGCACGCCCCGCACCAACGCGCTGTTGCGCCGTCGTTCGCGGGGCGTGGCGAAGAAATCCTACCACATTCCCGGCATGGCCGCGGACATCACCCTCAAATCGCGTTCGATCTACCAGATCCGCGCCGCGGCACTCGCCTGCAAGGGCGGCGGGGTAGGCCTCTATCGCCGCTCCAACTTCATCCACATGGATTGCGGCCCGATCCGCACCTGGCGCCGCTGATCGCGGCGGCCTTCCCGCCGCACCTCCGGCGAAACGAGAACACGAACACGGACAAGGGGCGCCCGCTGGCGCCCCTTCGTTCCTTTCGTTCCTTTCGTCCCGCAGCCCGCCCTCAGGCCGGGCGAATGGTGCCGTCGCCGATCACGACATACTTGTAGCTGGTGAGCTGCTCGGCCCCCACCGGTCCGCGGGCATGGAGCTTGCCGGTGGCGATGCCGATCTCGGCACCCATGCCGAACTCGCCCCCGTCGGCGAACTGGGTCGAGGCGTTCTGCATCAGGATGGCGCTGTCGAGATCGCGGAAGAAGCGCCCGGCCGTCTCCTCGTTCTCGGTGATGATGGCGTCGGTATGGCCGGATCCATAGCGGCGGATATGCGCGATCGCCCCTTCGACCCCGTCCACCACCTTCGCCGCGATGATCATGTCGAGAAACTCGCGGCCGAAATCGTCGGGCCGGGCCGGCACCGTGCCTGCAATCGCCTGCAGCGTCTCGTCTGCCCGCACCTCGACCCCCGCATCGAGCAGCGCGCGGACGATCTCCGCACCGAGCCCCTCCGCCACTTCCCGGTCGATGAGCACGCACTCGGCCGCGCCGCAGATCCCCGGCCGCCGAGTCTTGGCATTGAGCACGACCCGCACCGCCTTGTCGGGGTCGGCTTCCCGATCGACATAGACGTGGCAGATCCCTTCGAGATGGGCGAAGACCGGCACCCGCGCCTCGCGCTGCACGAGACCGACAAGCCCCTTGCCGCCGCGGGGCACGATCACGTCGATGAACTCGGTCATCCGCAGCATTTCGGTCACCGCCGCCCGGTCGCGGGTCGGCACGAGCTGGATCGCCGCCTCGGGCAGACCGGCCGCCCGCAGCCCCTCGACCAAGGCGGCATGGATGGATCGGGAGGAATGGAAGCTTTCCGAACCGCCGCGCAGGATGACGGCATTGCCCGACTTCAGCGCCAGCGCCCCGGCATCGGCGGTGACATTGGGCCGGCTCTCGTAGATCACCCCGATGACGCCGATCGGGGTGCGGACGCGCCGGATCCTCAGCCCCGAGGGCCGCTCCCACTCGGCCATGACCTCGCCCACCGGATCCTTCTGGCCCGCAATCGCCTCGAGCCCGGCCGCCATGGCGTCAATGCGTTTCGGATCGAGGGCGAGCCGGTCCATCATCGCCGCGCTCAGCCCCTTCTCGCGACCGTATTCGAGATCCCGTGCATTGGCGGCGAGGATCTCCGCCTCGCGCGCGCGCATGGTGCGGGCGGCCGTGACGAGCGCCTCGTCCTTGCGCCTCGCCGAAGTGGTGGCGAGAACGGCCGCCGCCTCGCGGGCCTTCCGCCCGATCTCGTGCATCATGGCCGGAATGTCGCTTCCCGCCGTTCCGGCACCTGCGGTGGTCTCCTGGTCCATCTGCCGCTCCATCCCCTGCATCGGCCCGCCACGACCGGACAAGCCTCCCCTTCACGGGGTCATCCCCTCATAGGGCCATGTCGTCCCGGTGAACAAGGGCCGCCCGCCCCGGATGACCGAGGAGCGCCGGGATCTCGCGCGAATGCCGCCCCATGATCCGCCGGGCATCGCTGTCGGAATAGGCCACGAGCCCCTTGCCGAGAAGTGCTCCCGCCTCGGTGCGGATCTCGACCGGATCGCCCCGCGAGAAGCTGCCCTCGATCGCCTTCACGCCCACGGGCAGGAGCGAGCTGCCCCGCTCGAGCGCCCTCGCCGCACCGTCATCGACCACGATCCGCCCCTTCGGCTTCATGCCGGCGATCCACTGCTTGCGTGCCGCGTGGGGATCGGCCGCGGGCAGGAACCAGGTCGCCGGCGCCTCGCCGCGCTCGAGGGCAGAAAGAGGATGCGGCCGGCCGCCATGCGTGATGGCCATGGCGACCCCGGCCTTCATCGCCGTGCGTGCCGCCATCAGCTTGGTGCGCATCCCCCCCGAGCCGAGATCGGTGCCGCTTTCGCCAGCCATGGCCTCGATCTCGGGAGTGACAGACTCGATCCGTGCAAGCCGCCGGGCCTCGGGGTCACGGCGCGGATCGGCGGTATAGAGCCCGTCCACGTCCGAGAGCAGCACCAGCACATCGGCCCCGGCCATGGCCGCCACCTGTGCCGAGAGCCGGTCGTTGTCGCCATAGCGGATCTCGTCGGTGGCGACGGTGTCGTTCTCGTTGACGATCGGCACTGCGCCGAGAGCCAGCAGCGTTCCGAGCGTGGCCCGGGAATTGAGGTAGCGGCGGCGGTTCTGGCTGTCGTCGAGCGTGAGGAGAAGCTGGGCCGCGAGAATGCCGTGGGGCGCCAGCGCCTCTTCCCAGGCCCGGGCGAGACGGATCTGGCCGACCGCGGCCGCCGCCTGCCCCTGTTCGAGCGGCAGCGCCCCGCGGGGCAGGCCGAGCGCCTCCCGCCCCAGCGCCATCGCCCCCGACGACACCACCACCACATCGACGCCCCGACGGCGCAGCGCGGCGATGTCGGCAACGAGCGTATGCAGCCAGTCGGCGCGCAGCATGCCGGTCGCATCATCGACGAGGAGCGCCGAGCCGATCTTGACCACCACCCGCCGCGCGGCAACGAGCGGGTTCGCGTCACCGCCCCGTCCGGCTCCCCCCGTCATCGGGGCCGCTCCTTCGGCGCAGCGGGGCCGCCCGCCGCAGGCAGATCCGCCCCTGCGGCCGCCTCGTCCGCCTCCGCCGCCGCATCGCTTCGGGCGTGCTCGATCTCGGCACAAAGCGCCCTGAGCGCCGCCTTCACCCCCTCGCCGGAGACGGCGGAGAGCGCCAGAACCGGCCCGCCATGCGCCTTCTCGAGCGCGGCCTTGCGCTCGGCACGGGTTTCCTCGTCGAGCGCGTCGATCTTCGACAGGGCGACGATGCGCGGCTTCTCCTCGAGCCCGGCACCATAGGCCGAAAGCTCGTTCGCAATGGTGAGGTAATCCTCGGCGACGCTCCCCGAGGTGGCATCGACGAGATGCAGGAGCACCGCCGTGCGCTCCACATGGCCAAGGAAGCGATCGCCGATCCCCCGCCCCTCATGCGCCCCCTCGATCAGCCCCGGGATGTCCGCCAACACGAATTCGCGTCCATCGACCCGCACCACCCCGAGATTGGGATGAAGCGTGGTGAAGGGATAGTCGGCGATCTTCGGCCGGGCATTGGAAACGGCGGCGAGAAAGGTGGACTTGCCGGCATTGGGAAGGCCGACGAGCCCCGCATCGGCGATGAGCTTGAGACGCAGCCAGATCGTCCGCTCGACACCGGGCTGACCCGGATTGGCCCGCCGCGGCGCCTGGTTGGTGGCCGACTTGAAATGCAGGTTTCCCCAGCCGCCGTTGCCGCCCTTCGCCAGCAGCACGCGCCGCCCCGGCTCGGTGAGATCGGCGATCACCGTCTCGCCGTCCTCGTCGAGGATCTCGGTGCCGACCGGCACCTTCAGCACCACGTCCCTGCCGTCGCGCCCGGTGCGCTGGCGGCCCATGCCGTGCTGGCCGTTCTCGGCGAAGAAATGCTGCTGGTAGCGGAAGTCGATCAGCGTGTTGAGACCTTCGACCGCCTCGGCCCACACGTCACCGCCCCGGCCGCCGTCGCCGCCGTCGGGACCGCCGAACTCGATGTATTTCTCCCGCCGGAAGGACACGCAGCCATTGCCGCCTGCGCCCGAACGGATCCTGACCTTGGCCAGATCGAGGAACTTCATCGCTCACCTTTCCGCTCCGGCCGGGGCGGGCCTCAGCCGGAGGCTCTCGTATCCATCTGCCTGATATAGGTCCAGGTCGGCACCGATGCACCCCGGGCAACCGACCAGGCCTCCGCTTCGCCGAGATAGTCGAAACCGGCATTGACCAGCACCCGGGCCGAGGCCGGGTTGTCCTGGAAGACCGCGGCGAAGAGGGTGCGGCTCCCGTGCGGATCGGCTGCCACCAACCCCTTCAGCGCCTCCGAGGCGAAACCCGACTTCCAGAAGGCCGGGCCGATCCAGAAGCGAACCTCGGACTGGGCCTCGTCGAGCCGCAGCAGCGAGATCAGGCCGAGAAATTCCGAAAGGCCCGCCGCCGAACCGTCGATCGCCCAGAAATCCTCGTCACGACCGGGGGCGCGCGCCCGGGCGATCAGCGCCTCGGCCGCTCCCGGCGGGAAGGGATGGGGAATCGAGGTCGTCATCTCGGCCACGCGCCGATCGGACGCATAGAGCGCAAGCAGCCCCGCATCCGAATCGCGCAAGGGCCTGAGCACGAGCCGCTCGGTGCGGATCACCGGCTGATCCGCCGCTCGCTCCACCACCGGGGCCCGAGGGCGTGCCGCAGAGCGCGCCGCCGCCCGCTCGATCCGCGTCGTTCCGTCTTCCATGCGCTTCCTCCCATGCATGGAGCCTCCGCCCACCGTCGCCATCATGCCATGGTGATGGGGGCATGCGAGGTCACGTCCGGTAAAGAAAAGGGGACCGGCCGGAAGCCGATCCCCCGCAAGACGTTTGAGGCAATCGGCTTACTCGGCCGCCTCCGCCACCGGCATGACCGACACGAAGGTCCGGCCCTTGAAGCCCTTCCGGAAGACGACCTTGCCTTCGGTCATGGCGAAGATGGTGTGATCCTTGCCCATGCCGACACCCTCGCCCGGCCACCAGCGCGTGCCGCGCTGACGGATGATGATGTTGCCCGGAATGACGAATTCGCCACCGAACTTCTTGACGCCGAGGCGCCGACCGGCCGAGTCGCGGCCGTTGCGGGACGAACCGCCTGCCTTCTTGTGTGCCATTGTTCCCTACTCCTCAGCTCTCAGCTTTCCGACCCGGCTTCGGCAGCCAGCTTCCGGGCCTGCTCGATCCAGCCCTCGCGCTCGATCCGGCCCTTGAAGGAAAGCCTCTCATCCATATAGGCAACCTCTTCCGGCGTCCAAGCGGCGATCTGGTCGAAATGGTAGATGCCGTTCTCGTTCAGAAGCTGCTCGAGCTTGGGACCAACCCCGGAAATCCTCTTGAGATCGTCCGCCTTGCCACCGCGCGGCGCATCGAGAAGGTTCGCCGGCTTCCGCCCCGGCACATCGGCCGTACCGGCGGCGGGCTTGTCGGCGCTCTTCTTCGTGGCGGCCTTCCCTGCCGCCGGCTTCTTCGCCGGCGTCGCCTGCCGCGCAGCCAGACGGCGCGCCTCGCGGGCCCCGAGCGCGGGCTTGGCGTCAGCCCTGTCGGCCCCCTCGGCCAGCACCTCGAGGATCCGCACCAGCGTCAGCTGCTGACGGTGCCCCCTGGTGCGCTTCGAGGAATGCTTGCGGCGGCGGCGCACGAAGTGGATCACCTTCTCGCCCTTGATCTGATCGATCACCTCGGCGATCACCCCGGCCCCGTCCACGAACGGCGTGCCGACCACGGCCTCGTTTCCGCCGAGCATCAGCACCTCGGTGAACTTGACCCTGTCGCCGGGCTCGGCCGCGAGCTTCTCCACCCGAAGCACGTCGCCCGGGCTGACCTTGTATTGCTTGCCACCGGTCTTCAGAACCGCGAACATTGCAGCTGCCTTTCCTCGTTGCCGCGTCCTTCGGCCCCCGACCACCCGGCCGGGCGTTGCAGCCCCGGACAGCGCGCCCCTTCGGGCGTCATGAAACACGAACCGCCGGGAATCTCCCGGCAGCAGGGCTGCTGTATCCTGTGACACGCGGCATTTGTCAAGCGGGTGTTCCCTCGAGAATGCATGCCGCGACCGACCCCGGACCCATTGCCATTGCCTGCCCCGCCCGATGCGCCTATCGATGATCCGGTTCCGGTCAGGTCAGGGCCGGGCGGAGCGGATCGACGGAGGAGGAACATTGACGCAACGGAAACGGACGAGGGGCACAGCACCGATCGCGAACGCCCCACGGCGTCCGAAGGAGATGCTGGAAGCGGCCGCGGCGGCGGCCAGGGCCGGGGATCCCGGCGAGGCGATCCGGCTCTATCGCGCCGTTCTGGCGCGCCTGCCGCGCCACGCGGGCGCCCGCAAGGCGCTGAGGCGGCTCGAGCGGCGCGCCACCCCCGACATGCAGGACGAGATCGACCGGGCGGTGGCGCTCACGGGCGCCGGACGACTGGCCGAGGCCCGCCCGATCGTCGAGCGGCTCCTGCGCAAGGCGCCGGGCGAGGCCGGGCTCCACAACCTTCACGGAATCGTCCTGACCGGGCTCGGAGAGGCCGAGGCCGGCCGCGCCGCCTTCCGCACCGCGCTCGCGCTCGCACCCGACATGCCGGAAGCGCTGGCCAATCTCGGCGCCGCCGAGCTCGCCCTCGGCCGTCCCGAAGCCGCCCGCGCCATGCTCGAGAAGGCCGTCACCCTCAACCCGCGCGATGCCCGGGCCTGGAACAACCTGGCCCAGGCCCGCGCCGCGACCGGCGATCCCGAGGCCGGCCTCGAAGCCGCCGATCGCGCCCTGACGCTCGCGCCGGACTACGCCAACGCCATGAACACCAGGGCCTCGATCCTGCGCGCCCTCGGCGAGGGGCTGCCGGCCATCCGCCTGCTCGAGAAGGCCCATGCCCTGGCACCGGGAGATTGTGATGTTCTCGTCAATCTCGGCCAGACCCATGCCGACATCGCCATGACGGAAGAAGCGGTGCGGTGGCTCGAGAAGGCCCTGCCCTTCCGCCCGCAGGATGCCGAGCTTCATCATGCGCTGGGCGTGAACTACGGTCATCTCGCCCGGCTCGAGGAAGGCCGCGCCCTGATGGAGAAGGCCATCGCCCTCGACCCCGGCAAGCCCGAATATCATCGCGACTGGGGACAGATCACCCGCCTCGCCCCCGACGACCCGCGGGTCCGCGCCTGGCAGGAGCGCTTCGAAGCGCCCGACGCCGGCGAGGACGAGATCGTCCATCTCGGCTTCGCCCTCGCCAAGGTCTGGCGCGAGGCCGGGCAGCCGGAAGAGGAGTTCGCCGCCCTTGCCCGCGCCAATGCCGCGCGCCGGCGGCAGATCGACCATTCGAGCGCCGATCTTGCCGCCCGTTTCGCCCGTATCCGGGAAATCGTCACCCCCGACTGGATCGCGCGGATGACGCGGGCGGACGAAGGGGAAGGGCTCGTCTTCGTGGTCGGGCTCAACCGCTCGGGCACCACCCTCGTCGAAACGATGCTGAGCAATCATCCGGCCGTCTTCGGCGCCGGCGAGCAGAGCCATATCGACAGCCACGCCGTCCGCGCCCTCGGGAAGATGGCCGACTGGACGCGGGAAGACGCCGAAGCCTTCGCCCGCTCCTATCTCGATCTCATCGCCTATGTCAGCCGCGGCTGGCGGGGCATCGTGATCGACAAGCTGCCGGCCAACTTCGCCTGGACGGGCCTCATCCACGCACTTTTCCCCAGGGCCCGGATCATCCACATGCAGCGCGACCCGCGCGATGTGGCCCTGTCGAACTGGCGGGCCTACTTCAGCGCCGACGCCCATCCCTGGGCCTACGACCTCGCCGAATTCCCCGAATTCCTCGCCGCCTATCGCGCCCATATGGACCATTGGCGCAGGCACCTGCCGGGAGTGATCGAGGACGTCCGGTACGAAGATCTCGTGACCGACCCCGCCCCGGTGATGAAGCGGCTCCTCTCGCGGCTCGGTCTGCCCTGGGACGACGCGGTGCTCTCGCCCGAAGGCTCCCGCCGCGCGGTGCAGACCGCCTCCTTCACCCAGATCCGCCAGAAGATCCATGCGCGCTCGGTCGGCGGCTGGAAGCGGTATCGCGCCCATCTCGCCCCGCTCCTCGAGGGACTCGCCGAAAGAGGTCTCCTGCCCGAAGATCCGGACGACGGGGCGGCTCCGTAGCACCGGCCGCGGATTTGACGCCCCCTTTCCCGCCTTCTAAACCCTTCCCGGAGAAGGGCACCGGAGACGACCGGCGAAGAAGGAGGCGCGGATGCTCTACGACAGCGGCGAGGCCTGGCTGAACGCCCCCCGCAAGCGGGTGCTGCTCTTCGGGATGTCCGGGCTCGGCAAGACCCATCTCGCCTCGATGCTGCGGCGCGGCGGCGACTGGTTCCACTACTCGGTCGATTACCGCATCGGCACGCGCTACATGGGCGAATACATCGTCGACAACTTCAAGCGCGAGGCGATGCGCACCCCCTTCCTTGCCGATCTCCTGCGCTCCGACTCGATCTATATCGCCTCCAACATCACCTTCGACAATCTCGCCCCGCTTTCCTCCTATCTCGGCAAGCCCGGCGATCCCGCGAAGGGCGGGCTGCCCTTCGACGAATACATGCGCCGGCAGGAGCAGCATCGCGAGGGCGAGATCGGCGCGCTGCGCGATACCGTCTATTTCATCCGCCGCGCCAAGGAGATCTACGACTACGATCACTTCGTGTGCGACACCGGCGGCTCGATCTGCGAGGTCATCGACCCCTTCGACCCGGCCGACCCGCTGATGGGCCTGCTCGCGGCCCATCACCTGCCGGTCTGGATCCGCAGTGGAGAGGACCATGTGGAGGAGCTCATCCGCCGCTTCCGCCAGGCGCCGAAGCCGATGTATTACGAACCGGCCTTCCTGAAGCGGCTCTGGCAGGACTATCTCGCCGGGAAGGGCGTGCGCGCCGAGGAGGTCGATCCCGACGATTTCGCCGTCTGGGCCTATGTCCGCGCCATGGCCCACCGCCAGCCGCGCTACGAGGCCATGGCCCGCAACTGGGGCGTGACGATCGAGGCCGACGAGGCCGCCCGCATCGACACGCCCGAGGAGTTCGACCGGCTCATCGCCCTTGCCATCGACCGCAGAAGCGCCGAAAAGCCCGGCTGAGACGCCGCGCGGCCGCAGCGCCCGCCCTTGATGTCGAACCACGTCCACCATCCCGGGAACGCACCCCATGCCGATCAAGCTGCCGACATCGCTGCCCGCCTATCACGTCCTCGAACGCGAGGGGGTGATGGTGATGGACGAGGAGGTGGCCATCCGCCAGGACATCCGGCCGCTCAGGATCATCCTGCTCAACCTGATGCCGAAGAAGATCCAGACCGAGACCCAGTTCGCACGGCTCGTCGGAGCGACGCCGCTCCAGATCGAGTTTCACCTGATGCGGATGACCGAGCACCGCTCCCGGAACACCCCGGCCGACCATCTCGCCGCCTTCTACCGCACCTTCCGCGAAGTGAAGGAAAGCGGCGAGAAGTTCGACGGACTCATCATCACCGGCGCCCCGATCGAGCATCTGCCCTTCGAGGAAGTGACCTACTGGGACGAGCTGACGGAGATCTTCGACTGGAGCCAGAGCCATGTGCATTCGACCTTCGGCGTGTGCTGGGGCGGCATGGCCATGGCCTGGCATTTCCACGGCCTGCCGAAATATCTGCTCGAGGAAAAGGCCTTCGGCTGCTTCCGCCACAAGGTGCTGGCGCCGGCCTCGCCCTATCTCCGGGGATTCTCGGATGACATCGTCGTGCCCGTCAGCCGCTGGACCGAGGTGCGCCAGCGCGACATCGACCGCATCCCCGCCCTCGAGACGCTGATCCGTTCGGACGAGACCGGCCCCTGCCTCGTCGAGGACAGGGCGCATCGGGCGCTCTACACCTTCAATCATTTCGAATACGACAGCACCACCCTCAAGGAGGAATACGAGCGCGATCTGGCCGTCGGCAAGCCGATCGCCCTGCCGGTCAACTACTTTCCAGAGGACGATCCGCGCCGCCCGCCGCTCAACCGCTGGCGCTCCCATGCCCATCTCCTCTACGGAAACTGGATCAACCAGATCTACCAGACCACCCCCTACGACATCGGCCGCATCGGCCACGATTGAGCGGGCGGTTTCCGGGCCCGGCATGTGGACGCGGCATGCGGACAGGGCCGGGCGATGCCCGCACCGGCCGAGGGTCATCCGCTCCGGGAAACGCCGCCACCGCCGAACGAGGAAGGAACCTTCTCGGCGGACGGCGCAGAGCCACGGAACAGAGCCGCCCTCCGAGCGCGGAACGCGCCCTCCCGGCCCCACCGTGCGCGCGGCCCGATCGGCGTTTTCGCTCTCGAAGCGGCGAGCCGCGCCCCGAGCGGGTGCCCTGTGCCTGCCGGAGAACGGCCCCGAGGGGCGGTGACTCAGATGCCCTCACGGGCCGCAAGCGCGAGAAAGCGCGGCGCTCTCATGTCACGGACCGGCAATCGCGTCCCGGCAGAGGACCGGCAAGGGACGAAACGCCCCTCGGCTGCCGGAAGACCGGGACCCGCCTCATTCTTCCCTGTCGCCTGCCTCGCCGCTTTCAGGGTGGAATTCGAGGGCCACGCCGTTGATGCAATAGCGCAGGCCGGTGGGCGGCGGGCCATCGGGAAAGACATGGCCGAGATGGGCACCGCACCGGGCGCAATGCACCTCCGTTCGCGGCATGAGAAAGAACCGCCGGTCGATGCGGGTGCCGACGGCTTCGGGCGTCGCCGGCCGAGTGAAGGAAGGCCAGCCGGTGCCCGAATCGAACTTGTCGGCCTTCGCGAAGAGCGGTGCGCCGCAACACACGCAATGAAAGACGCCGGGGCCGGGGGGGAAGGCGTCATGACTGAAAGGCGGTTCGGTCCCCTCTTCCTGGGTCACGTGCCAGGCAAGATCGGACAGCCGGGCCCGCAATGCGCCGGCTGCGGACCTTCCCGATCCGGAAGGCGGTTTCGTCATGGCTTCATTCCCTCTACCCTTGCCGTGCCGGAAACCGGCCGCCGCCCCGCTGCCGCCGGAAACGCCGCCGGCGGGCGCCGCTCGAGCCACCGAACCGCCCTCCCCCGGCCGCTGATACGGGAGCCGTCCTCTCATGTCATACACGATCCACCTCCTCGACGGAACGTCCCCCTCTCCCCGGCTCGCCGCCGCCCTCGCCTTCCGCAGCCGCCATTTCCGGGGCCGGGCCGACCCGGATGCCGACCGCGACCGGCACGACCCCCATTGGCACCATCTCGTCGTGGAAGACGAGAACGGCGCGATTCGCGGCTATGCCCGTCTCGGCCATCATGCCCCCGAGGACCTCGCCGCCCTGAGCTACGCCGCCCGCTTCTTCGCCATCGAGACGGTGGCCCCCGCCGCCCCCCTGTTCGAGATCGGACGCGTCGTCGTTGAGGGGAACGACCTCTGGGCACGACAAACCCTCATCCGGCTGCTCTTCGCGGCGATCGTGAAGCTGGCCGAGGAGACGGGCGCGGCCCGGCTGTGGGGCTGCGTCTCCCTCCCCCGCCCACTGCCGCCGCTGCCGGCGAGCCTGCCGCGGCCGTTGCCGCTTCTTGTCGGCCCCGGCCCCGCGCCGGGGCGCATGGCACGGCTCTGGGCGGCGGTGCCGGCCGCCCCCCCCGCCGAGAGGGCCGGCGCGTCGCCCGGCCTGCCGCTTCTTGCGGCCTATCTTGCCGCCGGCGCCGCGCTCGCCCCCGCAATCGTCGCCGACCCCGACCTCGGCAACTGGGTCGCCCTCGCCTGTCTCGATCGCACCGCGCCGCCCACGCCGCCGCTCCGCCGGTTGCAGCGCCTCGCAACCACCTTCACCATCCGCCGCGACGGCCGAACAACCCGCCCCCTGCCCGGCGGGTCTTGCACCTGCCGCCCCGGCATGCATGGAAGACGGGAAACGTACACGAGGACGGACGCATGACCGGCAAGCCCGCCTTTCTCGGCGTCGAGCACTCCCTCACCGGCCGACGCTGGACAGGGCCCGCACCCGAAACCGAGCGCGCCGCCGAAGCCATCGTCCAGGCCACCGATCTGCCGCGGCCGGTCGCGCTGGTGCTGGCCGAGCGCGGCGTCCCGCCCCATGAAGCCCGTGCCTTCCTCGACCCGAAGCTGCGCGACCTGCTGCCCGATCCGACCCTGCTGCGCGACATGGACAAGGCCGCAGCGCGCCTCGCCCGGGCCATCGCACGAAAGGAACGCATCGCCCTTTTCACCGATTATGACGTGGACGGCGCGGCCTCCGCCGCCCAGCTGATCGACTTCCTGCGCCCCTTCGGCATCACCCCCACCCTCTACGTGCCCGACCGGATCGACGAGGGCTACGGCCCCAACCCCGCCGCCATGGCCGATCTCGCCAGCCGCCACGAGCTGATCCTCACCCTCGATTGCGGCACCCTCGCGCACGAGGCCCTCGCGGCGGCCCGGGCGGCAGACGTGGTCGTGATCGACCATCATCAGGGCGGCGAAACGCCGCCGCCGGCCCATGCGGTGGTCAATCCGAACCGGCAGGACGAGGACGGCGCCCTCGGCCATCTTGCCGCGGCCGGGGTGGTGTTCCTCTTTCTCGTGCGGGTGCGGCGGCTCCTGCTCGAGGCGGGCCACGGGCACGCACCCGACCTCCTGCCCTTCCTCGATCTCGTGGCCCTTGCCACCGTGGCCGACGTGGTGCCGCTCGTCGGTGTCAACCGCGCCTTCGTGCGCCAGGGGCTGAAGGTGATGGCCCGACGGGCGCGCCCCGGCCTTGCCGCCCTCGCCGACGCCGCCGGCCTGAACGAGCCGCCCGACGCCTGGCATCTCGGCTTCGTCCTCGGTCCGCGGATCAATGCCGGCGGACGGATCGGCAAGGCCGATCTCGGCACCCGCCTTCTCGCCACCCGCGACAGGGCCGAGGCCGAGGCGATCGCCGCCAGGCTCGAGGCCCTCAACGCCGAACGACGCGAGATCGAGGCGCGGATCCGGGCCGAGGCCGAGAGCGCCATCGAGGCGAAGGGAGCCACCGACGGCCCGCTCGTCTGGGCGGCCGGGGAAGGGTGGCATCCGGGCGTGCTCGGAATCGTCGCCGCCCGCATCAAGGAGCGCTTCAACCGCCCGAGCGTGGTTCTCGCCGATGACGGCACCACCGCCACCGGCTCGGCCCGATCGGTGGCCGGCATCGACATCGGCGCCGCCATCGCCCGACTGGCCCATGAAGGACTGATCCTCAAGGGCGGCGGCCACAGGATGGCGGCGGGCCTGACGGTCGAGAGCGGCCGGCTCGAGGCGGCGATGGCGCGGCTCGGCGCGCTTCTCGCCCGTCAGGGATCCGCGATGCTCGGCCCCGGAGAGCTCCGGGTGAGCGGGATCGTCCTGCCCGGGGCGGCAAGCCCCGAGCTGGTCGAGGAAATCGCTCGTGCCGGCCCGTTCGGTGCCGCGGCACCGGCGCCGCGATTCGTCCTGCCGGCCGCCGCCATTCTCGATGCCCGGCCGATGGGAGAAACCCATCTGCGCCTGCGGGCCGGGGAAGGCGGCAACAGCCTCGACATCGTCGCCTTCGGCGCCTTCGACAGCGCCCTCGGCCAGACGCTCGTGACCCGACGGGGCGAACGCTTCCATCTGCTCGGCCGCCTCGAGATCGACAACTGGGGCGGCCGTCGCAAGGTGCGCCTGCGCCTCGAGGATGCCGCCCCCGCCCATGACTGAGCCTCCCGCCGCGGCCGCATCGCCCAAGCGCCATGCGGGAAAATTCCGCGACGGAAATTCCCGATCTCGACCCCAAAAACCTCTTGAACCCGCCTTCGGCTGCGACTAAAAGCCTGCTCACACCGACGGCACGGCCCGTTCGTCTAGTGGTCAGGACGCCAGGTTTTCAACCTGGAAACAGGGGTTCGATTCCCCTACGGGCTGCCATCCCCTCCATGCGAAAGCCGGGTGCGCAAAAACCGGACGCATCGAAATCGTCGCCCCGGGGAAAGCGCTTCGGGGCATAGGCACCGCGGCCGCCCCGAGGTCGATGCCCCGGACAGACGGTCCGGCGCAGGCATCCACAGGATGGCGCGACAATCCTTCCCTGCGTGTGTAACTTTCATGTTTGTCTGAAATTGTCGGCAATTCTCCCTCGCAAACCGCCGGCATATACCTCGGATTAACCTTTGGCGGGTTATATGGGCTCGAGTGACGGGCGGCGCGCCTTTCGCGGCGCCTTCGGGCACCACCTCGCAGCAGGCAGGGGACGGGGATGCACGGGTTGATCAATTACGGCCTTCAGAAATTCTTTCAGGCCGTCCACGGAGAGGAAATCTGGAGCCGGATCGTGGCCCAAGGCGCCCTGCCGCGGGACGGTTTCGAGCCGATGCTGACCTATGACGACCACCTGACCGAGGCGATGCTGGCCGCCGCCGAAACCGTCCTCGGCGAGAAGCGCGTGGACTTTCTCGAGGATTTCGGCACCTTCCTCGTCGCCCATCCGCTCTGCAAGCCGGTGCGCCGGCTCCTGCGTTTCGGCGGCGAGAGTTACGAGGACTTTCTCCACTCGGTCGAGGAGCTCGGAGACCGCGCCCGCCTCGCCCTGCCCGATCTCGACCTGCCGCAGCTCGTTCTCGAGGAAGCGGGGGCGGGTCGGTATGCCGTCCGCTGCCGGTGGAATCGCCCCGGCTTCGTGCCGGTGATCGTGGGCATCCTCCGGGCCTTGGCCGACGATTACGGCGCGCTTGTCCTCGTCGAAGCCGCCGGGGCGCCCCCCGAGGCGCGCGAGGCGAAGATCGCCGTCACCCTTCTCGACGGCGCCTTCGCTTCGGGCCGTGCCTTCTCCCTCGGAGTGCTGCGCGAATGACCGAGGATGGAAACGGGATGATCGCACGAAACGACATGCAAAGGGCCGGGGAGACGGAGGAAGGCGAAACCGGCACTCCTGCATCGGCGGAGGCGGGACAGGCGGTCTTGCAAGTGCCCGTGGCGGCCTTCGACCGGCTCGCCCCGATCAGCCTCTGGGCCCGAACGGACGGCATCATCACCCATGCCGGGCCGACGCTCGCCAAGATCGTCCGACAGCCTCTCCTGGGGGAGGATCTGTTCGCCCTGTTCGATTTCCGCCAGCCGCGGGCCCTGTCCTCCCTCGAGGACCTTCCTTCCGCCGGCTTGCGCGTTCTCCTGCGCCTGAGGGCGGATCCGGCCATCGGCTTCCGGGGGCTGGCGCTGCCGATCGACGGGCGGATCTTCGTGCAGCTTGCCGCCGGAATCAGCCTGCTCGAACGTCTCGGCGAGTTCGCCCTGACCGCCGCCGATCTCTCTCCGGCCGATCTGACGAGCGAGATCCTCTATCTCCTCGAGGCCCAGGCCGCGGTTCTCAGGCAATCCCGCGATCTCAACCGGCGGCTCGAGGAAGCCCGTGCCCGCGCCCGGAAACAGGCGCTGACCGACCCGCTCACGGGGCTGTGGAACCGGCGCGCCATGCTCGATCTGCTCGAAACCCTCATCGCGGCCCGCACGCCCGAACCCTTCGCGCTGATGCAGATCGACCTCGACCATTTCAAGAAGGTCAACGACACGCTCGGCCATGCCGCCGGCGATCATGTTCTCAGGCGGGTGGCCAAGATCCTGCGCAGCGAGACCCGCCGCGAGGACCTGGTGGCCCGCGTCGGCGGGGACGAATTCGTGCTGATCTTCCGCTCCGTGACCGACCCGAAGGACATCGACGCCATCGCCCGCCGGATCATTGCCCGGCTCGAGGAACCGATCCCCTTCGAGGGGCACGAATGCCGCATCTCGGCATCGATCGGCACGACCTTCTCCCGGCACTACACCCGCCTCGACGTGGACAGGATGCTCGAAGACGCCGACCGGGCCACCTACGCCTCGAAACGGGCCGGGCGCGGCTGTCATCACATCCACACCCCGGATCTGCACGAAGACCGCTCCGCCCCTCCCTGATCTCCGCAATCCCGCAACCGGAAATCGAGCACCGGGTCTTCAGGGAGAGCGACCCGGCGCCCCCCGATCGCGGGTCGGGCAACGGCACTCGCGCCGCGGCCGTCTCCACCCATCTGCCGCCGCGCGGCAGGCGGCCAGCGGCGGTGCGCGACGCCATCCCTCCGCCGGAGCCGATCGACGTGAACGGTCATCCGACCGAGGCCGCGATGCGCTTTCGCAGCCCCGGCAAGGCCGAGGCTTCTCCCGATCCTTCCTTCACGCACGCCGGGAAGGAAATCACCGCCCGGATTCGTGCTGCCGGGGCGAAGATCGCCCGCTCATCCCTTCGCCCGCACCTGCCGCGGGCCGCGCCCTCCATTCACCCGGACCCTCCGACACGGGTTCGCCTTCCTCGCCGGAACCGGATCGCCCATCACGACCTCTCCCCTGCTCGCAGCCGGACGAGTTCACAGCCCCAGCTGGCGGGCGAAGGTCCCGGTTTCGCGGGTGGTGTAAGGGCTGCCGTTGTCGGAGAGCATCTCGATCGTCTCGGGCGCCCGAGAGGTGCTTGAGCGCCGCTCCACCGCCATGCATTCACCCTTCCTGGGCCAACCGGAGGAGTTCGAGCGATGATCCGCCCGCCCGCGTCACTGGCACCCACCGGAGCCCACCCATCTTCACCGGGACATTTCCTTCTGCACAGGCCCCCTTCGCTCGCGCCTGTCGGCTGTCGCAGCTCTGCCGCGCCGGACGACCACCGCGCGTTCGCCCTCCTTGACCAGGGCCGGGTTGCCGCCATGCGCTCTCCCGCCTTTTCCTGACCGCAGCCGTTTCCGTGGCCAGCGCCGGACGATTTCGGACGATGCCCTGCCCGCTCACCCCCCTCGCCCGCATCCGCCGGGTGCCGCGTCCTCTGCCTCTCCCGGCCGGTCGCCCGCCATGCGCTCGCTTTCCTTGGTCGCCTGCCAGAGCGCTTCCATTTCCGCAAGCGTGGCCTCCTCCGGCCTGCGCCCGGTCGCCGCCAACGCCGCTTCGACATGACGGAAACGGCGGGTGAACTTGTCGTTCGCGCGTCTCAGCGCCTCCTCCGGGTCGATGTCGAGATGGCGGGCGAGATTGACGAGCGCAAAGAGAAGATCGCCGAACTCCTCCTCCCGCTTCGCCATATCGGTGCCGGCAGCAGCCAGTTCGTCGATCTCCTCGCGGATCTTGTCGGTGACCGCTGCCGGGTCGTCCCAGTCGAAACCGACCCGGGCCGCCCGCTTCTGCAGCTTGAGCGCCCGGGTGAGCGCCGGCAGCGCCAGGGCCACGTCGTCGAGAACGCCGCCGGCCCCCTTCCCGACCCGCTCGGCCGCCTTGAGGCGCTCCCAGTCCCGCATCTGCTCCTCGGCACTCTTGTCGCGATCCTCGCCACCGAAGACATGAGGATGGCGGGCCACCATCTTGTCGGCGATGCGCTCGACGATGCTGTCGAAATCGAAATGGCCGCCCTCGGCGCCCATCTGCCCGTGATAGACCACCTGCAGGAGCAGATCGCCGAGCTCGCCCTCGAGGTCGCGCATGTCGCTGCGGGCGATGGCGTCGGCGACCTCATAGGCTTCCTCGATGGTATAGGGCGCGATCGAGGCGAAATCCTGCGTGATGTCCCACGGACAGCCGCTCTCGGGGTCGCGCAGGCGGCGCATGATCTCCCTGAGCCGCGCGATGCCACCACCGCGCGTCAGGCAGAGCGCGTCGCTCTCTTCCCGGGGCAGCGGGCGGGTGCGAGAGGAAGTATCGTCGGTCATGGCAACGATCCCGGAGAGAGGAAAGGCAGGGTCAGCGGCGGCACACCATCAGCTCTTCGAGGCCGCGGAAATGATAGCGCATGGCATAGCGCGGCCGCCCGGCAAGCGCCAGATCGGGGCAGCGCCGTTGCAGGATCGGCAGGGCGCGCATGAGCTCGAGTCGTGCCAGGGGCGCACCGATACAGAAATGGATGCCGGCACCGAAGGCCAGATGCGGCCTGACGGGGCGGGACGGGTCGAACCGGGCCGGCGCCTCCCACACAGCCGGGTCGCGCCCGGCGGCCGCGAGCAGGAGACCGATCTCGTCGCCACGCGCGAAAGGGTGCCCCCCGATCTCGAGCGGCTCATGGACATGGCGGGTGAAGAGATGAAGCGGCGGATCGAAGCGCAGGATTTCCTCGACGGCGCGCCCGGTGGCGGCCTCGTCGGCGAAGGTGGCTTCCGTCCAGAAACCGTGTTCGATCAGGGCCTTGATACCGTTGCCGAAGGCGTGGACCGTGGCCTCGTGCCCGGCGTTGAGCAGGAGGATGACGGTGGTGACGAGCTCGTCGGTCGTCAGCCGCCGTCCTTCGCTCTCGGCAGTTACCAGCCGACCGATAAGATCTTCCGTGGGGCGCCGGCGCCGCTCGGCCACGAGATCGCGGACAAAGGCGGCGAAGTCGCGCGCGGCCGCTTCGGCAGCCTCCTCCCGCGCGCGGGTGCGGCCGGCCTGATACATCGCCACCATGGCATGGGACCAGGACAGGAGCCGGGGCGCCATTTCCTCGGGAACGCCGAGCAGACGGCAGATGGTCCGCACCGGTATCGGCTCGCAGAAGGCCGCAAGAAGATCGAAGGAGCCCTCTGCCGGAAAGGCGTCGATCAGCGCATGGGCCATCTCGTCGATCATCGGCGCCAGAGCGGCGATTGCCCGCGAGGTGAAGGCCCGCATGACGAGGCTGCGCAGCCGCGTATGATCGGGTGGTTCGATCTCGAGCAGCGAATGACGCTCGAGGGCGTAGAAGGTCGCAAGATGGTCGGGAGGCGGCACCTTCTTCTCGGCCGGCACTTCGCGACCAAGGCGGCGGTCGCGCAGGAGCCGGTTGACGAGGGCATGATCGACGCAGCCGGCAAGGCCGTACTCCTGCCAGAAGAAGACCGGGCCGAGCGCCCGGGCGCGCTCGTAGAAGGGATAGGGGTCCTGAACGAATGCGGGATCGGTGGGGGACTGGCTCAGGCTCTGCATGACGGTGCTGCTCGCTGGATCGACCGAAGCATTGCCCGTCACCCCTCTCAAGGTCAACGCGGAAAAGACACCGGCATCCGGGACGGGCGCCAGGATGGTTCCGCCTCCGAACAGGAGAACGGAAGGGGCGAAACGGACGGGCGTTCGCGGCGCTTGCACCACGGCCATCCCGCGGCGGACCCGAACGAGACTCGCCCCCCCGGAGCCGGAAACCCCGCACCGGGCCGCGCAGATGCCGCCCGAATGGCTGCAACCGGTGACGGAAGACGGGGCCGGGGCGGCGGCGCAGAAGGGGGCAGCCTCCGCCCGTCGCGCCGCCACGAAGGAAGATGGGGCCCCGAAGGGCCCCACCCGGTTCGATATTCCGGCTGCGATCAGAACTTCCAGTCGAAACGCGCCCCGGCGCCGAAGGACTTGTCGGTCGAGGAGACCTCGCCATCGGCGTAGATGTTGAGGCTCCAGGGCATGGTCTGCCCGCTCACCTGGAGGCCGATGCGCAGCTTCGCCGAATTGTAGGCGTTCGAGGCCGTGTAGTTGAGCGTCGAGCCGGAGGTGAAGGCAACGGTATTGTTGCCGTTCAGCTCGCTGCCGATGCTCGCCCCGCCATACCAGCGGAAGTTGCGGCCGCCCTGCGTATAGCGGGAGCTGACGCGGAAGCCGACCTCGGCCCGGGTGCTGTCGTTCGTGCCCGGGTTGATCGTGGTGCCGAGAGACGAGAAGCTGCCCATCTGGGTCCGGGTCCACGACACCCGCACGAACGGGTCGAACATGGTGGTCGTGCCGAGAGCGAAGCGACCGCCCATCTCGACATCGACACCGGTGCTGTTGCCGGTGAAGCTCTGGGCGGTGTAGCCGGTCGGCACGCCCTGCACCGTGGCCAGCGTCGGCGCGTTCCAGCTGTTGGACTGGTTGTCGCGCTTGACGGTCAGGCTGAAGTGCAGCCCGTTCGCCATCCGGTAGCCGCCATAGACACCGAAGCTCGTGCCGGTGTAATTCGCCGTCGTCGCGGTGTTCGACGAGGTGAAGTTGAGGTTCGAGCTGTAGGTGCCGACGAAGCCGCCGACGAAGAAGCTGCCGGTGCTGCTGTCGCCGCCCTCGAAGTCGCGGTCGAAGCCGACCATCAGGCCGCGGGTCTTCTGCCGGTAGCCGGTATCGTAGGTGTAGGTCTGCCCGTAGAGCGTGTAGGAGGCGGACCGGTCACGCTGCGCCCAGCTGGCGGCAGCCGTGGCCCAGAAGCCGTCCCGGCCGGTTTCGCGCAGCTCGAACCGACGGTCGGCGACCGCACCCAGCGTCTCGTGCCAGGCGTTCTGGGCACCGGCGACCACGAAGGGCATCTCCTGCGCTTCCTGATCGGGCACCGAGGCGATCACGAACACGTCGGCGGTGCTGCGGCCCGGATTGGCACGGGTGTTGTCGAGGAACAGGTCGTAGAGCCAGAAGCCCTTGTCAACCGCGCCTCCCGAGAGCGTCATGTTCGACCGGGCAGCCCCCGTGCCGGTATTCTCGACCCGCACCACCTCGGCGCCGATCGGGTTGAAGGAACCCGGCGTGCCGAAGTTGGTGTCGTTGACGACCAGCGTCGTGGTGCCGGTCATCACGCCACCGTTGGCCGCATCGCCCGCGGTGCCGATGGTGACGAGGTCGCTCGGCGCGGGATCGGCCCCGAGGAAGGTGTCCACCTGGAGCGTGCCGCCACCGTTGAAGGTGGTGGCCCCGACGCCGGCATTGGCCAGCGTCAGCCGGTCGGTGGTAAGCGACGCGGTGCCGAGGCCGTTCTGCATGTCGATCAGCCCGGTATTGGTGATCGACTCGAGGCCGGAGACGGTCACGTCCGTGGCGTTGGTGTTGGTCTTGTCGGCCACCACCATCTGCCCCTGGTTGTCGATGCTGTCGGTCCCGCCGCCCAGCACCGAGCTGTGCACCCCGCCGTCGGCCGCCGCCATGTCCCACACACCGGTGGAGGTGATGGTGATGGCGTCGTCGCTGGCACCACCGTCGATGTCACCGAGCACCGTGCCGGCGATGGTCAGGCTGTTGGCAACGCCCGCATTCGCAGCGAAGCTGACCGCCTGCTGGCTTGCGGCCGAGACCGTGGCCCCGAAATCGACCTGCACGGTCTGCGTGCCGACCCCACCTAAGGAAATGATGCCCCAGCCGGGTGCGATTCCCCCGGTGACATCCTGCATCACGTGGATTGTCGCGTTGCCACCACCGCTTGACACATAGATACCGTTGATCGCACCCGTGATGACACCGTTCTGAGCCACGTTCACCGCCCCGCTAGCGCTGACGACGTGAATGCCGGAGCCATCAAGCGAGGTGAGGTTCCCGCCCCCGTTAATGGTGACGTCACTGATACCTGATGTCACATGAATCGCATGTGCAACTGCTCCGCTAGCGGTCAGATCTGCATCAGCAGTCACCGTCGCCGTACCGGCATTGACCGCAACATTGATCACATGGGATGCCGTCGTATCGACGACGACCCCGTTCGCGATGGTGACGACCACATCGCCGCCGCCTGTCTGATCCACATTGACAGCAGTGCTCCCGGCATCGAGCGTTCCGCCGGTCACCGCCACGTCAATCGCGCCGGAACCGCTGCCCGTCGCATGAATCGCGTTCTGCGTGGCGTAGATCCCGACATTGGAGGCGATCGACGTGCGGCCGTCCACCGCCTCGGTATAGATGCCGTATTGGGTGACCGGCGTGCCCATGCTGCCGATGTCGCCTGCCGGCGTCACCGTCACCGTGCCGGCGCCGGTGGTCGTGGCCCAGATGCCGTTGGCCAGCGCACCCGAGATCGGGCCGGTCCCGGTCACCGAGACATTGCCGCCGGCGGAGGAGGCCTCGATCCCGATGCCGCCGGTCGCGGTCACCGAGCCGATATTGCTCACCGTGACATTGCCGGCGCCCGTGCTCATGGCGTGGATGCCGCCCGAAGCGCCGCCCGCCACGCTGCCCAGACCGGTGACATCGACCGCGCCGTTGCCGGCCACATGCGCCCGCACGCCCCAGGAGCTGCCGGCGATGTTGGCCACGTTGCTGATCGCGATGGCACCGCCCGCGGTCACGGCCTCGATGCCGTTGGCCGCGGCCGCCGTGGTCTGCACGGTGTTGTCGGTCGTGCCGGCGATGGTGATCATGCCGAGATCGCTCTCGGCATAGATGCCGCGCCCGCCCGTGCTGGTGACCGTCCGGGTCGGCGACAGGGTGATCGAGACGGTGCCGAGGCCGGCGCCACCGTTGTCGGTGATCGCGCTGATGCCGTCCCCGGTTCCGCCGCTGACGTTGCCGTCGCGAGCCACGACCACATTGCCGTCGCCGCCGGTGGTGGAGAGGATCGCACCGCCGACAAGACCGGTGATATCACCGGTGCCGGTCAGCGTCAGGTTGCCGCCGCCGGTCGAGGTCAGCACCACGCCCGGATCACCCGAGATCGCGCCGTTGACCGACACGCTCACGCTGCCGGTGGTGGTGTTCACCTGAATGCCGTCGGCCCCGGCAAGACCGCCGCCACTGTCTCCGGTCACGTTGCCCGTGCCCTGGATGGTGACATTGCCGGCCCCCGAGTCGACGTTGATGCCGTCGTTGAGACCGGTCACGTTCCCGGCAAGGGTGATGCCGACCGCGCCGCCGCCGGTGGCCACCGTCATGCCGTTGCCCGTGCTGCCGGTGACCGCACCGGCGATGGCGAGATCGACCGCGCCGGTTGTCGTGGTCACGTTGACGCCATCCGTTCCACCGCTGACATTGCCGGTGCTGTTCACCGTCACGCTGCCGGTGGTGGCGGTGAGCGTCATGCCGTTGCCCGTGCCGCCAGTGACCGCACCGGCGCCCTGGATCAGCAGGTTGCCGGCCGCGGTCGTGCCGTTGATGCCGTCAACACCGCCCGTGACGTTGCCACCCAGTGTCAACGTCGCAGCACCACCCGACGTACCGAACAGGATGCCGTCACCCGCCGTGCCGGTAATCGCTCCGGCCACATCGAAGCTGAACTGGCCGCCATTGGTGGTGGCGTTGACGCCGTTGGTCGTGCCGGTGATGGCGCCTCCCCCCGCGACCACGACACCGCCGCCACCCGTCGTGATCAGCACCCCATCGCCGTTCCCGCCGGTGATGTCCCCACCGACGAGAACAGTCGCCATGCCGGTGCCGGTGGCGATGCTGACACCGTTGCCGCCCGTGCCGCTGGTGGTGCCTGCCACGTTGACGGTGGCGTTGCCGGTGCCACTCGAGATACGCACGCCATTGGTCGTGCCGGTGACGTTGCCGGCAACGGTGACGTCGGCCTGTCCGCCCGCCGTCGTGAGCGTGATGCCGCTGCCATTGCCGCCGGTGACCGAACCGGTCAGGTTGACGGAAGCGGCGCCCCCCGCCGTGCCGAGATTGATGCCGTCGCCACCCGAGCCGGTGACATTGGTCGTCGCTCCGGCAGCGCTCGACACCGTGATGGCACCACCGTTCGAGGTGCCGGCGATGCCGCTCAAGCCGGACGAGCTCACATTGCCCGCGAGCTGAATGGTGGTCGAGCCGGTCCCTGCGGCGGTCACGATCCCGTAGCTGGTCGAGGTCACATTCTGCACCGCGTCGAGCAGAATGGTACCGGTTCCGGTGTTCAGGGTCGTAGCCTGGATGCCGATACCACCCGTCGTGGTGACGTTGGCGCCAAGGATCGAGACATTGCCACCGCCATTGGCATTGGCGACAATGCCGTTGCCGGTGCCGCTCACCGGGCCGGTGGCGATCACGATGTCGCCGGTGGCGGCGGCGGTCGTGGCGATCACGCCACCGGCGGTGCCGCCGGTGACCGCCCCCTGACGGGTGATCTCGATCCCGCCTGCACCGGTCACCGTGGCCTGAATGGCGACGCCGGAGCCGGTAGCGGTGGTGGCACCGTTGCCGCTGATGAAGATCGTGCCGTTGCTGGCGGCAGCGCGGATACCGTCAGAGTTGGGCCCGGTGCCGAAGATGTCGCCGGTTGTGCCAGCCCCGCCGATCGTCAGGTTGCCGGCTCCCGTCGCCGTGGCACTCACACCGGCCGTGCCGCCGCTGATGTTCGCGGTGGCGGTGATGACGGTGTCGCCGTCCACCGCGCTGGTGATCACCCCGAAACCGCCGGTGCCGGTCACGGCCTGCAGCGCATTGATGTCGATCGTGCCGGTGCCGGCAGTCGTGGCATTGATGCCGTCCGTCGCGCCGGTCACCGTGCCGTTCTGACGCACGAGGACATTGCCGCCACCCGCCGTGAGCAACATGCCCGCGTTCGCCGTGCCGGTCACGTTGCCGGTGCCGAGGATGTTGATGTCACCCCCGCCGGAGTTGACCACGATCCCGGGATCCCCGCTGACGTTGCCCGCCAGTGTCAGCCAGAAGGCCCCACCATTGGTGGTCGCGTCGATACCGTCATTGCCCGCGGCCGGCCCGCCGGTGATGTTGCCGGTGCCCTGCACGTCCACCCGGCCACCCGCGGAGGTGATGTTGAGGCCGTCGCCCTGCGAGAACACGTCCGCGCCGAGGGCGATCGTCGTCTGGCCCGTGCCGGCGGAAGTCTGGATGCCCGCCGTGGTCGCCTGCTGGGCGACCGTGGCCGAGCCGACCGCCCCGCCGGTGGTCACCGTCACCGTGCCGGTGCCGGTGGTCGAGGCCGAGATGCCGACCGTCTGCCCGCCGCCGCTGCCGAGCACCGTGCCGCCGGTCGAAACCTCGACATTGCCGCCGCTGGAGGCGGCCTCGATGCCGATGCCGCCGGTCGAGGTCACGTTTCCGACGCCGGAGACGAAGGCATCACCGGTGGTGGTGTTCTGGGCGTGAATGCCCCCCGAAGTGCCGCCGGTGACCGTTCCGCCGCCGCCGACGACAACCGGCGCCGTCCCGGTGCCGTGGGCGAAGATGCCCCAGGTGCCGCCGCTGGCCGCTCCCGCATTGGTGATCTGGATCTGGCCGGCACCGCGGGCGTCGATGCCGATCGCGGAGGTGCCGGTCACGGAACCGGAATTGGTGACGGAGATCAGGCCGGTGCCACCATTGGCATCGATACCGGTGGTGGCGCCGGTCACCGCTCCGCCGAGCGCGACGGTGACGGTGTTGCTGCCGCTGCCGCTGCCCGCGGAGGTGTCGGAGCGCACGCCGATCGCCGTGTTCGAGGTGACCGTGCCGCTGACCGTGATGTCGTTGCGGCCGCCCCCGCCGGTCGTGGCCTCGATCGCGTTGTCATCCACCGTCACATTGCCGAAGCTGGCGGTGATGTCGCCGCTGGTCGAGCTCAGCACGGCGCCTTTCATGCCGTTGCCCGGGGCAGTCGCCGTGATGCCGGTGTTGGTCAGGGACAGATCACCCGTGGTAGTGCTCAGCTCCACCACTCCCTGCCCGGCGGTGGTGCCGGCGGAAGAGGCGTTGATGCTGTCCACTTTCACCACGCCGGCACCGCCGCTCACCAGCACCGCCTGTGCGGTCTGGCTGCTGACAGTGGTGCCCCCGGCGCCATTGCCGCGAATGTCCACCGTCGCACCAACCGTAGTGCCCCCCGTGACAGTCTCGATGCCCGCCAGGGTGGCGCTCACCGCACCGCCCGCGGTGAGGTCGATCACGGTCTGACCTTCGTTGACGGTGGTGAAGATGCCGCGGCCGCCCGCCGCACCGAGCGTCGCGTTCACACCGCCCGTACCGACGGTGACGAAGGTGGCGCCGTTTCCGCTGGTCGTGGTCCGAATGCCGTCGGCCGTCGGATCGGCGGCGGCGAGATTGAGCGAAACCCCAGCGGTATTGACCGTCACCGTGCCGCCATTGGCCGTGGCGATGATGCCGCCCGTACCGGTGGCCGTCACGGTGCCGGCGCCGCTGTCGAAGGTGATGTCGCCGGTGCCGTTGTTGGTCAGCAGGACGCCACCGCCCGTGCCGCCGGTGTAGTTGCCCGAGCGGGTGACGGTGAGATTGGTGCCGGTCGGCAGAGCGGCTGGGTCGGCAATGGTCGCGACCAGGGCCGCGCCCGCGGCCGAGCCGCTGGTGGCACCGGTGCCCGAGATGGTGATCGCGCCCAGCTCGGTCTGCACGTCGATGCCGTTGCCGGTGGCGCCGTTGGCGAAGACGCTGCCGGCCCCGTCGACCGTGATTGCGCCGATCGCCGAACCCGGCGGGGCTGCCTGTGCGCGCGCGAAGATACCGCCGCTCGTGCCCTGCACGCCACCCGCACCGACGGTGATGCTGGTGGCGCCGTTCTCGGCCGTGGTCTGGACGCCGTACCCGCCCTGACCGTCCACCAGCCCGGCCCCGGTGGTGATGGTGATGGCGCCGGCCCCGTCGGTGCCGGCGATGACGCCACCGCCACCAGTGGCGGTGATCGCACCGGAGAAGGAGGCGGTGATGTGACCGCCCGCATTGGTCGTCAGGTTGGCACCGTCGGCACCGGCGGTGATCGTGCCCGACTGGTTCACGGTGATGGTGCCGCCGGTGTCGGTGGCCGCGAGGATACCGGTTCCGGTGCCGGCCGTGATGTTGCCATTGGCGGTGGTGCCGCCGATGTCGATGTTGCCTCCGGCGCTCGTCAGGGCGTCGATGCCGTTGGCCGCACCGTTGATGCCGACAAGGCCGAGACCGCTGCCCTGCACCGAGATGTCACCGCCGCCGCCGCGCAGGAACAGCGCACTGCCGGCCGCTCCCTGACCGTCGATCTGCTGGACCGCGCTCACGGTGATGTTGCCGCCTTTCGAGGTGGCGTTGATGCCGTGGCCACCCTGACCGCGCACCAAGTCGAGCGTCTGGATGGCGATGTCCGACCCGTCGGTGGTGGCGGCGATGCCGTCGGTCGCGCCGATGATCGTGCCCGAGGCACCCTGCACAGTGATGGTCGAACCCGTCACGGTGGTCCTCAGGTTTGCCCCCTCGGCGGCCGTGCCGGTGATGCTGCCGGCGGTGCCCATGTTGAGGACGATGCCCGCCGCACCGCCGGTGGTCAAGGCATTGACGCCCGTGCCGGCGCTGACCGAACCGTTCACGTTCATCGTGATGGTGGCGCCATTGCCGGACGAGGCGGCGCTGATGCCGGTCGCCGTGCCCGCAGCCGTGATCGCCGTGCCCGCGGCCTGGGTGATGGTGGTCGTCCCGCCGGTGGCCGAGGCGGCGACACCGGCAGTCCCCGGCTGGGTGGTCGCGCCGACATTGCCGTTGAGGGTGAGATCGATGATGCCGTTGCCGGCATTGTTCACGTTCACACCGACATTGACGGCATCGACCGCCCCGACGGCGAGGGTCATGTCGACCGTGCCGGCAAGATTGCTGGCCACGGCGTTGAAGCCGGTCAGCGGCACGGTGGTGCCACCAATGGTGCCGGAGAAGGTGCTGGTCACAGTTCCGCCGGTGCCGCATGGGTGAGCGAGGCGCCGGTGGTCGTGGCGTCGATCGTGCCGGTGCCGCCGAACGCCAGGTTGACGCCAGAGTTCGACAGTGACGCCCCCAGCAGCACACCGATCCCGGGCGCGGTGGTTCCGCCGATGGTGCCGTTGACGGTGCCGGTCACCGTTCCGGACAGCCCGGCGTGATCGACATGAATGCCGGTTCCCGCCGTGTCGATCGTCCCGGCGGAGGTGATCGTGATGTCGCCCGTCGAAGCGGTGTTCTTCAGCTGGGCGAAGATGCCCTTGTCGCCGCCCGAGATGGCCCCGGCGGTCTGGTCGACGGTCAGGACGTTGCCGGCTCCGGCCTCGTTACTGACGACCGACATGCCGATCCCAGCCGCATCATTGACCGTCACGTTGCCCGACATGCTCACGCTGGCCGTGCCGAGATTCTGGATCTGCAAGCGGTTGCCCAGCCCCGAGCTCGTGTTGCCGGCAATGTTCACCGTCGCGGTGCCGCCCGCCACACCGGTGTCGAGCGTCGCATTCACGCCGTAGCCGCCGGTGCCGGACGTTGCCGTGGTGCCGGCAACCACGGTGATGTCGAGCGAACCGGCGGCACCGGCATTGCCGGTGTTCTGAACGGTGGCAGCGATCGCCGAGTTGCTGCCGCTGGCGGTGATGTCGCCGTTCCAGGCGATGGTGGCGCCGCCGCTGCCATAGGGGCCGGCACCCGTGTCGTCGATCACGACGTTCACCACATTGCCGAGCGCATCCGTCAGCGCCCCGGCACCGACCAGGTTCACCGAACCGAAATCGGTCGAATTGATGTTGAGCGCGGGCGCGCCCGTGATGGCGGCATTCAGATCGACCGTCGCCGTGCCCGAACCGAGGGCGATGTCGATGCCGTCGCTGGACACGTTCCCCGTATTGGCCAGAAGCTGCGTTCCCGCACCGCCGCCGGTGATGTAGACGCTCCGCGCCGTGCCGGCGAGATTGACGTTGATCGCGTCCGAACCGGCATTGGTGGTCTGAACCGTGGTGCCGGCGCCGATGTTGATGAACACGTCCCCGTCCGGCCCGGTGGTGCCGTCCACGGCAATCGCGTGGCCGGCGGCATTGACGACATTGCCGGTGCCACCCGCCTGACCGAGATTCTGGATGTAGGTATTGGTGCCGTTGCCGGCCGTCACGTCGATGCCGCCCGCACCGAGGGCATTGACCGTGCCCGTCTGCGCGATCACCGAGTAGTCGGCGTTGACGGCCGCGCCGTCGAAATCGACCGGCGGGGCCAGCGGCACGTTGAGCCAAGTCGGCAGGGTCAGCCCCGTGACCGTGCCGCCGGTCATGGCGAAGGTGCCGGTCGAGAGCGTGCCGTTCGGCGTGAAGGTGCCGCCGGAGAGAGTGGTGTTCGTGGCCGTCAGCGTCGCCCCGGTGGCGATGGTGGTGGTCCCGCCCTGCATGTCGAGGGCCTGCACCGTCTCGTTGCCGTTGACGTTGAGCGCCCCGGCCATGACGGTCACCACGTCGTTCGCCCCCGCGAGGCTGCCGGCAGCGACAGTGTTGAGCGTGCCACCGCCGACATTGATGGTGTCGGTCGCCACCGAACCGTTGATGTTCACCGTGCCGCCGTTCACGTTCAGCGGACCGGTGAAGGTGTTGATGCCGTCGAGATTGAGCGTGCCGGCGTTCGTGGCGGCGGTGGTCAGTCCGCCCGCCCCCGAGATCACGCCGGCGACGGTGGACGTGCCGGCCGCCGTGTCATTGACGGTCAGCGTCGCCCCCGTGCCGATGACGATGCTGCTGCCGGCATCGGCGTTGATGCCGCCCACGGTCTCGCCGCCGTTGACGTTGAGCGTGGCGCTGTTCGGGGCCGTGCTCGTCAGCGAGACCTGCACCGCCGGGTTGGTGAGGGAACCGCCGGTGAGGGTGAGGGCCGAATTGCCGGTATCGGCATTCACGATGACCGTGCCCGTGTCGACCGAACCCGAACTGTTGACGGTCACGTCTGCGCCGCCACTCACGTTCAGAATGCCGGTGAAGGTGTTGACGCCGTTGAGCGCAGCCGTTCCCCCGTTGAAGGAGAGGTTGCCCGCACCGGCAACGACCCCGCCGATGGTCGAAGTGCCGCCCTGGATAGCGAGCGTCGTGCCGCCCGCGATCGTCGTGGTTCCTCCGGTGCTGTTGAGCGCCTGGATCGTCTGATCGGCATTGACGTTGAACGCCCCGCTCGATTGCGTCACGACCACCGTGTTGATGAATGCGCCGGCGCTGTTGGCATTGAGCGTGCCACCGTTGACATTGACGGCGTTGGTCGTCACCGAGCCGTTGATGTTCACCGTGCCGGCGTTGACGCTCATCGCGCCTGTGAAGGTGTTGGCCGCGTTCAGATTCGTCGTGCCGGTGCCCGACTGGGTGAAGGTGGCGAGGGCCCCGGCAGCATTGGCCAGAACGCCGTCCACCGTCACCGTGCCGGTATTGGAGAAGGTGAAGCCGCCGTTCTGCGCCACAAGCTTCGCGTCACCCGCCACCGCGCCGCCGGTAATATTGAACTTGCCGGCCCGCACCTCGATGGTCTGGGCGCTCCCCGCCGCCGCACCGCTCGTGCCGATGGTGCCGCCGGCCAGGTTGAAGCTCGAGCCGGCTGTCGAGAGCTCGAGCACGGCGGTGGCGCCGCCGCCGGTCAGGGTAGCGCCGGCCCCCGCCATGTTGAAGTTGGCGATCTGTTCGGCCAGCAGGCTGTCGCTCACCGTGACGCCGTTCGCAATGTTGATCGAACCGGTATTGCTGACCGTCGGCGCACCGAAATGGGTGGTGCCGCCAAGACCGCCCGTATCGACGAAGTTGATCGCCCCGGCGTTCTGGATGTCGGTGGCGTCCTTCAGCGTGCTGGCGACATCGACATTGATGACGCTTCCGGCATTGTTGACGAGCGAGGCGCCGATACCGTGCAGCGTGCCGCCGTTCAGGTTGACGATGCCGCCGGTGCCGCTGACCAGGCGATCGACGGTCAGCGTCGCACCGCTTGCGACATTGATCGTGCCGGTGTTCTGGAGAATGCCGTTAATTCCGTTGCCTGTCGTGAGGTCGGACACGAGCATGGAGGTGTTCGCCTGGAGATCCAGCGTGCCGCTGTTGTCAAGCAACACCGTATCAGCGCCAATGCCCGAATCGACGACATCGAAGGACGAACTGTTCTGCACGCTCACCGTGCCCGCATTGGTCAGCCTGGTCTGCTGGATCAGTGCGGGAGCAAGGAGAGCATCGGCCCCGACATTGAGCGTCCCGCCGGCATTGACCGTGGTCGTGCCGGTAGTCGCGCCAAGCGCATTGCTCACATTGGCGTTGAGCGTGCCGGCATTGGCGACGGTGGTGCCTCCCGAATAGGTATTGGAACCGGTCAGCGTGACCGAGGTGGCGTTGGTGCCGGCGCCGACGGCGAGGCCGCCGGTTCCGCCGATGACGCCCCCGATGGCGGAGGTTCCGTTGTCGAGGGTGAGGATGGTCGTGGCACCGGTCAGCTGGATGCCGCCATTCGCCCCGTTGATCGACTGCACCGTGTTGGGGCCGGTCAGATCGAGAGCGCTGCCGGCGGTGTTGAAGGTGATCGCCGTGCCGGCGGCAAGCGCATTCCCGACGACCGCGAGCGTGCCATCCGTCGCCGCCACCGAATCACCAATGCCGATCGCCGTCGATGCCAGCGATCCGGTGACGTCGAGCACCCCCGCGCCGACATTGGTCGTGCCGGAATAGGTGTTGGCCCCGGCCAGCGTCACCGTGCCGGCGGTGGTCTTGTTGAGGTTGACGGCGCCGGCGAGAACGCCGTTCACCGTGCCGGCCTGCATGTCGAACGCGCTGCTCGCATTGATGGAGGTGGTGGCGGCCACCGTGCCGCCGGTCATCTGGAAGGTCCCGGCATTGAGGGTCGCCACCGAGATCGTGCCACCGGACTGCGCCGCGGTGATGCCGACGTTGACGGTGCCCGCTCCGCCCACCGCGCCACCCGAAACGGCGAGAATGCCGGCATTCACCGTCGAGGTGGCGTCGTTCAGGGTGATGGTGCCGCTCTTGACGTCGAGCGTGCTCGCAAGACCGGTCAGATCGAGCGTGCCGCCGATGCCGATGTCAACCGTCCCGCCGCCCAGGGTGAAGTTGCCGCCGACGCTGAGCGTGTTGCCGGTTGCCGTCTGATCGGCGATGGTCAGACTCCCGGACGTCGTGGCGACGAAATTGCCGACATCGACATTACCGTTCACCGTGAGGGTGGAATCCCCCTGGATGGTAAGGGCGCCGGGATTGAGCGCCGGTCCGTCGACAAGAAGCGAGCTGATGGTCGAATTGGCCGCAGGCACGGGGGTCAGACCGAAGATCGGATCATTCACGCTGGTGGAATAGGGCGCCACGTTCTTGTCGATCTGGACGGCATCCACGCTCGTCGGCGCAGCCCCCCCCGACCAGTTGGTGACGGTGTTCCAGTCGCTGTCCGTCGTCCCCTGCCAGACCACCTGCGCCATGGCCGGCAGCGCCGCCGCACCGATGAGCGCAGTGGTCGAGAGCGCGACCGCCCTGAGGAAAGAGGCGCTGCGGGAGAAGCGGATCACCTTCCGTTCGCGGCGCCGGAGGGCACGCCGGACCGCTTGTCCGAAATCCCCCTCACCGTCCCGACCGGCACGAGCGAGAACAAGACCATCCAGATGCACCTTGTTGTTCATTTCCCACTCCCCTTATTTAAATATTTTCGCAGACACACTGCGCCCGCATTGCTTGATTACCGAAGATTAATACCCGGAAAACCGACGCGATCAACAGTCTTTTTCACGGATCACATCATATTTGCATTTCATAACTTACACAGCTTGCAAAGTAATAACTCGATTATTTCATCATAATGCTAATTAGCTATATAACTAACTATATCAACAGGCTCGGAGAAACCCGCTTCTCCCTTTTCTGTTGAATATCCGGCGCCCCTGGATTACCCATCATGCATGGTTGACGAGCGCAAGCGGATTGCGCCGGATCTGGAGGCGGAAAGTTGAGCAGGAAAGCCACGACAAAGACCCTGATCCTCGCACTGGCGGCAGGCTCGGCCATCATCGCCGGCAGCGCCTTCTTTCTCACATCGAGCGAGCAGCGTGCGGAAGCCAGCATCAAGACCGATGCCCCGACGGCGCCGGCCCTCGTACGGGCGAAGAGCGACGGAAAACAGGACCAGAACAAGGCCCCTGCCGAACGGCCGGCACCGCGCAAGCTCGCCAACGGCACGCGGATCGGCGCCTGGACGGTGCGCTGCGAGGCGGTGGCCGTGGGCGAGACGGCCTGCGCCCTCGTGCAGCAGCTCCTGCGCCCGTCCGATCGCGCCTTCATCGCCGAGATCGTGGCCGCATGGAACGGGAGCGCCCGGAAGCCGGTGCTCGTTGCGCGCGTGCCGATGGGCGTGCATCTGCCGAGCGGTTTCGTCATCCAGGCCAAGGGCGACCGCCAGCGCAATTTCGTCTGGCAGCGCTGCTTCGGCCGCTTCTGCGAGGCCACGCTCGTCCTTTCGCCCGAGGACGCGGCGAAGCTGGAGGGCGCCGGCGAGGTGGTCGCCGCCTTCCGACCGGCACCCGGCACCAACCCCTTCGTCTTCCGCTTCTCTATGAAGGGGCTGCGCCAGGGGCTCGAGGCGCTCGGTGTCGATCCTGCGGCCCTGGCCGCATCCCCGTCCCCGGCCGGGGAAGACAAGGATGGCAAGAAGAAGAAGAAATGACCCCGTCAACCGGCATCGGCGCCGACCGACCCGGATTCATCAGACATTCATCATTCAGGCAACATCAAAGGAGAATTGGACGTGACAGCACAAGCCGTGAGAGCCATTGAAAGCGCCTGGGAAGTCGTCTCGGCCCATGCCGGCGAGGGACGCAGCGTGCAGAGGATGCACAAGGTGATGCGCGCCGCGGGCACCGGGCAGCAGGTCCTGGCCGTGACCATCTTCCCCCGCCCCAGGGCCGAGGGCGAGGGGGAGGAGCTGGTGATGCAGCTCGCCCTGCCCCATGGCCTCAACCTGCCCGAGGGCGTACGGATCGCGGTCGATGACGACGAACCCGTCCGTCACGAGATCGTCACCGCCGACCAGAACGGCGCCTATGCGGTCATCCCGCTCGACGAGGCGCTCCTCGCCCGTCTCGGAGAAGGGAAGAAGCTCGTGGCGCTGATGAAGAACATGCAGGGCAACGAGATCCGCATCGAGGTTTCGCTCGAGGGTTTCGGCGAAGCGGCCGGAAAGCTCGAAACCGCCGCCTGAATCTCGCCGGATCGAGAGAGAGGCCCCGGCCCGCGCCGGGGCCTTATTTCATGGCAGCGCGCGGCATGCCGCTTGCGAGCGATGCCCCCTGCCCCGGCGCTGCACCCCGGACCTGCCGCATCAGCCCCCGGGCGTCTCTTCCTGTCCGGTCCGGGCATGGCGGCTGCCGCGCTCCAGATCGCTGTTGTTCTCGACGATGTCGCGCCAGATCCCGGCTTCGGCCTCCTCGTCGCCGATCCGGCCGAGCAGATCGCGCCGCATGTAGAAGGTCAGCTCGGCAACCGCCCGCATCACCGCGTCTTCCTCGCTGGCCGAATAGCTGCCGTCGCGCGCTCCCTTCTCGATCTCGTCGAGCACCCGGTTGAAATGGTGCAGCACCTCGGCCCCCGCCACCATCGACAGCTTGTGGGTGAGCATCCTCAGCGTCGCCATGTCCTCGCGCTCGAGCCGCGGCTTGCGGATCATGCAGCCGACATGCTCGATGATGTCGGAATAGATCTTCGCCCGCAGATCGAGGAGCAGCACCCGCCCCTCCTTCCTGAGCTCGAGCTCGGTCTGCTGGTTGATGAGCAGGGCGGTGATGAGCACGGTGACCACCGCCCCGATGAAGACGAGGATGATCTCCTGTGCGAAGGGGAACTGGTCGGAGATGTCGTAATAGTAGCGGAAGACGAGATAGCCCGCCGCCATCGTCAGGAGGACGAGAAGAAAGAGAAAGGGGCGGTTGTCGAACAGCCGGGCCAGGCGAAAACGGGTCATGGAAACTCTCCTCTCCCGGCGACCGCGTCGCCGCGATGACGGGCCGCGCACGGCCGGCCGGCCGCCTCTTCATGCTCCGGCCCTTGCCGGCGCGACATGCGGCCGCTCTCAGCCATCCGCCGCTTTTCCCGCGCCCCGCCGCTCCCCACGGCCGAGCAGCGCGGCCTCGATCCGGTCGATGTCGCGCAGATGAATGTCGCGCTGCGGGAAGGGGATCTCGATCCCCTCCTCGTCCAGGCGCCGGTAGATGGCGAAGTTGATATCGCTCTTCGTCGAGAGCATGTAGTTCACGTCCCGCAGGAAGAGCCGCAGTTCGAAATCGAGCGCGCTGTCGCCGAAGCCGAGGAACAGCACCTGCGGCGCCGGGCGCCGCAGAGCCATCGGGTGGGAACGGGCGATCTCGAGCAGGATCTCCTTCAGCTTCTCGACATCGGTGCCATAGGCGACGCTGACCGGCACCTTCAGCCGGCCGATGGGCGAGCGCAGTGTCCAGTTGATCACCGTGCCCGAGATCAGCTCGGAATTGGGCAGGATCACCGTCGCCCGGTCGAAAGTGTCGATCTGGGTGGCGCGCACGGCGATGCGCTTCACATAGCCCGAAACGCCGCCGACCTCGATCCAGTCACCCTCCTTGATCGGCCGTTCTATGAGGAGGATGATCCCCGAGACGAAGTTCGACACGATCGCCTGCAGGCCGAAGCCGATGCCGACCGAAAGAGCACCGGCGACGATGGCGAGGTTGGACAGGTCGAGCCCCGTGGCCGAGATGGCGATGAGTGCCGAGAGGAAGACGCCGAGATAGCCGGTCCCGGTGATGATGGCCGACTGGGCGCCCTGGTCGAGCCGGGTATTGGGCAGCACCGAGTTGCGCAGCACCCCCTGGAACAGGCGCGTGAGGGTATAGCCGATGAGAAAGACGAACAGGAAGGTGAAGAAATCGGCCGGGGTGATCCGGGTCTGGCCGACGGTGAACCCCTCGCTCAATCGTTGCCAGATCTCGAGAAGGTCGGTCGGCCGCGCGCCCCAGACGAGGGCCAGCGCCGGCACGGCGGCGAGATAGAGCGAAAGGCTCACCAGCGCCGCGACGAGCTTGCCGGCCTCGGCCTCCGCCGCGCCGCCGAGGCGCAGGATCAGCACGTAGAGATCGGTCACGAAGCGCTGCAGCACGATCACCCCGCCAAGCACCGCCAGCGTCTCGATGGCGGGGTAGAGGATACCGCTTGCCGCATTGTGCCAGCCGAACAGCGCCAGCGCCGGCGCCGCCAGCCCCACCGCCATCGCCAGATTGCCGAGCAGGCGAAAGAGGATGTAGCGCACCGGGGGCTGCGCCCCTTCGTCCCCCTCCTCGATCTCCTCCGCTTCCTCGACTCCGGCCGGGCGCGGCCGGATCGCGACGAGAAAGCGCCCGAGCCTGAAGAGGAACAGCCCGGCCAGAACGATCAGCGGGAAATCGAGGATGACGGCGGTATCCTCGTCGAGGATCGGCGAGACGGCGAGCCGGACGATGAGGAAATGCAGCCCCCCTACCACCACGAGGCCGAGGGCGATGCGGCGCATCCGGGCAAGCTCCTGGGGCTCGAGATCG
Organism: Albidovulum sp.; assembly: GCA_026989275.1. Lineage (GTDB taxonomy): Bacteria > Pseudomonadota > Alphaproteobacteria > Rhodobacterales > Rhodobacteraceae > WFPA01. The sequence continues at coordinate 247,426 of JALSJQ010000009.1, forward strand.
GCCGCGAGGAACCCGTCCCCGGCCAGGAGGCGGCGCACGAGCCAGACCCCGCCGACGAGGACGGCACCGACGGGCAGGATGGCGTTGCGCAGAAGGAGCAGATGGATGCCGGAGAAGTTGGCGAGATCGACACCGAGACGCAGGAACCACACCCCGCCGAGGGGCAGGACGAGATCGAGCAGGACCGTCGCCAGATCACGCAGGATCCCCGCGAGCGAGCGGGGATTGTCGGCCCGCGGCAGGAACCGCTCGACCCAGGGTGCCGCCCGAAGCAGCAGGACCAGCGCCGCCACCCAGGAGAGAACCAGCCCGGCGAGCCGCGCCCCCCAGTCGATGGTGCGTGCCGGCCCGAAGAGATCCTGCGTGAGCTCGCGGCCGAGCCCGCCCGCGAAGTCCTGCAACCTGCGCCCGGCCTCGAGCCACAGCACCGGATCGACCGGCACCGGCCCGCGGGAAAGGAAGGTCTGGCGCTGCCGGGCCCGGATCAGGGCATCGAGCGCCTCGAGGAGTTTCGCGGCCTCCGCCAGCGCCGCATCCGCCTGGCGCAGCGGCCCCTCGACAGCCTGAAGCTCCGCCGTCAGCCTCTCCCGCAGCTGGGCGACATCCGCAGGCTCGGGCGGCTCCCCTTCCCCGGGCGGCGGGCCGAGCGCATCGAGCTGGGCGCGGATCGCCCCGGCCTTCGCCTCCTGCTTGTCGCGGAACGCTTGCAGCCTGTCCCGCTCCGCAACGAGGGTGGCCCGCAGCGCCTCGAGGGCATCGACCGAGGCGGCGCCGGTGTCGATGACTTCCTGTGCCCGTTTCGAGAGCGCCGCCCATGCGGTGAAGTCGTAGCTGCCATCCTCGCCCGTTCCCGACTCCGCCGCGGTCGCCGCAGAGGCGGAGGCCGCCGCCGCCTGCGGCGCCGCTTCCTGAGCGGTCGCAAGCGGAGCGGTCAGGGCCGTCAACAGCGCGAGCACCACCCCCATCACGATGAGGGCGCTCCGGGCGGACATTCTGCCGGCACCCCTTCCGTCCCTGACCACACCCGGCCCGTTCACCCGCATCATCGCCCGCATCCCGCCATTCCCGCCTGTCCTGCCCCCTCACCCGGCCTCGGCACCGTTCTTCTCGACACGGACATCGGGCAGCGGCCGCGGCGCCCGGTCGAGCCAGCGCGGCACGGGCAGCCCCTTCTCGCGCAGGAAGGCGGGATTGAACAGCTTGGACTGGTAGCGCGTGCCGTAATCGGCCAGGATGGTGACGATGGTGTGCCCCGGCCCCATCTCGCGGGCCATGCGCATCGCGCCGGCGACATTGACCCCCGAGGAACCGCCGACGCAGAGCCCTTCCTTCTCGAGCAGATCGAAGACGACCGGCAGCGCCTCCGAATCGGGGATGCGGAAGGCCATGTCCACCTCGAGCCCCTCGAGGTTCTTCGTGATCCGCCCCTGCCCGATGCCCTCGGTGATCGAGGACCCTTCGGCCTTGAGTTCGCCGGTGGTGTAGTAACTGTAGAGCGCCGCCCCCTCGGGGTCGGCCAGACCGATCACGATGTCGGGCTTGCGCTCGCGCAGCCCCATGGCCGTGCCGGCCAGCGTGCCGCCGGTACCGACGGCGCAGATGAAACCGTCGATCCGGCCGCCGGTCTGTTCCCAGATCTCGGGCGCGGTGCTCTCGATATGGGCCTGGCGGTTGGCGGGATTGTCGAACTGGTTGGCCCAGATCGCGCCATTGGGCTCGGTGCGGGCAAGCTCGGCGACAAGGCGTTCGGAATAGCGCACATAATTGTTCGGATCCCGATAGGGCACCGCCGGCACCTCGACGAGCTCGGCCCCGGCAAGGCGCAGCATGTCCTTCTTCTCCCGGCTCTGGGTCTCGGGGATGACGATCACGGTGCGAAACCCCATCGCATTGCCCACGAGAGCCAGCCCGATGCCGGTGTTGCCCGCCGTTCCCTCGACGATCGTGCCCCCCGGCCCGAGCGCACCGCGGGCGACGGCGTCGCGGATGATCCAGAGCGCCGCCCGGTCCTTGACCGACTGGCCGGGGTTCATGAATTCGGCCTTGGCCCAGATTTCGCAGCCCGTGGCTTCCGAAGGACCGCGCAGGCGGATGAGAGGCGTGTCGCCGATCGCTTCCTCGAGATTGCGGCAGCGTTTCATGTCACTCTCCGATCTGTCCTGTCCAGCGACGAGGGCGGCCGTGGCCGGCGCCGCGCCCGCGCTCAGTCAACCATGCCCCCATTCCACCCGCAAGCGCTCCCTGTGGGCCGCAAGCCAGAGCGCGGAGAGGATCAGCGGCGCATCCATCGCCTCGCCGCTCCCGACCATCGCCTCGAGAGCCGAAAGGGGGAGGATATGGGCGCGGATGTCCTCGTGTTCCGCGGCAAGACCGTGCACGCCGCCATCCCCGCCCGGGCCGAGATCAGCCTCGGCCACGAAGGAGACGACATATTCCGCCATCGCTCCCGGCGTCGGATAGTAGCCGGCGACGCGCACGAGACGGCCGAGGGCGATGCCGGCCTCCTCCTGCGCCTCGCGACGGGCCACCGCTTCCCAGGGTTCGTTCTCCTCCCGCCGCCCCGCGATCGGTTCGAGCAACCAAGGATTGGCGTCCTCACGGGCAAGGGGGCCGGCGCGGAACTGCTCCACGACGAGCACCGTGTCATGCCGGGGATCCCATGGCAGCACCGTGACCGCATCTCCCGAGACGAAGACGGCCCGGCGAAGCGGCGGGGTCATTCCGCCATCGAAGCGGCGATGGCGCAGGACGTGTTCCTCGACGGCGAAGATGCCGCTCCAGGGCCGTTCGACCGCGATCCGTTCGACATCGCCGGGAACGGGCCGGCGCCGAAACGTGGCGGGAGCGGCGTTCCGTCTCCCCGCGAGACGCGCCAGCGCCCGGCTCTCGACCCATTTCCACAGCCCGTGGGCCTCGTCGGCCGAGCGGCGGCCGAACCATTCCATGAACTCCGCCAGCGTCTCGGCCAGAAGCCCGCCATCGGCCGCGCGCCAGGCCTCGAAATCCCAGGGCGGCCCGGCCTCGGCCCCATCGACGGGGCGGAACATGGCGGCCGGGGCGCGCCGTCCGTCCGCAAGGGTGACGGCAACCGGTTCGAGGCGGTAGTCGTCGCCATCCTCGAAGAAGACGAGACGCGCAAGATCTCCCGCCGTCGCACCCTCGATCACCACCCCCTCGGCCACCCCTCCGGGAGCCGGCACGATCATCGGCCAGCTCTCCCCTGCCACATGGCGCACCGCCCAGCCGGGGAGGCTGGCCGGATGCACCGTGGCGGCGGGCACGGGCCGACCGAGCACACGCTCGCGCACGAGCGGATCGCGCAAGGTTCCGTAGAAGAAGAAACGCCCCTCGGCCGCGCGCAGCACCGCGTGCATCTGCGGCAAGGATCCGGCCCGTTCCGGGCTCCCGTTCATGGCCATTCCTCCCATCGGGGGCGCCCCGCACCCGCGCCCCTCATTGCCACCGCCGGGAAATCGCCTCGACGAGCAGCCCCCCGATCACCCCGCCGAGAATCAGAAGCGCCATGACATCGAGGCGCAGCGTGTAACGGGCGAATTTCCACATCAGGGCGAAAATGTCGGTCAGCGCCAGGAGCACGTCCGAGCCGTAGCGCTTGTCGAGGGCCTTGTCGATCATCTTCGCGCCGGCATGAAAGGCCAGCGAGGAGAGCCAGAGGAGAAAGGAGGTCTGGAACCCGAAGGAGATCGCCTCGGCACGGTTCACCTGCAATCCCGCCGCCCGGATCGAGAACGGCCCCGCGAACTTCCACGCGACGGCGGAGCCGATGGCGGCCGTGACGGCGGGCATCCTCCCGGCCGGCAGCTCCGGCGGCAATCCCTCGAGAACGAGCCGCCCGGCCGCATGACCGAGCCCGGCCCAGAAGACGGCGGCGACGAGACGCCCCATTGTCAGCATGAAGACCCTCCCCTCTGCCACGGCCGCATCCTGCGAGCCGCCCCGCGCCGGGCGGCGGACCCGTGCCTCGTCCGTTGCGCGGCCCTGCCGGCACTTTCACGAGGGGGCGCGCCTGCGTCAACCACCCTGACGCACCCGGCCGGGAGGCCCCCGCGCGATGCCTGCCCGGGCGGCTTGCCGGGCGGTGCAGGAAGAGGCCGCAGCAAAACGATGCGGCACCCGCGCCCGAGGATCCTTTCCGATGGATGGGCCGGAGCACCTCCTCCCGTGAAGAGACCGGGCATCCCGGAAACGCATCGGCGCACTCCCGAAAGATGCACCGGCCCCCTTCCGGCGGAGAGGGGCGTGCCGGAATGCCCGGCGAACCGCCTCCTCTTCCCCGTGACGACGGGGAGAGCCGTGGGCGTATCAGGCGTTCACGTCCACCACCACACGACCGCGCACCCTGCCCTCGAGGATGTCCTCGCCGAGCCGCGGCACGTCCTCGAGCGTGGCCGGCACGATCATCTCCTCGAGCTTCTCCATCGGCAGATCATGCAGAAGCCGCTCCCAGGCCCGGCGGCGCTTCTCGATCGGGGCGAAGACCGAATCGATGCCGAGAAGGTTGACCCCGCGCAGGAGGAAAGGGATGACCGTGGTCTCGAGCTTCGCCCCGCCCGCAAGCCCGACCGCCGCGGCAGATGCCCCGTATCGGAGCTGCGCGAGGGTGCGCGCGAGCACCGTGCCGCCCACCGCATCGACACAACCGGCCCATGTTTCCCGCTCGAGCGGCTTCTTCGAGGGTTCTGCCATCTCCTCACGCGGCACGATGGTGCTGGCGCCGAGATGGCGCAGATAGTCGCCCGCCGCCTCGGGCCGTCCGGTGAGGGCCGCCACCTCGTAGCCGCGATGGGCGAGCATCGCCGTCGCCACCGAGCCGACGCCGCCTGCCGCCCCCGTCACCAGCACCGGGCCGTTCTCCGGGGCGAGGCCGTGATCCTCGAGCGCCATGACCGCCAGCATCGCCGTGAAACCCGCCGTTCCGATCGCCATCGCCTGCCGCGCGGTCATGCCCTCGGGCAGCGGCACCAGCCACTTGCCCTTGACCCGGGCCTTCGCGGCATATCCGCCCCACCAGATCTCGCCGACGCGCCAGCCGGTGAGGATGACCTTGTCGCCCGGCTTCCACGCCGGATCGTCGCTCTCGATCACGGTGCCGGCAAAGTCGATCCCAGGCACATGGGGATAGGTCTTGACGAGCCCGCCCCCCGAGGGGCTGAGGCACAACCCGTCCTTGTAGTTGACGGTCGAATATTCGACGGCCACCGTCACGTCCCCCTCGGCCGGCAGTCGGCTCTCGTCGAGGGTTTCGATCCTGTGGGTGACGTTTCCTTCCGCGTCCTTGTCGACGACAAGTGCCCTGAAAGCCATTTCCGTTCCTCCTTGCGCGGCCCGCCCGCATCCGGTGGCGGCGCGGCGGGGCCCGTCCTGTTTGTGCATCCTGTTCATGGGCGGGTGGCGGCGACGCCGGCGGCCCCCTCCCCCTTCTCGACCGGCATCACGCCTCGCCGTAGCCTTTCGGCACCGGCACCTCCGGCACTTCCTGCGCCCGGCGCCTGAGATCGCGGCCGATCACCACCCGGCAGATCTCGGTCGTGCCATCGACGATTCGCAGCATCTGCGCCAGGCGCGACAGCCGGTCGAGCTGCCAGGGCGCGAGCAGCCCCGAACCGCCGAGCGCCTGGGTGCAGATGGTGGCGGCCTTGAGGGCGGCATCGGGCACGAAGCGCTTGGCATGGGCCGCCATCACCGGGCCGCGCTCGGTGCCGAGCGCCTCGGCCGCCGCCCGGTAGAGAAGCCGCGAGGCCTCGAGCTCCGTCGCCACCTCGCCGAGCATCCACTGGATGCCCTCGAGATCGAGGCAGACCCCGCCGAACATCCTGCGGCGCGACGTGTAGGCCAGCGCGATGTCGAGCGCCGACTGCATCAGCCCGCAGCAGCCCGACGCGATCGAGACGCGGGCGATGTCGATCGCCATCAGCGCCCCCGAGAGCCCCTTGCCGACCGGCAGGATGATGTTCTCCTCGGGCACGGTGACGTTGTCGAGATGCATCTCGGCAAGCGGCAGGAAATTGTAGGAGGGCGTCTCGTAACGCGGCCCGAAGGAAAGGCCCGGCGTGTCCTTCGGAATGGCGATCATCGCCATGTCCCTGTGGCCGGGCGCGTCCGAGGTCTTGACCACGGTGAGATAGACATCGGCCTCGCCCGCCAGGCTGACCCAGGCCTTCCTGCCGTTGATGGTCCAGGTGCCATCCCCGTTGATGACGGCGCGGGTCTTCATGTTGGCCGCATCGGAGCCCGACTGGGGCTCGGTCAGCGAGAAATTGGCCAGCTTGCGCCCCGAGGTCAGATCGCGCGCCCATTTCTCCCTGAAGGCATCGGTGCCGAAGCCGCAGACGGCATAGGTGCAGATGTTGTGCATCGAGAGGGCGAAGGCATAGGCGCCGTCGGCCCGGCCAAGCTCCTCATAGACCCGGATGCCCTCCGCGAGCGGCAGACCCTGCCCGCCCCATTCGGCGGGCGCGTAGAGCCCCAGAAGACCGGCCCGGGCCGCCGCATCGGAGGCCTCCCGGGGCCATGTGCCGGCCTCGTTCCACGCCGCGACATCGGGAGCCACCACTTCTTCGGCGTGGCGCCGCGCGGCGGCCAGTATCTCGTCGATCCGTGCGCTCATTCCTGTTCCTCGCTCCTTGCAACGCATCTTCCCGCGGTCCTGACGCCGCTCCGCCCCTGCCCCGCGCATGAGCACCGGGTGCGTCAAGCGAACGGCTTGGCGAGCGGGGCGTGCTGGCATAGACTGCACAGCCACAGTCGCGAGAGCGGCAGGTCTTGTCAACTATTGTCTTACAATTGAGGCGCCCGTGCCGAAAACCGGAGCCACCGGACCGATGGACCGGCCGACCGATGCCAGAGCAGCCGCGCGCGAGAGCCGATGCGGTGATCTTTCCGTCGCCATTGCCGACCAGATCCGCACCGCCATCCTCGAGGGGCGGCTGATCGAGGGGGAGCGTTTGCCCTCCGAAGCCGAGCTTGCGGCGAATTTCGGAGTGTCGCGGCCGACGGTGCGCGAGGCGCTCAAGCGGCTGGCGGCGCAGAACCTGATCCGCACCCGTCGCGGCGCGGCGGGCGGCGCCTTCGTCCGCAAGCTGTCCTTCGACGATGTCCGCGCCCAGATGCAGGCACTCACCACCCTGGCCCTGTCGATGAACGCGGTCGATTTCGAGACGGCCTGCGAGGCGCGATTCGCCCTCGAGGCCGCGGCCGTTCCTCTGGCCGCCGCCCGCCACGGCAGCGAGCATCTCGCGCGCATGCAGGCCGAGATCGCCCGCCAGGAAGATCCGGCATTGTCCGATCAGGCCTTCTGCGCCTCGGACGTGGCCTTCCATGTCGCCCTGGTCGAGGCGGCCGGCAATCCGGTGCTGACCTTCCAGCTCGCCAGCGCCATCGAGGCCATGCAGCCGCTGATGAACATGATCACCTACACCCAGCGCAAGCGGGCGATCATCACCTCGCTGCACCGCAAGCTGCATGCCGCCATCGCCATCGAAGACCGCGAACGCGCCCTCGACGTCCTCGACCGCCTCGCCCGCTACACGCTCGAGATCGGCGAGGCGATCCGGGCCGACCGGGCCAACCGCCACGCGGGCCGGGGTGCCGCGGCTGCCGAGGGGGGCTGAGCCGACCCCGCCCCTGCCCGCCTGAAGCATGCAGGCCCTTCAGCGGGCGCCGAAGCGCCGATGATGGGCCCACAGGCACAACAGCTCGGTCGCCACATGGGCCGCGGCAATGGCGGTGATGCCGGCGTGATCATAGGCCGGAGCGACCTCGACCACGTCCATGCCCA